>QMRC01000001.1 GCA_003649205.1 Thermoprotei archaeon
CTCCTTAACTCACGAATTCTCCTTCTAAGAGAATCTAGGTCAAGTTCACCCTCATAGTAACGCAGAACAAGCTCGAGCAATCTACGTTTCATAGGATGCACGGAGTACGCTACGAGATCTCTAATTATCTCTCTTCTCTCAAATGAAGTACCGGCTAGGTACACACTATAGTAGGTCTTCCACCCTCTCGAGACCTTTGATCTATCTACCTTAATGTAGTAGTTTATAGAGTGCTCTCGAAGCAGCTTTGTAAAGTCTTTAAGTAATCCCTCATCACAGGTTACGAGAAATCGAATCTTAACGCTATTACTCACCTCTATTCCTCCTTCTGCCTCAAGGCTGCGAATAAGATATCTCACGATCAGTTTTCCCCTCTTTCTCGTGAGGTCAAATACCCACTCTGGTATTCTCTTAGCCCAAAGACGTCCAACATGTTGTTCACCATATGTCGTTGTCACGAGGAATCCGAAGTCTCGTGGTAATCTAAGTTGGTAGAAGTAAGCTTCCCTCCCCTCCATATGGTATACAAACCTTCTCATGTCAGTATCTGGAAGTTTGGATGCATAATTCGTGAACAGAACCTCTATCCACTGTGCACTAAATACGTTAGTAGTCCCAAATTCTAGGCAAAGCTTGTTACCTATTAACCCTCTATACGTCAAATCCGTCACCAGCAACGCCTGCAGTTCAATCAAGATGTCAGCGTATTTTTGCAACAAGTCAACAAACTTCAAACCTCGACCCCCGCAAATTCCCTGTTACTTAAGCTGGGTGTAAAAAATCCGCGGTACCCAACTTAAGACACTATTTAGGGACCCCCTTTCGATTTGAGAACGATCCCTAGAACGAGGAAAAAGGTTAAAAACTGAGAAGAAAAGACGAAGTCCAGAAAGCGGCCCCGCCCCGCCGCAGTTAGGACCCGCTGGCGTAGGCCTGCGTGGGTTCAAATCCCACCCCCCGCACCAATTTCATACCTCCTCTCTACCCAGTAACGTACTTAGACTTGTAATTCCTGTCTGTTGATGAGTATGTTAAGACATCTGCTCATTCGTGCTCTAGCTAGCTTCATTGGTTTCTGCATGATTCTCTATGCATTTAGTTCTCAGTACGTTGTTGCTCTGACTCTCGGTTCTCTTCTGTATGCTCGGGGTTTGTTACTGAGGTTACGAGGTGTGCATCTAGGTCGTGTACAGAGGATTGTGCTTAGGGTACTTTGTTTTGTTGGTGTAGTGACCTCTGTACTAGCTACCTTAGGTTTTCTCACTGAGAATAGTTCTCTTAGTTGTGATGTATCCTGTCTGTGCTTCTGCGGGTACCCTCAGTATCACTGCTACTCCACGGCTATGGTATTGAGGGTTGTACCCTCCACCACCTTAGCTACTAGGTTACCTAGTATCGAGTTCCCTAAGGTAGGGATATCCCTCATTACGTTACCTCTAGTGATCTTCTCACTCGGCAGTATCGCTACCATCTTCACTCCCGCTCGCTACCTTCCTCTAGCGAAGGCCATCCTCCATGGTTTACCTACTCTCTTTGTGTTAGTAGAGACAAATACGTTCCTACCACTGATTTTGTGCTGCTTCGTGCTGTATTCATTACTACCTCCTTAATCATTGTCTTCTTACTCATTACGATCCATTAACGGGTAACGAATATCGCCTTGAAGGCACTATTATCGTCTAGATAGCAGTTCCTAGCTACGAGCCTCCTCTCATAGTACGGACTATGTACAGTGCGGTCACTGCAAAGGGTACTACTGCAGCTAGTGTAGTGAGGATTAGCATGTAGAGTACGTCATCAATGTACTTTTCCTTGATGTACTCCTTCCTCTGGATTATTGATGACTTCTGAGTGCTCACTACTTTGTGCTGTTGAGTGATACCTTTGCTCGTTATCGTGGTTTCTTGCTGAATTTGTTTCTGCGTTTTGGTAGGTGATTTGTTGAGTTTTTCTTGACTTACCTTGGTGTTTCTCTCAACTACTTTACCTAGTGTGGTTGGTGTAATTGATCTCCAGAGGTACTTTGTGGGTGGTCTAGCTAGTGTGAGTGTTACTGTAGTTTCATTAGTTGGTAATTCCTTGAGAGACATTAGGACTAAACTACTGGTTATGTATGGTACTGTCGTTACCCTAGTGGTTACGTTACTTAATCTCCACCTCATTACTGCTACTATCGTAGTGGGTATTCTTGGAATTTCTGTAGTGAGGTTTATGGGCATCTTCACTACCTGAACTCTGGTGTGTGCTGTGAGTGGTATTGAGGATATTGTGATCCATAGCGTGGGTATGTACTTGATCGTGACTTCTCTACCACCTACGTACTTGAGGTGAATCATTATTTCGTAATTTGTCCAATTTAGTGATGTGGCTATGTCCTCAACGTCCCTACCGAGTAATTTCTTAAGTTTCTCTCTGAGTTCCTTGAGCAAGTGTGTCAATGCTGTTGCATTTACCTGTATCTGAATACTCAATCTCTTTCTTGGGTACTCTGTGATTGGTATTAGCTTGACGCGTATGGTTAAGTCACTTGTTACGTTAAGCAGCAGTACCTGTAACTCGATTCCTGGGGTGTAGTGAATGGTGAAGTTACCTGCTCTATAGCTACTTCCTACAGGGATAACACTACCTATTTTCAGTGTCTTTACAGATGTGGTTTGGGTAGGTGTTTTTGCCTCGTATTTCAGTACCGTAAGTTCGTACATTCCGGTGGGTAGTGCTGCTGCTACTACAGGGTATTTCGAAGCTACTTGAAGTACGTATTCTCTCCACGATGGTGGGTACTTGGTATTAGCTAAGTCTCTAATTAGTACGATGTATGTACCTGTGGTATTTCCTTCCTCAATTACTATGTGAATCGTGTAGTAGGTACTTTGTTCTCTCACTAAGCTGTATGTATGGGGAGTTGTTGTTAGTAGTAGTGTCATGACTAGGACTAGGACTATGGTTCTGTACCTCAAATCCATCACCTACTTCGATCTTCATATCTTGTCTCTCGTCAAGATTTATATACTCGACCTAGTTTAGTGCATTTGGTGGGTATGAGTACTGTAGATAAGAGGTATTTGGAGCTACTGGATAGAGCACTTAGGATGTTACCACCTAGGACATCTAGTGGAAGGAGATTGGAGGGTATTCAACTTAAGGTGATTGTTGCTGGTAAGAGAACTATGATACAGAACTTCAAGGAGCTGTGCTCAATACTAAATAGAGAGCCCTCACATGTAGCTAGGTTTCTACTTAGAGAACTCGCAGCTCCGGGCCACATCGAAGGTGATTCACTCATTATTCAGGGTGAATTCCCTAGACAGAGACTTATCGACATCTTGACTAGATACATTAAGAACTACGTGATCTGTCCTGTTTGTCAGGCGCCTGACACGATATTGGTTAAGGAGAAGAGAATGGTGTTCATGGTCTGTACTGCTTGTGGTGCTAAGAGCTCCGTAAAGCCTATGGCATAGGCGATTCTATGGAGAGGAGGTTCTACGCAAAACTGCATACCACAGGTGGGTACACGATACTAGCTGTCTGTGATAAGGATCTACTCGGTAAGAAGATTATTGATACGAAGAGGAAGTTAGTTGTGTACGTTGATCCTAGGTTCTATGGTGGTGAGGAGATAACCGAGTCTCAGCTCCTAAGGTTGATTGAGGAGGTTGATGTGGTTAATGCACTCGGTAGAGATACAGTAAACGTTATACTGAGTAGGTATCCTCAGTACCGTGAGGCAATTATCTTGATCGGTGATGTACCGCACATACAGATCCTGAGGTTGGAGTAGATGAGTACTGAGAGGTTCTGTGCTCTTTGCAATAAGACAGGTGTGAAGCTCATTGAGAATCTATGTGAGGAGTGCTATAGGAAGCTTCACCCACTAATTGAGGTTAGAGAAAAGGTGCTTAGAGTTCCGGTCTGTCGTGAATGCTTGAGCTATGTGTTTAGAGGTAGGTGGACTAAGGTCAAGTACTATAGATCTAGCGAGGAATTTCTACAGGAGGTCATTAGTAAGTTCTTGGATCGTGCCATTCAGATTCGTGGAGAAGCTAAGGAGGTTAGGTTCACGGTAGAGAATCCTGAAGTACTTGACCTAAGTGATTTATCTCACGTAGCTATTGATGTCATTGTCCAGGTACTTGGTAGGGTTCACCCAGCTATGGACTATTACTGGGAATCTGCTAGGTTTAAGCTACAGATAGTTCCTGAGATATGTCCAGTATGTCGTGCGGTAGCTCTAAAGAGGGAGAGAGCAATACTACAGATACGAGCAAAGGATAGAGCTTTAACAGCTGATGAAAAGAAGGAAATACTTAGTATAGTGAGTAGCTTTGTACAGCAACTTCTCAGGAGGGATAGAGAGGCTAGAATTGTTGAGGTTAGAGAGTCAGAGAACTACATCGACATAATCTTCCCATCAGCTAGCGTCGTTCGTTCAGTAGCACATAACCTCCGTAAGCACTTTGTATGTGAGGTTCTTGAGACGCAGAAGGTGGTTGGTATGAGTAGTAGTGGTAGACCTGTGACAAAGGTTACTGTTAGGGTACTACTTCCTCCATTTAGAGAAGGTGATGTCGTAGTTGATAGAGGTAGTAGAGTACTGTACGTGGTCTCTATACATGGGAGGAAGGTCAAGGCTCTAGATCTTGAGAGGCTAGATGTGGTGTCTCTTAGTAGAGATGAAGCTATGAACGTCACTAGAGTAGTCTCTAGAGAGAGCTTTAGCAAGGGCCTAGTGCTATCTGTTCAAGGTGCTTACGCTCAGGTACTCAGATATAGTGACTACAGGACCGTAGAGGTAGCTATTTCTCGAAGTGATGTAGTTGAGCCGAAGAAGGAAGTACTTCTCGTGGAGGTAAACGGTAAGACATATATCATACCTCAGGTACTCTGAGCCTAGGTGGTGTCTTCATGAGTGAAGTTAGGAGAATTAGGTTACCAGCTGAAGGTGAGATGCTGGGTAAGGTAATTCAGCTAGTTGGTGATGATAGAGCTAGAGTGTTCTGTGCAGATGGTAAGGTCAGAGTATGTAGGATACCAGGTAGGTACAGGAAGAGGATGTGGGTTAGAGAAGGGGATATTGTGCTAGTAGTCCCATGGGATTTCCAGCCAAATAGAGCAGATATTGTGCATAAGTACGAGAAGAACGAAGTTGATGAACTTAGGAAAGCAGGGTTCAGTGAAGTTTTAGATAAGCTTGAGAGGGAAGAGATAATCTAGAGCCCTACTCTTCACTCTCACCAGCTTCCTCAAGGATCTCTCGATAGATCTCCTCTACATCGACATCGCTGAGGCCTAACTTCGTGAAAAATCTAGTTATGTTGGTGATGTCTCTCTTTAGAAACTCCTTAGCCAATGGGTGGTTGTTCTTGACAGCCGATCCCCAGTCAATGATTACTAGTTCGGTACCTGTATTCAGTACATTGTACTCGGATAGATCTGCGTGAACAATACCTCCATTGACATAAGCCTTCTTGACGTAGTCAATTATTGTCCAGTAGGCTTTCTCAATGTCTTCAGGAGGATAATCCTTAATCAGTGGAGCAGGGACTCCCCGTTTATCACCAAGCGATATGAACTCCATGACAAGAATATTCTCTAGAACGGCAACTGGTTTGGGAACACGAACACCTGCTTCATAAGCTAGCTTGAGATTTCTAAACTCCTTACTACACCAAGCACAGATTAGTTTCCTTGGATTTCTCTTAAGATCTTCAAACCTTGGATCACCCTCAATGTACTTGTACCTACCCTTAATGAAGTCAGCAGTCTCAACATAGAATATCTTGATAGCTAGATCCTCGCCATTCGGTCCAATACCCCAAAAGACCTTGGCCTCCTTACCTTGAGCAACAGCACCACGAAGCTCCTTAATGATTCCCTTCCTCATTAACTTCTGAACATTGAGTAGGGTTCTGTGGTCAAATACTTCCTCAATAGCTTTGAATAAGTCCTCGTCCTTAATCTTGATCAGTCTCTTATCTACCTTAGTTCTCTCATAGTACTCAACCTCCCTGTCAATACCACTCATACCTCCTCACCCATAAATTTGCTATACGACTAATAGTTAGTATCGTTTTTAAACTCTCTTCAATGCTAGGTTAGTGGGTGTGGTAAGTAATGTCAATGCCATTAACAGGTAGGATAGTTATTAACATACCCAAGGACAGGATTGGTGTCTTGATAGGTCCTGATGGAGTTACCAAGAGGAGAATTGAGAGGGAATTCCACGTAAAGCTCACAGTAAATAGTGAAACCGGTGAAGTAGCAATTGAACCTACTGAAGGTTGTTCACTACCTGACATACTGAAGGCTAGAAAGGTCGTAGAGGCTATTGGCTACGGTTTCAATCCAGATATTGCTCTGAAGCTAAGGGAGGACGATGTATATCTCGAGGTTATTGACCTCAAGGAGTACTTCAGGAGGAGAGAGGACTTAGTTCGTGTTAAGGCTAGGATAATAGGTACTGAGGGTAAGGCTAGGAGAATGATTGAGGAGTTATCTAATGCCCACATAGTCATCGGTGATAGGTACGTAGCTATACTCGGTACATATGAACAGGTGAGAATGGCTAGAGATGCTGTTATGAGACTCATTTCAGGCGCTCAGCACAGGACAGTATATGCTAGATTGAGGAGAATGAGAAGAGAACTCAAGAGACAGAAGTTCTGGGAAATGCTTGAGAAAGCTAAGGAAGCTGAGCTTTCCGAAGGCTTAGAGGAAGGAGAGAGCTTTGAAGAATCTGGTAGCTAAATTCTCTCTAACTTCTCCAATCCAAGGATATCGAACACTATTCCCAACACCTTCTTAAACACGTACACTAGGCCAAGTCTAAAGATTCTCTGTGGTTCACTAGCCTGTAGAACAGGCACCCTCTCATAAAATGTATTAAATGTGAGACACAACGAATTAGCGTAGTCAGCTATTACATCAACACGTAGGCTCCTCTCTGCTTCAGCAACAACATCTGGAAACTGACACAATTTGACAATTAATTCTCTCTCACTAGGATCCATGCTCTCAGGAACCTGAATCGACTCGAGATCAGGTATTGACTCTACTCTCCTAAGTATGCCACATGCCCTAGCATAGCTATACTGAAGGAATGGTCCACTATTCCTTGAGAAGTCTAGTACCTTACTCCAGTCAAAGGTAACGACCTTACTAGGTGAAACACATACGAATGCATAGCGTAGAGCTGCCTTAGCTACAGCTCTAGCAATGTTCTCCTTCTCACTATTGCTCAGATGTGGTTGTCTCTTATTGACTTCAGCAAGGCACCTCCTACGTAGCTCGTTAACGACCTCGTCCAAGGTCACATATCTACCTCTCCTACCTGACATCCGTATACCAGGTAATTGAACAAATTCATATGAGTAGTGAATTGTGTTCTTTGCATAATCACTGTAACCTAGTGCGTGAAGTAGGATTTTGAGATGCAGTTGTGCTAATCTCTGTTCACTAGATATGACGTTGATTACCTTATCAACACCGAACTTCCTGAACTTCCACATCGTGTAGACAACATCTCTTGTTACGTAGAGTGTAGTGCCATCTCTCCTAGTTAACGTGACATCAGGTACCTCGCTCTCATCACTTATACCGAGTACCTTACTAACACCACTACACTTTAGGTACTCACTAGCTCTGAAGGTGAGTGCACCGTTCTTTACAACAGCAAAGGGTAGAGATGCCAACTTCTTAACTACATCACGAACAGCACCAGACCAAACAGCAATATCACTCTCCCAATCCCATGAATCAAATTCAATACCTATCTCAGCTAATGTCTCCTTAAAACCTCTTAGACAGAGTTCACAGATCGACCTAACAAGCTTAACAGCTTCAGGATCACCAGCCTCATACCTCCTGTTGATCTCCATTATGGACGCTTCTGGATTAGGATCAGACTTAATCAACTCCGTCAATCTATCAAATACATGAGGTAGCTTCTCCCTAAGCTCACCAGCAACCCCTAACCAGTCATCCAACTCCTTCAGAGTGAGCCTGTACTCATCCTCCTTACCCAAGTTCTTAAGTTCCTCAAGTTTCTTCTTCAGCTTAAGTAGCTCGACAATGCAGTTAACAGCAGCGTACACAAAACCAACGTAGTGATCAGGTTTCCAACCTTCAGGTACCTCAAGTGATCCAAGTAACTTAAACCCATAAGCAACATAAGCAACCTGAAGACCACAATCATTAACGTAGAAGTGTCTCCTAACCTCATGACCACAGAACTTAAGTAACCTAGCTAATGTATCACCGAGAACAGCATTTCTCCCATGACCGAGATGAAGTGGGTGAATAGGATTAGCACTAGTGTGCTCAATCAGTATCTTCATAGGCTTCAAATCAAGAGGCTTACCAAATGAATCACCGAGATCACGAACTAACTTAAAGAGCAACCTAGCTATCTCACGCTCGTTAACCCAGATATTGAGGAAACCACGAACAAACTCAACAGACCTAACAAACCTAACTCTACCTTTCTTCGCACATTCCTCAAAGAACTCAACAAATTCTCTACCCAAATCATCGACAGAGCAATTACAAGCTCGAGCAACAGGGTGAAGAGGAATACAGAGATCACCCATACCCGGAGGAGCAATCTTGAACACTATAGGGTAATCAGAAGTGCCAAACCTAGACCTAGTAAACTCACGAAGAAGATCAACAACCTCGCTCCTCACCAAATCAAGAGGATACCCACCCACTCAAATCACCGACCAAATATGGTGAAGAAAAAGCAACTAAAACTTAACCCCAACACCAGCAAAGACAGTATACAGGTAGAGAACTTGCAAAGTATAAAAATCGGTAAGGTGACGTAATAGTAGCGATGAGGCCCCGTCGTCTAGCCAGGAAGGATGCGGGTCTGCGGAACCCGTGGGCCCGGGTTCAAATCCCGGCGGGGCCGCCAATAAATCCTCCTAGTACCAGTACCTCCTCCTTACAACATAGACAACCCTAACTAAGGTCCTCATTAACCATAAGAGGAAGAGAAGCGTTAGGAATGACGATACGTAACCAAGCTTAATCCTACCACCTCCAACGATACTAACGTAAGCAACACCAAGGTACCTAGGCTCGATCTTGAGAGAAAGCGGTTCCTCCTCAATTTCATAAGCGAGTAACCTCCTACCTACGAACCTACTAGGTGTCCAACCAAAGGGATTGTTCCTACCTGTAGCTTCAACCCAAATCCAACCACGTTCACCTCTAAAAGTCCAGATAACGTTAGCTCTCCTGTAATCAGGCAAATAGAGGAGAACAGCTGCGTGACCTGGAGCGAGGACTATAGCTACTCTGAAACCAGCTGCCTTATACATAACAGCTAGGAGAACAGCATAGTCCTCACAATCACCATACGCAATACCTCTCTCAAGTAGCTTCACAGCTAACTCATCAGCGTTCTGAGCATACTCCCTAACACCAAATTGTTCACGATCAGCTAGGTAACGAATGTGATCTCTAACGAAGTAGAAGATAGCTTCAGCAAGACGATGCCTATCATGATACCTCTCAGCGAACTTCCTACCAAGTTCATAAGCGACATCACGGAACTTACCCAAGCTCTCGAACACTATGACAGGTCGAAAGGAATCCTCACAGATCTGAAAGAAACCATCTCTACCCCATGCCCTAGTCCTACAGATACCCCACTCATCGAAGATCTCACTACCAACCCTAGTGAACCTACGGGATGCAACACAGAAACAAAGAGGAAGTGAAGCGAGAACTATGAGGATAAGGAGCAAAGAGATACAGCGCCTCAGAATAATCACCTCAACTAGATGGGCATAGCTAGAACAGCATGAACTATTAGACCGAAGAACACTAAGTAGCTAAAGACACATACACCAACAGCAATAGGATCCTTCTCGATGTTCATGAACGGTATCCTAGGTGTAAGCTTATCAGCTATGTAAAACATAGCGACACCAAGCAGTACACTGACAAAGAAGCAAATAGTCATGACGCACAACCTCCTAACATCAAAGATAACCTCCAGAATTGGACCACCGAGAGCAGCCGGAGTCGTTAAGACACCATGTATGACGAGTCCCATGAAGATGAAGAGACCAGCAATAAAGAGACCAACCGATATAGGGTGCTCACCAACGAGCTCACGCTTTGGAATCTTTGGAATAAGTACATCCATCAACCGAATACCTAGAACAGCAAGGAAGGAACAGGTAAATACTAGAAACACAGCTCTAGCAATCCACACAAGAACAAGCAGGTAAAATGAAACCTCCGAAATAAATACCATAGAGCAAGCACCCAGCGTAACAGACACGTAACAACAACATAAAACTAACTATGATTACAGTATAAGGAACTCACACAGCAGGGAATCCCTCAAGGAGGAATATACGATCAAGGGTAGAAGCAGTACCTGGTATTTGAGGTCTATCTACTACGGATACTGCTTCAGACGTTGAGGCTTGGATGACTATACCTCATGTAGCTATCAAAGTAACAACACACAGTGGTAGGTTTAGAATAACTGGGTTCCTAACTACACACATCTACGTAATGCCTGTAGGAACAGAGAGTTAAAGGATTCTTCTCTTACACAAAACTTCTCTTCCCTCCTTCTTAATCATACTTCTTCGGAAAATGAATATATCACTGCTTGTAGATGCAGGTATACATGAGCTATCAACCTGTTCACATACTAGCTAGACCTGAGGACATTGCACCTAGAGTAGTTGCAGCGGGTGATCCTGCTAGAGTTGAGTTACTTGCTAAGTTACTCGAGGATCCTAGGTTAGTGAATACGAATAGAGGTTTCATAACGTACACAGGTAAGTACCGAGGTACCTTGATTACCGTTGCTACTCACGGTATTGGTGGTCCTTCCGCCGCTATTGTGTTCGAAGAATTGGTCATGTTAGGTGCTAAGGTAATTGTTAGGTTCGGTACCGCTGGTGGACTCATACCTGAATTACATGTTGGTGATGTTGTTGTACCTACAGGTGCTCACTACAATCCAGGTGGTACAATAGGTATGTACATTCCTGATGGAGTGGTATCTGCTGTACCTGACTTCGAGGTGACTAGGGTGCTCATTGATACGTTGAGAGGGCATGGTATTGAAGTCTACTTAGGTCCTGTAATTACGAGTGATGCATTCTATGCTGAAACCGAGGACTTCATCAAGAAGTGGGTCAGTAGAGGTGCTATTGCTGTTGAGATGGAGTGTGCAACTCTCTTCACGATAGGTCTCCTCAGAAAGGTTAAGACAGGTGCTGTGCTTGTGATAAGTGACAGCTTAGTGCATCCGGAGGAGCGTAGAATGAAAACAGCTGAGGAGCTTAAGGCTAGAGCACTTGAAGTCGGTAGAGCTGTACTAGATGCAGTGACGAGGGTTACGGTGTAAGTTCTTTAAGTCACGAACCTATACACTGTTTCTCGATTATTGTGATGATCGCTTCGCCCGACTGATTGATGATGTTGAGAGTAGTGCTGATTACTAGATTAGTGGTAGCTTTAGATGCAGCGATGATATCCTAGCTACCCTAGCTCTCAACTCAGCTACGGGATCAGTTGAGTTATCTACCCTAATCACTATTGGTCTTATACCTGGTTCAGTGTAGACTATTGCTGCACTTCTATCCCCTCTAGCATCTCCACCAGCTTCGTGACCTACCTCAAGTGCTCTAAGTACTCTAGTTAGTGGGTGTAGTGCTGATGTTCTAATCATTTCCTCAAACATCGCTTCAACAACTTCCTCACTAATTAGGCAATTACCACCACAAACAAAGTTTGGACCTACTCTAACATACTTGACATCTGGACAGTACCTACCTGTATGATGACCTGTATCTCCACGACATGAAGCTACGAGAACTTGTCTGTACTCTGGTTCTGGATCCGTCTTAAGTGCTTCCTCGATAGCTTTCTTACAGCTGTAACCTCTCTCGAGCAATGATAGTATCAGTGGGCCTAGAGCAACATTCGTGTAACCCTGTGTAGCTACTGCTCCCACACCCTCCTTTACCCACGGTACTCTAGTCCCTACTGCTATACTTCCAGAGACTACACCGACAACAGCTACCCCTCTTGGAGTTGCTAGTACGATGGTATATGTCATGGTACTCCGACTACTACATGAGTTTTAGGGTATATATGCTATTGCTTCTACCTCTATATCAGCATTGAGAGGTAGGTTAGGTACCTCAATGACCACTCTAGCTGGTGGTTTCTCTCTAAAGTACTCGCTGTATACTTTGTTGAATTCCTGAAACTTACTTATGTCCTTGAGGTATACAGTCACCTTAACCACATTATCTAGTGTCCCACCCGCAGCCTCTACAATAGCTTTAATATTCTCTAGAACTCTCCTAACCTTATCCTCAAAAGCTCCATCTACTAACTTACCTGTTGTAGGATCGATGGGTATTTGTCCTGATATGAAGAGAAAGTTACCTACCTTAACACCTTGACTATAGGGACCTACAGGTTTTGGTGCCTTACCCGTGTACACTACCTCCTTCATTTGATCACCTCAGAGTATTGATGCTCTGTAACCTAGTTTAGATATTTCTTGAAGAACTTCATCAACAATCGCTCTGGAGGGTGCTTCGAAGGTTATCGTGACCACAGCTTCCATCGGCTTCAGCTCAGGTGTAGATCTGTCATGCTGAATGTCAATTATGTTCGCTCTAGCTCTAGCAAGTACTTGTAGTATTTCCTTCAGTGTACCGGGTACGTCAGGAAGTACAACCCTAATCCTCACAACACGTCCTAACTTAACAAGCTCTCTGTTTACTACCCTGAGAAGTGTAGTCATGTCAATGTTACCACCGCTAACCACAACAACTACCTTCCTCCCTTCAACCTGTACCTTACCGGAGAGAAGAGCAGCAACGCCAACAGCACCCGCACCCTCGACAACTACCTTACACCTCTCGAGCAGGAAGAATATAGCTTCAGCTATCTCATCCTCAGAGACCAAGACAAAGTCATCAACCAACTCCCTAACGAGAGGAAGTGTTAAGGTACCTGGTTTCTTAACTACAATCCCATCAGCTAGACTAGCTCTGGCAGTGACCTCAATGAGCTTACCCGACCTCCATGAGAGAGCCATAGCAGGTGCTGCCTCAGCTTGAACACCAATCACCTTGATGCCCTTTCTCCTCATCTTGAGTGCGGTGGCTATACCTGATATCAAACCTCCTCCACCTACAGGTACTATCACGACATCTACATCAGGTAGATCTTCAAGGATTTCGAGACCTATAGTGCCTTGACCAGCAATGACGTCGAGATCGTCATAGGGGTGTACGAATGCTCTACCCTCAGCTCTCGCTATCTCGAGAGCTTTCTCAACGGCTTCATCAACGATAGATCCGTGGAGTATGACCTCAGCACCGTAGTTTCTCGTAGCCTCTACCTTAGCTAGAGGTGCCGTATAGGGCATAACAATTTTAGCACTAACCCCTAACCTAGATGCTGAGTAAGCAACACCCTGTGCATGATTACCAGCTGAAGCGGCGACGACCCCTCTCCTCTTCTCTTCATCGCTTAACCTCCATATCTTGTAGTATGCACCACGTACCTTAAATGAACCAGTCTTCTGAAGATTCTCCAACTTAAGGTACACAGAACACCTACACAACCTCGAGAGAGTAGTTGAGTAATCTAGTGGTGTCCTCCTAATGTCACCAGATCGCTCTAGAACATCCTTAGCCTCAAGTACTCTAGAGTACACGGCACGAACTAGATCTGAGGTACTAGGTACATAGCTCACGTAACCACCACATATGTTAACATCTAAATCTCTAAAATACCTTCGAGCTATAGGTCAAGTAGAGGAGATGACGTCTGGGTAGAACTAAGTTACTTCACCTACTAATCGTGATCACAGCACTGTCAGCACTAGCTACGTATGTACTAGCTACCATCACAACACCACACACAGTAACGACTGTACTCATACCATCACTAGCAATAGCAATACCGCTCATACTACGTGACCCTAACCTAGGTGGGGTTAAGAGACCAAGTACAGCTCTCGCACTAACCCTCTACACGCTCTTCATACTTGTAAGAGTACTCCAAGTAATGTACTACAAGTCACAAGGCTACCATAGCTACATGTTAGAGAAAACCTATGGATCATACCTACTACTCCTAGTAATCGCCCTATATTCACTAAATCGTAGTGTACTAGGTCTCGAAGGTATCTCTACCAAGAAATTAAGGTCATCGATCGTTGTCTGTAGCATCCTCATCACAGTGCACACTACAGTGGTACTGTACTCTGTTTTCAACATGAAGGACTTAGTAACCTACCTCTACCTAAACTCAAGCTACATACCGTACTACCTAGTAAATAGCTTCTTTGAGGAACTACTCTTTCGTGGATTCATCCTCACAGCACTAGCACAGAGAGTTAGTGAAGTGAATGCCGTCCTCATCCAAGCTACGCTATTCGGTATATGGCATGTACCTCATCACATAGTTGGTAGCTCAGCTATACCGTGTGTGATTCACGTGATATTTTCAATTGAGGTGGGTACTGTTCTTGGGATAGCTAGGTTACTTAGTAACAGTATACTCATCCCTATACTACTGCACACGTTCGTGAACTCCATCCCAATACTCGTAACCGCATCACCAGCATTAGAGCTACTTCTCTACTCAATAGCTCCTATAGCTTCACTACTACTCTACGTACTCTACAAGTCTCGCATCTAGAAACCACGTAATGTACTTCAAGTACTCAACAACATCACCACACACCACTACATGGTGATTACCGCTAAGCTCATCAATTACAGTCCTCGCATCGTGACCAGGTACCTCACAAAGTAACTGTGTCCTACAGATATCACTAAACATAACCCCGCTCGCTACACCACGTACCTTCATAACATATACATCACTACTATCCTCATCAACTCTCACAAGAGTGTACGTACCTAACCCCAATCTACCTCCTACACTAATTGGTTTACCTGTTTCAAAGTGAGGTAGCAATACAGCATCCTCACAGAGGTTTAGAGCAATAGTACAGTGAGCTAAAGCAAGTAAGCCACCTCGAATACCACAGACATTACATACCCAACCTGGTCTACCAGTCAGCTCCGTAGCTACCTTTACCGGAATATACGTAGTGAGATCACCTTCACAGAGCGCAGTACATCCTTCAGCTAGTAGTAGAGCAATTACGACACAGGGAGTTACCCCGAATTCATCAATGAAGTTAAAGCAGTCAATTGTTACAGCACCACATCTCCTCTCCTTCAGTAACTTAGTGATAGCTCGATAGTGTAGGTATAGTTCTCGAACTATATCACCACTAATGCCTTGAAGTTTAACAAACGTAGCGAGTCTAGTGCTGAATACTCTCGTACTCTCCTCATCTACATTAGATCTAACTTCACGAGCGAAATCCAAGTACTCGTTAAGCTTCACCTTCACAACTTCAATACCTAAGCGCTCGAGTAGGGGTGGTTTCCTAGGTACTGAATCACCTATGTACAGCACCCTATCGTGGTAACACGGTAGTAGTCCCTGCAGACCCCTACAGATACGTACCAGTGACTTAGCTACATCATCTACTGAGTTTGAGTGAAGGAGTAGACACATGTTCCTCAATCTGGACTTAAGTGTGAGTGCTGATGGTAGGCTATTGAGGCCGTAGTGAGCTACTGCAACTACCTTCCTCCTGGTTTTCTCAGCTAGATTCTGAGCTAATCTAGCTGTTCCTCCAGTTAATAGCAGTAGCAGTATTAGGTCGTATCCACGTACCTTCTCTAAGTTGATATCCTTCTCATCTAGTACCAATTGGTGGAATTCTATTCCTAGTTCTCGAAGTCTAGATTTAAAGAGGTGGAGAAGTTTTAGGTATGTGCTAGGATCATGTTTTCTAGATGCTATCGGTACCGCTATTACCCTCACTTAGGTACTCACCTACTCTAGCGGTACTGACTTCACTGCTGATAGTAGTTCATTTAGATCGACTTCAGCAAATCCTATGAATGAGTCTGATGCTCCATAGGTGATGAGGAGCTTATCTCCATACCTCTGTGCTCCACATGGGAATACTACGTATGGTCTATCCCCATACTTCTCATAAGGAGTCCTAGGCTCCATAATGTAGTACGGAGTCACACCAGAGATGACGAGGTTCCTACCATCGTACTTCAGTAATACGGCGAATACGCGATATACCTCGTCTAGACCCTTACCATGAGCTAGAACTAGGTACTCATCCTCACTTACCCTAATTGGTGCTGTATTCCACCCAATTCTCTCTTCAAATTCAGCAGGTAATGCTAGTATGCAGTTTCTCTCAAGTGGTATTTCAGATACCTCTGTTGTTTGCATTGCAGATGCAAGTCTCTCCTTACTTACTTCCCCATACCATAGACTTGGTGGAAAGTTCTCTAAATGTGGTCTATGAAGTAGGAATACCTTGTCGGCTACCTGTAGGAGTACTGCATCTTTATTGCTTACAAGGTAGTTTCTCAGTGGCCATGGTAGTGTGAAGTACGCTACTTTACTCCACCTACGTATACCATCCTCTGAGATCGCTAATATGGGTACTGTTCTCTCTGTTCTCCTGTGACTGAAGTAGAAGCAGGTTCTACCTGTGTAGACCATAGCTACCTGTCCATTGAGGTATTGTGCTCTAGGGTCTTCACAACCCCACATATCGGTTTTTGTATCTGGTCCAATGATTATCTCTGCTGGGTAGTGGCTATAGTTCACGTATCCCTCATATAGATCCTCTAGCTTGATCTCTAGGTAAGCTATCGCACTTACGTACTTGTAGTAACCTAGGATTATTCTCGTATAGACCATTAGTTCCTCTCCTCTACTCAGTAGGAAGGATGCGTTGAATGCTGTTACTGGGAATCTTCTTGGGTAGTTTTTGAGGAATATTCTCTCTGGTGATAGTATTCCTAACCTCTTTGCCATATCTTTGGTTTCAGGCTTTCTAACTTCATTAACCTTCTTAGAGCAGTTAGCTATGTCGAGCATAGCACACATACCTATCTCACTAGTCCGCTATTAAGATTTAATAGTCTGTTGGTTTGTTGTGTACGCGATGGTGGTAGCTCGCTGCCATAGGTGTGGCGCATCCGCTGAAGTGTACTTACCCTACGCTAGGATGTGGTTTTGCTCACGTCACTTCACTGAGTACGTAGTTGATAGGGTTAGGTCTTCTCTCAAGAGATATGGTATGATTAAGCTAGGAGATTCAGTATTGGTATGTGTTTCAGGTGGTAAGGATAGTATTACGTTGCTTGATGTTTTGTGGTGTTTAAGAGATGAGTTTTCTCTTGATATTAAGGTTCTTCACGTAGATCTAGGTATTGGTGAGTACTCAGTTAAGTGTAGGGAAGTTATTGAGAAGGTTGCTGAGAGGTACGGTATTAGACCAATGATTCTCTACGTTAAGCGTATTCTCGGTATGGATGTAGGTGCCATAGCTAGGAGAGTTAGGAGGAGTACGTGTAGTGTATGTGGTTTAGTTAAGAGGTATCTCATAAACTACGTAGCTGATGTCCTAGATGTATCTGCTGTTGCTACTGGTCATACACTCGATGATTTGACTATGTACATACTGAAGCTATTTATCACGCAAGACCTTACTCAGCTAAGTAGGTTGAGGCCATATCTAGAGGGAGTTCCTGAAGTTGGCTTGAGAGCTAGGATTAAGCCGCTTTGCGAGATAAGTGAGTTTGAGACTAGTACCTACGTGAAGCTACTTGGTCTCCCACACGTAGTTGCTAAGTGTCCCTACATTAATCCAGAGAGTATAGACCTCAAGATAAAGGAATTTCTCACTAGTCTTGAAGATAGGTCGCCAGGTCTCAAGCTAAGTCTACTACGTAATTACCTGAGGAAGTTAGCCCCTATACTGATGCGGTATCTTGGTGAGGACAAGGTCGGGATCAATAGGTGTCGAATATGTTCTCAAGCGACTAGTGGTGAAGTATGTAGTTTCTGTAGACTAATTTCTAAACTTGGTTTAGAGCCTGAAGAGGTATTGAGGAGGATACGTGAGGAGGTTCTCTCAAGCTAATTTCTCCATGTGCTTTACCATCCTATCGAGAATTTCTCGAAATCTCTCACTGTCATTACTCTTCATCACGTAGATGAACTCTGTGATACTAATTGTTATACCACATTCTCTCTCAATAGCTCTCACTATGGATTCTATAAAGAAGTCGGTAGTTCTCTCATCTCCTGCATTAAGAGTCTTCAGTACCTCATACACCTTCCTCGGTTCTTTGACCAATATCTCTGTTGGATCTCGACCTAGTAATCTCTTGAGGTGAAAGTAGAGTACAGAACCAAGGTTTGGCGCTACATAGTTCAACAATTTGAAGAAGAGTGAGTAGTGAGACATTTTCAATTCATCCTCTACTCAATAATTAGCTTACCATCAACTACCTTTATCTCGTAGGCACCAGTTTCGTGTCTAGATTTCTTTGCCTTCACTACACTAATCATTCTCCTAACTCTCTGGTTACTAAAGTCAAGCCACATAGCAATGACGTTATCTACTAGCGCTAAGAGAGGTAAGCTAAGTCCGGTCTCGATGTCCCATAGTAACGTAATAAATGAGGTAGCACCTACACTCCTAAGTAGCTTAATGATCTGTACGAGAGTACTATACCCCTCATTATCGTATGTGATGAGTACATGCTGTGCATTATCTAGAGCAATTCTCAATGGTTTAGTGTGGTCAATAACCTCACTAAGGTACTTCACGAGTTCTCGAGGTGTATACCTGTAGGTATCAACTGCGACAACTCTGAATCTCTCTTCAATGCTAGGTACATCAATACCATAGGTAGTCCTAACGTAACTCCATAAGTCCTCAGTAGACTCACCAAAGTCTATGTAAAGTACATTCTCACCGGCTCTAGCACCATGTATAAGAAAGTGCAGAGCAAGTAAGCTCTTCCCCACACCAGAAGGACCGAGAAGTAGCGTTACAGATCCTCTATACACTCCACCCCCAAGTACCTCATCCAACTTAGGTACACCAGTGGATACCCTCAGGGAAGTACCGCTATACACGCCTCTAAATGCGTGTGTGGTTAATAGCTCAATACCTCTACTTCCGAGAGTGAATTCGTAACGTACCTTCTCAACAACCCTACCCCTAAACTTCTGCACCTTAAGGAACCTACGTACCCTATCTTCCCAATACTCCGTACTAAGCTCCAACACAACGTCAGCTAGATACTGCTCGAAACCGAGTCCCGGTACTTCGGAGATGAAGATGGTAGTAGTACCAAGAGGTTTAAGTCCATACACAGTAAATACCTGTAATGCAGCTCTAGCCTCTCGCTCAGGTACACCAGCAGTTAGAGCAGTTACACTATCAATAACCAGCCTAGAAGCACGATACTCACCTAACTTCTCTAAAATAGCTGCAAAGACCTCTTCAAGACACTTAACTTCACGAGGTATAGGTACGTGAATGTAGTAGAATAAGTTCTTCCTCTCAAGTTCCTTAAAGTTCATGCCCATACTAGCCATGTGCTCGAGAAACTCATCCCTCCTCTCATACGTACTCACGTAGAGACCTACCTCTCCCCTCAACGCTCCATGATATATGAACTGTGCTGCGAGAGTAGTCTTACCTGTACCTGAAGCACCTTTAATGAGAATTAGTGAACCTCTAGGAATAGCAGCAAAAAGATCATCTACAGTACGCACCTCTAAGGTATGAGAACACATTAACTATTCCCTCACTAGACCATACCTACGCAGAACCTCAATGCATTTCCTAACAACTTCCTCGATAGGACCTGTAGCATCGACATCAACTAGAATACCCCTTTCCCTATAGTACTCAATGATAGGTCTCATCTGCTCTCTATACACCTCCAACCTACGCCTAATGACTTCAGGCCTATCATCCTCCCTCTGATACAGTTCACCACCACACACATCACACCTACCGGGAATCCTAGGTGGTCTGAACTTGACGTGATATATAGCACCACAATTCCTACATATCCTTCTACCACTCAACCTCTCAATGATAACCTCGTCAGGAGCTACGAAATTAAGCACCAGATCTATCTTCACAATCCTATCCAACTCAATAGCTTGTCTAAGAGTCCTTGGAAATCCATCTAGAATGAATCCTCTCTTACAGTCGTCCATAGACAACCTACGTCTAACAACCTCAATCACAACCTCATCAGGAACTAACTCACCACGTTCAACATACTCCTTAACCAACCTACCGAGTTCTGAACCACGCTTAATCTCCTCACGAAAGATATCGCCGGTAGAGATGTGCGGAATACCATATCTCTTCGACAGCTCACTAGCATAAGAACCCTTGCCAATGCCAGGTGGCCCTATGAACACTAATCTCATGTGTAGCCTCTTTCAAGTCATCTCATAAAAGGTTTACTCAGGACAAATTGAGGTCAAGTTCCATAGTTTGCACATTGAGAATCTACATAACTAACATATAGTCGACACGTGGAACTCTGTGTAGGGGAAAATGAAGAGAACTCAACTACAGGTCATGATATCAGACATAGAGACCTGTATACCGCTCCTACTAAATCAAGTACGAAACGTTCGTAGTGTCCTCGTAGTAAGTGATGGAGAGAGCTTTGTAGCAACATCATTGAGAAGAGCTGGGGTAAATATGCTTGTGATTAGTAGTGATGCCAATACCTTGAAGGTAGAGCTTGACTTAGTTAAACCAGGTATTGCAGTAATTGAAGTACCTGCTGAAGTTAGTAGGTGTAGGTTAAGTAATGTAGCTTACATAGTTAGAAGATTAATTGAGGAAGGAATATCGACACTAGTCATCGGTAAGAAAGTACCTAGAGAGCTAGTTGATTTAGCCAACAAGGTTTTAGTCCTACATACAGGAAAGACTTATCCGTGAGGTGTCATCATGAAGTTAGTTGAGCACTATGACTTCGGTACCATAGTGATAGGTGGTAGGAGATACTTTAGGGACCTCATAGTAACGCCAACTAGGATAATAGAGAATTGGTGGAGAAGAGAAGGTCATAGGGTGTGTCTTGAAGATATTCGTGATTTACTTAGTGAAGATATCGAGTACTTGGTCATAGGTACTGGCTACAGTGGTTTAGTTGAAGTTGATGAAGAGGTGGTTGAGGAATTTAATAAAAGAGGTGTTAAGGTAGTTATCAAGCCTTCTAGAGAAGCCATTGAGGAGTACAATAGACTGGTTAGAGACGGTAAGAAGGTTGCCTTAGCAATCCACCTAACGTGTTAGCTAGGTACTTAAATGACTTGTTAAACTCGCTCTTGGTGATTCGCTTTGAGCAAGCCTAATGTTGAGGGAAAGGTTGAGGAAACTAAGAGGGTTAAGAAGCGTAGAGAGAGGTGGTCGTGGGAAATCTTTGTTGGGTGTATGTTTGTCGGTATTGGGTTAGGTATTCTCGTTGGTGAGACCGGTGCATTTACAATGTTTGGTATGGGAATTGGCTTCATCCTAGCATCTCTCATCAGATTTGAGAGAGCAAAGTTCGTAATTACAGTACCTAGATCAGTTGGTAGCGCAGTCGTCATTGCTATAGGGCTTCTCCTCATACTACTTGGTCTAAATCTCATGGGTGTTGTGACCATAGAGATTACTAAGCTAGTAGCTGGTTTCGTACTCATCCTACTTGGAGCGGCAGTGATGTTGATTGGTCTGAGAATCTCAGGAATTAGAATTGAGTAGAGGAGATAGTGCTTGGCGGCCCCGCCGGGATTTGAACCCGGGACCTGCGGCTTAGGAGGCATTCGGTACCGAGGTATGAGGCCCCGGTATCGCCGCCCTTCCAGGCTAGGCCACGGGGCCTATCCTCGCTAATCATCTACTATGGGGTTTTTGTTCTTTTCCCTTAGTTCTCCATTGTTTGGACTTACCTTTATTTACCTTTACTGAGGGTCACGTTTTGGTGGTACAGTGATTTCTCGGAAGCTTCTAATTGCGATTATTCTCGTAATAATTCCTGTTACAGTGATTGGTCTGTACCTATCATGTAAGGCTACTAGTGTTAGTGAGGAAATCATACCGAAGGTACCTACTTATGAGGTTACGAACTACATTGCTCTACTCAAGATCGTAGGCTCCATTGCTAATGAGACACAGGTATGGGATTTACTGACTAAGATAAGGTTCCTCAAGTCCTGTGAAGAGGTTAAGGGTGTTGTACTGTACATTGACTCTCCTGGTGGTGTTGCTGCGTATGTTCAGGAGATATACCTAGCAATTAGGGACTTAGATAGCTGTAAACCTGTTGTTGCTTACGTTAGCTCAATGGCTCTCTCAGGTGGGTACCACATTGCTGTTGCTGCGAGGAAGATTATTGTTGCTCCTGCGTCAATGATCGGTAATGTAGGTGTTATTGGTTTCGTTCCTCCAAAACCAACACCGAGAGTAGATGTCCTTGAGACAGGGCCACTGAAGCAAACTGGGTTAACTAGGAGCTCAGTTGTTGAAGCTATAAAGAAGCTACTTGATGAGTTCGTTAATGCCGTAGTGAGTTCACGAAGAGTAACTATACCGATTACGGAGCTTGCTAGTGGGAGAATATTCATTGGTCTAGATGCTGTTGAGTATGGACTGGCAGACATGGTTGGTTCGATATTTGATGCTGTGGAGGAAGCAGCGAAATTAGCAGGTGTCACAGAGTACAGAGTTGTATCGTGTGAGGAACTCATGGAGAAAGTGCAGACAGAAAGGGTAGAGGATCAGTGTGAGGAGATCTCTACTGACATCATTAAGTCAATCAGACAAGCACTAGATAGAGGGCACGTAATGTTCTACATCTATGTACCACCGAGTAGAGTACATGAACTAGGTACTGAATTGGTTGCTACAGAAGGTCTAGATGTAGTCTCAACTAAGTACAGTTGGAGAAGCAGTTCAGAAGGGAAGACTGTAGTCATAGATCTAGCACATACCACCTCCCTATACCTAGATGAGGTAGAGCCTCTCATAAAGTATCTACTCAGTAACAACGTTACAGTACTGTACCTACTCAATACCAAGTACATAGATACCATACTCGAGAAAGCACAGGCATACATCGTACTAGCTCCAACAAAGGTCTATAGCTACGATGAGGTTGTTAAGTTGAGGAGATTTGTTGAGAAAGGAGGAAAGCTACTCCTAGTAGCTGATCCAGAGCGAGGTAACACACTAGCAATAAACACTCTAGCATCAACGTTCAAGATACAGTTTAGTACAGGCTACCTATACATACCACCATACAGCATTGAGAATCAGACAAATTACCGAGATGTAATTGGTGAGGTAGCTCAAGAACACGAGATCACTAAGGGTATTACCAAACTACTCCTCCACACAGCAACCTACATACAGCTAGGTACAGACTACATACCCCTAATCAAGGTAAGCGCCTACTCAACAACCAACTGGAAGAGAGGTGAGTACGTAGTCATGGCAGTATCGAAGAACGGTAGAGTAGTAGCTCTAGCAGACTTATCACCACTAGAAACCGCATACGTAAGTGAATTCGATAACGAGAAACTACTACAGAACGTAGTGAAGTTCCTAATGAGTAATGAGGCAAAGACTTAATAACCCACAAGACACAGTTCAGAACCGCCCGAGAGGGGGGAATCCCGGTACCCCGGCCATAGCCGGCGGGTCCCACCCGGTCTCATACCGAACCCGGAAGTTAAACCGCCGGCCGCCGTCGGGAGTACTGGGGTCCGCGAGGCCCCGGGAAACCGCGGTGCTGGGGGCCGGGCTCTAGCCCTCTCGGGCTCTAAATCAAACTCCTAACTGCTTCTTCCACTAACTCCTCCTGTACGTCACTGCTGTAGGTGTTGACGTAAACTTTAAGATATACACACTTGTTGACACTTTAGAGCCCCGGTAGCTCAGCCTGGTTAGAGCGCCGTCCTGGTAATGTCGGCAGCCAGATAGACGGAGGTCCCGGGTTCAAATCCCGGCCGGGGCTCCATCCCCAATACTTGTCTCGCAGCTACTGAATGGGTACGTAGGTATGTAGACTTCTCCTCTTGGTTCCTCGTCTATGTACGTATTGCTCAAGTAGGTATGTGAGGGTTATTGCTGAAGTATTGAGTATTACGGTCTGTAGTAGCAGTATTGTTAATGGCACTGTTCTATAGCCTAGTACCCTAGCTAGGTAACCTGTAGCCTTATTGATCAACCAAGGGAATTCCTGCGGTGGTGCCTTCAGCTGTATTACGAAGTAGAGTATATCCTCTAGACCTGATGCTAGCTGAACCTCTGCTAGAAACATCGTCTCGAGGATAGGTAGTAGCCTCAAATTCGCTTCCAACACCTTACTAGCAATGTAGACGAACATGAGTATTGTCGGTGGTAAGAATGCTAGTACTGTGTGCCAGTACACGAGACACCTATCTAAGTGGGTATACTCTAGGTAGGTCATGCACATCGCTGATTGTGGTAATTTCTTAAGTGTAAGTACGACAGTTCTCTTAGCAACGTACTCAACAACAACTACGTCTAGAGCTGTCACAACTAATGTAACAGCTACAGCTGATGCTGTTAAGCGAAGTACCTTAACTACACTTCTCTCTTTTCTCATCTCATGTGGGGAAAAGTGGGAAATTCATTATCTCAGTTAACTCAGGTCATCTCAACTATATGGTACCCATTTCCCAAGACTTCAGATACCTCTCTTGCTCGGGTGTCAATGTATCTATCTCAACACCTAAACACTCTAACTTTAACCTAGCAACCAGCTCATCAATCTCCGCAGGAACTCTATACACATCAGGTCTCATCTCCTTACCATGCTCAACAAGGTACCTTACGGATAGTGCTTGGTTCGCGAATGACATATCCATTACCTCACTTGGATGACCTTCAGCACAGACCAAGTTCACTAACCTACCCTCACCAAGTAGATACAGTCTCTTACCATTCTTGAGTCTATACTCAACTACGTTAGGTCTAATTTCCCTCTTCTCAATAGCTAGCTCCTCGAGATCAGGTATCCACACCTCGACATTGAAGTGACCTGCATTACACAGTATTGCCCCATCCTTCATCTTCTCCATATGTTCCTTCCTAATCACCTTGATGTTGCCAGTAGCCGTAATGAAGACGTCACCGATCTCAGCTGCTTTAGACATTGGCATGACTTCAAAGCCATCGTAGAGTGCTTCCAGTGCTCTAATTGGATTGACTTCAGTCACTATGACCCTAGCACCCATACCCCTAGCTCTCATAGCTATACCTCTACCAACCCAACCGTAACCAGCTACAACAACTACCTTACCTGCAAGTAGTATGTTCGTAGCTCTGAGAATACCATCTATTGTGCTCTGGCCTGTACCGTACCTATTATCAAAGAGGTACTTCGTGTACGCATCATTAACAGCTATTATCGGGTACCTGAGCATACCTGCCCTCGCCATTGCTCTAAGCCTAGTGACACCTGTTGTAGTCTCCTCTGTTCCACCCCTTACCTTGGAGATGAGCTTCTCGAAGTCTAGCTCACCAGTCACCTTCTTAGCTATTTCCGTTTCCATAGTTTTCTCACCACGAGCGAGTTTGTGTAGTGTCGTCACTAGATCAGCACCATCATCTATGGTTACATCAGGTTCAGCAGATATCACATGAGCAATAGCTGAGTAGTACTCCTCAGTACTCATCCCTCTCCAAGCAAATACGTGAATACCATCCTCAACAAGTGCAGCAGCTACCTCGTCCTGAGTAGAGAGTGGATTGGATGCACATAGGTAGACCTCAGCGCCACCAGCCTTCAACGTCCTAACTAACACTGCTGTTTCCTTAGTGACGTGTAGACAAGCACCAACAGTAATACCCTTCAGCGGTTTCTCCTTCTCAAACATCTCCCTTATCCTCAGCAGTACAGGCATGTGCCTCTCAGCCCACTCAATCTGCAACCTACCTCTACTAGCTAAGCTCAGGTCCTTAACCCAGTACTCACGAACCATGCTCACACCGAGGAAGTGAGTACTGAACTCAACCTTATTAAATGTGCTAACTACGTATGGTAAGCTCCTTAAACACTTGCTAAAGACAGGTATGAGGTAGGAAAGGAGGAGACTACAGCTTTGCAGAGCTGGGTGTTAGAGGAATGCGTACCTAAGTACCTCTTCACACTTACAGTGTCTCTCTCTTGGTATCTTCGGAATGACTTCGTATAGTAGCTTCTTTGCCTTTTCAACGTTCTCCTTCATAACTCTAACAACTTCTTCAGCTGTTACGATTCTCTCAGCCCAAATATCGTAGTCTGTGACCATGCATATAGATACGTAGCACATACCTAGCTCTCTAGCTAGATTTATCTCAGGTACCAACGTCATACCGATTATGTCGCACTTGAAGACTTCCTTCCATATCCTAGACTCAGCTAGGGTCGAGAACCTAGGTCCCTCAATGCATATGTAGGTCCCTCTCTCGTGTATCGTTATCCCAAGTGCTCTTGCTGTCTCTAGAACTATCTTCCTTAACTCAGGACAGAAGGGCTCAAGACCAATCTGTACGTGAGCTACAACAGGTCCCTCATAGAACGTGTAGTCTCTTCTCTTAGTCATATCGATGAACTGATCTGGTAGAACGAAGTCACCTGGTTTGTAGTCCTCTCTAAGTGATCCAACAGCTGAAACAGCAACAATCCTCTTAACACCTAGCTGATGTAGAGCCCAGATATTTGCTCTGTAATTTACCCTATGTGGAGGCACTCTATGACCTCTACCATGTCTCGGTAAGAACGCTACTCTCTTCCCTCTAACAGTTCCAATGATGATGTTGTCACTGGGTAAACCCCAAGGTGTGTACACCTTGACCTCAGTAACCTCCTCGAAGATACCTGGATCGTACAGTCCTGAACCACCGATAATACCTACCTCA
Source organism: Thermoprotei archaeon (assembly GCA_003649205.1). Classification (GTDB taxonomy): domain Archaea; phylum Thermoproteota; class Thermoprotei; order Thermoproteales; family B15-G16; genus B15-G16. The sequence goes on from QMRC01000001.1 coordinate 26,864, forward strand.
GGTCTCTCCTTAACCTCAGGAACCGTAACAACCATTCAATCACCGAGAACAACTCTGAGATAGACATAGCTTTAAAGATTTAGCTCAGCAGTATCGGGAATCCTCATCAATCAGATTCAAAGGACCTCATCACCACAATTAATTACAGAAACAAACACACCTAAATAACTTGGTGAACGACATGAGAATGAGCATCTACGAATTCCCAAACACATACCAACTATACGTAATAGTAGAGCTAACAACAGAGAACGAGAAGACAACACTAGACAACTACCTATCAAACACCAGTACACTAGAGAAGAAACTACAGAACTTTATGAAGAGCATAGATGCTAGGTACTGGAAGGTAGCACATGGAGTAGCTCACTTCGACAAAGAACTACCCTACACCTACATAGAGTTCGAGGTAGAAACCAACTACACAACCTACCGCATAGAACTCCTACCATCATCCATAACACTAGTAACCAACTCCACACCACATGAAGCAGTTAAGGTACTCGAACAACTTCTAGAACACGTACTGAACATTGAGTTCACCTCAGCAAAAAGCCAATAGGCAACAACACGTACTGAGTAACAGCAATAGACAGAGGGACAAAGTAGGGATCAAGAGACCAGAGAACAGAACCAACAACAGGAGCAACACTCTGAGCAACAACACTCAACCCATAAGCAACACCATACGTAGTAGCCCTCCTCTCAACAGGACTCAACTTAGCGACGTACACCATGTAGGCAGTCGAGAGGATAGCAGAGAAGAAAGGAGTAGGAACAAGCAAGTAAACACACTCAAACAAACCAAGCAAACTAAAGTAAGTGAACAAACTCATCAACAAACCCAAAGCAAAAAGAGCAAACAAAACACAGAACCTAACACCAAGTAAATCAACTAAGTAACCAGCAACAGGTTGACTAAAAGCAGCAACCAACAACATAGCAGTATAGAGCACACCCAACACACTAAAACCAAGGTGAAGAAACCTATCTAAGTAAATCGGGAGATAGACAGCTGATAGAGAACTTGAGAAACTAGCAAAGAAGATAAACAGAAGCAAGTACACCAAACCAGGTAACCTAGCAACCTCACGAAGATACCTAACAAATGAAGAAGGAGAGCAGAGACTAAGAACGCAGCTACCAGACCTCAATCTAGTCTCAACAAGACCAAGACGAGCAATAACAGCAGCAACAGCAAGGATAGAACTCAGCAGATACATGTAGAGAAGACCCTTAGCAACGAGGTAACCAGCAATAAAAGAGCTAACAGCCATACCGAGAAAAGTCGAGAGAGAAACCAGAGAAAACACCCTACCACGATACCTAGGGTGAACAGACTCAGCAACGAGAGAAGAGTACGGAGAAGAAACAACACCAACACCAACGTACAGAAGCACCAGAGAAGCAACCACAACAGCGAGACCAACCCAGAACTCCATCAAGAGAAGACAACAACTCAAAGCGATAACACACGTACCAACAACAATGAGCAACCTCCTACCAACAACATCAGAGAAGTAACCACCAACCAAAGAAGCAAGAGCAGATAGCAGTAGAGCAACAGCAAAGAAGTAACCAACAACCTCAGCACCAAACAACCTAGAGAGAGCAACCTGAAAATACCACTGCCTAAGATAACCAATCGACACACTCAAAACGAAAGAAGACAATAAGACAATCACCACATTCCTCAACAACACAGAACCAAAACCATAATCAACATTTGTAGAAGACATACAAACACACAGAGCAAAAGCAAATATAAATCAGTACACCACCAAACTCAACAAAAACAATGCACAGAAACGACGAAACATACCAAAAACAGAACAGGAGGTAACAACCAAAGAAACACAGAGTAGAGTAGTATCAAAACTCTGGAAAACAAGTAGACGTGATGAAGCAACTAAGGGCTGAAGCATGATCAGGCAGCACATCGCTGAATTATAGAACAGGATATGAATACCCAACAACACAACACAGAGACAGCGGGATGACTGACCTTAGGGGCACTGAAAGATGAAGAACCGCAAACCGGAAACTGACCGCAATCAGAACCGAGGTCCAACATCATTACTCAGATCTGGGTAACCCTCATCACGAGAAAACGAACAACCAAGAAAACATGTGTAAACTCTACTGAAATTGGCGCTCTTAGAATGAGTAAATGATGGGCCCGGGGGGATTTGAACCCCCGACCACCCGGTTATGAGCCGGGCGCTCTACCTGGCTGAGCTACGGGCCCTCTTTACTCCGTTCACTGTGTCTATGTGTGGTGATTATTAAGGTTTCCTTTATTCTTGGTGTTGTTGTGTTCTTACCTATACTGTCTTGAGTAGTTCCTCTATGTCTTGTATGTACTTGTGTACCTTCTTCATCTCTATCTCTAGTTGTTCTATGTCGATTATTCCTTCATAGAAGGTTTCTCCGTGTAGTATCCTGAATCTTGCCATGTACCTATCCAGTAGTCCTAGTTGCTCTATTGTGGTGTTTTTCTTCTCTAGTTCTCTGAGGAGTTTTCTTCTTTCGTAGTGACTTGTTGGTACTTTTCCTGTGTAGTGGAGTATGAGTGCGTTTGTTGCTTGTACTATTGCGTTCCAGGCTTTTTCTGCTGCATCTCTCATCTCTAGTGTATCATTTTTCTGTATTGCTTCTGTGAGTTCTTTCTCTGCTCTCTTGAGTAGTTCTCTAGCTTCTTGAAGTAGTTCACGTACTTTAGACATGGTTCTCCCTATGTGTGGTGTATGGGGTTACGCTTTTATGTCCTATCTGTACTATGTCGTTTGCCCACCTGAGTACCGGGTTTGTTTCCTGGTTTCGGTGAGGGTGGGTGTCAGCCCCCCTAGTCAATCACTTTTCCTCTGTCTCATTACTTCGTATAGTGCCATTGCTACTACTGTCACGACGTTGTAGCTCATTCCCTGTACTCTACACGGTATCTTAACTACCTTTGCTCTAGGTAGCTTACCTACTTCTTCTCTTGGTATTCCGTAGTCTTCTGCTCCTACTACTATAGCTATGTTTCCTGTCTTTGGTATCTCTACTTCGTGTAGGTACTGTGTTCCGTAGGTCTCTAGTACTATGTATGTGGTGTCTCGTCCTAGTTGCTTCGGTAGTTCTCCTAGGTCTCTGATTACCTTGATGTTCCTGAGCTGTGTTGTGGTGTAGGTTGCTCTTGGTCTCTCTACTACTATGAGTTCTCCACCTACTTCACTTACTAGTTTCGCTACGTCGATAATGTTTTTGAGGTTTTTTGGGTGGTACATTACTACGTGGAGTGTCATGTATGAGGGTCCTCCTGCTCTTTCCTACTGAGGATTTTGATGTTGCTTCTGTTCTTAGGTTTCTCTATGCTTGTGTTGGTGTTGAGGGTTTTGATGTGTTTGTTCTCGGTTGTGTTGATGTTAGGCGTGTTCTTAGGTATAGTCGTGTTCCTGTTAGTGTGTTGGTTAAGAGGCTTCACGTCATTGATGAGTCTGGTGTTCGTGAGGTTCTTGGGTCTAGTCGTGTCTGTGGTGTTGTTGATCCTCGTTCAGGTACTAGGGTTTGGTCTGTGAATCGTGTTCCAGATACCTTGGTCATAGACTACGTTGGTTCTTGGTCTAGGTTTAGGGGTTTCTGTGGTGGTGAGGTTGTGCTTATTTCTTCTCTTGGTTCTTCGTTGTTAACCTATGAGGGTATTTGTGTGTTGTATGAGTTCTTCGTTAGGAGGGGTTCTTGGTCTTGTGCTCCTGCTATGGATGTTGTTCCTAGCGACTTGCTGAAGCAGGTTTGCTACGTAGCTAGTAAGGTTGTTGAGGCTATTGAGTTTGTTGATAACTTCTATGTTGTTGCTCCTTCGACTTTGGTTTCTGTTCTCCGTAATGTCTATGCTAGGTTTGGTTATGTTCTTGAACTTCGTGAGACGGGTATTAAGTTCGATCACGTACGTGGTTTTGCTGTGTGTAGGTACGTGGTTGATGTGTATAGGAGTAGGGATTTAAGCTATGTAACGACTCTCGTCATGGAGCAGCGTGGTAATGAGCTTAAGGTGTATCTACCTCGTGGGGTTGGTGAGTTTGCTGAGGTTGTTCTCACTATTGATTTTGAGAGGAGGTTAGTTCACGTGTGTAGGGGGTTAGTTATTGGTCGTGAGGTCTCTCTTGAGGAGTTAAGTACTTCTTTCACGTCATTTCTCGAGGGGTCTCCTCTGTGATCTATGTAGGTACCTCTGGTTGGGTCTATGACTGGAATAGGGATGGTACTCTCGAGTGGTATGTTAGGTACAGTGGTTTTAATGCTGTTGAGGTGAATATGAGTTTCTACAGGGTTCCTAGACGGAGACTTGTTGAGAGGTGGGTTAGGGTTGGTTCATCACTTAGGTGGTCTGTGAAGGTGAATAGAGTCATTACTCACTTCTGTAGGTTGAGTGAGAAAGCTCTTGAGCATTGGAGGAGGTTTCGTGAGGTGTTTAGACCTCTTGAGGATAGTGGATTACTTGATTTCTACCTTCTTCAGTTACCTCCGAGTTACGTACCTTCTCCTGAGTATGTTAGGAGGTTGGTTAAGTTTGTTGAGGAGGTTAATCTGGGTCCTAAGTTAGCTATTGAGTTTAGGTGTGTTGCTTGGTTTAAGGGGGATTACGTGAGGTTGCTTGGTGACTACGGTGTTACTTGGGTTTCTGTTGATGCTCCTGATCTACCACGAGTGATCTACACTTCAAATGGTATTGTGTACGTTAGGATGCATGGTAGAGCTATGTGGTATACCTATCGGTATAGTAGGGATGAGCTTGAGGAAGTTGCTAAGAACATAGCTTCGGTCAGACCTAGGAAGGTCTATGTGTTTTTCAACAATGATCACGATATGCTCGATAATGGTCGTGAGATGATGTTGATACTGCAGAGCATGGTGAAGAGAGGTACCTAGGTCTCAGTTCAAAAGATCCTGAATTCAGGTAGTCCCTCTGTTGCCTTTGCTGTTACTAGGTCACTAGCTATCTCTACCGTGTACTTGAGCTTTGCCATGTACGTGATCTCATTGGTATCCTCACTAACCGGTGTTAGAGGAATCTCTATCCTCGCTGTAGCACTACCCCTTACCTCACCTTCCTTAACGAGATTCCACACGAGATTAGCAATAACCTTACCCTCCTCGACCTTGATGTCCCACCTCTTGTCACCAGGTTCAAGACCGTAGTCACTAGCCATCACCTTAACCAGCTGGAGGAAATTATTCCCACTTTCGTCAAGCGTGATCGTTAGACCTGCTTCTCTAGGCCATCTCTGCAACTTAGCTACTCTCTTATCCTCAGGAACCTTCTTGCTTATCTTGATCTCTGCCTCTAGCTCTCTCTCGTAGATCTTCGTCAAGGTACTCATTCACTCACCCGCAAACTACAACGTCACAGAACCTATATTTCAATTACTCTCCAAGATGGAACAACGTAGCAAGGTATATAGTTGACTAAGATTAGTCTAGGTTGAGCGATGAAGAATGCCGTGGCCCCTGAATAGATGAGGAAGTTCTGGGGTTACTGAGCTAACCTCTCTAATCACAGCGAATAACCTATGAAGTATCATTTACTAGTGGTACATCCGGACTTAGAGCAGGAATTTTAAGGGGCAGAAGAAATATATAGCATACGGACAATTAAGGAACATCCTCATAACCTGGATAATTATGTGTTAGGGTCACTAAATAGGTTCGTAACTATGACTCTTCGGGGATTTCAAGTGAGTGAGAAATTAATTGAGAAATGGGTAAGTGAGTACCTAGCTGAGAGTGTGTGGGAGGTTAGAGAGAACGCTAACGTGAATAGAAGCTACACAGCACTCATGAGCTACGTAGTTGAGAAAGCAATGAGAGCGCTGATACCGAAGTACTTCCCAGAGAAGGCCGTTAAGCTACACCTAGATGGCTGGATACACATACATAAACTACCCCACAGCCTATTCATACCGTACTGCGCAGGTTGGTCAACAGAGAGAATACTGAGAATGGGACTCAAAACACCTAGCATAAGCGCTAAACCAGCAAAGCACGCAGATGTGCTCGTTGATCACCTAGTGAACTTCCTCTACTGCATAGCACAAGAGTGGACAGGTGCACAAGCTCTCTCAGCAATAGACCTCTACCTAGCACCATTTGCAGAACACGATAGGTTAGACTACAAGAGGGTTAAGCAGTGTGTTCAGAGATTCATCTATGACCTCAACTTCACAGGCAGACTAGGTATGCAGACACCATTCACAAACGTCATGCTGACCTGTGGAGCGATTGAGGAATACATGGATCTACCAGCTATTGTCGGTGGTGAAGTAGTTGGTACTCTAGGTGACTATTATCATAGAGTACCTGAAGTAGTCAAGGCCTTTTGTGAGGTGTATCTGGAAGGTGATGCAACTGGTAGACCCTTCACATTCCCAATACCGACAGTACCTGTTACACCTGACTTCTGGAAGTTCCCTGAGATGGATATGATCTGGTTAGCAACTGCTAGGAGGGGTAGCTTCTACTTCCTAAATGGTTACAGCATTGATGTAGCACAGCTATTCTCAATGTGTTGTAGACTGGTCATTAACACAGCTAAGGTGGTTCATAAGAACAGTTACAGAGAGAAGCTAGAGGAGATCGAGGGTGAATTATTCAAAATGAAGCACATACCGAGAGGAGTGTGGGCTATCCCCGATGCTACAGGTAGCATCGGTGTTGTGACGATAAACCTAGCTAGGATAGCTATGGAAGCTGTTAAGAGAGGCGATGAGAAGTATGTCTTCGACATACTACAGGACCTATTCAGGGTGGCTAGGGAGTGCTTGATGACTATGAGGAGGAGGTACGAGAAGAGTCTTGAGTCAGGCCTCATGCCGATGACTAGGATGTACCTTGGACACTTCATGAATCACTACAATACGATAGGTTTCGTAGCACTACCTGAGTTCAGTAGCATACTACTCCAGAGACCTAGGTTGTGGTATATTGAGGACCCACGTGGAGCTAAGGAGGTTTGCAAGCTATATAGATCCGTGCTAGAGTTTGCGAATAAGATTTGTGAAGAGTTTGAGAGCGAGGACGGTGTTCTGTACAATATAGAGTTAGTACCTGCTGAGTCCGCTGCATATAGATTAGCTAGGTTAGACTACGAGAAGTACCCAGAGTTCAGAAGCTATATACCTGTTGAAGCACCTTTCGGTAGTGAGGGTGAGAAGGTACCCTTCTACAGTAGCCTCATAACACCGAGTTACAGTACGTGGGATCTGAGACTACAGCTAGAGGTTGAGTCCGAGATACAGCCACTATTCACTGGTGGCGTAATGAAGCACATATTCCTAGGTACAAAGCTAGAGGTTGAGCAGGTACGTAGATTTGTTGAGAATATCTGTAAGACAACGAGGATCGTGTACTTTAGCTTGACACCAGTTATGAGTGTGTGTCAGAAGTGTGGTTGGTGGGATATTGGTATCTACGCAAGGTGTCCAAGGTGTGGTAATGAGATGATTGACGTGTATAGTAGGATAGTAGGGTATTACAGACCTGTGAAGTTGTGGAACGTAGGTAGGAAGGCAGAGTTCAAGAGCAGGAGACACCTAAGGGAAGAGGATGTAGAGAAGGTTGTCTTAATGTGACCTAGCTCTAGACAATGTGGTTACGTGTACAGCACATGATACACATGGATCGTAGCTTCTAACCGTTGTCAGTACTGTCTTCTTAATTTCCTCAACAGATTTCCCTGTAGCTAATTCCTTGACTGTCCTCTCGATGCTACCTAAGTTTATCACTGTTGGTGTGATGACATTGCACCTACTCACCACTTGGTTCCTTACGGTGTATTCATGGAGGAGTATACCTCTTGGTGCTTCTACGACCGCAAATCCAACTCCCTCATCTCTCTTAGGTTGCTCAATTATTGACCTACCGGCAATGTCCATTATCTGTGGTAGTTCTTGAGCTACTCTATTGAGATGCTCTATCACCTCTATTACCTGTGCCACTAAATTCATAGTTATGTAGTCTTTGAGATCTCTTCGCAAATTCATAACCTCCTTCTTAGCTGGCTCACATAGTAGATTCCTTTCATTTGTGAGTAATCTAGCAAAAGCACCTACACTACACGGCTCTCCGTCTAGGAAGCAGAACTTTGCTGTTGAGTAATCTCTAGCTTCTTCCCTGAGTATGAGACGTACCTTACTCACATCAATTTCCTCGCTTGCATTCACTGTGGGAATTCCTTCCACGACTGAGTACCTATGACTTTTCAGAGCCATGAACTTGCCATACCTAGAGACCTTGGGTATACCTCTCATGGCATCTAGTAGCTTCCTCAGTAGCTCCTCGTATCTACGACATAAATCCCTCACTTTCTTGAGTAGGTTCTCTAGTACACTTCTCCTCGGAATGTGGTATGCTCCACCAACCGCTAGAGTGACAGGGTGAACCCTATTACCGAATAGAGTTTCTGCTACAGTAGCTACCTCGCTACGCAGTATAATCACGTCTCGAAGTAGCTCACGGTACTTAGCTACATCCTGTATCACGTCTGGTAGCATCATCGCTATATGAATTAGATGGCTATCAATGTGATTTAGTCTAAGTGCTACATCTCTCAGTATCTTAACCTCCTCACGTACTTCAATACCAAGTGCTCTCTCTATCGCAAGTACTGAGCACACCGTATGTGCGTAACCACATATACCACAGATCCTACTGGTGACACTAGGTACGTACCTGTACTTCAGTCCTGTAACGACCTTCTCAATTAACCTAATGCCCTCGAGAGCAGCTACCCTAACATCTTTGACAACACCCTTCTCATCGGTAAATAGCTCTACCTCGAGATGACCCTCAACTCTCGGAATCTCAAGTGCTCTCAACCTAACACTATCCACTATCTAACACCTCAGTAACCTTTGCTCGAAGACTAGAGAATGTCTGGAATATACTCATTAACTTCTTAATGGTTACAGAATCAAGCAGATTCTTTTCCTTTAAAATGTTGATGTACTCCCTAATTCTAAGCTCAGGAGCTGGACCCCTACAACCTAGACAGGGAGCACCAACTCTAGGACACCTAGCTTCGCAACCACCTCTCGTCAATGGACCAAGACACAGTACTCCTTTTTCAAGTAAACACACCATACCTCGTGCTTTGCACTCGAAGCATACTGTATGTTCACAGAGCTTAAACTCCTTACCTAGAATCAGTGATGTAAGGAGCTTTTGAAGCTCAGATTTGGGTGGTGGACAACCAGGTACTACGTACGAAACCTTAACAAGTTCGGTAATTGGCTTAGCCTCTGGCGGTGGCAACCTCCTTAACTTAGGTAAAGTTCCTTGATATACCTCACGAGTAATCTGCTGTAAGTTCTCAAACGTTAAACATGACTGCGATACACCACCTAGCACAGCACATGAACCTAAAGCTACGACGTACTGAGCCTTCTCACTAGCACTCTTAAGCAACTCGTAGTCACGTTCACTAGCTACAGCACCCTCAACTATCAGTACATCCACCTTGCTGGGTTCAGCATCCATGATTAACCTACAGTACTCAAGCTCCAGGTAATTCAGTAAACCTGGCGTCGTTAGGAGAACGTCGAGTAACTCATTAACGCAGCCTTCACAACCTGTCAAGCTAAGTATACCTAGCCTCAACTTCTTCATACTCATCTAATATCCTCCTCACGAATTTCACTAAGGGCAAATACAGGGCCATCCAGACAGACGTACTTACCGTTAGATAGCATGCAGTGACCACACTTACCAATACCACACTGCATCTTCCACTCAAGTGAGAGGTAGATCCTATTCCTACTGATGCCTAGCGACAGTAGCTTCGGTATTGATACCCTCATCATTATTGGTGGACCACAGACACAAGCAACAGTATGTGGTCCTCTTGGTGTAGGTACCTTATCGAGTAGCTGTGTAACAACACCAACAAATCCTCTCCAAGTTTCATCAGGTTTATCAACTGTTAAGTACACGTCAATGTACTTACTCCAGTAATCTAGGTCATACCTTCTGGGTATTAGTCTTGGTTCTCTACTACCGTAGAGGAGTACTACATCTCTAAACTCGTGTCTGTGCTCACAAATGTAGTGTAGGAGGCTCGACACAGCGAAGAGTCCTGTACCACCTGCTAGTACTATAACATTCATGTCGTAGAAGTTCTCAATTGGAAAACCCTTACCTAGTGGTGCTCTCACACCAACGATGTCTCCAGGTTTTAGTGCGTGTATTGCTCTCGTAACAGTTCCAACAGCTCTCACTGAGACCTCAAAGTGCTCACTACTCCTAGATGGTGAGGAAGCTATTGCGAAGGGCGCCTCACCATAGCCAAATACTGAAACCTCAGCGAATTGACCTGGTCTAAAGCTAAATCTTCTCTGCTCTTCTTCATCGATGTACCTTAGCTTGAGAGTCTTGATATCTGGAGTCTCCTCAATTACATCTAGCACCTTAGCTAGCTTAGGTACGTAAGGACTTAAGAACTTCAATACCAACCACCTCACTAAGTACATCTAGTGGAGATATTGCTGCTGGGCACACAATAGCACACCTACTACAACCAACACAACCAAATACACCGTACTTCCTCCACATGAATACGAACTTATGGTAGTACCTATGCTTAAACCTCTCAGTAGGATCAGCTCTAGCTACTCTACCACCTGCAACCATTGTGAAGTACCTGAAGATACAGGGATCCCACTTCCTAACTCTAGTACACTTGAAGGGTACTAACGACAGTACTCTATCCTCAATCTCAAAGCAGTGACAAGTTGGGCAGACAGCTAGACAGGAACCACAAATCATGCACTTCTCTGCGAACTTACTCCACACATCAGCACCGTACTTCTGATCAAGAATACGCACAAGCTCTTCAGCAGCTTTTGGATTAGGACCTGTAGACTCCACTATTGTCTCCTCAATAACTTCCTTCTCAATACCATCAATGACCTCTCTACCTCTAGCACTACCTACCTTAACTAAGTACTCACCCTCTCTAGGCACTATCCATAGATCGTACGTACCGTACCACGGCTTATCACACGCTAGTACATCGCAGAAGCACTTATCACTTGGCTTCTCTGCACAGCTCAGAACTATTATGAGGGCACGTCGTCTCCGCTCAAGGTAGTGTACATCTCTTGGTTCGGTACTGTGTACACTATCTAAGACTGCTATAGCATTGCAGTCACATGGATGTATGCAGAAGAACGCATTCTTTCTCTCATCTATTACTGGTGTAACTCTTTCGATCTCGTATGGTGTGGGTCCTTCACATGTGAAGAGTGGTTCTTCATTTGGTTGTAGGAAGTACCTTGGTGATGGGTACACTATACCTGCATCTAAAGTAACATCTCTACCTGTTGTTACCTCTGTCATAACTGTTCCCTGAGGTTCCTCTATTGTCGGTGCTATGACTATGTAGCCCTTGCTAACTAGGTCATCAACTAATCTACGTAGGTTACCCTCTCTAACCCTATAGACCTTCATGGTGTGTCGAAACTCCTTTTCCGTAGCTCTTGAGATTACTGGGGGCTATACTGGGTAATGGTATTTATCAATTATAGTCGTCCATGATAACCTCGTAGCTGTGGTATTGTCTTGGAAGTTGCTCTAGGGGGTAAACCCATGAAGTAGTGTAATATTGTTGTGTGGTATCTCTGTTGTGAACTATGTCGAGGCTCAAGATATATCTCCTCGGTCATAGCCACATAGATGTTGCTTGGCTATGGTCCACTAATGAGACTAAGGTTGTCTGTCATGATACATTTCTCAACGTCATTAAGCTTATGGAGAGGTTCCCTGATTTCAAGTATGCTCAGAGCACAGCGCTGTACTATAGGTGGATTGAAGAGCAGTACCCTGAACTACTTGAGAGGATTAGGAAGTTGATTAATAGAGGTCAGTGGGAGGTTGTTGGTGGTTCTTGGGTTGAATGTGATTGTATTGTCGTCTCTGGTGAGTCGTTAGTCAGACAGTTCGTCTATGGTAAGAAGTACCTTAGAGAGAAGCTCGGTGTAGACGTTGAGGTTGCTTGGTTTCCTGATTCCTTCGGATTTCCATCTATATTACCTCAGATACTTAAGAAGTGTGGTATTAAGTACTTCTTCACACAGAAGCTCAACTGGAACGACATTGTCCTCTACCCCTACAATGCGTTTTGGTGGGAAAGCAGTGATGGTTCTAGAGTCCTCGTATACAATCCACTGCTGTGGTTTTGGACTAGGTTGTGGGATATGGATCTCTGGCGTACATTCATTAACTTATCACTTGCAAGGCAGGAACTTAGTGAGCTACTACTACTGTACGGCTATGGTGATCATGGTGGTGGCCCTACTAGCGATATGGTTCAGTACGTACTTGAGAAACTACCTTCAGAACTGAGTAAGCTTGGTGTTGTTGAGACTTCTCACATTCGAGCAATCGACTACTTCCGCATGCTGGAAGAGAGCTACGGTGCAACTCTACCCACCTATAGAGGTGAGCTATATCTTCAGTTCCATAGAGGAGTATTTTCTTCTCAAGTTAAGGTAAAGGAGTTAATTAAGAGATGCGAGTACTTACTTGAGGTTCTCGAGAAGTTATACACCATTAGGTACCTCGTAACGAATAGGGTCTACAGTAGGGAGGAGGTTCAGAAACTCTGGTTAGAGCTGTTGACTGCGCAGTTCCATGATGTTGCATCCGGTACTCTATCTGAAACTCCGTACTGGGAATTTAGGAGATCTCTGGAGCATCTTGAAAAGGAGCTTCACAATAAGGTTTGTGAAGTATTGCTCGAGTTAGTTGCTAGATCTCTGAAGTCAGGTAATGTAACTACTCTCGTGGTATTCAATCCAGTACCTAGGTGTAGGAGAGTTTACGTATACGTACCCTCAGGATACGGTCTTCAATCAGTAAGAGATATCGTGAGTAGTGAAGCTCTAGATCTAGTTGCTGTAGATGTGCATGGGTTTGAGATTGCTGCTATTCCACTTACAGAGCTGAGGAACCTAGATGTCCACACTGATCTACGAGTTATGGAAAATGAGAGGGAGGTTGCTCTCGAAAATAGCTACGTTAGAATCACCGTAGATAGGCTTAGTGGTAGAGTTAAGCAGCTCTATAGCAAGGTACTAGGTTTTGAGTACTTAGCTGGTAGAGGTATTAGGTTGGAGCTATATGACGATAAACCTACCTTGGGTAGAGCTACCATTGGTACTGTCGAGAAGTTCGTGGATTACTACTACGATTGCTGGGAGGTCTATGCTCTTCAGAGTACTGATGGTGTGAAGTTTGTAGAGCTAAATAATCCACTTAGAGTGGAGGTTATTGAGAGAGGTCCTCTAAGAGCTACTGTCTTGGTGGAGTACGAGTACCGTGATGAGTCTGGTAACGAAGCACACGTAAGGCACTACATAAGGCTCTACAGCAATGAGCCATGGATAGAAGGGGTTCTCGATATTGATTGGAAGTGTTGCCACAAGATGCTTAAGCTGTGTCTTGACCTAAGCTTCTGGTCTGAGTACGTTAGAGTTGGTGAGCCATACGGATCGGTATTGAGGAGGAATCCAGCTTCACCATACTCAACACTATACGATAGAGCTAAGTGGGAAGCACCATTCAACACGTGGATTGACTATAGTGATGGTGAGAAGGGACTAGCAGTAATCTGTGGTACCAGATTCAGCTATGATCTGATGGTACAAACCCTCAGATTGACCATATTGAGAGCACCTCGATATCCACCAGATGGATGGAGAACACCATGGACTAAGGAGGTACTTGAGGCACAGAAGGTAGTTGAGCAAGAGAGGCACATAGTTACGTACTACCTGTACCCACATAGAGGTAACTACGAAGAAGGGGAAGTACCTACAGTAGCTGAAAACCTAACAAAAGAACCAATCACATACCTATACCCAGGAACAGGGAAGGCTCTCAGGCTTACTACACTCAAAGTAGAACCCACCATGATACAGGTACCTGCACTAAAGCTCTCCGAAAGCAGAGACACGATTACAGTTAGACTAGTCAATCCCTACGAGCATGAAATTGATGTAGAGATCGAGCTCCTAAACCACGACATCGCATTAGTAAATGCTAGAGAACTCAATCTACTTGAAGAACCAATAGAAGAAATCAAGGACCTAGCAAGAGATAGAGTACGTACAACGCTCATCAAGCATGAGATCAAGACGATTGAATTAGAGGTACAGCATAAGGAAAGAACCTAAGAGCAAAGTTTATTAGATTAAACATGACTCGGTTAGGTAGATCAAGCTTATGGGGTAGACAGGTATGCCAAGCCATGGATCACTAACAAAGGCGGGAAAGGTGAGGAACGCAACACCCAAGATACCACCGAAACCAAAGAAGAATCTAAGTCCAAGGAGGAGAAACAAACGCAACTACAAGAGGAGAATAGTAGTACCAACAGCACTGGGTACAGGACCAACGACGGCGGGAACAGTGATGCCTGCAAGATCTTAAGCACGCCACTTTTCCTCCCTCAATTCAGTACCTAAACCTCCGATATCTAATGGATAGGTACAGTACTACGGCAGCGAGGCAAAATACAACTACTGAAATTAGCAAGACATTATTCACATCTGAACTCACTCCTACGGTTAAGAGCACGATGAAACCAGCAATGCCATAGGCACAGTAGTACCTAGACATGGCAATAGCCTGATTCACAGCTCCATAAACTCTGGAGAGTAAGGTAAATGCAGATACCTCGAAGAACGTACTTAGAGGGATAAGCCATAGCAGTAGAGCTGCTAGAGGGTAGGTATACCAGATTACGAGAGTTACAGCTGTTAGAGCGAGGTAGCTAAGTATCGTGAGTTCGAGTACGTACGCAGAACCATACCTATCAACGAAGTAACCAGCAATAGGCCTCACAATGCTTAAGAGCAGAGGTGGAAGACCTGAGTAAACTACGCAGTACAGTACTGGATCCGGTACAATGTACCTAAGTATCCTAGCATAACCACACCACAGCAACTCACTACCAGCAAGACCAAGCACCAGTACTAGAGTTAACTCACCACGTAAAGCAACAACACTACGTAGAGTACATCTGGAGTAACGTACCCTAACTCTCTTAGTCGCGTAGAGTAGCAGTAGAGACGCTATTAAATTGAGCACTGTAATCAGCATCACAGTACCCTGAAAACCAAGTAGTCTCAGCAAGAAACCACCAATGAAACCAGCAATAGAGTACCCTAGCACGTAGCTCACAGTTACCTTAGCGTAAATAAGTCCGCGACCACCAGATAGGTGGAAGCATATAGCGAAGCATGTAGCGAACAAAACAACTCCACCTAGAGAGGCAGGTGCAGCGAACAAGTAACCGTACTCAATACCTATAGCTAACAACCCTACCTCAAATACCTGTAGAATTGAAACCAATCCCAGAAACCAGTACCCTAGCTTCTCACCGAGGTAACATATCACTGGTGTAATGACTAGCGGTATTAATTCAGCTACTGAGTACCTTAGTATAAGCGTCATTGAGTTAGCTAAGTACCTAGTTAGGAAGAAGTAGAGAGACCATGAAGATGACGATAGTAGTAGCGAGATGGCTAGTATGGCGTAGATACTTCTCACCAACTTCATGATTTCCCGAACATGTCACGTGTATCGACTTATGAACATTGCCTATAGTCTTCACTCGCTCTCGCTCTAGCATATGGGCAGAGAGTGAGTAGTGGGCAATTACTGCACTGTGGATCTCTTGCTCTGCAAATCTCTCTACCAAACTCTATGAGTGCTAGATGCGCTCTAGCCATTAGTAGGTAGTCTCCACCAATAGCTTCCTCTAGAATCCTCCTTGTTTGTTCATAGCTTCCATCCGATACACCTAGCCTACGACATATCCTAGCTATGTGGGTATCCACTGGCATTACAGGTCTCTTAGCGTAGAAGAGAAGCACTATATCGGCAGTTTTCTTACCGACACCTGGTAACTCCATTAGCAACTTCCTAGCTACATCCGTAGGTAGGTCCTTGATGAAGTCTAATCTACCTCCAAATCTTTCAACAACCACCTTAGATAACTCAACTATATTTCTTGCACGAATGTACTGCATACCTGCTGGTTTAACAGCCTCAGCCACTTCCTCAACACTAGCTCTTGCTAGGTAATTTGGTACTAATTTGAACTTCGACGTTAAGTTCCTAAATGCTCTTTCTGCATTCCTAGCTGTGGTATTTTGAGATAGTATTGCCTCTATCAAGAGCTCAAATACGTCATCACTGAACTCAGGTTCTGGAGAGTACATAGCTAGTACTGTCCTTACCAGCTTCCTTGCCTTATCTACAACCTCCTCACTCATCGAGCAACTTCACCTCACAACCTCACTTCACCTATGTACAACATAGGGTAATACCTAAGTTCTATGTGTTCCTTAAGTCTGTGGGTTAGAGCATGCTACGTGAGTACTTAATACTGAGTCGTGGTGGTCAAGGTGGTGTCACTGCCTCTAGGATACTAGCTCATGCTGCTGCTATAGAGGGTAAGTACTCACAGGCTATGCCTGAGTTCGGTGCTGAGAGGAGGGGTGCTATTGTTAGAAGTTACCTCAGGATATCTGATAAACCAATTAGAGTGCACTCAGTGGTTAAGAGAGCTGATGCTGTTGCGGTTTTCAGTTCTAAGGTCCTCAATTTAGTTGATGTAGCTAAGTACTGTAAGGAAGGAGCAGCCGTAATAGTTAACTCAGCAACCGAGAGGAGAGTTAGCACATTTAAGACGTACGTAATCAATGCCACTAAGATAGCTACTGACCTAGGTCTCGTCGTAGCTGGGTGGCCTGTCGTGAATACAGCCATGGCGGGAGCTATGGCGAGAGTACTCGAAATATGTTCGTTGGATACTCTGTTAACCGTAATGGAGAATTACTTCAGTGGCAAGATCTTAGAATTGAACCGTGAAGCAGCTAAGCTAGCTTGGTCTAGCGTTAGGGAGGTTGGTTAATGTAATGACTAGTGAAGTACCTATTGATGTGAGTAGGGAAATAGCTAGAGTAAATGAGCTACTTCTCTCAAAACCTTCACCAGGTGCAGCGGGTAGGACAGGTACATGGAGACTTATGAAACCTGTACTCGATAGTAGTAAGTGTGTTAAGTGTGGTCTCTGTTGGCTCTACTGTCCTGATGAAGTTATTGAATGGAGTCCAGGAACTGAACCAAGAATAGACTACGACTACTGTAAGGGTTGTGGTATCTGTGCTAGTGTTTGTCCAAAGGGTGCTATTACCATGGTGATAGAGGGTGAGTAGCTATGAGGAAGGTACTTACAGGTAACTATGCTGTTGCTGAAGCTGTTAAGCTAGCTAGAGCAAAGGTCATAGCAGCTTACCCGATAACACCACAGACAACAATCGTTGAGAAGCTTGCTGAGATGATTGAGAGAGGTGAGCTAGATGCTGAGTACATCAGAGTTGAGTCAGAGCACTCAGCACTAGCGGCTATCTACGGAGCTGCGCTAGGTGGTGCTAGGGTCTTCACAGCTACTTCTAGCCATGGTTTGCTGTACATGTACGAGATGTTGTGGTGGGTTGCCTACGGTAGGGTACCACTTGTGATGGCGGTTGTAACGAGGGCTATTGGGCCTCCGTGGAATATACACTCAGATCACCAAGACATACTTACTGTCAGGGATTCAGGTTGGTTAATTGCTATGGCTGAGAACGTACAGGAGGCATTTGATTTGACGTTACAAGCCTTTAAGATTAGTGAGGATGAGAGAGCTCTCCTACCGGTGGTGATTGGTTTAGATGCGTTCACAGTTAGTCACACAGCTGAACCTGTTGAGGTTCCTGAACAGAAGGTCGTTGATGATTGGTTACCACCTAGGAGACCTCTACCGTATGTACTTGAGCCTGGTAAGGTATTTGCTGTTGGTAATCTAGGTCCTGATGAGGTGTCTATGGAGCTTAGGTGGTTGATGTGGAGAGCTATGGAGAGGAGTAGGGAGGTTATTAGGGAGGTTGATAGAGAGTTCGGTAAGGTATTTGGTAGGTCTTATGGTGGTCTCGTTGAGTGTTATAGGACTGAGAGTGCGAAGTACATTGTCGTTACTTGGGGTGCTTGGTCAGGTGATGTTAAGGAAGCAGTTGATATTCTTCGTGAGAAAGGTGTTGATATTGGTTTGGTTAGGATTAGGTTCGTGAGGCCATTCCCTGTTGAGGAACTGAGAGCTGTGTGCTCGTCAGCTAGGGCTGTCTTGGTGGTTGATAGAGCTGTTTCGCTTGGCTTGAGGGGTGTGCTGGGTATTGAGGTTGAAGCTGTACTAGGGTCTAAGGTACCGATCAAGAACGTTATTGCTGGTCTCGGTGGTGTTGATGTTGGGTATGATGACTTCGTTAGGATAATGGAGGGTTTTGTTCATGAATTTGAGAGTGGACTTACGGATCGTTGGGTAAAGTCAAGTTGGTACATGCCGTGGATAAAAGGATAGGAGGTGAGTCTCGTCTGTCCCTTGCTGAGTTAGTCAAGGGTCCGAAGGGAGTTCTTCCTGGTAATCCTGCTTGTATGGGTTGTCCACATAATCTAGGACTTAAGATACTTGGTAGGGTTCTCGGTGATAGAGCTATATTGGTTGTGCCTGCTGGTTGTACATCGATTATCTCTGGCGTATATCCTAGGGAAGGAATTAACATGCCGATAGTTCACGTGCCATTTGCCTCAGCTGCTGCTGTTGCATCTGGTCTTTCAAGGGCTCTCAAGATAGCTGGTAAGGATGGTATTGTTGTTGTTTGGTCTGGTGATGGTGGTGCAGCTGACATTGGTTTCGCTACATTAAGCGGTGCAGCTGTTAGGGATGAGAATATCCTTGTCATTGTGAGTGATAACGAGGCATACATGAATACTGGCATCCAGGCAAGTGGAACAACATTTTGGAGAGCGAGAACAACGACGACACCTATCTATGGCAAGACTGAGGAGCGCAAGGACCTAGCATTGATAATGCTAGTGCATAGAGTACCGTACGTAGCTACAGCTAGTGTAGGTTACCCTCTTGACTTTGCCCAGAAACTGAAGAGAGCGGCATCCATTAGAGGATTTAAATTCATTCATCTACATAGCCCGTGTCCACCTGGTTGGAGGTTTGACCCCAGCAAGACTATTGAGGTAGCTAAACTAGCTGTTGAAACAGGGGCATGGATTCTCTGGGAGTACTGCAGTGGAAAGTTCACGATAAGTCCACTCAGTAGACCGTACATGGATAAGGCACGGAGGAAGCCAATTAAGGAATACCTAAGACTTCAAGGTCGTTTCGCACACTTAACTGATCGAGATATTGAGGAAATTGAGCGTAAAGTAGATGAGCAGTGTAGGTTCTTCCTTGAGCTAGAGAAGATTCTCAGTAAGTAGTTCTTTACAATTAAGTGCTTCACTGGTGTGGAGTTACAGTAATTAATTAGGTTCTCGCCCCTTCTTACAGTTCGTGGTGTTTTTCCTATGTCATTTAATGAGTACGGTAGCTACTCAGACGATGTTAAGAAGCTGCTGAAGGGTATTGATGCTAGAGTATTTGATAAGGTTAGAGTCCACCTCAAGTCAGGTCAAGTACTTGAAGGTCTTGTGTTGCCGAGACCTGAGTACGGATCTCTTGACTGTCTCGTTATCAAGCTAGATAATGGCTACAACGTCGGTATTCACATTAATAATATTGAGAGAATTGAGCTCGTAGCTAAGGGTGTGGAAGCAGTTATTAAGTATCCTCCACCACCCAGTAAGGTAGCTGAGTTACCTAAGGTAGCTGTTCTCGGTACTGGTGGTACCATACTATCGAAGGTTGACTATGTATCAGGTGCGGTGTACCCAACGTTCTCTGCTGAAGACATATACGGTATGGTACCTGAGCTACAGGACCTAGCAAATCTCGATATTGAGATGGTGTTCTCGATTTTTAGCGAGGACATGACGCCGCAGCACTGGGAGAAGTTAGCTCAAGTTATTGAGAGAAAGTTCAGGAATGGTTGTAGAGGTATAGTAGTATTCCATGGTACAGATACCATGGGTTACTCAGCTGCTGCTATGGCTTTTGCAGTGAGAAATGCTCCAGGGCCAGTAGTCTTCGTCGGTGCTCAGAGATCAAGTGATAGACCATCTACAGATGCTGTCATGAACGTGATATGTGCTGTCACAGTTGCTGTGAAAGCACCCTTTGCAGAGTCAGTTGTGTGTATGCACGGTGAGTCAGGTGATACCTATGCTCTAGTTCATAGAGGTGTTCGAGTTAGGAAGATGCATACGAGTAGGAGAGATGCATTTAGATCAATAAACGACATCCCACTAGCTAAGGTTGAGGGTAGTGAGATAGTGGTCATTAATAGGAAGTACATTCCGAGATCTAAGTCAATCGATGACATGATTTGCATGCCAAAGTTCGACAATAAGACCGTACTACTCAAGTTCTATCCCGGTATGCAGCCAGATATCATAGACTACCTCGTTGACAAGGGTTATCACGGAATTGTGCTTGAGGGTACTGGTCTAGGTCATGTTGGTCAGCAATTGCTGAAGTCTATTAGGAGAGCAATTGAGATGGGGATACCTGTTGTAATGACGTCTCAATGCCTCTATGGTAGGATAAACATGAATGTGTATAGGAGGGGTGTTGAACTACTTAAGATGGGTGTCATACCGGGGCACGATATGTTACCTGAGACAGCATACGTCAAGTTGTCTTGGGTGCTAGCTCAGACACGTGACCTAGATGAGGTTAGAAAGCTCATGACTGCACCTATAGTATACGAGATCAATCCGACGACGAGTTACGTAACCTATCCACAGGTGTACCAGGAGGTGACTATGTGAGGATCGATTACGAGAAACTTGGTCTAAAGGTTGGTCTTGAATTTCATAGACAGCTAGATACGGGTAGGAAGCTATTCTGTGAATGCCCTCCAATACTTAGAAATGACCCTCCAGACATTGTCATTAGGAGGGTGCTAAGACCATCACTTAGCGAACTAGGTAGAGTTGACCCAGCTGCTGTTTGGGAGTTCAGAAAGAAGAGAGTATTCATATACGAAGCATACAGCGACACTACTTGTCTCGTTGAACTCGATGAGGAGCCCCCTCACGATATGGATCCTGAATCGCTTAAGGTAGTTATTGCTGTAGCTAAGAGATTGAAGTCAAGGGTACTCGATGAGATACATACGATGAGGAAGATAGTTATTGATGGTTCTAACACAACAGGTTTCCAGAGAACAGCACTCGTAGCTATAGGTGGTGAAGTTGACGTCTATGGACTTAAGGTACCTATTCAGACTATCTGTCTTGAGGAAGATGCTGCACGTAAGATAAGAGAGAGCGAGTACGAGGTAGTGTATCGCCTAGATAGGTTCGGTATTCCACTTATTGAGATAGCTACAGGACCTGTAATGAGGACACCTGAGCAAGTTTACGAGGTAGCTAAGTACATTGGTGTGCTGCTGAAGCTAACAGGTAAGGTGAAGAGAGGTATTGGATCCATAAGGCAAGACCTAAACATATCGATCGTGGGTGGCGCTAGGGTAGAGATCAAGGGTGTTCAAGAGCTTGAGCTACTACCCAAGATAGTTGAGTACGAGGTACTGAGACAACTGAACCTAATCAAGATTACGCGGGAACTCAGGAATAGAGGTGCTAGAGAAGAGGACTATACATTGAGCAACGTTGTAGACGTGACATCGATCTTCCAGAACACTAAGTGCAGAGTGATAAGGAAAGCTCTTGAGAAGGGAGGTGTAGTATTAGCTCTTAAGTTACCAAAACTAAGGAAATTGTTGGGTTACGAAATTCAACCTGGTAGGAGATTTGCTACCGAGCTAGCTGATAGAGCACGAGTCTGGGCTGGTGTTAAAGGTCTGTTCCACTGTGATGAACTACCAGCATACGGAATATCTTCAGATGAAGTTCGTTCAGTCGAGGAGAAGCTAGGTATTGGACCACATGACGGATACATCCTGATAGCAGGTAACCCAATTGACGTAGAGGAGGCCTTCAAGGTAATAATTGAGCGAGTTAGAGAAGCAATATACGGTATTCCTGAGGAGACTAGAGCAGCTAATCCAGATGGTACAACGCACTTCATGAGACCAAGACCAGGAGCAGCTAGAATGTACCCAGAGACAGATGTTCGCCCTGTATATATAACGATCGAATTTGAGAAGGAAGCGGAGAAGTACATACCTGAGTACCCAGATGAGCTTCTCGAGAGGCTAACTAAGGAATTAAACCTACCGAGAGAACTAGCTGAGCCGTTACTAGATTCACCACACCTATACCTTTTCGAGAGGATAGTCAAGAAGCTAGGTATCAACCCAGTACTCGTAGCATCAGTACTAGTCAATACGCTACGGTACCTAAAGAGGGAGGGAATACCAGTAGACAACATCAGTGATTACGCTCTATTTGAGGTATTTAGGTTAGTTAGAGAAGGTGAGATATCTAAGGAAGCTGTACCAGAGATATTGAAGTACTTAGCTCAGAACCCATCATCATCAGTTAAGGAAGCTATCGAAAAGCTTGGATTGAGGAAAGTGAAGTTAAGCGAGTTAGTTAAGGATATCGATGCTATTGTAGAGGAGTACAGGAACTTAATACTTGAGAGGGGTGAACGAGCAATCTCCACCCTAATGGGTGTGCTCATGAAGAAGTACCGTGGTAGAGTAGATGGTAAAGTTGTGTATGAATTACTTCATGAGAGAGTAAGAAAGGTACTAGAGGAGAAAGGTGTGTAGCGAGTTAGAAATGTTTTTAAAAGTAGCTCTAGACTTGTGTTGTTAGATGATGTGAGGTGATACAATGAGTAAACCTGATATCGTGTACATAGTTGAGACAGTTGGTGGAGTACTAGCTGTTGATGAGAATGGTCAAGTGATTGAGAAAGTACCCTTTGAACGTGATCCAGATAAGATAGCAGATAAGTTCATGGCACTTGAAGGTGGAGATCTAATCGATGAAGTAAAGGAGTTATGTAGGAGGCTGAGAGAGAAAGGTATTAAGACCATAGTTGTTGAAGATGAGGAAATAGCCAGAAGAATAGCATCTAACTTCCCAGGTCTTGAAGTAAGGGTAGAGAAACCAAGTAGAGGAGGTACAATCGTTAGAAAAGACCCAACCAAGTACGCACCGGAGTTCGGTCTATCACCTGAAGAATTCCGAAAGTTACTCTTCGAAGCAACAGTTATAGAAACTAGGAAGAAGGTTAGGAAAGCAGCAGAGAAGAGAGACCTATTCATCGCACAGGCAATATCTGCAATCGACGACATAGACAAGACACTAAACCTATTCTCATCAAGATTAAGGGAGTGGTATAGCCTACACTTCCCAGAGCTAAATGACATGGTTAGAGATCACGAAGACTTCGTCAGATTAGTCTATGAGCTAGGTCATAGATCAAACTTCAGTAAGGAGAAGCTAACGAAACTAGGTATACCACCAGCAAGAGCTGAGAGAATAGCAGAGGCAGCAAAGAAGAGCATGGGTGCAGAGATGACAGACTTCGACCTTGGACCTATCAAGCTAGTTGCAGGTATTACACTACAGCTATTTGACATAAGGAGGAAGCTAGCAAGTTACATAGACGAAGCAATGAAGGAAGTAGCACCAAACATCAGAGAGCTAGTTGGACCACTACTAGGTGCTAGATTGATCAAGCTAGCAGGAGGACTAATGAAGTTAGCTATGTTACCAGCAAGTACCATACAGGTACTAGGTGCTGAGAAGGCACTCTTCAGAGCATTGAGAACAGGAGGTAAACCACCAAAGCACGGAGTAATCTTCCAGTTCCCAGCTATCTTCAGATCACCAAGATGGCAGAGAGGTAAGATCGCTAGAGCACTAGCAGCAAAGTTAGCTATAGCAGCTAGAGTAGATGCATTCACAGGACAATTCATAGCACCAAAGCTCAAGGAGGATCTAATGAAGAGAATCGAAGAGATCAAGAGACTATATGCAAAACCACCACCGAGAAAACCAGAAGCAAGACCAACAAGGAGACCAACCAGAAGGAGATAACCAAATACCCATCCTTTCCACCTCATCCCTTTACCACATACACTAGAGTTAGACCAAAAGTTTAAACTCCGTACACAAAGTGAGAAATGTGGTGAAGTAATATGTCAAGTCTGATAAAGCCTGTTGAGGTTAGACCTCACGAGAAGTTTGAGGGTATTTACTGGGTTAAGTTCGAGGATGGTTCTGAGAAGTTAGCAACAAAGAACCTAACACCTGGTAAGAGAGTGTATGGTGAGCAATTAGTTGTTTGGGAAGGTGAGGAGTACAGAATATGGAATCCGTACAGGAGCAAGCTAGCAGCAGCAATACTGAAGGGTCTACAGGTAATGCCAATTAAGAGAGGGATGAAGATACTGTACCTAGGTGCTGCATCAGGTACAACCTCAAGCCACATATCTGATATCGTAGGACCTGAAGGAGTGGTATACGCGGTTGAGTTCTCACCAAGAGTATTTAGGGAGTTCATGGAGAAGTGTATTGACCAGGGAAGAACAAACATGATACCAATACTAGCTGATGCTAGGTACCCATGGCAGTACAGACACATTGTGGAGGAAGTAGATCTGGTATACATCGACATTGCACAGCCATTCCAAGCAAAGATACTAGCTGACAACGCTGACTTCTTCCTAAAGAGCGGTGGATGGGTAATGCAAGCAATTAAGGCAATGAGCATTGACGTCACAAGAGAACCTTCAGAAACGTACAAGCAGGAGATTGAGCATTTAAAGCAGAGAGGCTACGAGATACTAGATCAAGTACACCTAGAGCCATATGATGTAGCTCATGCCTTCATAGTGGGTAAGAGAGTTAAGTAGTCAAAGTAACCACTGCTACACAATATCTTAAACTAAATGTTTTTATTTTAATTGACAAAGGTTTTAACCAGCATGGAGCACGAATTAATAATTAATGTAGTTCAAGTCCTGCGTAAAACAAGTGATGAGGTAAGTGCTATAAGTTCATCACATCGCAAGTACTCATTCAATGTAGTTGCTAAGAATGTCAAGGGTAAGAACTTAGTACTCTCAGTAACTGCTGATGTTGACAGAGTTAGTAAGAGAGCTGTTAAGGATCTCGTAGTCCTATCATACACAACTAAGTCAGTACCTCTAATCGTCAGTAATAAGTGTAAGGGTAAGGAGCTTGCTGAAGGTGTTGTATACAAGAGGTTCGGTATCTATACAATAAACTTTGAGACGTTTAAAGATATGCTAGAGGAAGAGAAGTATCCTCAGTTCTATTCCGAGAAGGGAGGTATCTACGTTAGAATTAAGGGTAGGGTACTTAGGCAATTGAGAGAGAAGTACAATCTCTCACTCGGTGAAGTAGCTAGATCAATAGGCTTAACCAGGAAAGCAATATACGAGTACGAGAGGGATAGCATGGATGCTTCTGCTGCTGTTGCCCAGAAGCTAATTGAGTTATTTGGTGAGGAAATTATTGAGGAGATAAATCCAATGGAGTGGAATATCAGTAAGGAAGAACTTCATAGATTGATCGATGAGAATAGGGAGATTAGTAAGCTGAGTAAGAGTGTTAGAGAGGTATTTCCCGAAGACGACTATGAGTTGTATGAACTTTACCGGTGTCCCTTTGATGCTGTTGCACATAGTAAGCACGAGAACATATTTCTTAAGGTAATCTACAGCAGAGAAGGTAGGAGGATTCAGAGAGGAGATATTAGTGAGGTTACTGTAATAGGTGAAGTCGCTAGAGTTCTAGACGCGAAACTAGCTTTCTTAGTTCCTGATAGGAATACCTACGAGTTAGTTAGAGATGCTATACCTAGTGATGTTGAGTGTGAGATACTGACTAGCAGTGAGAAGAGGTGACGTGAGATACCAATCAAGGTCTTGATAACAGGGAGGCCTGGAATTGGTAAGACCACAGCTATTAAGAAGGTAGCTGACTTACTTAGGACGAGAGGAGTTAAGGTAGGTGGTATGATAACTCTCGAAGTTAGGGAAAGAGGTAGGAGAGTTGGATTTAAGATAGTTGACTTAGCTACAGGTCGTGAAGGAGTTCTAGCGTGGGTAGGTTCCTCCGGAGGACCACGCGTTGGTAAGTATGTAGTCAATCTTAGGGATCTAGAGGATGTAGGTGTGAGAGCAATCTTAGATGCTATCGAGTTTGCTGAAGTTGTGTTCTGTGATGAGATTGGCCCCATGGAGTTGCACTCAGATAAGTTTAAGGAAGCAATTGAAAGAGCTTTGGCATCAGATAAGCAATTTGTAGGTACCATACATATCAGGGCAGATCGTGATCCATTCTGTAGGTACCTAAAGGAGAGGTACAGACTTAAGATCATCGAGTTAACTCTAGCAAATAGGGACCGTATACCGCTAGAGATAAGTTCCGAAATTCTTAGGGTACTTGGAAGGACATGAGTGAGTTAGAGTTTGCGGTAGTAGAGCTTGAGAAGCTTCTCGGTGTTAATTTAGTTAAGATCACTGAGGGGCTTGTTGAGTTGTTTATACCTGATCTCTCGAAGTTTAGTGATGGTAGGAGAATTGAGCCTTGTTGGGCCCCTGTCTTCTACAATCCTAGAATGGTGATGAATCGTGATATCTCAGTTCTAGCAATATCGTACTTCGCTAAGTTGAAGAAAAGGAACATAACCGTGTGTGAACCTCTATCAGCTACTGGTGTTAGGGGTTTAAGGTATGCTAAGGAAGTACCTAGTGTTGAGAAGGTTGTTCTAAATGACATTGACTTTAGAGCGTACAAGCTGATTCTACTCAATACAAAGGTAAATAATCTAGAGGATAAAGTTGAGGTTCACAATGAGGATGCGAACATTCTACTACATACATACACTAAGCGTGGTGAGAGATTTGATGTAGTTGACATTGACCCCTTTGGTAGCCCAGTACCGTTTACAGATGCCGCTATTAGAGCAGTGAGAGGTAGAGGATTACTGTGTTTAACAGCTACAGACTTAGCGCCTCTCCTCGGTGTTTACCCAAAGGCGTGTTTGAGGAAGTATGGAGCAATTCCTCTTAGAACGGATTTTTCTCCGGAGATTGGTGTTAGGATAATGTTGGGGTACTTGGCTAGAGAAGCAGCAAAGCATGAGCTAGGTATCAAACCTCTTCTAGCGTATATACGTCAGCACTATATGAGGGTCTTTGTCGAGATACTGACGGGAGCATCTAGTAGTAATAAAGCGCTTCAGGAACTTGGTTACTTACTCTTTTGTAGGAGTTGTCTGTGGAGAGCGCTCGAGAAAGGTCACGTACCTAGAACTCTAGTATGTCCTAACTGCGGTAGTAAGTTGGAGGTAGCGGGGCCTCTCTGGTGTGGCCCCATATTTGATAGGGATTTCGTACGTGGTCTTCTTGCTGATTACGAGAGTAGAGCTTACATGCGGAAGAAGGAGTTAACGAAGTTTCTCTCTACAATAGTGAGTGAGGTAGAGGTTAATGAAGTATTTTACACAACTAGTGAGCTAGCTAGTAGGTACAGAGTTCAGGAACCTAGCGTTAGCGATGTTGTTGAGAAACTTAGAGAACTAGGTTATAAAGCATGTAGAACTCATTTCTCAAGTAAGGGATTTCGAACAGATGCTCCTCTTGATGTAGTTAGTAAGATTGTGAGAGAGCTATCTCCTAAATGAAATCTTCATTCCAAGGTATCTCGACTCTCATACCTTTCTCAGCAGATTTCAGTGCATACACTATGCACTTAAGTGCTATGTAACCTACAACACCACTAGTTAGAGGCTCCTTACCGCTCTTCACGCACTCAATGAAGTGTTTGAGCTCGACTAGTAGAGGTTCATTGTGTGATCCAAGTAATAGTCGCTCCTCACTAATTTCCTTGCTCTGATACGTGAGCACTAGTGACGTGTAGTCACTATTTGATGTGTAGCTAGCTATACCCTTCTCCTTAACAACTCGTTGAAGCATGTAATCCACAGTGATAACGTAGTTCATTGTCTGAATCTCCATTAATCTCCTCTTCATTGTCTGAGAACATAACCAACTAGCTCTCAACTGCGCAACAGTACCTGAAGGATATGTATAGTTAGCAATAATATCTACCTCATAGGGGAAGTTACTGACGTACCTTGTCTTAGCTACCACCTCTCTCGGTAATTCATTCAGTACATAGTTACAGATATCAATGTCGTGTACTAAGAGATCATGTGCGACACCTAGGTTTAGAGTATACACTGGATTGAAGGGGCCAGGACCGATTCTCACACTATATATGTTGACTACTTCTTCACCCTCACTTCTCAACCTGGATAGTATGTTAAGTAGGTGACTTACAACCGGCTCAAACCTAACGATATGTCCCACCATTAGTACCCTACCTAGTTTCTTAGCTTCGAGAACTAGCTCACGAGCTTCCTCGATCGTTGTTGCAATTGGCTTCTCAACAAAGACGTGAGAGTGAGGTAGGAGTTTCTTGACCACTACGTAGTGGTACTTCGTGGGGACAGCTACTACGTATGCATCGTACTTGCTGTGTCTAATTTCATCAATACTACCATACACCTCATTAACTAGGTACCTCTTTGCTAATTCCTTAGCTCTTGAGATATCTATATCACAGATAGCTAGATCCTCGATATCTCCCTGATCCCTCAACCTAGCTAGAACACGAATGATGTTTCTACCCCACCTACCGACACCAATACAGCAGATTCTCATACCTACCGTCCTCGAGTAAGTTTGGTAGCAGGTATATATCAGTGAGCACCCTCTACTATGCGAGACTATGAAGTTAGTACTCTTAACTGGTTTACCAGGATCTGGTAAGAGCTTAGTTGCTAAGCTACTTAGTGAGTACCTGAGAGCACCTACCGTAAACATGGGTGATGTTGTTAGAGAGGAGGCTAGGAGACGCGGATTACCTGAATCCAGAGAGGTATTGTCAAATATAGCGATTGAGCTGAGGAAGAACTATGGTAGTGACGCTATTGCCAAGCTAACGTACGAGTACTGGCTGAGGAAGCTCGAAGGTAGAGCAGAGGTAGTTATTGTTGATGGTGTTAGGAGTTGGGATGAAGTCAACTACTTTAAGCAACGTTTCGGTGACGTTCTCGTAGTTGCTGTTCACGCGTCTCCTAGAACAAGATTCAGAAGGCTCAGGGAACGTGGTAGAAGCGATGATCCTAGATCCTGGATCGAGTTTGTTAAGCGAGACCTTGCTGAGCTGAGTATGGGTGTTGGTACCGTAATTGCTCTTGCTGACTACGTTATTACTAATGAGAAAAACTCTTTGACTGAGCTTGAATCTAAGGTACGCGAATTAGCGGAGTTGATTAAGCATGAGAGTTGAGGTCTGGGTCGAGCTACGTGATACAGAGGATAGGGATAAGGTATTACGTGCTCTAAATAATGTCTTCACGCCTAGAGAGGTTAGAGAAGAGGTTATTGAGGGTAGGAAGTATGTTGTAGCTAGAGGTGAAGGCTCGCACTGCTTACTTAAGCTATATAAGTTAATTCGCGAAGAGGAGATACACGACGCAGCAAGAGAAAACATCAGGAGAGGTATACGTGGTAATACAATTATCTTCCACCTAAATAAGCAAGCAGCATACAGTGGATTAGCTGTGTTCTGTACTGTACCTCATAAGGAAAGTCCTCTCGGGCCTATAACATTCATCGTTACCTGTAGTGATCCTAGGAGATTTCTCGACTGGATAGCACCGAAGACATTCCGAGGGCAAGTAGTGTACGAAGCTAAGCCACCTGATGATCCTTAACTACGATCGCGAATATCTACTGAAATTTACTCGTGATCGATCTTAATCCAATCCATGTCCTTTGGTAAGTACACATTACTGAATTCTTCTTCAGCTTCTTTGAGTAGGTGCCCTTCCTGCTCGGTATACCTAGGACTTATGTGGAAGAGTATCAGTGACCTAACTCCTGCTTCTTTTGCTACCCAAGCTGCCTCTCTAGCTGTTGAGTGCATGCTCTCAATAGCTTTATCTCTATCTCTATCCATGAAGGTTGCCTCATGGATTAGTATATCAGCTCCCTTAGCTAACTTAATGAGTTTCTCACATGGTCTAGTATCACCACTATAGACAAGCTTCAGACCTCTCCTAGGCTCATCACATACATCGCGTGGATGGACAACTATACCATTAGGAAGTACAACACTCTGACCACTCTGAAGTAATTTCCAGTACCTAACCGGTACACCTAATGCTCTTGCTCTCTCAGGGTGGAAAGTACCCGGTAGCTCCTTTTCCTCAATAGCGAAGGCATAGGTTGTTATTGAGTGTTCAACTCTAACAGCCTTTACACAGTACCTACCGAAGTCTAGAACTTCAACCTCGTTCTTCAGTTCCTTAATTAGGAGCCTATACCCTCTCTCAGAGTGCGACTTTGAACTTGCTTGAGAGCGCTTCAAGATCGTATCCATAATCTCAGCAATACCTTCAGGGCCAATTACCAAGAGTTCTCTTGTTCTACCTGAGAGTGCTAGTGTTTGAAGGAAACCAAAGAGGCCAAAGTAATGATCACCATGGAGGTGTGAGATCAAGATCTTCATTTCCTTATTGACACCGAACCCTATCCTAAGGTACCTGTACTGCATACCCTCTCCGCAATCGAGAATCAATACTTCACTTCCCCACCTAATAGCTATGGAGGGTAATGCTCTTGTAGATGTAGGCATACCTGATCCAGTACCTAGAAATACGAGATCCACACTACTTCACCTTCCTCACAACCTCAACAATCCTAGTCAGTGAACTATGTACACGCATACTATGTTTCTCAACTACTGCAAATCCGTGATCTCTCAAGTAATCACTAACATCAATCCACGAGGGGTGGGCAAAGCACATGTACTTCCCCCTCTTCAACACCATAGAAGAGCACTCAATGAACTTCCTAAGAAGCTCCTCAAGAGGAGTTTTCTTAGTGCTAGCTGCCCTACCGTAAGGAGGATCAGTTGCTATAGCATCGACACACTCATGTCTAAAACCTAGCCTCCTTGCGTCACCAAGTACAACACCAATAGACTTAACCGAGTAGTACTCAGTATTCACAGCAGACCCCCTAACCATGAACTCATCAATATCAACACCAACACACTCGCAACCAATTAAACCAGCCTCGACAAGTATACCTCCAACACCACAGAAAGGATCGAGAACTACACCACCTCTAGGTGCTCTCGCTAAATTAACGAAAAGTCTTGATGTGTACGCATCTAAGCTACTTGGGTGAAATACAGGTCTTCTTCTTGGTCTTCTCTCCTGAAAAGAACCTCTATTAACTTCGCGTAGAACCCTACCTATGATAGCTCTATTACCTGTAACAATACAGACAATAACTTCATCGGGGTTACGTACATCAACCTTAGCACATCCACATACCCTCTTCAGGATGGTAGCACCCATACTCTTCTCAACCTGGTACTTACTCAATCCTGCACCATAGGTCTTTACTCTAATCAACCTACACACAAAGGACTTGCCTTTAAGGAAGGACCAATCAACGCTATCTACCGCTGCAACGATATCACTGAGAGCAACTCCCTCAACAGCAGCAAGTTCCTCACAGATAAGCTTTGTCATCGACAATCGTGTAGCAATTACATCAACATCTAGATT
The DNA here is from genome assembly GCA_003649205.1 of Thermoprotei archaeon. GTDB lineage: Archaea > Thermoproteota > Thermoprotei > Thermoproteales > B15-G16 > B15-G16. The sequence continues at coordinate 58,449 of QMRC01000001.1, forward strand.
CCTGACCTCAAGTCTAAGTACTTGATCAAGTACATCAACAACTTTATACTCAATACCTTCAGTCTCTAAAGTAGCTACAAATTCAGCTCTGGGTAGAGACTCATGCTCACCAGAGAGCAATGCAAATAATCTCTTCCAAATCATACCCACATCGACATAGGAGAAGAAACTTATCAACCGTACTCACGAGGGATTAGCTTGTCCTCAGTATCTGTTGAATTCTCTTCATGCTCCATGAAGATAAGAGAACTGTGTACAGCGAGAGGAGTATGTAGGCAATAGCTAGTATAGGTGAACCAGTACCTAATACAATCCTCGATATTTCTGTCAGTACCCACCTAAGTGGTACAAATGCAGGAACCATCATGAGCAGTCTACGGTATAGCACACCTCTTGCCTCAAAGTGCTCAAGTATGAAGACTACCATAACTATTATCACAAGCACTATAATCACATCGACAACATATGCGAATCCAACCGTAGCAACGAGTACAGTAATTGGTGTTGAAGGATTGGGAGCTTTTGCAGCGCTAAGCGTTGATGATAGGATCAATAGAGCGAACAGCGAAACCGTCGTAGTTAGAGGATACTTACCGAAAGTATTTCGAAGTACTTTCCTCAGTACTTCACCTAAGTTAAAGGCTACCCACAACATAGCTAAACCTATCAAAGCAACTATCGCAGTACCTACAATCCTGAGCACTATCATAGGTATCCACTGTGCAACGGCATAAAGTAGTAGCAAGACCCCAGGAATACCGAGAGCATACCTTCTATACGCAGGCTCTTCTATCAGTTTCTTGAGATAGTACTTCAGCAAAACAACACTCTCCTCAACACCTCTAGATTGCTTAACTATTATCCTCCTAACAACTACATAGCGAACTCTAGATTGTAGCAGTGGTAACACCTTCTCATCCGTAGGACTATCACAGACCAGTACGATGGTATCAGCACCTACCCTACTAAGTACGTGATCTACCTCTGCCTCTAGCTTGAGATCAGATGCTACACTTTCTTCCGGTAGTCCAGTTACGAGAGCGATCTCCACTCTATCTCTTCCTATGGATGCAGCTAGTGAGTCGTAGATCTGAATAGCGGCGAATAGTGCATTAACATCAGCATCATCCGGAGCACGTAGTGCATACTCAGTAGCAACCTTAACTAACTGATCTCTTCCAGTAAGTGGTGTACGGACACCCAGCTTCGAACCTACATCATTGTCCCTATCCACACAGAGAACCAATACCTTACTTGAGTGCCTTAGCGCTTCGTACACAGTAAACCCCAATTAGAGACCGAAGTTCTGCATATTAACGCTATCGAACTACTTCGGGTATTCCAGTAGACCAGCTTCGTACAGTATCTTAAGCTCCTCAAGAGATACTCTCTCACCACGCTTATACTTCTCATAGATCTTGAGGGCTCTCTCCATGAGGGCACCTCTCCTCTCTGAAAGCTTCTTAGCTATAATCTCAGCTTTCTTCATCAGCTTCAGTCTTCTCAATTCTTCCTCAAGCTCCTGAATTCTAGCTCTAATACTCCTCGATTGCTCAGCTAGCTCACTCAATCTCTTCTTAAGATTATCTCTCCTGCTCTTTAACCGCTCTAGCTCAGTTACGAGAGAAGAGATTTCCTCCTTCAACTGCTTAATCCTCTCCTTACAGGGGAGTATCTTCATCTCGTACGTATCCTGCATCTTAGCTCTAAGCTCATCGAATTCCCTAGCCAGCTCATTGTACTTCCTCCTTAGTTCATCAATTGTCTTCTGTAAGTTCTTCGTCTTAGTAATCACCTTGAACTGAAATTCAAGCTCAGCAATCTTCTTCAATATCTCCTTTTCCCACTCAAGATTTGTGGGGGCAGTTTCGTAAGCCCACTCAAGTTTCTCGAGCAGTTCAAGGACTTTGCTCTCGTCTTGTTCACGACCTCTAATATGGGGTAAGAGCGCTCTTAAGTGATCTTTGAGTACACGAATGTACTCCCTACATCTAGCTAGTTCCTGCCTAATTTCGTTCCTTTTACCTCTTAAAGACCTAAGTTCCTGAATAGCTAGATCTCTCTCATTTCTCAAACTTTGAAGAACTTGTTTCTTCTCACGAATCCTTACACGAATAGAATTCAGCTCCTCAACAACTCTAGCTAATTCAGCTCTAACCTCGTTACGTTCAATCTGGCATCTCTCAAGCTCTTCACGAAGCTTCTTCAATTGCTCCATCACTTCACTGATCTTCTTATCGATGTCACTTGTACCTACTGACATCAAAGTCACACTCTCCCTACCATAGGGCTTTAGTGCTCTTTTAATGTTACGTCATGTCACTACACTAGGGTAGAGTTACGTAATCTTCACCACCAACATAGATCTGCTGCAGAACAGCATAGAGGGAGTCAATACCTTCACCGGTCTTCGCAGATACAGGCAATACTCTAGTCATACTCCAGACCTTACTCAGTAAGGAGCAGACGTCTCTAGAGATCTCACGCTCAAATCCGCTATGTTCAAGTTCAATCCTGCTATAGAGCTCATCTACGTTCTCAGCCCATTCACAAATCTCATCAACTACCTTCCTCTCCACCAAGTCTATCTTTGTCAATACATTTAGCTGAGGTCTCTGCAGTCTATAGTAGCAGGATAGGGACAACAACATAGCCGATACGAAGGATGCTGGTCTTGAGGCAAAAACTACATCAAAGAGAAATAGTACAGCAGCTCTCTCAGCACTTAAGGTATTGACTATGTGTGGTCCAACAGCTCTAAACACAAATAACTCGATTTGACCTGGAGTATCAACAAGCACGTACCCCGGTCTCAAATCATTTATCTCACGCTGTATTTCCTCTGCATTCAAAGCGATGTAGTCTGCAGCAGCTATGATAGCTGCATTAGGACCTAGGTTGTACTCCTCCATTAACTTCCTAGCTGTTACGTACTCCCTAACATCAACATCAGGAGTATAGGGTAGCCACTCAGCAGCAGGATCGAGATTCACGATTATAGTATCCATATCGTGCTCTATTAACCAATTGTAGAGTGCGGCAACTAAGGTCGATTTCCCAGAACCTGCTGGTCCAACAACAAATACAGTGAACATTTACTCACCATTAACCACTGGCACAGTGAGTTAATAGACTTTATCACTAGAGCTGTAACTGAGACACCTCCTCGAGCATCTCAAGGTATATCGACTCCGCAATAACATCACTCACGAACTTCATTACAAGTACCTGTCTTTGATTTGAACCCTTACTCATCATCGAGCTAAGAACCCTGTATCACACTATTATAGGTGGTGGGACTAGTCTGGACACTTCAAGTGCATATAGCGTAGGGGTGAGAGAGTTAAGCAAATGTTTATTGTCGAACTATTCTCTTGATCTCCTACGTTTCTCAACTAATTTTTCAGCAATAAGCTTAAGTAGTTGATACTTTCCAGCAACTTTCTTAACGAGAACATACCCTCCATACTCCTCCCACCACACAGAGGGATAGTGCTTACCTCGTACAATCTCTGGCTCAAGACCTAGCTCACGAGCTACCTCAGCAATCTCATCAGCTCTAGGATTCTCAACAGCTAGTGACTTAGGTACCTTCCTACCTAGGCTTCTAGGTAGTCTTGAGTCGAAGTAAACGGGCCACACTACTACCTTACCTTCACTCTTCGGTATCATCGGTATTACCTCGCGATAATATCACAATTTTGTGAGGTTAAAGTTCTTTAGTCGTGACTAAATTAATATCTTGATTGAAATCATAGTACTAAAGCTTGGAGGGTCTTTTCTTGTCACTTAGGAAGATTGGTCATATAATCCACTACTCTAGGAGTAAGAAGCTAATAGCTAGGCTCACTATGTTCGTACCTCCACCAATCACGGTTTTCGACTTCAAGATGAAGAGGATAGGTACGTTAGTTGATGTTTTTGGTCCTGTTGATAGACCTTATGGATCCATAAAGCCTGAACCTTCGTTAAGTAATCCAGATCAGTACGTTGATGTAGACATCTATGTTAGGGTCTATGATCTAGAGAGGAGAAGGGGGCGAGGTGTAGGTGAGAAAAGAGGTAAGTAAGGGCGGTACAGAGCTACTATCCAACGGTATTATCTGTCCGTACTGTGGTAAACCAACTGTTGTTAGGGACTATACGAGAGCATGTTTAGTCTGTCGAAATTGTGGTGCTGTTGTTGATGAGAATCTACCTGATCTAGGTCCTGAATGGAGAGCATACACACCTCAGCAGTTTATGGAGAGAGCTAGAACAGGAGCACCTGAAACACCACTCCTACCTGATAAAGGTCTTCCAACGATAATACCCACTGTTCGTAAGGATGCACAGGGTAGAGAGCTAAGTCCAGAGAAGTATAGGCTCGTTAGGAAGTTAATCAAGATACAGAAGCGATTGAAGACTAGTTCTGAGCGAAATCTAACGATTGCCCTAGCTGAGATAACGAGAATGGGTACAGTACTTGGACTACCACGTGTTGTTGTCCTTGAAGCTTCTGTCATGTATAGAGAAGCCATTAAGAGGGGTTTAGCTAAGGGAAGGTCTATTGAGGCGCTTGCAGCAGCATGTGTATACGCTGCCTGTAGGAGGTACAAGGTACCTAGATCACTTGAGGAGATAGCAGTACATGCCAAGATAGATCGAAAGATCATAGCTAAGTGCTATAGACTGATCATCAAGGAGGTACTGGGTAAGGTACCATCTACCTCCGCTAGAGAGTACATACCTAGACTAGCTAAGACACTTAAGTTACCACCAGAGGTCCAGAGAGAGGCCATATCCATAATAGAGAAGGCATATGAGGTGGGTATAACAGCAGGTAAAACACCTATCGGATTGGCAGCTGCTGCACTCTACATAGCTTCTGTTCTCCTGAATTCAAAGAGGACTCAAAAGGAGATTGCTGTTGCTGCTGGCGTAACTGAGGTAACTATTAGGAATAGGTATAAAGAACTCCTGAATAAACTCGACATAGTTGTGTACGTCTAGCTACCTACCGGTGACAGAAGATGGACACTCTAACACCAATTGAGGAGCGATTACTCAGAGAGATCGCCAAAGCTGGAAAGGAAGGAGTTATCCAGATGGAGTTATGGAGGAAGCTAGGTATTGATAGTAGAGAGGGTTCGAAAATCCTTGCTAGACTTGAGAAGAAAGGCTTCATTAAGCGTGAACCGATTAAGGTGAATGGTAGGAGAACATACAGAGTCTACGTTGTGAAAGGTCTTGAGTTAGTTACCGAGAAAGCACCAACAATTGAAGTAGTACAACTCCCCACCGAGCTAGAATTCCTGCTTGAGGTACCTTGTTTTACTTGTCCTCAACTCCATGTGTGCGGCAGCTTGAGAGGTGTTAATCCTGAAAATTGTCCTAAGTTAACTGCTTGGCTTCTCTCTAAGGTGCGTGAGGGATATGAGTAGTCGATTGAGGACCTTTATTGCTGTTGATATTGAGGATCCTCAAATTCTCGATAAGTTAATGGAGTTGGAGAAGAGGATTGTTGATACTGGTGCTGATGTGAAGCTAGTTGAACGAGAGAACCTACACATAACTCTTAGATTCCTTGGTGAAATACCTATTCCACTTGTCCAACAAGTTCAGAAGCTTCTATCCAAACTCAGTTTCCATAAGTTTAGAGCTAGGTTGAGAGGTCTAGGTGCTTTTCCTACACCTTCATCACCTAGGGTCATCTGGGTTGGTGTTGCTGAGGGTAGTGAGGAGCTTAAGAGGATCTACGAGTGGATTGAGAGTGAGCTTAGGAAGCTTGGTTTTAGACCAGAGCGTGAGGAGTTCATTCCACACGTTACTTTAGCTAGAGTACGTAGTCCTAGAGGAAGGAGTGAGTTGGTTAGGTTGCTTCAGGAGCTTCGTGATATTGAGATTGGTGAGATCATTGTTGATAAGGTTAGGTTGAAGAAAAGTACATTAACGCCTAGAGGTCCAATCTACACAACTCTGTTTGAGGTATGTGCTCAGGAGAGTTAGAGAAAGTTCTCAATGAAGTAGCTAGGTTAGTTACTCCCTCTCCTGATGAATACAGAGAGGTTTGGAGCACTGCCTCTCAGGTAGTTGATGTACTTAGTGAGGAGTTTAAGCGTCGTGGTATTGATGTGAGGGTCGAGGTTGAGGGTTCAATAGCTAAGGATACTTGGCTTAGTGGTGATAGGGACATAGATATCTTCATTGTTTTCCCACGTAACTACAGTGTTGAGGAAGCTATTAGACTAGGGCTTGAGGTTAGTAAGGATGTAGCTACATCACGTGGTTGGTCTTGGATTGAGAAGTACGCAGATCATCCATACCTCAGAATTAGTATTGGTGAGTACGAGGTAGATGTTGTTCCCTGTATGGAGATTAAGCCTAATGAAAAACCTCTAACAGCTGCTGACAGAACTCCACTCCATACACAGTACGTGAGGAGTAAGCTCAGTGATGACCTAAGGAGAGATGTTAGGATTCTTAAGAAGTTCATGAAGACGATTGGTGTGTATGGTGCTGAGATTAAGGTCAGAGGGTTTTCAGGTTATCTCTGTGAGTTGCTGGTGATAGCGTATGGTGGTTTTACGAAGTTAATTGAAGATGCATCAAAGAACTGGAGACCATACAGGGTTGTTATAGATTTAGAGCACTACTACCCTTCAGCTATTGAAGCTAGGAGAGCTTTCAAGAATGACGTACTCGTTGTCATAGATCCAGTAGACAGGAGTAGAAATGTAGCTGCTGCAGTTTCACTAGAGAAGTTCTGTACATTTATAGCAGCATCAAAGTTACTTCTCGAGAAACCAAGTCTAAACTTCTTTTTCCCTCAAGAAGTCTCTGAAGTAACAGTAAACCGCATTGCGGATCTATTAAGAGAACGTGATGTACATATTGTAGCTATAGAGACTAAAGCTCCAAAGGTATCTCCTGACGTACTATGGGGGCAAATAGAGAGGAGCTTAAGAGCGGTATCTAAGCTCCTTAACAACTACGGATTTACCGTACTCTACTCAAGTGCCTGGTCTGATGAGGAGACTACTGTTGTGCTTGTATTTGAGGTCGAGCAAATACAGAAGCCACGTCTAGAGAAGCATCTAGGACCCCCCGTTTACTCAGATGAATCCCGGAAGTTCTTAGAGAAGTGGATTAGTAGAGCTGTCGTTGGTCCATACATTGAGGGTAATAGGTGGGTCGTGTATAGGGAGAGAAAGTTCAGTGATGTCAGGACACTACTGAGGTCCAAGATCTTCGAGATTGGTCTCGGTAAGTACATTGCTGAAGCACTTCGTGAGTGCATGAGCATATACATCGATGATGAAGTACTCGATCTATGTAGAAGGTCAAAGGATTTCACGAAGTTTCTAGTGAAATTCCTTAGGAGAGCCCCACCATGGCTCCCAAAGTAGTTAAAGTACGTGAGCTAACCGAGTTACCTCTCACTTCAGACGAAGTACTTGCTCTTTGCTACCCAAGACCAAGTGAATTTGAGCTACGTTCTAGAGTCACTGAACTACTTGAACTCGGTGTTGAAGAGCTAATATTCGATGGACCTGTTACTATCGGTAAGGTACCTGTAGTCGGTAAGGGTTGTGTCGGTATTGTCGTAAAGTGTAGGATTGGTGGTGAAGTGTATGCACTCAAGATAAGGAGAGTTGATGCAAATAGAGATAGTATGGAGTACGAAGCAAACATGCTAAAACTAGCTAACTCAGTAAATGTTGGACCTCGGTTGGTTAAGTGGAGTAAGAACTTCCTAATTCGAGAATTCATTGAGGGAGAACCCATTGGTCGGTGGATAGTGTATGTGAGGGATGAAGTAGCCCTTAGATCAGTACTCAGAGAACTACTTGAGCAATGCTATAGACTCGATTCCATAGGTCTCTACCATGCTCAGTTATCTGATCCCAGTAATCACGTAATCATAGACTGCAACCAAAGACCACATATAATAGACTTCGAAACAGCAAGCACTACTAGTCGAAAAAGCAACGTAACAGCAGTAACTCAATTCTTCTTCCTCAGACCCACAGAAATCAGCAAGAAAGTGAAAAGTATACTCCACAGCTCCTCTAACCAAGAAATATTAGCTGCAGCACGTGAGTACAAGAGAACTAGGTCTAGAAGTAGCTTCAGTAAGCTACTGAAAGTACTCAACCTAACCTAGCTACTTTACTCCTTAGCCTGTGTCTCTTCACCCTGCTCACTAGCCTTCAAGGTCCTGACTATCGGCTTCACTGGAATAACATCTTCCTTCTTACCAATAACGACAAAGGACACGGTCTTCGCTAGTGGTCTACACTCAGCAATTATCACCTTGTCACCAGGCTTAACCTCAATGCATGGAGGGCAGTGTGCGTGTAATTTTCTCCTTCTCCTCTCATACCTCTTGTACTTCTTATCGTAGTGAAGCCACTCGTGAAGTACTGTAATAGTTTTCTGCATCTTAGTGCTCACTACCGTAACTTCCAGTATCTTACCTCGAACAGGTAGTGTACCGTGCCATGGACAGTTCTTGTCATTACACGACTTACTCGGTGGTTTTATCCACGGTATACCGATGTTTCTCGGTGGTCTTTCACTACTCATGAACTTAACCCACCTACCAATACCTTACTCTCCTCTTCAATCTGTCCTCAGGTCTACCGATTAAAACCTTTCCCTCTACCTTAACTAGTAAACCGCTCGGTAAGGTGAAGAGAAAGGTACAGTCCTTCTTTAATACCTTAACTCGTCTACCATCATTGAGCTCTATGGTGAACGTATTCATAGTTTCGTCAATGACCCTACCCTCAATGCCTACTTGGGACCTGACTCGACTCTCAAGCACCCTTACCTTTAAGCCAATGAGTTCATGTCGAAGTATATTCCTTGGGGTAATCTCCATGCTACTTAGCCTTGCTCTCGCTCTGTAGCTTCTTAAGCTCTTCCTCCCTCTCAACTGTTAGTATCCTCGCAATTGCTCTCTTGAGTAATCTTATCCTAGCAGGATTCTCAATACGACCTCTTGTCGTCAGTAACGTCTGTAATCTCATTAACTCAGCTCTCAATTCCTGAAGTAATTTCTGCCTCTCCTCCCTACTCATAGCACGTAACTCCTTTGCCTTTATCTTAGCTGGATCTTTTCTCTTTGACATCTAAATCACCTACTGCTTGCTCTTAGTAGCTGCTACAGCTTCAATTTCCTCTGGCTTAACCTCCTCCGGCTTCTTAATTCTAATTTCATCCTCCAACTTCACAGGTGGTAGTATCTTAACCTCAATTCCGTAGACTCCAGGCTTGAGTAGACAGTAGACAACGGCTTTGTCTATCTTTTCGCGAGCATCTTGCCCACACTTAATCATAGTACCTACAGTATACTTCTCAAATCTAGCTCTCTCACTAGTTAACTTACCGCTAATTGTTATCTCTGCTCCTCTAGCTCCAGCAGCCATTATCTGTCTAAGTGCTATAAATGCTGCTCTTCTAAACTTAATCCCCCTAGCCATTGCTCTAGCTATTCTCTGAGCCATAATCTTAGCACATAGTTCTGGATTCTCAACAGTGACAACATCTATCTGTGGATTCTCTATACCGAATTTCTTCTCAAGAATTTGAGCTAGTTGCCTAATGTTTGCACCTCTCCTACCGATGACTTGAGCTGGTCTCTCAGCATAAATCAGGATTCTGGTACCTAGAGGTGTCCTCATGATGTCGCACTTGACAAAACCAGCTCTAACGAGTTGCCTCTCTAGGAACTCACTCACTTCCCACTTCTTAATTGCTTCATTCAAGAACTTCTTAAGTATCGTAGTTCTCTTCTCTTCAAGAGCCATGTCGTCAAGTTACTGGTGGTACAGATATAAAAACCTTATCACTCACCTCCTTACAAGTGGGTGGTGACACGCTACGTAGTGCCCTTTCTCAACTTCGATTAACCTAGGTTCTTCCTCTCTACATATCTTATCAGCATATGGACATCTAGGGTGAAATCTACAGCCTGGTGGTGGGTTGATGGGATTTGGTGGTTCACCACTTAACTTAATTTTCTTTCGCAATCTACTAAGCTTCGGATCTGGTTGTGGTATTGCTGAGATAAGTGCTAAGGTATATGGGTGATAGGGGGTCTCTATTAAGGTCCTTGTTGGTGCTAACTCTACAATCTTCCCTAGATACATGACTGCTATTCTGTTGCAGATGTACCTAGCAGTTGCTATGTCATGCGTTATAAATAGGTATGTTAAGTTGAATTCTCTCTTCAGATCAATGAGTAGGTTGAGTATCCTAGATCTAATGGATACATCTAGTGCTGATGTAGGTTCATCAGCGACAACAAACTTAGGCTTGAGAATCAGTGCCCTAGCTATGGCAACTCTCTGCCTCTGACCTCCACTCAACTCATGAGGGTACTTGTCGTAGAAGTACTCAGGTGGTGTAAGACCTACCTTCCTGAGCATCTCAAGAACTAGCTTCCTCTTCTCCTCACCATAGGCTATACCGTGGATCTCAAGCGGATGACCAACCTGGTCACCGATCTTCATTCTGGGATTAAGTGACTCATAGGGATTTTGGAAGATTATCTGCATGTATCTTCTAAGTGGCTTCAATTTCTTCTCGCTGAGAAACGTTATGTCGATATCACTAAATAAGATTCTTCCACTTGTCGGCTTGAGTAATCTAGTTACTAACCTGCCAACAGTTGTCTTACCGCAACCTGACTCACCAACAAGGCCAAGTACCTCACCTTCCTCAATGCTGAAGCTAACTCCATCAACTGCCTTAACAGACTTCCTCTCACCCTTAATGCTCGTGATGAATCTCTCGATTAAGCTTCTCTCAACGGGGAAGTACTTCTTCAAATTCTCAACAACTAGTAGAGGCATTGAGCTCACCTCTTTGCATATAGCCAACACATGACTCTATGACCTGGTTCAACTTCGATCATCGGTGGTTCCTCCTTTTTACAGGTGTCCATACATAGGCCACATCTTGGATGGAATCTACATCCAGGTGGTGGATTCAGTAAATCTGGTGGTTCTCCGGGAATTGAGTACAGATTAGCATCGTTACTGATTAGCCTCGGTGTACACATGAGTAAACCTCGTGTATAGGGGTGCAATGGGTTGTAGAATATCTGCTCTACACTACCTTCCTCAACTACCTTACCAGCATACATCACGACCACTCTATCAGCTAGATCAGCGACAATGCTTAGGTCATGAATTATCAACATTATCGATACTCTGTACCTATCTCTCAAGTCCCTAAAGATATCGAGGATTTGATCTTGTGTAATTACATCGAGTGCAGTTGTTGGCTCATCAGCTATAATGAGTTTTGGTCTCAAGACTATTGCTGTAGCTATCACGACACGTTGCTTCATACCACCACTTAGCTGATGTGGATAGTCACGTGCTCTATCTCTTGGAATACCGAGAGACTCGAAAACGTCCTCAACTAACTTCCATGCCTCCTCCTCATCCATACCCCTATGGTACTTCAACATCTCAACAATGTGCTCACCAACCCTCATGACGGGATTCAGTACGACAGATGGGTCTTGAAACACCATTGAGATCTCTGCACCACGAATTCTCCTCATAGCTTCCTCAGGTAGCTTCAGTAAATCAATACCCTCGAACAGAATTGAACCACGAACAATCTTACCGGGTGGTGGTACTAACCTGAGTATGCTGTACCCTAGTGTACTCTTACCACTACCACTCTCACCAACAACAGCTAGAACATCGCCTCTACGTAGATCGAGTGAAACATTGTCTACAGCACGGACAATACCTTCGGTGAGAAAGTAGTAGACACATAGATCCCTGATACTCAACAATACGTCACTCACCTAATTCTCCCCCTTTGTCTGGGATTGAGTAGGTATGGGAGACCTTCACCAATGAGCGTGAAGCCTAGAGTAGCTACGAATATCATGATGCCAGGGAAGAAAGTAGTCCACCAAATACCCCTAACAATGTCACCTCTAGCTGCTGAAACATCAACACCCCAATCAGGTTCAGTTGGTGGAAGACCAACACCAAGGAAGCTCAAACCAGCTTCTGTAAGTATTGCATCTGCGAAGTTAAGTGCTAGTACAGGTATAGCTGCTGTGAGTACGTTTGGAGCTACGTAGTACCTCATTATGGTGATGAAGTCTGCACCCATGGCCTTAGCGGCCTCTACGAATAGTTGCTCACGAACTACTAGAGTACAAGCTCTAATAACTCTGAAGTACGTCGGTACGTATATCACAGCTATCGCAATAGCAACATTAACTATACCAGGACCGAGAACGAAAGCTAGAGCAATCGCCAGTATAATACCTGGAAATGCGTATACACTATCCATGATTAGAGAAAGCGCTCTATCGATGTAACCACCTACATAACCCGATAGCAAGCCAAGTGGTATACCCACTGATGCAGCAATCATAACAGCTAGGAATGCAACCAGTAGACTATTCCTAGTACCCCAGATAACACGACTCAAGACATCGTATCCGAGAAAGTTTGTACCTAGGGGGTATCTTGGATCTGTGAAGGGTGGTATGTACTCCTCAGCAGCGGGTTTGTATGGGTCCCAAGGAACTATGTAAGGTGCTAAAACAGCTATCACTACTAGTGTAGTAACTATGGAGAGACCTGTCATGAACATCTTATACTCGAGAGATTTCCTCAATCCCTTCCTACCAAGTATTAGATCAGCGAGATTCACGATCTTCACCTCAGTACCTTACTCTTGGATCAATAAACGCATAAAGTATGTCAGTGATCGTATTCACGATAACAACAACAATTGCATACAGTACGATAGCTCCCTGAATAGCATTGTAATCCCTATAGGTAACAGACGTCACAAGGAATGTACCTAGCCCCGGGTAGCTGAATGTAGATTCCGTCAATACAGCACCTGCAAGCAATAGTGCAAACTGCATACCAGCAATAGTGAGTATTGGTATCAGCGCGTTTCTGAGAGCATACTTCGTAAGTATTCTATCCTCAGGTATACCTCTTGCTCTTGCAGCGATAATGAACTCCTTATCCAGCACTTCAAGTAAACTCTGTCTAGTCATCCTATTGATCACACCTGAGATTATGAATCCAAGTGCTGTAGCTGGCATTACCAGGTGCTTGAGTACATCAACAAATATGTCAAGCCTACCCTGAATGAGAGTATCAATCAGGTATAGACCGGTGATTGGTCTAAACTGACCTATGTACTCAGACGATATCCTACCACTTATGGGGAATAACCCCAGGTAGACACCGAGGATTAACTGCATCATTAGACCTAGTAGGAATACAGGTACAGCATATGATGCAACACCAATCAACCTAGTAACTACGTCAATAACGGTATTTCGCTTCAATGCACCTAAGGCACCCAGTGTAACACCTAAGGCAATAGCTATAACCATAGCCAGTAAACTAAGCTCTAGAGTAGCTAGAAACCTTGGCCATAGGAGATCTCTAACAGGGATTTTCCAGTAGTAGGAGAGACCGAAGTCACCATGCAGTATCTTACCCAGATAGTCTATGTACTGGATGTGAAGAGGTTTATCTAGACCAAGTGCTTTCCTAAGCTCTTCAACTACTTCGGGTGGTGCCTTAGGACCGAGTATGACAGACACGGGATCACCAGGGAGTACACGAAGAATTATGAAGACAAGTGTGAGTAGGGTGATCACCATGACGGGCATGAGTAGTAGTCTAGCTATTACGTACGTACGTAGAGTGGCCATGTACTCACCACTCAATGTAGTTAGAATCTTGTATTTGTCTTGAATGTATAGGGGTAAAAAGTATTTCTGATTTTAGTTAAAAAGAACATTTGAAGTAGTTACATCTTACTTATTACTTACTAATTTCATAGAGCCAGAGAATGCCCTCTAATGTCAGCCTAATGCCCTTAATGTCTTTCCAGAATACAATAGCGTACTCGTACGTTGGTATCCAGAGCGGTATTATCGGTACGTCTTCAGCTAGTATTACCTGTACCTTGTGGTATAGCTCTGCTCTCTTCTCAACATCTACAACCTTCTGCGCTTCCTCTAGTAGCTTATCGACTTCTGGATTCGCGTAGAAGCACCCAAATACTGGTCCACTAGATGATGAGTGTAGAAATGGGTATAGGTAGTTGTCTGGATCGAAGTAGTCTGGGTACCAACCTAGTAGGTGTATGTCGAAGACTCCTTCTCTGAAGTGCTTCTTGAATGTACCCCACTCCTCACCCTTAGTCTCTACCTCGATTAGGCCTGTTGTCTCTAGTGCTGACTTAATGACCTCTGCTACATATGGCTCGAGTGGTCCGTAGTGTAGTAGTGAGTAACCAAGGATTAGCTTTAGCTTCTTTGACTCTGAGTAACCTGCTGCTCTCAGTAACTCGATAGCTTTTGCTTTAGCTTCATCTGGTGGTAGTACGTACTTCTTGAACACTGGTTTGAAGTACTTCTCAAGACATGGTGTTACCAAGCTGTAGAGTGGTTCAGCATAGCCCTTGAATACCTTCTCCACGATCTCGGGTACAGCTATGCTATGTAGTATGTATGCTAGCGCCTTTCTGACTCTGACATCGGGTAACTTCTTACAGTTGATGATTAGGTACCTTATGAATGGTGGTCTACCTTTAATCACTACGAGATTTGTTTTCTTCTCTAGATCAGCGTAGTCCTCAATATTAAGGTGTCTAAATGCTATGTCTACCTCCCTCTTCTCTAGTGCCATTCTCAGTGCTGATGCATCTCTGAAGAACTTGATGATTATCCTATCGACCTTAGCTGCAGCCTCCTTATTCCAGTAATCCTCGAATTTCTCGAGGATTAAGTACTCATCAGGTTTGAACTCAACGACCTTGAATGGTCCTGTACCAACTGGTTTTAGATCGAACTTCTCACCTAGTCTCTCAGCTGCTTCCTTTGGTACTGGGGCACATACTGTGAATGAGAGAACTGGTAGCACTAAACTAGGTACCTTGACATAGAACCTAACTGTGTACTTGTCAACTACCTCAACTCTCTCAAATACGCTCTCTATCATCCAAGCTGGCTCAGCTACACCTTCTTTAAACATCTTGAGAGCACTCTCGAAGGTGTACTTCACGTCCTCAGCTGTTAGCTCTGTACCGTCATGGAACTTAACACCTTTCCTCAGGTAGAATGTCCAGACCTTACCATCTGGTGAAACGTCCCACCTCTCAGCTAACCAAGGTATGTACTCCTTCCTAACATCATCGTACCTCACTAAGGTATCAAATACGTTGTACAGCACTTCACAGGACATGAACTCATACGCCTTTCTTGGATCTAGGTGAACCACTGGATCCAATGTACCAATAACCACTACGGTCATCCTCTTAGGTGCCATTACACCCATCAGAGCAATTGCTATACCTGCTACAACAGCTATCACTATGACAATGCTCACTATGACTAATTTAGATAATCCCCTTACATTCATGTAAATCACCAGCTATATAGGTAAAGGACTTGGAATTAGTAATTTATTAATTAACCTATGTAACCACTATTACCTATGTAAGGCAGAAACTGAGGGATATTCTATAGAGCAAGGAATAACTTCACATAGTACAAATTTTGAAGTTTACTAATATTCAATTAATATCTTACGTATATAAACCATATGTTTGCTACAGGGACTAGTTGGTTACTCATCTTCGGCTAGAGTTTAAATAGTAGAGACCTCATGTACTTCATGGGTACACGACTATGTCAATTGACCTAAGGCAATATATACCTCCTGAGTATGAGCATGAGTGGAAGAACTTCAGGTACAGAGGGTACACTCTAGAGGAACTCCTAAAGATGCCAATGGATGAATTCATAAAATTACTACCAGCAAGACAGAGGAGATCGTTGAAGAGAGGTCTTAAGGAAGAGCACAGGAAGCTCCTAGAGAAGATAAGGAAGGCTAGACAGCTAATGGCCCAGGGTAAGAAGGTAGTGATCAAGACTCACTGTAGGGACATGATAATTCTACCAGAAATGGTTGGATTGACAATACACGTGTTCAATGGTAAGGAGTACGTACCTGTATTCATCACTCCATGGCACATAGGTCACTACCTAGGTGAATTTGCGCCAACATGTAAGAAGGTTGAGCATGGTAGTCCAGGTCTCAAAGCAACGAGAAGTACACTACATCTATCACTGAGATAGTACTCACATCACTACCTCAGCACACCTACCAGTAAGTACGCTATAAGAGCAATACCTGCACCCAATAAGGTTCCCTTCCTAATTTGCTCAAGTTCTCTCCTCTTTAATCGATACCTCAGTAACATCAGTCCTGACCTAGCATATATTGCGTCAGTGAGCAGTATCAGAGGTAGGTAAGTGAGTACTGCGTAGATCGATGTTAGGTATGTAACGGCGACTAGTGACAGCGCTATAGCTGTGAAGAAGCACATAGCAGCTATCTTCTGTGCAGCCTCACGCCCGTAGACTATAGCCCATGTCCTTATGCCTACTCTGTAATCTCCCTCAATATCTATCACTCCTTTAACGACCTCCCTACCGTACATAGCGAGAGTTGCTGTTACGTAGAAGAGTATCAGTAGGGGTAGTGTACCTACATCAGGTACCTTAACTAGCGTATAGCCGTAGAGTAGAGGTGCTGAAGAAGCTGTGGCTACAATCAGATTACCTACTGGTCCTACCTTCTTCACCCGTACATTGTATGCATGTCCAAGAGACAGGAATACTATCAATACTGCAAGCTGAAGGTAAGTACTGTACCTAAGTGCTAGGTACGTAGCAATAGCTAATGCTGAAACTAGTGAGATCACTCCAATCCCTAGGGCTTCCTTTGGAGCTAAGTCACCTCTAACTAGTGGTCTCCAAGGTGCATTTACCCTATCCTCCTCAATATTGTAGTAGTCATTAAGGGCGAAGAGAGAGAACTCAGCTAACGTAGCCACCAGGGTACCAGCTACGAGGACTTCGTAGTTCACCACTCTTGACGCCAGGAAGTACCCTGCTACGAGAGCTAGAATTACTGGTGGTACATGTTCTACACGTACTAGCTCTAGTACCGCTTTAAGTTTCACAGAGCTACAGGCTACTACGTGGTCTATTAGAGTTTCATTTAGGAGCAAGCTTAAATACCTCAACTAGTGTCGTGACTTGAGCGTGTTACCCTATGACTCGATGGCATAGATCTAGACAAGATCTCGATCCTGAGAAGACCGTTTGGGCTTGTGGTAGGGACCTGAGAATATCGTGGAAGTTTGCTGTCGAGGTCTGTAGAGCTATCAAGGGTTTAACTCTCAGAGAAGCCATGAAGTACATGGAGGATGTCATCAAGTTGAAGAGACTTGTACCCATTAGAACATATAAGAAGAAGGTTGCTCATCATGCAGGTATTGAGGGCTGGCCTGTTGCTAGATGGCCAAGGAAGGTAGCTAAGGCGGTACTAGATGTGCTTAAAAACCTCGAGAATAATGCTAGGGTAAAGGGTATGGATCCAGAGAGATTAGTGATAGTACATGCAGCAGCTATGAAGGGTACTAGGATAGTTAAGTATATACCGAGAGCATTCGGTAGAAGTACGCCATTCTTCCAGCAGCTAGTTCATATTGAGATAGCTGCTCAAGAGAGATAACCACCTAACCTATAGACTCCACCAATTCCTCAGCTTCTTCCTCAGATTCCTCATAGTACTCTTCACAAAATTCCTCACTACCTGTGATGTCGATCTCCTCTCTTCCCTAAAGAACTCTCTTCCACCAGTAAGTACTGACACCATATTGACCAAGCCCCTAGCTAAGGCTAACTCGTTGTAACCACCTTCGAGGAATACGATGCAGCACTTCCTCTCAACAGATTCGTCAACTACATCCCTTAGGAATGTAGCTATCTGCGTGTAGTCAGATACCGAGAGCAGGAAATCACCACTTGGATCACTTAGGTGAGTATCAAAACCCATGGATACCAGAAGCACCTCAGGCTTATACTGCTTTAGTACGGGCTTAACTATCGTATTCAGTTGATGTAGGTACACATCGCCTGCCGTACCTGGAGGTAAGGGGATGTTTATCGTAAACCCTTCACCATCACCACGACCAAGCTCATCAATCCAACCACTAGTGAAGGTACTGAACTCACTATACTCATGAATTGATATGAAAAGTACGGAAGATGTATCGTAGAATATTTCCTGTGTCCCATCTCCGTGATGAAGGTCTAGATCCAGAATAGCTACCTTCTTAAACTCGTGAACATCTAGTAGGTACTTAGCCGTGTAAGCTACAGCATTGAAAAGACAATACCTACCAGCTCTTGACTTACCTGCTCTATGACTTGGTGGTCTAGCTACCACAAACCCAACCCTCAGCTTTCCCTCAGCTACTAAATCAGCACACAACTTACCTGCACCAAGGACATGTAGAGAAGCTTCGTAGAGTTCTGAACTCACATAGACCTCTCCTAGAGACCATGAACTACCACTCCTCAGAGCCCTCTTAATCTGATTCAGGTACTGCTGTGTGTGCACTCTAAGGACTTCAGCCTCATCCACTGGCTTTGGTTCAAGAAATAATAGTCTCTTGACTAGTGGAGGGTACATTTTCAATAGCTTGAGTACTGTATGGATTCTTTCAGGTGTATCGAGGTAATTTGGTCTAGGTGCTCTATACTTCGTAAAGATATCGGATGTAACTACGATGTATTCACTCATTACTCTCACGTAAGTAGTCAAGTAATGTCTTTCTAACCTTATCTACCTTCCTACCATAACCTTCAAGAACTTCACCACCTAATGAACTCCTCTTCT
The DNA here is from genome assembly GCA_003649205.1 of Thermoprotei archaeon. Taxonomy (GTDB): domain Archaea; phylum Thermoproteota; class Thermoprotei; order Thermoproteales; family B15-G16; genus B15-G16. Next base: position 77,201 of record QMRC01000001.1, read on the forward strand.
CCCTATGGTAACTAACCTCAGTAACTCCTCGCTTAAGTAATTCAGATGCTTGCTCCTTAATCCTCCTAGCGAGTGTTGGTCCAATGGTAGGTACCTTCATCAACTTCTCGAGAGGTGCTTCAGCAATATCCCTTAAGGTCTTAAAGCCATACCTATAGAGGTACCGTGCTCTAACCCTACCAACACCTTCAAGATTCTCAACTAGTTCAAGTAATTCAGCACGTACACCGTACTTTACTCTCCTCATAAGTACATTGAGTGCTCCAGCATGTTGCTTAAGACCAAGTAACTTAGCTAGTGAGTGAGCTGAGTACAGTAACCACTCACCTAACTCAACGTAGGATCTTAGATCACCACTACCAACATCAAATTCCTCCACAATTTCATCTTCACTAGCCTCATTAATCCACCTGTATAGAAGGTACGCAGTTTTGAGTACAGGTACCTGATCTTCAACATCGACAAAACCATATTGCTCACTTACGTCGAGTGGTAGTACCGACCTATACTTCTCAAGTAGCTCCACGTACTTCTCCACCTCACTCCTCCTAACGTATAGCCTGGGTATGTCCGGAGTTAAGGCTATTAGGTAGAGGTAACCTAGCTCACTTAACTGCTTTCTACTCCTTAAACCACTCAGAATTATGGATGCTGTTTCCGGGTCTATGTACAACTCACACACTCTTGCCCCTAGGTTAGTTACCTTAACTTCATCACCATTCACCGAGATGAATCCTCTACTCTCTAGGTAGGTGAGAGTACTACGCATCAGTGCTTTGAAACCAAAATCACTAACGAGCTTCTGTTGGTGGAAGTAGAACGTCAACTTCAAGACCTCCTCTACATCTCCGATAGTCTTAGCGAATCCCTCAGCTATTGTAGCTAGGACATGAGTTCTCAACGAAGACTCAGTAGCTAGCTTAGAGGTTATGGGTTCAGGATTTGCTAGTATGTACCTCTCCATTAGGTACCTCTTCTCTTCAAGACACCTAGCAATCAAGATAGCTTCACCATACTCATCGAACTGAGGTCTACCTGCTCTACCAGCCATTTGCTTGTACTCCATGATCGTGATAGGTACGTAACCTCTACCAGGTTCATACCGCCTATAGTCATAGACAACAACTCTCCTCGCCGGTAGATTCACACCAGCTGCTAACGTAGGTGTAGCTACAACAACCTTAAGCACTCTACTTCGAAATGCTCTCTCAATGACACGTCTCTGAGCATGAGATAAGCCAGCGTGGTGATAAGAGACACCACACTGAATTAACTTAGCTAATTGCTCACCTATTCTAGATGCTTCACTCACCTGGTAAATCTCCTCAGCAACTGAGCTAAGTCTACCCAAGTCATCTGAATCAAGAAGCTTCCTAACGTAATCACTTAACTTCTCTGCAAGCTGAACAGCTCTCTGTCGAGTAGAGACAAAGATAAGTACTTGTCCTCCCTCAAGTAGGCAATCTCTAACGAGTGAATAGGGTAGAGGCTCAGGACTTAACTTCTTAATAGTACCGTCAGAGAACTCAACAGTACCATCAACGTAGACTCCCTCCTTAAGTGGTGTTGGTCTCCAAGTATTCACGATAGGTGTAGCACCTAACCAACTAGCTATCTCCTCAGGATTACCAATAGTAGCACTAAGAGCAATTAACTGAATACCTCTCAACCTCTTCCTCAACTTAGTTATCAACATCTCCAAAGTAGGACCTCTCTTGACCTCACTAATCATGTGTATCTCATCAATGACAACAGTACCAACATCACTCAACCACGGTGCTCTATGCCTAATCAAGCTATCTAACTTCTCATACGTATTGTGACACAAAACGCAGGCATCTCCAGCAATGAAGTTCTCATAGCCGGGAACAGAGAAGTCACATACATAACCACGGTAGTTAATCCAGGAAACACGCTTAACTTCGAGAGATTTCAAAACTCCATCCTGAACTGCAGGAACCTTCATACCCCTCTTAACGTACTGAGCTTCGTAGAGTTTCACCTCATTACGGTCAAAGACATAGATACTGTGATTTGGGGTAACCCTCACACTCCTTCCATTACAGAACTCCAATTCAATAACTGGACCAGAGTACGGGTACCTTATTAAGAGACTTGGAATTGCTTCAACAACCTGAAGATTCTCAACGTCAACTGACAATACGTGAAACAGATCATCAACCCGATTCAGTAACTCACGAAATGTAGTGTGGATAAGTTCTCCACGAGAGATAACTACCGTAACCTCATCTTCAGGAAGAGACGTAACTATTATGTCGTAGTTCCTTAACCAAGCATCCCGAGAATCGTAATCACCAGTCGATATAGCTACCCTAATACCAAGCTCCTCCCAAACACGAAATTCCTCAAACTTCTCAGTAGCTAAAGCTCTAAGAGGTGTTAGGTAAATTGCTTTACCGTAACCCTCTAGCACGTTCTTAACCATAGCTAACTCTGCAACCAATGTCTTACCGGAAGCTGTTGGTGTTGAGAGGAGGATATTTCTCCTCTCTAAGACACCAGCTCTAATAGCCTCTTCTTGAGGTGGATAAAGCTCCTCAATACCTCTTCTCCTAACCACCTCAATTACCTTCGGTGGTAGCGGTAGATCATCTACCCTCATGACGTAGCTACACCTTAACCCTCTTTATGTAACCTGGCTTCGGTTCATATAACTCTCCTTGTCTCTTAAGGGTCTCAATAGCTTTCTCAACGAATTCCCTATCTATACCCTCCTCCTCAGCTCTCTTAATTAACTCAGATACCTTAACCTTTCCTTTCTCCTCTTCCATGGACTTGATGATATCCATCAACCTAGCTAGCTTCTCCTGCTGTGACCTAGGTCTACCAGCCATCACTATGTCAATGTCTAGAGTACCTGAACTCAAGTCCATACCAGCACTCTTCAGGAACTCCATCATCAACCTGATAGCTGCTTCAGCATCCTCGAGGGTCACTACAGGTCTAAGAGCCATCCTAGCCTCAGCCTCGGCCAACCTAATGAGAGCCTCTAATTGCCTAGCTGTTATAGCTATTGGTGAGTTAGGTCCCTGACTCTGTCTCCTCAGCTCGAGAAAGAACTGCTCAATCCTCCTAGCAGCTTCAGGAGATAGCTTAGGCTTCACGTACTTCCTAGCGTACGCAATGTACTTCCTAAGGAGATCAGGCGGTATGATGTCCCTAAACTCCTCAGGTGTAGCACCCTGATGAAGCATGGTGATGTGTCTAGCAAGTGCTGTGTCCCTACTCTGCTCTGGTTCATCCCTAATGATGAATATTAGGTCGAACCTAGATAGAATCGTTACAGGTAGATCAATGTTCTCGGCTAACGTCCTATTGGGTAGATACCTACCGTACGCAGGGTTCGCAGCAGCCAATATAGCGCACCTAGCATTTAGAGTCGCTACAATACCTGCCTTAGCAATGCTAATAGTCTGCTGCTCCATAGCCTCATGAATAGCAACCCTATCCCTAGACTCCATCTTCTCAAGCTCATCAATACAGCAAACACCACCATCAGCAAGAACAAGAGCACCAGCCTCAAGATAGTACTCACCAGTAGCCTTATCACGAACAACTGCAGCGGTAAGACCTGCAGCTGTTGACCCTTTACCTGTCGTGTATACTCCTCGAGGAGCAACACGAGCAACGAACTTTAGAAGCTGACTATTGTGAACAAATATAAGTCCATAACCAGCTACGAAGTTCTCATAATCCTCCACCGATAGGTCATATACGTACTCACTATGCTCTGGCTCTACTTCGCTTATACTCACTTCCTTGACTTCAGCTACGAGATCCCAACCCAGATACTCGTTCTCAAGGAATCTAGCTAGCTTTTGGATACCAGACAATTCTCCACATTCAGTTACCTTAGCCCTTTCCATCAACTTCTGAACCATCCTGTGTGCATATGCCCTACCTACGTAGCCCCTATACACTTTACCTCGAAATTCGCTTCCTAAACTCCTAAGCCTTCCTCTGCAAAAACCTAGGAGGGAAATTTCACGAACTAATTCCCGAGGTACTGGAACGATATCATCTGTAGTTCGTGGTTCAGCTACTTGAGCTAACCGTAGCATCTTATCTTCAGATATCAGCTGGACAACGCTCTTCAACTTAGAGATGTCAAGAACACGGATCGTGTATACCATGAGTTCTTTACCCTTATACAGCTTCACTCCTGTGCGTAAACTATGCCAAATACCTAGCCTGGTAAGTGCTAGAGAGAAAGCAGTAGCTAGTTCCCGATTAACTAAGGTTAAGGAGATTTCACCGTGATGAGACTTTCCACATTCCTTGACACGCGGTATGGCTATGTATCCATCGCTCTCTAATAGTCCTGAAATAAAACCTGCCACAAATTCCTCAGGACCATTCAATAGAAGCTCATAGGGTACGTACTTCAACCTAGTCTCATAACCCTTAACCTTCTCTCTATGGAGTGCATGTTTGTCTCGAATGAACTGTTTTAACCATTCAACTACGGCATCTCTCTGGCAGATTAGTTTGTAAGTCATAGACCTACTATCATGTATATGCAAGCTACAAATTGTGCTAAACTTATTCTGCAGTATCTCGGATATCTTCACCAAAACATTAGGGTCTAGAGAGGTAAGTTCAAATCGTTCACCACTAGTAACCTTCGCTATCGTACCATCTCCTAAGAACATACCAACGAGATAACCAATATCCCAATCAAGTTGCATACCGTGGAAATTGGTGAGTTTTTCAGTACTTACTGGGAGAATTCTCCTCAGTACTGGAACTATGCTCTTGCCCGGTATTAGGTCCTGTGCTCTAGCAACAGCCAGTTTACTACCATTAAACACAAGGATGCTATGATCTTTCGTCACTACAATAGTTCTTCCTGTCTTAGTCTTGACAAGAACTACTTTCTCTGGTGCTCTGTGTCTAATAACTGCACGTACTTTCTTCCACTCTACAGTAAAGTCTTCTGGATTCACAGAAGGGACATAGATCTCTACACCGACATCTCTCAGGTAAAGGATCTCGCTTTCACCCTCTACCTTAACCCTGTTTCGATACTGCTCGATCAGTGTATCAACGATTTCACCAATAGGTCTAAACTGTAGGCCCTTACCTGGTTCGTAGTACAGAACAGGTACACTATATGTCAAGCTTTTGCCTGTTCCAGGATCGCCAACCAGTAGTATGTGTATGTCCCCTCTCACCCTAACTCCGTCTGGGTACACCTTGGGTACTCCTCCAAAGAGTAGGCATGCTATTGCCTCCTTGATTGGCCTCATTCCGTGTATTGATGGTGCTATTGACTTCACTATTCTCTCCTTTATCCTCGGGTCCTTAGCTAGCTCAAGTATCTTCTTCTCATCTTCAGGAGTGATCTCTACCTCTGCAAATTCCTTAGTCTGTGCCTCAATGTAGTTGATGTCTAGGTACGCTGAGAAGACTGGTGGTTTACTCTTCTTGAGACTCTCCTGCTGTATTCTGAGTACACCAATAGCAACTACTCTATCACCTGGTTTCACGGTATCGACTAGGTCATCAATTAGTATTGCCTCTAGTGATCTAGGTAGTTGACCTGGTGGTAAGTCCTCAGGTTTCTCCTGAATTACTATCTTCTGCCAATCAATGTACTCACACTTCTCCTCAATGAGTTCAAATGGCCCTCTCCTACTTGGGCAAGCCTCATTGGGGCACTTAGTTGGTGTTACGAAGTGTGCTGCTACCTGTGGTACCTCGATCTCTGTTCCACAGGCCTTACACCTGAAGATTGCCTTGATTAACTGATGCTTCACTGGTGTTGCTCTTGTTACGATACCCTCAACCATTATGAGCTTATCTATGTGGTGTGCTCTCAACCTCCTAATGCTAACTACTTCAGGTAGTTTACGGAATCTGACATTGAATTTCTTGTGCTTCTGTGCGTACTCACTATCCTCTATCTTGATAGCTTCTCTCAATGCTTCTGAGAGTACCGGTATCACTTCAAGTGGTTTCTCAACAATTAACTCAGCTAGTGAGCTATCGTATGTAAGTAGGTCAGGAAAATCTACGACTAGTGACTTACTGTTCTCTGCTATTAACCTAGCTATCCTAGCTCTGTACTTGTAACCCTCTTCCGGCGTGTAGTAGCTCTTGAGGAAGTTGAGGAATCTCTCACCTATTGTCTCTGGTGGTTTTGGTGTTATGATTGAGAGTTCAGGTGCTTCACCTGAGGTAGCCACAGCTAATCACCTTACTTGAACTCGTTCTCTAGGAATGAGAGCCAAGAACCTAACTCCTTACATAGCTTAATGTACAGCATACGCTCCTCAATAGTTAGCTTCTCAAGAACTTCCTGTCGTGGATTAGGGTTCGATAACGCTATCTTAACGATCTTGACTAACCTCCTCTTCATCAGATCAAGAACCTTGATCTTGACATACTGTGCCTCCTGTGCTAGCAATATGGGGTTTACAGATGTTGATTCCCTAGCAAGCTGTTCCAGTGACTTGAGATAGAGCTTAACCCTATGGAGGAAGTCCTCATCTAGCTTCTGAAGTTGCTCACTCCTCTCCTCAATCCAGAGTAACTTACTTAACTCAATTGATGTAGGTAACTTCTTCGTATTGACTTTAGCTAAATTACCTCTCAACAACATATCAGCTATGTACCTAGGTAGCTCAACATTGTCACCAGGTGAGTAAGGTCCAATAGCTTCACCACAGTACTCTACCCTGGGTATGTTTACGAGAATTGTGAGGGGGATCTTCCACGAAGTATCTATGGAGGTATACAGCACCTTGAATAAACCCATGTACTCACCAAAGTATGCACTCAATTTGATTTATGAGGGGGAATTGGATAAGGTGTGCGAGGTAGCTCTACGTACCTACGACCTATATAGAGCCTATAGATGATCGCTCGGTAGGGGGTGTGATGCCGAGGAAGAGGTATGATCTCAATGCACTTGAGGTAAAAAGGAGGGAATAAGTGAGTATTATCTCCCTGAAGTTGATGAGAGAAGGAACCTCCACTAGGTGCGCTCTACCTAGCTACTAGCTTTCTAGCTTCTCTCTCAGTCTCGCGAAGCATTAGTATGTCTCCAACTCTGACAGGGCCTCTTACGTTCCTCGTTATTATCCTACCCTTGTCCCTACCTTCAAGGATCTTGCACCTTACCTGAACAACCTCGCCAGCTACACCTGTTCTACCGATGATCTGGACTACCATTGCTGCTACAGCATCTTCGTATGGAGATACCTTCTCCTCTCTCCTCTTCTCCTCCTTAGCTGACATACTGAATCACCATGAGTTACTTCTTAGCTGGTGCTAGACCTGCCTTCACCTTAATCTCATTGAGCTGCTTGATAATCTCCTCAATTAAGTCCTTTGCCTGACCTGGCTCGATTATGCATGCTGATGCTGCAGCAACTTCAATACCTGCTGCTTGTCCTAGCCTCTGCTTGGATGGTACGTAGATGTATGGTATACCTTTCTCCTCACAGAGTAGTGGTAAGTGTGCAACGATCTCTGGTGGATCAACGTCCTCAGCTATGAGAACGAGCTTTGCTTGCCCTCTCTCAACTGCTTTAGTCGTCTCATTTGTACCCTTCCTGATCTTACCTGTCTGTCTAGCTATTGAGAGTGCTTCGTATGCCTTCTCAGCTAGTTCTGGTGGAACTACGAACCTGACGTAGAATGGCTTACCTGGTATTGCTCCTTGTGCATACTCACGAATTCTCTCACTTGCCATAGATTCAACACCCCAGTGTGTCAACTAACTCACTATTGTGGCAATTTAAATTTTCCTCGCTGTAGAGAACCTACTTGAACTTGGAAGAGAGTTTATAAGGTTGTTACCTTGAGTAAGGTGCAGGTGACTTACCGTGCCTAGAGTCTACAGATGTGCATTCTGTGGTCGTGAAATCCCACCAGGTACAGGCATGACATATGTCAAGAAGGACGGTACGATACTGAGGTTCTGCTCCAGGAAGTGTAGAGTTAGCATGCTAGAGATGAAGAGAGATCCGAGAAAGCTAAAGTGGACATTGAAGTACAAGAAGCAAGCTTAGTCAGGTACCTCTAGTAAAACAGCACTGAACCTTATGTAGGGTACATTCCGTAGCTTGATAGATATCACTTTTTCACTCAGTACTTCGTGATAGAACCTAGATTGTACGCAGCTCCTAATCTCTAAGTTAGAGTTCAAGGGAGAGAGCAGAATATATACACCCGAACTCGAGTAAGCTAACGAAAGGAGGTGTAGTTCTTTGAGTAGTACTGTCGTTGGTAGTAGAGGCCGAGTGATGAGAATTAGAGCACCTATAGTAGTTGTGTTAGGTCACGTAGATGTCGGTAAGACCTTACTTCTAGACAAGATCAGGGGTACTGCTGTAGCCTATCGAGAACCGGGTATGATTACTCAGCATGTTGGTGCTAGCTTCCTCCCCTGGAAAGCCCTCGAGAATTACTGTGGTGAACTTCTCGATATGTTCAAGCTGAGAGGTAAGGTTAAGATACCTGGCTTCCTCATGATCGATACCCCAGGTCACGCAGCTTTCTCAAATCTTAGGAAGAGAGGTGGTTCAGTAGCTGACTTAGCTATTCTCGTTATTGATGTTCTCGAGGGTTTTGAGGAGCAGACATACGAGTGTATTGAGATATTGAAAGCTAGGAAGGTACCTTTTGTAGTTGCTGCTAACAAGATCGATAGGATACCCGGTTGGAAACCACAACCCAATAAACCATTTCTGTACTCAATTCAGAAGCAACGTGAAGATGTAGTTGAGAGACTTGAGGAGTTACTCGCGAGAATAATTCTCGAATTCAATAAATTAGGTTTCAATGCGGATAGGTACGATAGAGTTAGAGACTTCGCGCACACGGTAGCTATCGTACCTACGAGCGCATTGACGGGTGAGGGCGTTGCTGATCTACTACTCGTTCTCGCTGGTATAGCTCAGAGATTCTCACTTGATAAGTTGAAGGTGAGTACTGGTGCTGGTAGAGGTGTCGTGTTGGAGGTGAAGGAGGAGAAGGGTCTTGGTGTAACAGCCGATGTAATTCTGTACGATGGTATCATCAGGAAAGGAGATACAATCGTTGTTGGTGGTCTCGAGAAGCCCATAGTTACGAGAGTTAGAGCACTACTCGTACCCAAGCCAATGGATGAGATGAGAGATCCAGAAGATAGGTTCTACGACATGGATAGAGTTGAGGCTGCTGCAGGTGTTAAGCTAGTAGCTCCAGACCTGGATAAGGCTGTTGCAGGTGCACCAGTATTCGTAGTTCCTGAAGGTGAAGATGTTGAGAAGTACATTGAGTTAGTGAGAGCTGAGCTAGCTGAGGTCAGGATACAGAGAGATGTAGAGGGTGTTGTAGCTAAGGCAGATACACTAGGTACTCTTGAGTCCATGGTACTGTACTTAAGAGCACACAACATCCCGGTTAGAATAGCAGACATAGGGCCAGTCAGCAAGAGGGACATCTTCGAGGCATACATAGCTAAGCAGAAGAACCCAATGTACGGAGTAGTACTAGCCTTTAACGTCAAGGTACCACCGGACGTAGAGGATGAAGCAATTAGGAAGGGAGTCAAGATCTTCCAGAGCAACATACTGTATAGACTAGTTGAGGAGTTCCTCAAGTGGTTCGAAGAGGTAAAGCAGAGAAAGCTAGAGGAAGAGCTCTCTAAGCTCATTAGACCAGCAAAGATCAGGATACTACCAGGCTACATCTTCAGAAGGAGCGACCCAGCAATAGTAGGTGTCGAGGTACTCTCAGGTGTCATAAAGCCAGGTTACCCACTAATGAGAGCTGACGGTAGATCACTAGGACACATAATGCAGATACAGGAACACGGAAAACCACTACCAGAAGCAAGGAAAGGAGCAGCAGTAGCAATCTCAATTAGAGGAAACGTCATAGTAGGTAGACACATCAAGGAAGGAGACATAGTGTACGTAGACGTACCACTAGAACACTGCTACAGATGGGCATCAGACTACAGACAATACCTATCAGACGACGAAGTAGAAACCCTGAGAGAAATCCTAAACATAAAGAAAGAGCTAAAAGAGAAACGTAGAGTAGGGTAACCCCCGGTGATCCAATGCCAACATTTAAGGTAGTCATCAGCGACCCAATGACAGGACTATCCAAGCAAGTAGAGGTAAAAGACCCAACAGCACAAGCATTCATAGGTAGGAAGATAGGTGATGTACTAGACGGGAAAATACTCGGACTACCAGAAGGAATTAAGATACAGATAACAGGAGGTAGCGGTAACGAGGGTAGCCCCCTCCTACCATTTATTGAAGGCCCTGTTAAGAGATACGCACTGCTCTCAGGGCCACCCGGATTTCATCCAAGGAGAAGAGGTGAAAGAAGGAGAAAGCTAGTTAGGGGCAACACGATAACAGATACCGTCAGTCAGATTAATGTCAAGATAATCTACCCACCAAACTGGGATAAGGGACCCATCATTACATGGGAAGTTATTGGTAAACAACCAAAGAACAAGAGAATTCAGAAGCTCTACGAAAAGAAGATTAAGGAAGCTACTAAGCTAGCAAGTCAGACAGGAAAGTGAGGAAGAGGAGAGAGGTGGGTGGGGGTTTCCTACATTAACCTGCTTTTTACGTCTCTAATTGCTTCCTCTATGGTCTCTGGTATCGGTAGGTTAAGCTCATTCTACAGTTCAATAAGTTGAGTAGGTTTTCTGGGTACTTCCTTACGCCAATTTTGATTGTGTAGTAGAGCTTGTTGTATGTTTGATCTTTACCCCTACATATTGTGTACCTGATGTTGTACTTTCTAAGTAGCTCGACTATCTTTTCGGAATCTCGTACCTATCTTCTGGTACTCTCGGTACTTCTAAGAACCCTTTACATCGATAGTTCCTCTTGATCCGTAGTAGTACATTCCTAACATTCGTTACTCTATGACTCGAGATCAATATCTTTCTCGGTTGTTGTTTCTTACCTGGATTTCTCCTTAACCTTATTGAAAAACTCATTTAACTTCAATCCACATACCAGTATCTCCTTCATAATTTGAAGAAACTTCAAGAGCTTCATCAGTAAGTATTCCAGCCTTAACTATTAGCTCCTTAAGATCTTTCCCCTCCTTAACCTGAATTATGGTGTTAAAGAGGCTTACACACCCTATCTATTCCAGACTCCAGACATGGTTAATGCCTTGATATAGAAGCATAGCCCATATAGTTAGGATTTAGTGAGGTGTAGACCTATAGGGAGAGACAAAAGAGATTCACTAATTGCCACTGATCGTAGTAAGGGTAGGAAGGTCACATTGTATTCTATTGTGGTATCTTCCATGAGGGCTAGGGATGAGCTGACGAGGTATGTTGATACGTTTAAACATGTAAAGTTCCTTAGTAGACATGAACGAACAACATACTTCCCTAAGACACTTAGGATTATCAAGACACTCGTTGATGCAGATATTTTGCTAAGTATTGATGTAACTAACTACCTAGGAGTACTTCTAGATCATCTTGAGAAAATTAGTAATAGAGTAAATAGAGTACTTGTCGCTGTTACAGATGACTACCTAGTTAATATCACCAGGAATAAGCTTAGAGAATCAGTAGTTATAGCTGAAGGCTCTCTAAGAAGGTATAGAGTTACGCTAGAAAACCTTGGATTAAAGTCATCTGTAATGTACGTTCTTCTAGGTATTGCTGATACACTAGCAGCTTACACTAGAATACAAGTTGAAGATCAGGGCAGAAAATAGAGAAATAAGATCGAAATTATCACTAAAGTGGAGTTTATGAAAGGTAGACAAGCTCCGCCCCAACCTCATCCCCCGGGAGTATCCCCCGGCGGTCGAGGGCTTCATCCGGATAAATAATAGTTTCTAGAGAATTTATATAGCTTTTGCAACTAAAGCCAAAACCGTAAGCGAGATAGTATTAATAAGAGGTGGTATTTCTGAGATTGCCTTTTCCTAAGTCTAAGAGATTCTATGTGTATCTATGGATTGACTTAGTCATTAGCTCACTTCTTCTTTCGTTCATAATTTTTATAACGTTTCTCGCCGCTCTCTCCCAGCAATGGCTTGTTTTCATTATTTTTCTAGGATTTCTTTTCGCCTATGTTTGGTGTTGGTACTCTAGAGACCTATTTATCTTGAGGAATTGGCGTAAGTGTAAGGTTGTTGTTACTGAAAGCTATGATCCGCATTATTTCAAAGCCAAGGGATTTGAATTAAATATAAGGAAAATACCTTTCTCATGGTCTAAATATTACAAAGTAACTGTAAACAATGTAAGCTTTATAGTTTATCCTACGAGAATAACTGGTAAAATAATGGTAATTCCAGTGAACATACATTTAATACCGAAAAACGTTAATGAGGAAGATTTACGTAAAATACTCCAATTAATTCCAGCGTAGACCACACCATGCAAGTTGTGAATTTACACATTCCTACACTTCTAGGCCTCAGCTTTGGGTTATTGTACATTATTACTGGTGCATTGTTCTTTACTTTTATTCGTAGGATTCTTTGTAGGATTAGGCTTACATCTCGGATTCATAGTAGGCATAAAGAGCTATGGTAAGATGGCCTTTCTAATAGCTTCAAACCTATTAGTTACATGCTTAGAGGCACTAGGTTTTAAGTAACTCCTCATTTATCTTAAAAGTAACAGTCCTCATAATATCACAGTATTCAAATGCTGTTGATGAAGAAGATAGTAAAGCTTGTTGGATACTATTTCACTAAGGTTCAGGTTCGCTCCACGAACCTCTTATCACGGTCATTAAGCGTGTCAAAATACCTTGGGATTCCTTCACACAATCTCCTTAATCCTCCTAACGGTAACCTAAACTTCGCCCAAGACCAGTTCTCTATTTAGACTAGTACTAGTAGATGTATGTAAAAACTATTTCCAGTTTAGACTGCGAGTAGGTGTCTGGTATAGAAGGAACCCTCCTAGAGAAGTATGGAAACAGATTTGTATGGATTTGTTACTACTCTTCATTCCAAAGCGGTTCTATGCCTTGTAGACTTAGATTTAATGGTGCTTTACGATTATTGTTTTACCTTCTTGATGTTGGTGAAGCTAGTTTTAGTAGAACTAGGAATGATTCGATGAAGTATGAGACTGTGGCTAGAGCTGTTGAGATACTTAAGGAGGTTGGTTTTATTGAGGAGAGAGTAGACAATAAACCACCATACCCTAGACTAGTTAAATTAACTGATAAGGGTAAAAATGCTAGTGAACTCTAACAGCTTCGCTCATAAATCCTCTGGATTTTCTCCCCAATTAATCAGTAGTTCCTTATCCAGCACCATTCCATATAGTTCTCTTAGCTTCTCAATTACCTTTCCTCCATCCCTTATCTTTTCCTTGTACTACTCTTGCTTCTCAAGAGCTAGTAGTAATGCATTTTCAACACCACAAGCATACATACCATTACCCATGGTCCCTTAGCATTCAAGAGGACGCCCCATTGTAATGCGAGGTTTTAGAGTACTCTCAGGTGATGTTATTAATTTATGACTAGGCGGGTAAAACCTTTAAAACTAGACGAGGAAACATATCAGACCTAGGCTTATGGTATAGTAGTAAGGCTAAGCTTTACTTTAGGAAAGGGGAAGAGCTATTTCAGCAATATAGGTTTCCATAAGCATTCAGTTATTTCAGGAAAGTATAGCGTTTACCTCAAAATTATCTGTGAATTCTTTAAAATTATCATTAAAATTATCATTACTAAAAATTACCATAAAGAACATTATGTCAGTGAGCATCTAGAGAAAATAGCCAAAGATATAGACTCCCTTAAGAAAGAGCTTTCACGATTAGCCCTAGCATCTAGTCGATGGGTGAGAATGCGACAAAAGACCAGAGGAATTATACGACATGGAAATCAGCGTCCAACGTACTAAACATGTTCAGAAACTTCTCAACACTCTTTCTTCCCTTTGGTGCTTCAAGATCTAGATTAAATACTCGGAGAGAATCAAATAAGCAAGCGCAACCAGAAGGCTTGAAAGATCCTCAGTATAGTAGAGGAGATGGCATAGTTAGTCGAGCAAAATTTGATTACGTAGATCTCTTAATACTAAAGGAGCTAGAGAAAGAAGCACCAAGAGCACCAGAGGAGCTATCACGAACATTGAATATATGTTCAAAATCGATAAAAAGACATTTCAATAAGCACATCCTCAGGAGAGGTCTCATTGAAGCTCTTCGCATAAGATGCTTCTGGTGGAAACCGGAAGAGGCATTATGGTACTCGATGTCGATTACATTTAGCTCAGAAAGTTTCGTTAAATCATTTATAAATACACTATATGGATCACCAATAGTTCAATAATTTCTGCTAACAACAAAAGCACGACACATCCTAGTATCAATAGTGCTACCACGAAGCGAAGTAGTAGGTTTATTAAACTTCGTAAAAAGATTGAAGCATCACAACATTATCACAAAGCTTGAAATGTACCAGTTAGTACTGGATAGCTTCAAGAACTTTACAATACCTTATGAATGCTATGCAGAAGAGCCAGCTTCTGGAAGTTACCTGTGTCCAGTATTTAGAGTTTTTTAACTTTACTGCCATGGCAGCCAAGATACATGATAGGTATGCATACCTACTCTGGCTTAGATCGTGAATACGGTGCTGAGAATGAGGCCAAAAGATATGAGAAGTAGGGTGCTAGTACTCGAAAGGGCTAAGAGCACAATGCTAACAGAGCCTAACTTCTTCTGTGGGAGCTTCATATCACCTGTACGTACATAGAGGGATCACCATGTTCAAACTCTCGAAATTCACTTTATTTTTCCCATATAATGAAAACTACGTACTACTTTACAACACCTTGACGAAAGCAATAGCACTAGTCACAAAAGATCTAGCCTATGCACTACGCTCTGGTAATTTTAATGAACTCAGCAAGGATGAACTCAATGAGCTGTTAAGTAATGGCTTTTTAGTAGAAAAAGATATTGACGAAACAAAACTGCTGATATACCACAGCTATAGATCAATCTTCAACTACTCATACCTAAACTTGGTACTTCACATCACATCAGCATGTAATATGAGCTGTATATACTGTTATGAAGGGCCTAAACGAGGACTACATATGGATGAGAAGGTATGTCAAAATGTAGTGAAGTTCGTTAAGAGGATTGTAGAATGTAGAGGATCAAGGAACGTTGTCACATTACTTCACGGTGGAGAACCTCTCCTGAATTATAGGATCCTACTAACGTACTGTCGAGAAATCTATAAGCTCGCTGATGAATATAGGTTGAAAGTAGAGAATATATTGATAACTAATGGTACATTGTTGACAAAAGATAAAATTGATACTATATCATGCCTTGTGAACGAAGTACAGGTAACGCTTGATGGTCCTAGAGATATACACGACTTCCGACGACCTTTCATTGATGGTAAGGGGACGTTTGATGTAATACTGAGAAATGTGCTTGAGATTGTTGACAGAGTGCAGACCCTAAGTATCAGAATAAATGTTGATAAGCAGAATGTTATGTACATCACTAAGCTGCTTGACTTACTCAGGGACTATGGTCTTAATAGGAGAAATGTCCTTATAGGTTTTGGTCGAGTATTTGTACCAAGGGTCAGTAATGGTAGGTACAATCCTGACTGGATTTTCAGTTACAGAGAATTCGTAGATGTCCTCATTGGTCTTCAGAAAGAGGCATTGAGAAGGGGGTTCAAGATAGTTAGGAAGATAGAGTTAAGGCCTTGCCCTGCATTGCACGATAATAGCTTCGCAGTAGATGAGAGGGGTAAAATATACAAATGTCCTGTATTTGTATGGGATGAGAGATTCGCTATTGGAAACATAGATGATCTTGAGATTGCTCTCTTCAGAAATTCATTCGCTAATTACTTGGACTTCATACTA
The DNA here is from genome assembly GCA_003649205.1 of Thermoprotei archaeon. Classification (GTDB taxonomy): domain Archaea; phylum Thermoproteota; class Thermoprotei; order Thermoproteales; family B15-G16; genus B15-G16. Next base: position 93,086 of record QMRC01000001.1, read on the forward strand.
GAGGTTCCTTGGCAGAAACATTTGGGATGTCCATACTTGCCAATGTGTTACGCTGGCTGCACATACGAGTCTATAGTGCTTAAGGGTAAGATCAATGAGGTATGCTGTCCAAGGGATTACTTTGAAAAGTTAGGTGAATTACTTAGGCTCTACGTGGAGTCAAGATATGGAGATGTTCTTGAGAGGTTTAGTAGATGCAGGTGCTGATAACACGTGAATTAACTAAGGTCTATAGTGGCTATGTTGTAGCGAATGACAATATCAACATTACGGTCAATAGAGGTGAGGTAGTTGGTATACTTGGTCCTAATGGTGCTGGTAAGACAACTTTCGTTCGACAGGTCATAGGTGTGCTTAAGCCAACACGTGGATACATTGAGCTACTTGGTCACAAGGTACCTGATGAGATTCACAGGGTTAAGCACTTCATTGGGTATATGCCTCAGTACCCAGCTTACTACCATGGAGTAACTGTATACCAGCTAGTGTACTACATCGCTAGACTATACGGTATGTCTAGACGAGAGGCAAAGAGTAGGACTTCTGAAATTCTCAAGGAGATGAACCTCCTAGACTACGCTAACTACTATCACAATAACCTCTCAGTTGGTCTAGCTAGAGTAACTTACTTTTGCTCAGCTATAGTTCACGATCCAGAGTTCCTAGTACTAGATGAACCAACTAGTATGTTGGATCCATCTATGAGACGTAGAGTGATATCGAAGATTAAGGAGATGAAGAGACAGGGTAAGACCGTACTTCTGACGACAAATATCATTAGGGATGTTGAGGAGCTATGTGATAGGGTTTACTTCCTACTAAATGGTAGAGTATTGCTTGAGGGTAGTCCTAGTGAGATTGTATCTCGTATTCTCGGTACAATTAAGGTTCATGTCAAGGTTCGTGAGAAAATTCCGCTAGAAGAGATGATTAGAGAAAGGTATGGAGATTGCATCGAATCTATTGAGTACTTAGAGGACAATGAGATTGTGCTGAGTGTAAGGAATCTAGTTAGGGCTTTGGATTTTGTTAAGGAGATAGCGAAGGTAGCAAACATAACCTATATCTCAATCTCAACTCCATCACTTGAGGAGGTGTACCTGAAGATATATGGTTGAGGTGGTGAAGGGTATGGTCATGAAGTACCTACGGTCATTAGTAGCTCTATCCACGATGCATCTTAGAGTACTCCTATACTTCTGGCCATATTACCTAATGTCCTCACTCCTTACACCACTACTCGTAGTACTCATGCTCTACTACGTACTTGGGTACACAGCAAATGTACTCTACCTGATATGCGCTATGTTCACACTATCTTCACTGGGCACATTCACAATGATTTCACAGGACATAAGTAGTCTGAAGCAAACACAGGTGTATGAGTTCTACGCATCATTACCCATATCTCCACTAGACTACGTGCTATCAAAGCTAATAGCTAATTTAGTCATGTACATACCATCCATAGCTGTATTACTGCTAACTGGATACTTGCTGACAGGTACTCTACCAAACATACCACTATTCGCTATAGCTGTAGTCATTTCCTACACAGCATTTATATGGTTAGGTATGATCGTAGGACTATACTCACGAAATCCAGTACAGGCTAACGTCATATCAATGATTGTGTACCTAGTACTTCTCTTTGGATCACCAATGTATGGACCTATATCCAACACCAACTTAGTGCTTAGAACTGCAGCTCTAGTATTACCGACAACGCATATAGCTAAGGTATTCCGCTCCTCATACTGCATTGAAAGCGTGAGCCCTGATACAATCACTTACCTAGCTATATGGTACATAGTGAACACTGTGATCATATCTAGAAGGTTAAGGTGGACATTAGAGTAATGAAGTTTAAAGATCTGCGGAAATAGGTTCGACTTAACAGCAATATTGAGTGATGGTAGTAGTAATGTACCTGGGGCAAGTATATGAAGTTCAAGGTCTCTAGTTCTTGTGCAGGGAATGCATCCATCATCAGGAGATTGTGTGACTGCTGAAGTATGTAGTTGTGTCTGTGGATTGCTCTATCGCTTGTACTTATTATCCGCTATAAGCAGAAACAGGAGTTGCATATACAAACCTCGCATCAGCATCATCAAGTCCTAGCTCGCAAAGCTTAGAGTAAAGTTCGCGAAATGCTGTAGGAGGTTCATCATCAGTCAAGTACCGTATCATTACTTCCAAATCACTCTCTACCTCCTGTAACCTATTCCTTAGCAAAACAACATGCAATAATTGAGGGATAGCCATAGCTACTACAGTGCTTGCAGATAATGGTCGTGATGAAATTTCAACTCTACTACCAATACCAGGAGTGAATTGATGCGATGGAGATACAGAGCACAGCCTCTCCATACTACTCCGCTACTCACCTACAACATCAAGGTACTTAGCTATTTCCTCACGATTTCAGATAAAGCGACATTCGAGAGAAGTAGTACTCAAGTCAATAATTGACCTATTGAATCGATTGATAGTGACGAGACATAGCAGGAGGAGACTTGTTCAGGTGTACTACGAAACACGGGTTAGGGAGAACATTGAGAAAGCTACTGAGTAGCTTAGGGATATAGGTATGACCAATGTTAGGGTGTATGAGGATAAGGCGAAGAATGGTGTAGTGTATAGACTTTATTTTGGTGTTAGCAAGTCAACTGTAGGCATTCTATACAGGTTACTTGAAGAGATGAGGAAGATGAGTGTTGACCAAGATAAGGTAGTGAAGTTGGAGGAGGCAATAAAGTTCTTGACTCAGGAGTAAATGCTGACACTGGAGCATCATTTGGGATGCTTGGGTTAGAACATCAGAGAGCTTTTCTCTGTTGCTTTCTAAATGAAGTAATTTGCTGATACCTGTCTGGTTGCTCTCATGTGAGATTTCTGATTTCTTATTCAGCTTCTTTTCAAGTCGTTTTCAGTTACAGGGACTTTCAGGACTTTTACAATCACGCTTTCTACGTGGTTACACTGATTGTTTCCTCTGAGGTAAAATTTATGAAAGGTATTTGGCTAGAGCATATAAGAGGTCTAAGGAGTTCGGGGTTAGGTGATCGGTATGAGCAAACAGACGTTGCCTGTGTGTATCATAGGTACAGGGGGTCACGTAGACCACGGTAAGACTACGTTGGTTCAGGCGTTGTCTGGTGTTTGGACTGCTCGTCATAGTGAGGAGCTTAAGCGTGGTCTCACTATGAAGCTTGGTTATGCCTACATTACTATCTATAAATGTCCTAGGTGTCCTCCTCCTCAGTGTTACCTCACTCACGTTATGTTGAGGGATGGTAGGTGTCCTCACTGTGGTTCTGAGGTTGAGTTTGTGAGGAAGATATCTGTAGTCGATGTTCCTGGTCACGAGACGTTGATGGCTACTATGATTGCTGGTGCAACTCTCATGGATGGTGTGCTCTTTGTCATAGATGCGACCGTACCCTGTCCACAGCCACAGACATACGAGCACTTCATGGCTTTAACCATAATGGGTGTTAGGAACATTGTGATTGTTCAGAATAAGATCGATGTTGTTGCTGATAGGGATAAGTTGCTTAAGCACTATCAGCAGATTAAGAAGTTTATTGAGGGTACTTGGGCTGAAGATGCACCTATAATACCTGCATCAGCGCTTCACAAGGTGAATGTAGATGCTGTTGTTGAGGCTATTGAGGAGAGGATTCCGACTCCGAAGAGGGATGAGTCTAAACCACCGAGATTCCTCATTGCTAGGTCCTTCAACGTGAATAAGCCAGGTACACCACCAGAGAATCTTCAGGGTGGTGTCATTGGTGGTTGCTTGATTCAGGGTAAGCTCAGAGTTGGTGATGAGATAGAGATTAGGCCAGGTATAAGGGTTGTTGAGCATGGTAAGGTCAGGTATGAGCCGTTGTACGCTAAGGTGCTGAGCATCAAGGTTGAGGATATGTTCGTTGAGGAGGTTGGTCCAGGTACTCTCGTCGGTATCGGTACTGATCTTGATCCAGCACTGACCAGGGCTGATGCTCTTATCGGTAATGTAGCTGGTAAGGTGGGTACTCTACCACCTACGAGATTTAGTCTTAGGTTGGAGACTCACTTACTGGAGAGGGTTGTTGGTTTGAGGGAGTTGCCTAAGGTTGAGAGGATTAGGAAGGGTGAGGTGCTGATGCTTGTTGCTGGTACAGCGACTACTCTAGGCGTTGTGAGGAGTGTCATGGGTGATGAAATCTATGTAGATCTCCGTAGACCTGTGTGTATTGAGACTGGTGCTAAGGTTGTGATCAATAGGCAGATTGCTGGTAGGTGGAGGTTAATTGGGTACGGTATCGTCAAGGACTAGTCACAGGTACTTTATTGTACTCGACACCAACATGGTTATGCTGGCTGTTGCTGAGGGTATTGACGTATTTGATGAGTTTGAGAGAGTTCTAGAGGTACCTCATGAGTACGTGATATTGAGATCAAGTATTGATGAGCTTGAGAGATTGATTAGAGAGAAGGGTCCTAAGGTTAGGAGACAAGCATTGCTAGCTCTGGAGATTGCTAAGTCTAGGTGTAAGGTGATTGATGACTCGTCGATACCTGGCTCTGGTGTTGATGAGAAGATAGTTAACTTCGCCCTAGCTAACAAGGGGAGAGTTGTCGTTGCTACAAATGATACTAGGTTGAGGAAGAGGTTGAGAGAGTTGTCAATACCTACAGTGTACTTCAGAGCTGAGAGGAGAGGTCTTGAGATAGATACTGAGTTGTACTAGAAGGTAGAAAAGTACAATAAGTGAGTTCTCTGTGGTATGTTGCTTGGTGAAGTAGATGTTTAGGTTAGTCACAATCGAGGACTTTGTTAGGATTCCACCTGAGAGGTTTAAGGAGCCCCTTGAGAAGGTTGCTAAAGAAATCATTAGAAGTGAGTACGAGGGTAAGGCAATTAAGGATCTAGGTATCGTAGTCGCTATCATAAACATCAAGGTATCTAAGGTAGGTAAGGTAGTACCAACTGATGGTGCTAGCTACCACAAGGTAGTGTTCGATGCTCTTGTCTTCTATCCTCAGCTTCAGGAAGTTATTGAGGGTGAAGTAGTTGGTGTCGTACCTTATGGCGCATTTGTGAGGATTGGTCCTATAGATGCTCTTCTCCACATATCGCAGATAGGTGATGATAGGTTTAGGAATGATCCACGTAGGGAAGCACTAATTGGAGAGAAGACACAGTATGTTCTAGGTAAGGGTGATAGAGTAAGAGCTAGAATAGTCTCAGTTAGTATGCCAGGTCCATCACCGAGACCAGAACCGATAAGAGTTGGTTTAACCATGAGACAACCCTTCCTAGGAAAGCTTGAGTGGATTGAGGAGGAACTGCGTAAACTAAAGGCCAGAGCAAGGTCATGACGTATCCCACCATACTAGAGTGGAAGTAAAGTTATTAATACAGTCTTGAGAAGCTACATAACGATCATGAAGTAGAGCCAGTTACCGAGTATAGTAATGAACTCTCTGTAGTTCTTAGGTAATTAGCAGCAATACGTTGTAGAAGACCATTACCGCAACAATTTAACCCCGTTCTACTTGTTTCGTGTGAGTATTCTCGTCTCTGAGGTGATTAGGTGGCTGGTAGAAGGAGGATCCCACTCTCTGGCTACAAGGCTTGTAGGAACTGTAAGTTCATTGTGCCTAGTGATGTGACTAAGTGTCCAAACTGTGGTTCAAGTGATTTTAGTGATGATTGGTCTGGATTGATAATAATTTTAGATCCTCAGAATTCTCAAATTGCTCAGAAGCTTGGTATCACGAAGGAGGGTATGTACGCTATTAGGGTTAGGTAGCGTATGGTGTTTGAGCTTAGGTTAACTGATGAGCTTAGAGTTATCTTGAGGAAACCTCTTGGAATAGTGATCAGCGATGAAGCTCCATTCTCAATCAAGAAGGTCTATAGGTTAATTGTAGACCTAGACTCACCAATGCTCTGTACTGTCGGTGATGCTGTTACTGAAAATTTTTGAGGTATTCTCCTAGGAAACCTGATATCTGTGTCATTGATCAAAGAATTAGGAGAATGAGTAAAGTAATTCGTGTTGAGCTACCTAGTCCTGTACTAAGTGTCATAAATAGACCAAGTACTATTAGTCAGCAATTACTCAAAGCTCTCGATAGAGTTACTGAGATTGGTCACGGTACTGTGTTGATTCATGGTGAGGAGGATCTCGCTCTCATACCACTGGTACTGAGATTACCTACCAGGTCCATTGCTTGTTATGGTGATCCTTTTGGTAATGCTCTAGTAGCTGTCATAGTTACAGACGTTGTTAAGCGAGCTTTCGGAAGGGCACTTAACAAAATGGTAAGAGTTAAAATGTCGTAGTTCCCACACAGCAGTGGGGTCTACATGTCTCAACAGTCATCAACTATGATAGATCTAGGTGACGACATTAAGTTGGAGGTCATTAGGGAGAGGGATAATCCACTGATTGGTAGGAAGGAGATCACAGGTTACCTACATCACCACGCAAAGGGTACGCCTCAGAGGTATGAGGTTAGGAGGAGAATTGCTGAGATATTCAAGGTACCTCTAGAGGTCGTGTATGTGAGGAGCATACAGACTGAATTTGGTTGGGGTAGGAGCAAGATTGAGATCCACATCTATAGAGATCCCAAGAGAGCTGAGGAAATCGAACCACTTCACATACGGCTCAAGAATCTTCCACCTGAAGAGAGAAAGGCTAAGTTACAGGAGTTGAGGAAGGCTAAGGAGAGTAGGAAGTAGGTAGGTGTTGTTTATGGTGGCTCACGTACATAAGTGGTACGAGTACGACTACAAGACAGGGAAGATTAGGTTACTTAGGAGGAAGTGTCCACGCTGTGGTTCAATAATGGCTTACCACAAGGTACCAGTACCGAGACATCACTGTGGTAAGTGTGGTTTCACCATATTTGAGACTCAGGAGCAGGGGAGAGGTAGAGCTAGAGGTAGGTAAGTGCTAGCTCATGAAGAGGAAGGTGACTGTACTCGGTATTGAATCAACAGCACACACCTTCGGTGTTGGTATAGCTACTTCAGAAGGCGAGATACTAGCTAACGTAAACTACGTGTACACATTTGAGAAGGGTATACACCCTAGAGAAGCTGCTGAACATCACTCCTCAGTAGCGCATAAGGCAGTTAAAGAGGCTCTAGATAAGGCAGGTCTCTCGATTCACGAGATCGATGCTATAGCTATTGCTCTAGGTCCTGGTCTAGGTCCTTGCCTTAGAATAGGTGCAACAGTTGCCAGAGCACTTTCACTATACTTCAATAAGCCTCTAGTACCTGTTAATCACTGTGTTGCTCACATTGAGATAGCTAGATTGACTACAGGTGCTGAAGATCCACTTGTAGTGTATGTCTCTGGTGGAAATACCATAGTATCAGCATTCGTAGATGGTAGGTACAGGGTCTTCGGTGAGACACTAGACATAGCGCTGGGTAACTGCATAGATGCATTTGCTAGAGAGGTAGGTTTACCACAACCAGGTGTTCCTAATGTTGAGAAGATGGCTGAGAGAGGTAGTAAGTACATTCCACTACCGTACGTGGTTAAGGGTCAGGACCTATCGTTCTCAGGTCTACTGACTATGGCTCTTAGGAAGGTTAGAGAAGGTGAGAGACTTGAGGATGTCTGTTTTAGCTTGATAGAGACCGCGTACTCCATGCTTGCTGAGGTAGCTGAGAGAGCACTAGCTCACACAAAGAAGAAGCAACTAGTACTGACTGGTGGCGTTGCCCGTAGTAGGAGGTTACAGGAAATGCTGAGAGAGGTTGCTGCAGAACACGGTGCTGAGTTCCACGTAGTACCTCCAGAGTACGCTGGTGACAACGGTGCTATGATAGCTTGGTGCGGCGTCCTAGCGTACATACACGGTGTCACAATTCCTGTTGAGGAGAGTTGCATTAGACAGAGATGGAGATTAGATGAAGTGGATATCCCATGGAGGAGGTAGTGTCGTGATCCTTGAAGTCATTGCGAAAGGGGCTGAAGCAACTCTCTACAAAGAGCTGTGGAATGACATTGTTGTTGTTCGTAAGCAGAGATTACCGAAGAAGTACAGACATCCTCAACTCGATAACTACATTAGAAGAACGAGAACAGTAACGGAGGCTAAGTTAATGTTTGAGGCTAGGAAACTAGGTGTACCAACACCTACCATATACGATGTCGACATCGATAACTGCATAATTAGGATGGAGTACATTACAGGTACTAGATTGAGAGAGTACATGGACGACATAATTCACAGCAGTAAATACGAAGTACTAACGAAGATCTTCGAGACACTCGGCATCTACGCAGGTAGACTACATACCAACGGAATAGCACATGGAGATCTAACGACATCAAACGTGATAGTTAGTGACAGTACTCTCGTACTGATAGACTTCGGATTAGGAACATACGCAAAGGACCTTGAATCACATGGAGTGGATATACACCTCCTACTTAGATCACTAGAGAGTACACACTACTCAATAGCGAGTATCTGCTTCAAACACTTCATTAAGGGCTACAGTAGGGAAGTAGGTGAGGAATACGCTAATAAAGTAGTTGAGAGAGTCCACGAAATAAGAGCTAGGGCTAGGTATGTTGAGGAAAGAATTAGGAAAAGGGACTTTATCTAGGATATACCTCATAACGAGCAATAGGCACAAGGTGGAGGAAGCAAACATAGCGCTGAAACCATTCGGTATCGAGGTAAAGCAGCTACACATTAAGAGACTTGAGATACAGTCAGATGACCTAGTTGAGATAGCTATATTTTCGCTAAGGGAAGTCATTAATCTAGTTAATGAGAGACCACTAGTTGTTGAGGATGCAGGCCTCTTCATACCAGCACTGAAGGGGTTTCCAGGACCATACAGCTCGTTTGTGTACAAGACAATTGGTTGTCAAGGAATACTGAAGTTAATGGAGGGTGTTGAGGATAGGAGAGCATACTTCAAGTCAGTGGTTGTGTACTATGACGATGATGTTGGTATGAAGGTCTTTGAAGGGACTGTATGGGGTAAGATAGCGACTGAGGTTAGGGGTACTCAGGGATTTGGCTTTGACCCTATATTCATACCTGAGGGAAGTACTAGGACCTTTGCTGAGATGGGTCCTGAAGAGAAGACTAAGTACTCACATAGGGGTAGAGCATTCAGGGCACTAGGTTACTGGATAAGGAATATATTGGAGCAGCAGAGTAAGTAACCTACCTACACCTTTAGGAGTTCTGTAAATTGAGCTAAGCTTGGTGATTTCCGCATAGCTTGCTCCAGAGGAACTCCGTGGTGTTGTAATAGCTCTCTAACAGCTTTATAGCTCTTGACGTATCTTCGTCCATACTTACCTGGAGATGGTGATCAAGGTATTGCTCTGGATCTTCTCGTAGTGAATCAGGATTCTTATGGAGGCAGAGTAGAGCCAGGATCCACGACTCTATCTTGGGATTTGCAGTAAGAATGAGGGCTCTAGAGTGTTGTCTCAGTTGATTCAGGTAACTGGGATTACCTTCAACATCCCTCAGATCTCTTAACACAATAACCTTCTCAGCATTTGCTTTATCTGTAGCTCCTTCAACTAGCACTAAGATCATCCATTGATCCCTACGGTGTACCACCTAGTTCTCCTGAATACCAAACCTCACCGAGTGGAATACCTTCAGTTAGCAACTTCCTCACTCTCTCCAGTAGCTTTGGATCATTATCTACTCTACGAACTTTCGTCTCGCCATTGATCTTCTCCACAATCACTAGCTCTTCAGGATTAAGTAAGTCAAGTACGTATGGTGAATGTGTCGTGAATATAACCTGACACGGAGCTTTTCTAAAGAGATCAATTAGTGTTCTATAGAGCCATGGATGTACACAGTTCTCTGGCTCCTCAAATACTACAACCTGCTTACCCAGGTATAGAGCTATTATGAATGCTAGGAGCCTAAGTGTTCCATCAGATACTAGTTCTGGCGGAATCAAGTCACCAATGCTCTTATCTCGAAAAGCTATGTACACGTTCTTATTGTGTACAGGTGTGGCAAGTTCATCTACTTCAGGTATAAGACTTTGAAGTACCTTCTCTATCTCGAGGAACTTCCTCCTATTTGTTGTAAGTAATGTGTGAAGAACTGAAGCTAAATTTGAACCATCATACGAGAGTTCGGTTATGTGAGTTAGTTCACAACCACTTCGTATGCTTTCTGGGGAAAAGTGATGTACTGTGAGACATCTCCTAAGTAGAGGTACCATATCAACTACTCTGCTCTCAAGTCCCCTCCTAGCTTTAGTTACTACCGAGAGACTGTCTAGTATTTGGGGATAGTCGATAGTGAATGTAGTGCTTTGAGTGATTTCACTTGGTGTATAAATTGTGAGAGTACCTGAGCTGTCTCCTACTAGGCGGAATTCAGCCACAACCTGACCATTCAATTTAAGTACTTCATGTTCTACTACTTCTCTATCACATCTAAATGAGAGCTCGTACGTAAGTTTCATACATTCATTTGCTTCTACTTTCGCTGTAAAACCGAGAGTTATTGGTCTTGTTGTGTCGAACTTGAAAGGTAGTTTAGTACTTGTCTCAACGAGTTCCGTGATAGCATCTCTAATGCCCTTTCCTTCGAGTAATAACTTGAGTAGGTACATTGCTTTAACTATGTTGCTTTTACCTGATGCATGTGATCCTACTAATGCTGTTAACTTAGTTCGAAACCTCAATGATACATCTCTTAATGACAGTATGTTTCTTGCATGGAATTCAGTAATCATTAACTTCACGAATTACCCCTCAGGTATACTACCATAGTCGTCACCTAATATCGGTACTGAGTTAAATCTCAAAGCCAATGGAGCAAGGTAATGGGTTGTTAGCGTAATTGAGGAAAGAATTAGAGTATAGTACGGGTACAGTGTATGGGTTTGAGATGTTGGGTTTAAGTCATGAATTTGTGATTACAAAGCTCAAGGAAGCAGTCAACAAACTAGTCGAGAAGTATAGTGATAAAATCATTGCAGTTGGTCTCTTTGGTAGTTATGCAAGAGGAGAAGCAAATGAGAGAAGTGATGTTGATGTAATTGTGGTTGTGAGGAATTGGAATAGAGGTCTTGAAAGGAGATTCCAAATATACGATGTACTTCATAGGTACTTACGGAGAGACATAACACTGATCGATCTCGATTACCAGGATATTGAGGAAATCTTAGCGAGAAGAAGAACGATAACCACAACGATGCTGAACATCATTTACGACTGCATACCAGTGTACGACCCACTAAATATCTTGAAACAACTTAAGGAACTAGTTAGCAAGGTAATTTCAGAGCTAGGTCTTGAGAGGTACAGAGTAGGTAGAGCATATGGTTGGAAAAGGAGGGATGGAAATCCCCTCGTACCGATTAAATTAGAGTGAGGAGAGTAGATGTACGATCCACGTAGTGAGGTTAACTACAGGAGGAAGTTAGCTGAGGATACCTCAAGGAAGCTAAGAGAGCTTACGATCGAGATGATTGGAGAGATACTGTTGCCAATGCTCAGCTAGCAGCAGAGAACGCAGCAAAAGCAATAATTGCGATATACAGGGCACCATCCTGGACACATGATCCATACTACGAACTACTAGATATCTTAGATAACCTACCGGAAGATGTGAGAGAAGGAGCAAAGGAAGTAGCGGAAATAGCACATACACTAGCTCCAGAACATGGAAGGACAACATATGGAGAACCAGCAAGGGGTTTAACCCCATAGGAACTCTACACAAGAGAAGATGCAGAAAAGGCTCTAAAACTAGCTCAAAAAGCAATTGAGAATCTAGATCGGATACTAAAGCGATTGGGTATAGAGATGTGAACCTAAACTCAGAAATGTTGGTAGGAGCCTGTACATCAGTGATCTCAAGGAGAAGTACTATAATGTTAGCTCGTACTGAATTTCGTGAGTATGGCCCTATAGTCATGCTCAGTTTTGCATTGCCGTTCTCTACAATGTTCACAATGTTTGTTAGTTAGCTAAGTGTATTCGTGAAGATGGTATGCCTTAGTTCTGCTGATTATGATTAAGTGAGAAAGGTTTTTGAAACTCTTTGGTTTGGGGTAGCGGGGTTGTGTTGGGAGGTGTTGTTTAGTGCCTCATCGTAGTAGGCATAAGAAGGGTTCGTCAGGGTCTAAGAGACCTGCTAGAAAAACTCCACCACCATGGTGTAAGTACAGTCCTGAGGAAGTTGAGAATCTAGTTGTTGAACTTGCTAGGAAAGGCTATGGTCCATCGATGATTGGTATAATTCTCAGGGATCAGTACGGTATTCCACTTGTTAAGCAAATTACTGGTAAGTCTATTACACAGATTCTAGAGGAGCATGGTCTTGCACCACAGATTCCTGAAGATCTCCAGGCACTAATTAAGAGAGCTATTAGGATTAGGAGGCATCTCGAGGAACATCCTAAGGATATGAGTGCTAAGCGTGGTCTAATTCTTGTTGAGTCGAAGATTCATAGGTTGGTGAAGTACTATAAGCGTGTTGGTAAGTTACCACCAGATTGGGAGTATAGACCAGAGAAGATCAGTATATTTGGTTAAGTGGGTTGTTGAGTAGTGATGGGTTATAGGGAGCTTCTAGAGTTAGTTAGGTATGCTAGGGACTCAATTAGGAGGGATGTTATTGAGGAACAGAGTAGGTCGCTGATTGTTAGTCACTATGATGCTGATGGTCTTTGTTCTGCCGCTATCCTATCGTCTACACTAGCTAGGTTCGGTATACCGTATCACATCAAGGTTTTTGAGCAGCTTGATGTTGAGTTGCTTAAGTACATAGCTTCACTTAGGTACGAGGTTGTGTTTTTGCTAGATATGGGTAGTGGTGTTTTGAATCTTGTTGCGGAGTACCTTAGGGATAAGAAGTTGGTCGTTATTGTTGATCATCATCAGCCTAGACAAGTTCCTTCACTTAGAGAAAACATCATTGAAGTTAATCCCCATAGAGTAAATGTCGATGGTTCAAGGGAGGTTAGTACGTCATCACTTACGTACTTTCTCGCTAGAGAGCTTCTTGGTGGTGTGAGTAGTTGTAGGAGGTTTATTCCTCTTGCTATTGCTGGTGCTCTTGGTGATAGACAGGATCAGGGTGAGAAGAAGAAGTTGATTGGTGTGAATAGGGTTGTGGTTGAGGAGGGTATTGTTCAGGGTGTTATTAGTGAGGAGATTGGTCTAAGGCTCTATGGTCTTAAGACTAGACCATTGGTTAAGTGTCTTGAGTACACAGTTGATCCGTATCTTCCTGGGTTGACAGGTAATGAGGAAATGTGTGTTAAGTTCCTGAAGTCTCTCGGTATTGAACCTAGGGGGCCTGATGGTAGGTATAGGTACTTCACAGAACTCTCTGAAGATGAGATGAGGAGGATGGTTATTGGTCTAATTAGGTACTTGATTGAGCATGGCTATACTAGTGTTGAGGCTGAGGAGATTTTTGGATACAACTACTACAATAGGCTTGAATCTGAAGCTAGTCCATTCTACGACCTTAGAGAGTTCAGTGCTTACATGAACGCCTGTGGTAGGATGTATAGACATGGTCTTGGTATTCTCCTTGGTCAAGGTTACAGGAGTAGGGATGTTGTGGAGAAGGTCTTGGAGACGTATGTGGAGTATCGTAAAGTATTGAGTGGTGCGTTGAGAAGGATTAGGGATGCTAGGGATAAGTATGTTCGTGAGCTAGAACACATCTACGTACTGAATTGCAGGGGCGAAGTTAGTGATAGAGTGCTCGGTGCGGTAGCATCAATTGTTGCATCCTCAGGTATTCTTGGGTTGGATAAGCCACTTGTTGCTCTTACTCAGTGGGAGGACTACATTAAGGTTTCACTTAGGAAGACTAGAGATCTTAGAGCTGAGTACCGTGAGGTGAATCTCGGTCAGATTGTGGAGAAGGTAGCTACTGAGGTTGGTGGTGTTGGTGGTGGGCATAGGGATGCTGCTGGTGCTAAGATCCCACTAGGTACTGCCGAGGAATTCGTTTCTAAGCTAAATGAGGAGATCGGGGCTCAAGCACATGTTAAAGAAGGTAGTAAGTGAACTGAGGTTAGTGACAGAGTTCAACTATAGTTTGAGATTTGCTCTAGAAGTAGATAATGTTGATTTGCCGGAGAAGCTTGAGCTACTTCAAGTGATGTGTCAAGGGAATGAGCTCATCATTAAAGTTATCGCGAAGGATCTAGGTACTCTACGGAATACAGTAAATGATGTTCTTAGGTGTCTCTACTCAGCTATGTCTACTCTCCAATCTTTGAACGTGGATAAAGCTTAATTACTACTGGTTCTATGTCTCGTGAGAGGTTGAGGTATGAGTAGAGTAGCTAGGAAAGATAGGTGGGCACTGAAGAAGTGGTATACTGTGTACGCCTCAAGCGCATTTGGCTATGCAGAGCTAGGTGAGGTACCTGCGCTTGTACCTGAGTACTTAATAGGTAGGACTATTGAGGTTACGCTCTTTGACATAACTAAGGATATATCGCAACTGCATGTGAAGCTGAAGTTCCAGATAAAGAGAGTTGAAGGTGATAAGGCATATACTCAGTTCAAGGGGATGGAGTTAGCTAGGGACTACATAAGGAGCTTAGTTAGAAGAGGAACAACAAAAGTTGATGGATACATCGATGTTTTTACGAAGGATGGTAATCACCTAAGAGTTGGTTTTCTAGCAGTCACGGCATATAGGTGTAAGAAGTCTCAAGAGAGAGCAATTAGGAAAATAGCTTTTGAGACTATAGCTGAGAAGGCTTCACAGTTAGGTTTCGATGAGTTCATTCAGGAGGCAGTCTTAGGTAAGATAGCTGCTGAAATCTTTGCAAGAGCAAAGAAGATCTATCCACTGAAGAAGGTTGAGATCATGAAGATTAAGGTCTTCTCAGCACCACCTGTGTTAACACCTGAAGAATATGAGGCGCAGAGAAGAGCTGCTGAGAAAGCTGTTGAGAAAGTTCCAGCAGAAGCAACATCACCAACATAGCAGTGAAGGCATTAATTCGTGAGAAGAACGTAGTTAGGAAGAATTTGAAGAGAGTAGACTTAGCGATCTGTCTCTGCTATCCAAGTACCTACAGAGTATCTATAGCGAGCTACTCCACGCACCTGATCTATCTATTGCTTAATTCGAGAGATGATGTTGCTTGTGAGAGGTCAGTATATGCTCTAGATGAAGATGAGTATAGGAGAGGTGGTCAACGTAATCCACGTAGTATAGAGTCGCAGACTCCTCTCAATAGATTTCATGTTTTAGCGTTTTCAATACATTATGAGAAGGATGTGGTTAACGTATTGAGGATGTTGAAGAGGGCTGGTATTCCACTTAGAAGGGACGTGAGAGTGAAAAATGGTGGACCAATTGTCATTGCTGGTGGTCCAGTGGTTATTGAGAATCCACGTCCTTTAGAAGATTTTGTTGATGCATTCTTAATTGGCGAGATAGAGCCAGTATTTAATGAGGTTGTCGATAAATTGAAGGATGCTATTGATGCTAGAGACCCATCTTACCTTGCTGATCTACCGTACATGTACGTACCTGGATACAGTACGAAGGTTAGGAGAGTATTTGCTACGAACCTAGATGAGGCCCCACATCCAACTCAGCAAATTATGCCTCTAGATGATAGGTATCTACTATTTGGTAGGTCATTTCTCCTCGAAATCTCTAGGGGTTGTGGATGGGGTTGTAGATTTTGTCTCTCTGGTTATGTGTATAGACCGCCAAGACATAGATCACTATCCCTACTCATTGATGTGTTAGAGGAAGTTAGTGAGGAGGAAGGTCTAGAGAAGGTAGCTTTGATATCACCTACATTACTCGACTATCCTGATCTTGATGAGCTACTGAAGCACATCTGTGAGGAGAGGAAATTCAAGATCTCAACACCATCTATGAGAGCTGATTTACTAAGTGAGGAAGTTCTTGAGCTTCTCGTCAAGGGTGGTCAAACTACGATTACCCTAGCTCCAGAAACAGCGAATCCACGTATAGGTAGGTACATTGGTAAGCTAATACCAAGTGATGAGCTTGTTCAGGTGTGTGAACTACTTAGGAGGTACAGAGTTAGGAAGTTGAAGCTCTACTACATGATTGGTTTACCTACTGAATCTCTTGAGGATGTTGTGTCGATAGCTAGTCAGGTTAAGTTGATAAGGGAGGTGTATGGGGGTAGTGTTGTGTTGAATGTAACTCCTTTCATACCTAAACCTCACACACCATTTCAGTGGTTTAAACCAGCTTCACTTCAGTATCTCGAACACGCTATTGACGTCCTCAGACGTAATGTCACCGATGTTGAGTTACGTATATTCTCTCCTCGAGATGCACTAATCGAAGCATTAATCTGTAGATCAGGACCAGAGTTAGGCCGTATTCTCGAGTACATCGTGGTTAATGAGATTCCAAACACTTTGAGAGGATGGTTAAGAGCATGCAGTGAACTGGGAGTAAATATGTGGGATCTCGTGTACCGTAAGTACTCACTAGATGAGGAGCTACCGTGGGATATTATTGAGGGAGTACCATCTAAGAAGTTCCTCATTGAGGAGTTCTATAGAGCCGAGAGGGGTGAGAGTGTTCTCAAGTGTAATGGTCACTGTAGTACCTGTGATATATGTTGCTTAGCGAGGTGAGCTGCGGACTAGAGAGCTAATCAGTAATTTCCTTAAGCTTCATATCCTTAGGAAGTACCTCCCTAAGGAGTGCTATACACCTCTCAACTAGTTCATCTACGTCGTACTCACCTCTAACTGTTAAAGCAGCAGCAAGGCTGTGACCACCACCAGCACCTTTGAGCTTACTAGCTAGGTACTCCATTAGCTTTGAAGTAGCTATACCTGTAACCTCAATAAATCTCTGAGATGCACGTGTGCTTATACGGACCTCACCATTATGTGAACCAACCACAATAGCTAGGTCTGCACCAGCATCGATGAGAGCTCTTGCCGCTGATCCTTCGTAGGCACTTACATGCGATACAGCAATTATCACGTCATCACCTAACTTAAGCATCCTTGCTCGCTTAATTGACTTTAGACGAGCAACTCTCTCAGCAAAGGAAGGTCTCTGATACATACTCTCGAGAACTAGACCATAGTTACCACCTTTCTCAATTAACTCAGCAACCACACGAAATACTCTAGGAGAAACAATGACAAATCTCCTCGTATCAAACACTATACCTCCAAGGAGAAGTGTTAGTGCTTGCTTAGGTAACTCAATGCCATACTCACTAGCTAGTTCATAAACTAACTCAGATGAGGAGGATGCTTTAGGGTCATAGAGGTAGAAACTAGCTAGTGAAAGCAGCTCACTATAGGTCTCATGATGATCGATTAGACCGATCTTCACATCACCACTCTCTACTAGGTTCCTCACGTAATCCATTACTAGACCTGTCTGTTCAATTCTAGCAACATCAATTAGAAGTACGAAGTCACGTGGTTGAAGATGTGGCTCTCTACTGTAGTCATAGCTAATACCCACTTTACTCAGTAGCTGTTTCGAAGCATGGCTAATACCATCAGGATGAACAATACTTACCTCAGTACCACGCACTATGTTCTCAACAACTAGCTTAGTGGCGTAAGCTGAAGCAACGGCATCTGGGTCAGCATTCCTGTGAGTTATAATAACGACCCTACCTGCATCAGCTACTTGATTCCGAAGATCTCCCTTCCTCATTACTGCTACCCCTCCTGTACCTCTCCAATAACTCATCAGCTACCTTAAGTCCATACTCAATAGCTTCATCAATCAACTTATTTAGGCTACCTCTGTAGAATGGTGAGGTCTCAATAGTGACCTCAATACTTACCTCGTACGGGTACTCTCTGGTTATGTCAACTCTCACATCGAGAGAAAAAAGTTGGTACTCAGGTACACGTTCCAGGACGTATTCACAGACTTTAGACGCAATCTCTTCACAGAGCTTAATCCTCTCCTCTTCAGTAAGCACCTTCATGCTAACCTGCTGTTTGCTGAGCTTGCTGTCTTAACCTACTCAGCTCTTCACTAACTTTCTTACTTAATTCCTCAATTTGCTTCCTAAGTAGTGACTCCTGTCTTGAGAGTGTCTTTATGTGTAGCTCAACGATCTCTCTCCTCTCTTTGAGATCTTGAAGAGCTTTATCTCTCGTACTTGCAACCAATATTGGACCAGCAATCTTATACACAGGAGTGTTCTCACTAATCTTCTCTAGCTCACTAATGGCACTTTCTATCTCCCTCAGTTCATTCTCCCATTGTTGTCTCCTCATGATCAGCATCTGAAGCTGTTCCTGAAGTTGCTGTAGTCTCCCAATTTCAGCCTGTAGATGTGGAGGTAGGTTCCTTAAGTCAATCGTCGTACTCATGGCAAACCCTCCGAATTCGTGTTCTCAAGTCAATTACTTCTTATTATCCTTTCGCTGTACTTCACTACTTGAGAGTAGCGAGAGTGTGTTCACAACAACTAATGCAGCTCTTAAGTAGCTATTGAGTAGTGCCCTTAGTGCCGAGATATCTTGTGCTTCAACAACTATCTCAACTGCAGCACCCTTTCTACTAATACTAGCACACCCACGCTCGCTCAATCTCTCCTTCACATCTACCTCTAAGCTACGGTACACGGTATCCGCTTCGTGTTCAGTATCGAAGTGAAGCTCTATCTTACAGCTGTGTCTGTACTTCCTCACGTTTTTGAACCTCGTACTTAAGCCCCTTATACACAAACTTCTCAATCCTTAGCTCAGGTCCAATAGGTTTGAAGCTCCTGGAGTCGAGGAAATTCAGTATTATAAGGTACTTGTACCTAGCCTTTCTAGCATATATCAAACTGTCACAGCTACCTCTTAAGTCGTGTAGCTTAGGTACAGAGCACGAGGGTAGATCCAGTACCTCTGCAAGAGCTTCAGTAAATATGTGAACGAAATCAGGTTGGTGATCTTCCGTAACGATCATGGCTGAACTCACCTTATGTGGCTTAATACCTTCAGGAAACTCTCTAAGAAGCTTCACACCCCCCATCACAATAGCTAGTGGTAGGAAGTAGTAAGTATCCTCCTCAACCTTCATGAACTTCATGTGACCAGGATTACCGCCCTTCCTAGCACCAACAATTATCACGTGATCTAAACCAAGCTCATAGGCTCTAATAGCAACAGCCTCAATATTCATCTTACCCCTATTAACCTTGATAGCGTTGGGAAGCGCAGCAGCTAACTCCTTACAGAAAGACCTTATCCTCGGTGTAGGTCTTCGTGTCGTAGTAACCATTATACCCATGCAACTAGCTACCTCAAGGAAATTTCTTCAGAAGAAAGAAGGTGTTGATTACTAGATTACTCTTCTCTCTCCTTCTTTAGCTTCTCCTTCACGTACTCTCTCCACTTCTGCTTCTCAAGCTCAAATACCTTATACTCTTCAGGTGCAAATGTCTTACCTAGAGAGGTCTGTGGTACCCAAGCACCACCAGCAAATACATGACCGCACTTCCTACATCTCCATATACCAACTGCAATCCTCTCGAATTTGGTTAGTGTTCTACAGATTGGACATCTATGTTTCCCACGCTGCTTAACCTCGATCTGGGTGATCTTCCTACGTAAGCTAGCACCGTATCTTGCACCGTATCTTCCTGCTGGACCAACAACCTTTGTGTGTGAGAATGGCATGGTTATCTACTCCCTAGAACGTGTGTTAGTTCATAAAGATTACTCTCTTACCTATGTACCTACCTTCTTAATTGCTTCGAAGATCTTATTCCTAAGCTCATTTGATACCTGTACAGCCATGTCAATGGCTTTGTGCACTTCTTCTATCGTGAAGTAACCTCCTAATCCCTTCTGTATTGCACACACTTTTCCCTCTTCATTAACTGCTATACTGAGCCTAGCATCCATGACCAGTTCCTCGTCAAGACATGGATCGACAACTATGTGATCACCTATCTTAGCCATCGTTACTGTTACTGGGTAATGCTCTACAGGTAGTGGTTCGAGTGTTCTCTCATCAATCTTAACTTCACCTCCTTCGACAGTTACCTTGGGTAACTTCGTATTCAGTAGCGCTGTCAACGCCGCTAGTGCTGACGCATCTATTAGATTACCATCATGATTCAGCACGTAGATGTCACACCATAGAACCCATACGTGTTTTCCAGGTACTATACATAGCTTCTCTAGATTTACAGCACCCGTACTCCTGAGTCCACGATCAACGACTCTAGCTACTTCAATAGCATTTTCATCAGGTGGTCCTGGTTCAAATGTTGGTGATGCGAAAGGTACAAATTCTACATTTACCATTAAGGCACCTGCATCTGGTGTGTCAGGGAACGGTGCACCTATACCAGCCTTGATACCTGCTATAACCATTGTATTACCAAGCTTAACAAGTGCTGACCCATTAGCTCTCTCAACTATACCAGCTTCAATAGCTATTTGTCTGTACTCAGTTAGCTTCCTACCATCGATTCTAGAACCTTGTTGAAGCATTGCGTAGATAGTCTTCTTCTTGAGGTGAGGTATTACCTCAAATGAAGCTTTAGACACCTACCTCAACCTCCTCAATAACCTTCTCGTACTTTTTCCTAAGTGCTTCTTTCTGAAGCTCGTATATCTTCATGATACCCTTCCTAGCTAACTCGAGAGCGTACTTGATTTCGTCTGGAGTCCAGACACCATCTGCCTGAAATAACGTTATCACACCCCTGGTAGGCATCATAGCTACAGGCATATCACCTTCACCATACTCATCCTCTAGGTGATTTATGTCGAGTACGATGTGTCCCTGAACCTTACCAACAGCAACAGCTGCAACCAGGTCCCTAAGAGGTATTCCTGCATCAGCAAGTGCTAGGGATGCGGCAACAATGGAAGCGCACCTAGTACCACCATCAGCCTGCAGTACCTCAATATACACATCAATAGCGCATCTAGGAAATAGTTCGAGGAATATAGCTGGTTCAAGAGCTTCTCTAATGACCTTTGATAACTCGATCTCTCTCCTAGTTGGTGCAGGACTCTTCCTCTCACCATAAACACTAAATGGCGCCATGTGGTATCTACATCTCAGAACAGCTCTATCAGGTAGTGCAAGGTGCTTTGGATGTAGCTCTCTAGGACCGTAGACAGCCGCTACAATTATGTTCTTACCCTGTCTGATCATTGCTGATCCATCGGCATTCTTCAGTACACCAACCTCAAGCTCTATGGGCCTAAGCTCATCGAATGCTCTACCATCACATCTCTTTCCATCAGGTGTTATCAACGGTACTGGAGGACTCTTCTTCATAATTAAACCTCACATCAACACCCTAACTCACTAAGCACCTCGCTACTCACACAAAACCAAACAACTTTATTACTTTAACCCAACTTCAGGGCAAATAAAACTACCTAAAGAGTTCGATGTACAGTGGAACACCATACTAAGGATGAAGTAACTTTCCCCACAATGAAGTAGTGCCCTGGTGGGTCCATGTCATCTAAATGTCTTGTCGTCACAGTATGTTGCATTGCCTTACTCTGTTCAATGTCCATACTACTATCTAAGCAGCTTCACAGCACTCCTACCTTATTCATGCCTAGGGATCCAGAAGATCACGATGTCGAAGTTTCTTATGATGAGTCCTGTATGGCTGCTGTACATAGATACTACACAGAGCCAAGACCTTACTCGTGGTATAACTATGTTGTTTTTGAAGCCGAAATCTATTACTCAAATTGGCCACTCTACAATCCATGGTGTGAATTCTGGATTGCATGGTATGATCCAAGTACATATAAGCTGTACTGGTGGTGTGTATGGTGTATACATTACTTCTACTCATCCTCAGGTTATTACACAAAGAGTTACTATGCTTTTATTGATGGTCCACCACCTACATTCGCTGCATCAATTGCGTGCAGTTGTACTTGGTGTCTTGTTAACAAAGATTGGTCTACAGCTAAAGCGCAAATCGGTCCTCCCGGTATGATGTGATGGAGGTGAGAACATGACTGGATTAGCCAGGAAGATCTCTAGTACTAAGACCAGGTACCTGATTACTGCTTTACTCTTTGGAATACTCTTACTAACAGTAGCTATGTTGTACCTGATTGCATCACCGAGGTTAGCAGTACATGGAGAGATTACAGAGAAAACCTCCACATATGTAACTCCGAAGATTAGGGAAGTAGAGGAAGCCAAAAAGAGTGTTGTAGCAGGTAAGTCTAGCAAATCAGCTACATCCATTCATGTCATGGAAAGTAAGTCAGCAACTCTAGCTGGTAAGGTATTCGTCTATAGAGTCTTAGGACGACAATTAACCTTAAGAATTAATAACGTAACAGTGGTTGCTACCGGTAAGGACAGCATTGCTCAATTATATGTTTCAATAGTAAGGATTAGGGGAAAGTGCTACATTAACTGTACTCTAGTGGTTAAGGGTCTGTTGTGGTTTAGTAATCATACCAGTAGATTTGGTGTAATTAAGTTGAGTGAGTTGCTCCCTCCCGGTAATGCATTCTATCCAGTGATTGAATTGAGACCAGTGATTCGGTTCTATAAGGTGTATCTATGTAGACCATACGCTGTAATGAAGACAGAAGAGTATAAGGTGAAGGGTAGAATTTGGAGAATAAACGTAACTCTATACAGGTTGGTTAAGGTGAATGAAACATTCATTACTGGTAGAGCGTATGCGTATACGAAGGTTTACGTTAGTGAGGGAAGAGCTGTAGAGGAGCTGTATTGGTATAGCAACATGTCGTTGATAACTAGACGTGAGGCGATGAATCCTGTAATTATTGAGAGCATTAATAGGACATTGAGTATGCTTAACCTCAAAGTACTGAGATTGCTAAGTTACAGACACAATTATGAGCCATGGATCCCACAGCCTCTAGCTACACTCATACTGATAAATGAGACACATGGTATGGTCTACAACATAGTACTTCCAGGGGCACCAACCGAAATAGGTTATCCAGAAGCTCCACTAAAGAAGTTGAAGTTGCTACCTATATCTAAGCTATGTGAGGAGTTAGGTATTGTTCATCCGTACATCGAACTTCACCTAGTAGATATCAGAAACTCGTAGGTACTTAGATGATGAATTAGAGTTATTGAATTACTCTTTCTTCTTTTGTGCCAGGTACTCCTCAATTAACTTCCTTATCCTCTCAGTTAGACCAGGTACGTGACTCTCCCTCTCAATTTTCTTAATTAACCTAGCTACGAATAGCTCATCCTCTAGAGATTTACCCTGAATTAAAATCCAACCATTTTGACCAACAATTATGTCACACTCTAGACTTGACTTAATCAAGTTGATCATAGTACCCTTCCTACCTATTACACGTGGTACCTTAGCTGGATCAATCTCTATCAACGTACCCTCTCTCTTCCTACCTAACTTACCACCCTCCTTAATCGATATTACGAGATTCTCCCTAGTAACATCAGCTATCAGTACCTTAGCAACAACAACATCTCCTCTATTGAGTATGTTTGCTAGATTCTCCTTAGCTATATCAACGAATCTCGTAGTTGCTTCAGAAACAGGGAGAAATGCTAGATATGGTGCATTTATGTCAACGTACCAACCTGTCAACCCAATCTCTATTACCTTACCAACAACAACGTCACCAACCCTTGGTGTGTAGACACTACTTAGCGATATTACGTGGACAATGTTTTTCTCCCTAAGTTCTGCAAGTCCAACAGCGCTAGCGTAGATCTTATTGCCCTCAGCATAAGCTGCTCCACTCGGTACGTAGTTTCCCTCAGCTAGTAACTCTCCAGGTAGTACTAGCTGTCTATGTTTGAAGTATATCGGCACCCCAGTCACCAACCAGAGAACTAACTATTGCTGCTTAGTGAGTGCTACTTGACGGATATTATCTTGACCTCTCCCTGACCCTTAGTTATCTCATTTATCTTACTGATGAGCGTTTCCTGGAGACCAGCTGGTATCTCTACCTCAGCTATCCAAGTTCCATCTGTCTGGTAGTTGCTCCTAAGTATCTTACCAACCTTAGCTACATAGCCATACGCCTTGCTTACGAATTGAGGAGGTATCTTTATGCCGACGATAGCTTTCGCCATTCTTATCGGTAGGATCTTCTGTAGGTACTTGAGTATTGTCGGTATCTGCTCCTCAACTGACTTAAATGGATCAATTGGTGCTCCACTCTGTTCAAGAGCCATCTCTATCCTCATTACTGGGTGAGGTAGATTTGTTCTTGGATCAATACAGTTCCTGTGTATGAATTCAATAATCTGTCTCTTCTTCTCCTCAATCATCTTCTTTCTCTGCTCAGCGGTTAGCAGTAGCTCACCCTTCTTAATTATGGTTTCAGCAATTTTCCTAACGTCAGTAGTCCCAAAGACCTTCCTTAAAGATGCTTCTGATGCTCTCAAACCCTTCTTAGCGTCTTTATACACGGTATCGCTTATCAAGACCTTATCTATACTTACACTCTTACCTAGCTTAAGCTCTAGAGCTCTGTCTGGATCAACAAGTATCTCAAATCTCTCTCCTTGAGCTTCGTACCTAGCTATTGTGTACTTCCTAGATGACAAGTCTAGACACCTCTCATCTTCATAAGCTCTATATACCTATCTATCTCTGAAGTTGTTAGCTTTTTGAACTGCTTAGTCTTAACATCAATCACAGCAATTTCTACCCTTGTAGAGTCGATTCCCCCTTCGACAACAGCATTTAGTGAATATAGAGCAAGTATTATAGCATCGTCCAGACTCATGTCATAGCTGTACTTCTTCTCAAGTATATCAACAACTGTCGAGCTACCACCACCTATAGCGTACGCGTAGTAGCCAATGTACACACCACTTGGCTCAGTCATGAAGAGCTGAGGACCCTTCCTATCAACACCACCAAAGAGAAACGCTACACCAAATGGCCTAACACCACCGTGCTGTGTATACGCTTGCTTTATGTCACATATCTTACTTACAAGAACCTCTACATCAATAGGCTCATCATAAAGCAACCTATTGAGTAACGCGTACTCTCTCGCAATCTCAATCAATACTCTAGCATCTGAAGCAATCCCCGCAAACGCAGCAGCAATATGATCATCAATCTTGTGAACCTTCTCAACAGACGCAGTATCCTGAAGCTTAGTTACTCTTCTCTTCTCAACAGCCAATACAACACCCTCCCTACACCTAACACCTACAGTGGTCCATCCCCTCTTCACAGCTTCAAAAGCGTACTCTACCTGATATAGTCGACCATCAGGACTAAATATCGTTATTGCACGATCATACCCCATCGCAGGTGGTGTGTACATGGTAGTCACTTCAGTTCTCTAATAGGTTTGGTTTGTTTTAAAAGGTATCTTCTCGTACAGGACGAAATCAAAAACTAAAACATAAATCAGTAAGCATCGACTAGGTCTCATTCGGTGAGTGTAGTAACTGGACTTGAGCTAATAACATCACCAGTGAAGAAGTCACGAATCATCTAATTGATTATCTCTAAGCCAACAACGTCAAAGCTACTTTCAAAAACAAAATCAGTAACTCCTTCCTGTCCATAGCCTTATTCACAGATATGCTCACATCAATCACTAGAGGTAGAAGATAATTGCTGTGTTAAGGAGTGTATAAGAGCAGAAGTCGAAACGGTACCACATTATTAGACGGTGACTTTATGATGAAGCTAGCTAGTTGTAACGATAGATCTCCAGTATCTTCTCTTATTGCTTTGAGCTAAAGTCTTCTCTACTCAAAGTCTCTTCTCAGAGACATGTAACGTCAATTACTTACCCTCGTAGAGATCTCCTACTCGAATCCTTGTAGTGAGTCCTTCTAGGTTAAAGCTCTTCATGTAGTACTTGATGCTGTTCTTTAGCTCGTTAACTATAGTACCTCTACTATCAATCCCTATCTTCTCTAGGTTTGTAAACAACTCTTTGAGCGCTTCATCAACTCTCGAATTACACCACACATACCTCGTACATATTCCCATTAAGAACTCGTCTTCCCGTAGCTTCTCTGGATTCTTAGTGTACTTTCTCCACCTACCATCCTTTAGCACCTCCTCATAGAGTACATTCTCTATTCTCGATGTATGAGTGATGACTCCTCTTCTCGCAAGATCTTTCTCCATGCTCGCAAGTTTCTTCACAACTCTATACATGAGATCAGCATACATAGGTCCTATATTAGCTCCACCAATACCTAACCTTGGGAACTCTGTGGGATTTGCAACATAATCAGCTGAGTGAACCTTTAAGAAGAGTCCGTAGGTTGACGCTAGTTGAACAAGCTGACTCGCCTTACACACATCAAGTCTATTCATTGGAGAAACCTTTGTACCTACATCACCTACCACAAATAGGATTCGTGCCTCATTTAGACCCCTTTCCTTAATCCCCTTCACTACGTACCGTATTAACTCATTAATGTATTCAACATCTCTATACACCCACCTATCACTTCCAATCTCGTAGTTTATTGGCTTACGTCCTAGAGATCTACGAATCTCTTCGGCATAATCCAAAAGCTCAAGTGTTCTTCTCGCTACGGTTTCCGGATCTAGGTTTGGATTATGTGGATCAACCGTCGTATCTATGTGTATCAAATCGTAACCTGCCTGGATGGCAGCCTCTATAGACTTCTTCGTAGCCTCCATAGCTTTATCGAGATCGTACCCTTCGATAATATGCCTATCATTAAGCCAGGGACCTCCATGATCGAGACTTATGATTACAGGGACATTAACATTGAGCCTACGAACCACATCCCTAACATACCTGACAAACGTGTCAGGTGTCCAACCAGTATACCCCCCATCAATATCTACTTGGTTCAGCGAGGCAATGAAAACAATAGGTGCGGCAGCCTCCTTAGCAGCTAGGAGAGCTGATTCTACAACAATGGGTGAGATAGGTGACACACCAAGTAGAGTAATGGGCTGTTTCAGCATATGGTAAGAAGTTTTAAGGATAAGCTCCGGTAGTGGCATGTATTGTCGCGTGGAGTGATTACTGGTAGAAGTCGAACAGACCATGGTCACACCTTACCAGTTAATAGATGCCTAACAGTATTTTAAGTCTAGGTCAACAAGGTAATCTAGTAATTATCAGTAATAATTAGTAGTTTGAAAATAATGAGTCAAGGTGGTGTTGTGAATAGTATTAACGATAGAAATGTCGGGTTCTAGCTATTCCCGTCCTAGCACTCTATCTATACCTGAAGATACTTTATCTACCACTTCCTGATCGATGCTGTATCCCTTAAGACGTAAACCATATATTATCGAACCCAACACAGCTTTATACCCTGTAATTGGCTCCTTAATCATAGCGTAGGGCAGAAACCTCCTCACATTCTCTTCAAATGATGCTCTTACAATACGCGATCTGTAGACACTACCTACACCACCAACTATAATGTCTCTATCTCCTTCCATACCGAGTTTCTTCGCTACAGAGTAAGCCGAAAGAGCTAACTCATACCCTGCTCTCTCAAGAATTCTTCTAGCTACTCTATCGCCTTTTTGCGCCTCTTCATCTACAATAACGGCTATCCGAGCTATTGCAGATATATCGTCATAGAGCTTGTTCTGGTAGATAATGGGTATTATGTCGAGAAGATCCTTTACCCCAAAATACTCCTTCAACCTATCAACAAGAGAAGTCTCCTCACCACGTTCATCGTAAGCTCTTGAAGCTGCGTTCAATGCCTGCAAAGCAATCCACGAGCTACTTCCTTCATCTCCAAAGAGCCAACCCCAACCACTGGATCTAGCTGTCTCCCCTCTCTTATTCATCCCATATGCTATAGCTCCAGTACCAGCTATGACTGCAATCCCGGGATTACCCCACGTAACTGTGTAAAATGCTGATATGGCGTCGTGTATTATAGATGTCTTATCTGGTGAAAGACCAAGCTCTCTAGCGTAATTTTCAGCTAGCTTATAATCGGCCTTCGTATCCAATCCCGCCCAACTAATAACGATAAGATCAAGCTCCCTTAAGCTCAGACCTACGCCTTTCAAACAACTGTTTATAGCATCACTAAGATTTCGAATAATGAGCTCCCTACCAAGAGTAATGTCTGCGGGTCCAGCAATGCCATAACTTAAAACATTTAAAGTATCGTCTAAGAGAACCGCAATAGTCTTAGTCTTCCCAGTATCAATAGCAAGCATGTACATATAGTACGCACCTCACATACTTCATTGATTACCTTCATCAAATATTAACAGGTTGCGCTATGTAGAATAGATAATCTTTCCATTACAGAGAACATCAACTAGACCTATCATGCTAGTGACTCGAACATTCATCATAAAAGCTCAATACAGCTTTGTCTCTTCAGTAATATTTGCATCATCTAATGCGCTTTTTCAATCCCTATATACAAGCAAGAAAGATTTTATAGAGATCTCATGATATTTGTTACAACAGGGCTGAGGGTTATGGTCGAGGTTAAAGTTGAAGGTATAGTCAAGAGGTACGGAGCTGTTGAGGCTTTAAAGGGTATTTCACTACGTGCTCGAAGTGGTGAGCTGGTTTGTATTCTAGGACCAAGTGGATCAGGGAAGTCAACACTTCTCCGCATAATAGCAGGACTGCTAATGCCCGATGAGGGTAAGGTCTTCTTCGACACTGAGGACGTAACTTACCTACCTCCGTGGAAGCGTAATGTTGGTTTTGTATTTCAAAACATAGCACTATTTCCACACATGACAGTCTACGATAATATAGCCTTTGGTCTGAAGCTCAGGAAGTTACCTAAGAAGGAAATCGATAGAAAGGTCAAGGAAGTGCTTAAACTAGTTAGGCTAGAGGGGTACGAGAAGAGAAGGCCTAGTCAACTGAGTGGAGGTGAAGCACAACGTGTAGCCATAGCACGTGCTCTAGTCATAGACCCTAAGGTACTGCTCTTCGATGAGCCCTTAGGGCATTTAGATGCGAAACTTCGTGACGAGCTAAAATTCGAGATCAGGAGAATTCAAAGAGAGACGAAAAAGACAGCCATATACGTTACACACGATCAAGCAGAAGCATTCGCCATAGCTGATTACATCTACATACTTAACCGTGGAGTTATCGAACAGGGAGGAACACCCATAGAGCTGTACGCAAATCCCCAATCTCCCTTCATAGCAGACTTCGTAGGATCTAGTAATTTCCTTGAAGGTGTAGTTAGGGAAGTAGATAAGCATAGCTATCTAGTGAGTGTAGACATAGGGCCTCTAGAAATCAAAGTTAGAGGAAGCGCTGATTTGCTACCCAATAATTCAGTTGTTGTCGCTATTAGACCCGAGGACATAGAGATTACGCAGAGTCCTAGTGAGGTTGAAGAGTTAAGAAGGAAATACCTCAATGTTATCGAGGGTAGTATTCAGAGGAAAATATTCGTAGGACCCTACCTGAGGCTAGAGGTAGATATAGGGTACAGGGAGTCTCTTAAGGTGGATGTCTATGGTGAAAGAAGATTCAAATTCATAAATCTGCCCATAGGCACGAGAGTATTCATAGCATTCTCCAGGGCTGCAGTATTCAAGAAGTAGAAGTAGCTTTTTTTCTCTTCAAACAGTAGCTCTAGACTATATGTGCTGAGGATTGCTTTCTCAACCTTAACGTAGTAACATACATACCCTGGTGGTGCGTAGGGAGAGATAGAGAACTCGAGATTTCCTAAGAGCGGTATGGTTACTTTCTTAAGAATCATACTTCTGGGTGCAATTATGTAGAGGCTTAAAGGTGATGTGAATCCTAACTTAAATACGTACCTCACTAAGGCTCCCTCTCTATCCCCTCTCACGAACCCACTGTAGGCTACAGTAACCCCATTCGCATCGGAAGGCCATAGACTAACGTTGAGTAGATAATGATCGTTGATTGCCTTGATCCTAAGTACCTCGTCAATATCTCTGCCGATAGTTGAGGGACCATAGTTACTCAGCGGCCACCAAACTCCTCTACGAGGTACTACCTTTTTCACGAACATCTCTAACGATAGGTAACTCTTGCGAAGCGTGAAGTTCTCCAAGCGTGGTGCTATGAAGAGCTTTTGAGTAAGGTTATGAGGAGCCCTTATGTACCAGTGCCATACCTCAACGAAACTGGAGTTCCTGAATATGAGTAGGAGAGCTTCACTCTTAAGTACAGGTGCGGAGTAGTAACTCAGATAAGCATAGAAGCTTCTCTCTAAAGTCATATTTCTACCAGTGTACCCAACGTGAATCAATATATGGCCTTTAACGAGACTAGGCTTTCCTGTAGTGTTTCCTCCTCTTTCTAGACTTAGCGTTACGATTAGCTTTTCCTGTTTCTCAGCTACTTTAACCACTTTGAAGAAGCTATGGGGCACTACCTCAAATCCACTGAAAACCCCTACAGTTTTCGGTAGTATAACCTCTAGGTGATCACCAGGCTTCAAGCAGATGTCATGGGATATTACGAGGATGTGGAGAGGTGCTATGCCCTGGCTATATTTCTTACTCGATATTATCTGGAGAGGACGATGTATTGGTATGGGTGCTGCAAGCATCATCACGACAATTATTACAGGTATAGAGACTGAGAGTAAAAATAAGAGGTATTTACGAGGCAATGACTTCACCTCCTAGAAGACGAAGCCTGTTAAGTACTTTGTTCCTATTGTTTTGAGGTACAGGAGCATCACTCCAAAGGTGGTTAGCTGTAGAATTGATGCTTCAGCAGCTACACGCCCCAGTAACCCCCACCATCTAATGTCAGAGTATAGCTTAACTGCTAGGAGATCCAAGCCCGGACCTGTTATGTACAGCGGTAGTAGGTAGTTGTTTATGCTCCATACGAATGTTAGGAGGAAGCCACTGAAGATACCCGGTCCTATGAGTGGAATTACAACTCTTAAAATTGTCTGTAGAGGTGTTGCTCCGAGAGTTTTTGCAGCCTCTTCGTAGGTAGGGTCTAGGCTCTTCAACGACACCAGTAGTGGCAACAGCATCATTGGGTAGCTCGTAGAAGCAAGACCTAAAACCGTTCCTAGGAGTGTTCCGTAGAGATGGTAGTAGCGAATGTATACAGTTGAGAGCCCAACTCCTGCAACTACGTCAGGGGTAAACATTGGTACTACAAGTAGTGCTGTGATTACTCTCTTGAACTTAAATTCGTACTTACTGAGGACGTATGCAGGAGGAAAGGCTATGACAAAGTCAATTAACGCTACTAGTAACCCTACGAGAAGTGAATTCCCAAGAGCTTTCCAGTAACCCTCAGGTATCTCCATGAAGAACTTGAAGCCTATGAATACTATCCCTGTAGGTCTTCTAAGAGTTACAGCTCTGTAGAATATGAAGGCAAAGGGTGATATTATTATGAACAGTACAAGTATTATGTAGAGGATTTTAGCAACAACATACATGTCCAGCCTTCTCATGGAGATCACCTCAACATTCCTGTTACCTTAAATGTCATGAATGTGATTAGTATTGTCATTGATATTAATATCACGGAGAGAGCCGCAGCTACACCATAGTCGTGTACGTGGAGTGCTAGGTGAACTATCTTAACAGTCATTACGTCGCCTGCTCTCATTCCTCCGAGGAGCAGTGGTATGAGGTAGCCACCAAGATTCCACCCAAAGCAGGCTAGGAATCCCGCTATGGCACCATGGAGTGTTAGTGGGAATATGACTTTGAAGAACGCCTTTATAGGTGTAGCCCCTAGTGTAAGGGCGGCTTCTTCTATTGTTGGATCTATCTCTTGAAGGCTGGAAGATACGTATAGGACCATGAATGGTAGTGTAAATATTGAGAACCCAGCTATAACGGCGTAGGGTGTGTAAAGTACTTGTCTATAGGATACACCTAGTAACTTGTATACAAAGTCAAAGATTCCTCCGGGTAAGAACATGTTCCACAGACCGTAAGATACGTAGAGGTCTCCGAAGTATGGGAAAATTAGTGATGCTCTGAGGACATTGTGAAATAGCACCTTCCTACGTGCAAGGATATATGCTAGGGGGTACCCTAGGATTAGGTCCACAATAGCTGCTGCTAGTGGTAGCTTTATAGAGTTCTCAATGCATCTAACGTACTCGCTAAACACTCTCGCATAATTGGTAAATCCTACGAAGCGGGGGGCTCCCATAATGAAGGAGTCACGATACGTTAGACTTACTATGAACACGTGTAGTATGGGGATTACCCAGAACAGGGTTATGTAGAGTATCGTTGGTACTAGCGCTAGGTACACAACCACGCGACTTACGTTTGTGGTAAGTCGCATATAGCATCACCAAGTACGTATTTTCACGATTTAAGTCTAGATAACTAGGTAAAAAGGTTAGAAAAAAGATTGTTATTTGGTTTCGGTGTAGAAAGGTAGGAGAGTACTACGTCAGTCCAGCGTACTTCTTATATAGCTCGGACCACTTTTCGATGTGTTTCTCAATGTATTCGTAATCTGGGAAGACGTACCACTTAAACATCTTATCAAGTGGGTACGGGTATATCTTTGAATATATTGGCTTTATCCAGTCTGGTAGTAGCTTAAAGTTAGTATCATTAAGTAGGTTCTGATGTAGCATCAGGAAGTCCTCCTTAGACTCTCTGTACTTTGGAAAGTCTAAAGCGAACCAGAACTTTGTACTCATCAGGAAGTCTATGAAGATTTGTGCTAGTACTGGGTGCTTGACACCCTTAGGTATCCAGGCAATTCCTGGTACGAATACGTTACCTTGTGGTTGTGCGACTCTTGCTATGGGGTAGCCCTTAGCTGCTTCTACTGGGGCTAGGTACCACCACCAAGCAACTGCCCATGCTTCTCCGCGCTCTAAGTACTCTATGATCTCAGCTTCTGATACTGTGTACCTGAGTACATTGGGATGTATTTTCTCGGCAGCAAACTTTATTACTTCTTCCATCTCTGCTGGGTTCTTGTAGTCCTTACCCATGGCTAGGGCTAGGTTCACTAGGAAGTTAGCGAAGTGTACGGTTCCCGGTGTTGGTAATATTACGTGGCCCTTGAGTCTTGGATCTGCTAGGTCTCTGTAGTCTTTGATCCATCCTGCTTTCTCAGTATTGACTAGAAGCCCGGCTGTATCGATGGCTTGGAATACTACTCCATAGGGTTGGAACTGTAGGAAGAATGGATGTACCCACCTGAGGTTCTGCATGAGTGGATTGCCAACATATATCGCTGGTTCTATCGCGCCTGCCTTCAGTGCTCGGAAGAAGTAAGGTGCCTCTATAGCAACGACGTCATAAGGTGGTGGTTGTCCTGCCTTTACTGCCTGGAGCACTGAGGATACTATGACCTCTGGCTCTTGAGTACCAATCCACTTAACCTCAATATCTACACCCCAACGGTCCTTGACGTACTTCTTAAAAGCTGGTACGTGGTACGTCTCTACGAGTCCACCATAGGTCCAATCAGCAATGACTACTGTACCCTCTTTTCTAATAGCTTCTCTAATCTCGTCTTCGCTCATCCACTTATTCAGGATAGGTACATAGTACATCTTTACCTTTACTACCTCCTTTACTACCTTTACCTTCGGTGCTGGTGTTGGTGGAGAAGGTGCTACCTGTGGTTGTGTAGGTCTCATCCAGCCCCAGCACGCGATGACTAGCAGCACAATTGTTAGTACTATTAGCGCTGTCTCGAGCTTTGTTAGACCCCTAACTGTGCTCATGATTTTCCAACCTCGTGTTATAGTTAAAATAATATGTTAAAAGATAAAGATTTCGTAATGTCTGTGAAGTGGTATAGAGGTATACCTAGTTCCTTTACTAGCTAGATCTACTTCACCGGTAGGAGATAGGTTAAGGAGTGTTCCCTCTACGGTACACTTCACGATCTCTGAGGGTAATGCAGTAACGCTAGGTTCTGGTTAGTCGGGGTAGATATGAGCTACGTATTAGCTATTTAGCTATGCTATTCAGCTTGTGTAATGGAGCATTAAGGTGTGGTCAGTAGCTGGAGGATACATCACTTGCTCAGACTGTAGTCACTTCATCACCTAGAGCTACGTTCAGTGTACTGGTAACTCGCTGACTGATAAATTCCTTCTCGTCAATTTCTGTATTACGGTGTTAGAGGAGATGTACTGTCTAGTACCGTCAGTGTACGAGGTACTGTGTGGTTTAATTCTGCTTCTCTGGAATGTACTTGTCATAGTTGTGATATCGAGGAAGGTCTACGAGGTATTTAGGAGAGTTGATGGTCACGAAGCTGGTATCTACGTAGCTAGAAAACTCATTCATGTCTTAGCTGGTGGTGTAACGGTAATACTGCTACCAGTACTTTTCACAAGCCCTATAGTACCGCTTATCTGCTCACTAATACTAGCTACTATCGTCTACATACCTCATAGAACTGGTAAGTTAATGTACTGGTTCCAGATACCTGGTAGGTTATCGGAAGTCTACTTCGCCATTATGTGGGGCGTCATTGTTACTTCTCTCTGGTATGTTGACGTTAGGTTAGCTGTTTTACCGATATTCTTCATGTCCTGTGGTGACGGTATTACTGGAATTGTACGTCATCTAGTTAATGGTAGGAGGACAAAGTCTTGGATAGGTAATTTAGCTATGGCGTTGCTCTGTGTACCTGTTGGATACCTCATGTATGGTGTACTGGGTGCAGCTTCAGGGTTAGTAGCTAGTATAGTTGAGCACTTTGATAAGATAGATGACAACATATCCATACCACTGGTATCAGCTACAGTGCTGGTGGTACCTCAGATAGTGACAGTGCTATAGCTCAATACCTGCTAACCTTAACCTACGCCTAGTCTGTGGAAAGAACTCAATACTCTCCTCCTCAACCTCAAGAGGTAGTTTAGGATCTATACCTGTGAGTAGGGAGAACAACATCCTCCTCTCTTCTCTAGTCATTAACCTAGGATCAGTCATGACAGCTACGTAAGTCTCAACACCCTCATCGAGTAACCACCTAATTGCTCTAAATGGTAACTCAAAGTAATTCGGCTTAGCACCAGTCCTCTCACTAAACTTCTCAGGAGTACCAGCCTTCAAGCTAACTCTAACAACTACCTTATCCCTAAACCTACTCAATTCCTTGACATAGGACCTATCGTAGCCGAGAAGAATGCCATTTGTCTCAAGTATGAATAACCTAATATCAGACCTAGCTTCAATAAGCTCAAGTACTTGAACTAGGTGCTCCCTAGATATGGTCGGTTCACCACCACTAATACGAACTCTATCCCCACCTACACTCTTCATCAACTTCACTAAGGTATTAACAACCTCTTCAGGTGTGTAGAACCTACCATATCTCTCAGGGTAATCTCTAGAGGGTGGACTCCAGCAAAAGAAACACCTGAGATTACAACCAACAACAAACCCAGTAGCGACACCACCATAGAACTTCACAACCTTGAAGTGGGTATACTTCCTAGCAACTCTAGTACCAACTCTCTTACAGACAATACTTTCAGTTAACCTAGCTAACTCAATAGGATCAAAACGAGGTACCTTCGGTGTTAGCTCACGTACATAGACCATAACGTGTACTACTCCCTAGACCTCTCAATCCTTGGTGGTAGTGATTTAAGTAACTTCTCGATCTTGTACTGGTTCATTGAAACTAACTTGAAGAGACACTCCATCCACCCTCTGTAGTCCTTCTCCATTAACTCCTTCTTAGCGAACTCCCATAACTTCACAAGATCTTCATCTCCTGTACTCTTGACATCACGCTCCATCTCAAGGAAGATACTCACTAACTTATCCTTAGCTTCAGGAGCTAGCACAGCAACCGTGATCAACTCTATGAAATCGCTCTGAACCTTTTGCCTAAGATTAAGCTCTTTAACTACTGAGCACACAGTACTATTGTACTCCTTCAACTCTGTCTCAATTTCCTTAAGTTGTTGCTTAGTGACATTATACGATTTCTCAAGTTCTCTATACATCTTCTCCATTATGATGTACCTATCTCTGTAGCTACTCAATAGAGCTTTTGTGTGATTTAGCTCTGTAACTAATCTCCAGTAATCCTCCTTCACCTCCATTAACTCTGCACTGTACATGATGTGACATAGTGAGAAGGTAACGAGAGCAGTGATGGCGATTGCTAGTACCCAGGCGATATTCTTAATATTTATTGGTTTCAGGTTAGCCACCTCACAGCGTATGGTGTTTGCTACGTTATAAGCATTTGTGTTCAGGTGAAGTAGTGTATAGGTGATGGGTGTTACCTATGTCAGGTGAGGTACAGGAAGTACCCCTCAATGCCCTGAGGAAACTACTTGGAGGGAAGAGACTTAGAGCTTACTTACTCGGAAACGTTATTGTATTAGCTAGTAGCCTTAATGACGTTAGGAAGAGTCTCTATGCTGTATCAGAACCACCTAGTATTCCTCTTGAAGTTCTCAGACGTGAGGTATGGAGTAGAGAGCCGGCTATAGCAGTTACTGAGAGATTTGGTGAGAAGGTGATTGTAATATCCGATATTGAGTCAGGTGACCTAGCTCTAATACTAGGCTCTATGGTAGCTTCACTCCTCTCAAATTTATCTCCAATGTACGTGAAGAGAGTTGATGTAGTCATCACGTACAGAGCATCAGAAGACGGAGGTTTCACAACAAGACATGAAGTACTTGTGTACTTGAGTAAGTTAATTAGAGATCATGAAGTTACCAATATCGTGAAGATGATTGAGGAAAGGATCAGAGGTATTTTTAGCAGGAAGTAATTTTCAGAATTACCACTTTCACCAAAATGGGAGTGCAGAATTAACTCACAGCATCTTCCCAGCATCTCTATACTGTGAACATATTGGATTGTGGTACTCCTCCTCTCTTAACTAACATGATCTCTCAACTAAATTATCTATTTTAAGTCCTTCGTAATAACATCCAGCCACAGTGCTAGCTACTAGCACGAAGAGTAAAAACAATCTCAACACTATCCGTAAAGCCACACTCACTTTCACCAACATACCACTCAAAGCAATAGGGTACTACGCCCACCATCGTACCTACAGAAATAGGGTAGAAAGCAAGCAACATCATGTGTATTTACTACGGAGCCACTACGTAGCTCTCAACATGATGATGTCCGTAAACTCATTACTTAAGGAGTACCGGGTTCTCATACTGACGTTCATACTAGATGGCTTAATCAAGCACTTCGTTCCTAAAGAGTAGCATTATTATTTATATTCCGTTGTTCTATTGTTATTCATACTTTTACTGGTGTTACCTTCAGAGCTGTTTAACTGTATGGAGCAGGTGCTTTCTGTACCTGGTAGTGCCATACAGAATTGTTTCTCCTTTCAGATGGGTGTTTTACCTCTTCGATGACTGTTGTATTCCATGTGTGTACTATTGGTACTATAGTGATTCTATTAGTGGAACTTTCGCTTACCTAGTAAGTCCTGTAGTGGTTCTATTATGTGTACACTATGGCATATCGGTCGTCTGAAAAGTAATTAATTGTCTTGAGTTACTGTTCTCTGTAGTGAGGAGTTTACAATGGGTAAACTGGATCCCTATAGAATTCGAGAGGATTTCCCTATCCTCAAGCGTAGAATCGGTGATAAACCTCTCGTCTACCTAGATAATGCAGCTTCAACTCTAAAGCCTATACAGGTTATTGAGGCTATAGCATCGTTCTACAAGGAGCACTATTCTAATGTATTTCGTGGTGTCTACACCTTGAGTAGAGAGGCTACTGAACTATATGAGGAAGCTCGTGAAGTTATTGCGAAGTTTGTGAATGCACGTTCTAGCTCTGAAATAGTATTCACGTACAATGCAACTGAAGCGTTGAACATGGTTGCGTATGGTCTAGGTATGGAGGTTGTTGAGGAGGGGGATGAAATTGTTACTACTGTCATGGAGCATAACAGCAATTTACTTCCATGGATGCATGTTGCTAAGGTCAAGAAGGCGAGGTTAGTGATAGTAGACATAAATGATGGGGGTGAGCTAAATTATGAGCAATTGAGTAAGGTCATTAGTGAGAGAACTAAGGTAGTAACGATTACGCATGCGTCAAATGTTCTGGGTACAGTCAATGACTTGAAGACTATTGTTAAGATCGCACATGAGGTTGGGGCTGTAGTTGTTGTGGATGGAGCGCAGTCAGTTCCTCACATGAAGGTAGATGTCAGGGATCTAGGTATTGACTTTCTAGCATTCAGCGGTCATAAGATGCTTGGACCTACAGGAATCGGTGTTCTCTGGGGGAGATTGGAGTTTCTTCAGGAGATGAAACCATTTAAGCTCGGTGGTGGTACTGTTAAGGAGGTTACGACGTGCTCCATAACCTATGAGGATCCTCCGAGGAGATTTGAAGCAGGTACACCGAATGTAGCAGGTGCAGTAGGTCTCATGGAGGCTGCGAGGTACCTCATGAGGTTAGGTATGGAGGAAGTTCATAGACATGAAGTTGAACTGCTTAGGTACACACTTAAGTTATTTGAGGAAGATCTTCACGACTACATCATGATTTATGGTCCTAGAGATCCAGAGAAGAGATGTGGCATCATTACCTTTAACCTACGTGGACTAGATTCATACACTGTAGGGAAGATGCTTGATGAGTACGGTATTGCTGTAAGGGTAGGGACGCACTGTGCTCACTTATTGCATCAGAGGCTTGGCGTTGAAGGTACTGTTAGAGTAAGCTACTACATCTACAACACTAAAGAAGAAGTTGAATACCTAGCGGAATCACTTCACGATATTGTGGGAAATCATTGTTCAGCAAGATACTGCTAAGTATTGAATTTATAAAGCGATCTTAGTTATTGTCTCCAATTTGTGAGCAAGCCAGTGATCTCCATCTACGGTACAGTGTATAATAATGTTAGGACCATACGGACATGTATCACATCCCTAGCTAAGGCACTTCAGGCTACTGGCATTAGTTGGGAAGTTGTTGTAGTAGACAATTTCTCGAATGATGGTACGTACGAAGCTCTAGTTGAATTAAGTAGTCTCTATCCCATTAGGTGTATTCGTGAGAAATGCAGTAGAGGTAAGGGAAGAGACATAGCATTACGTCACACACGTGGAGATTACGTCATGTATATTGACTTCGATAAGTACTTCACAGAGGAATTCGGCAAGTTAGTCACTGGCTTACTCAAGATCTGTAAACAAAATGAGGTCTACACACCCTATGGCTTTAGCTTAAGGGAGACAACTATAAGGTTTGGTGGTTGGGTAGACCTAAATCATGGTGAAGATGCTGAGTTCTTTGCTAGAAGTTGTGTAAAGGGAGTTGTAAGGAGAGTTTTAACTCCTCCATTTTCACTTGAAGAACCTGTTCATCTTCTTCGGAGACGGGGGAGGTATGTCAAAAGTAAGTTGTCATTCTATAGAAGGTTACTTCGAGATAGACTAGATAGCTTTAGAGGATGTTCATCATCCTACAGACACCTAAGAGAAGTCCACATAGCTAATTCTCGCAATCTAAGAGCTAAATTAGTTAAGTGCCTGCTATATCTGTTGTCTAGACTACTAGGGCAGTACAAATACAGTAAGTACCTTAGAAATAATGAGTTAGTCCTCTACCGAGAGCGATATGTTCTTCCTGATGACATCGGATTCCCTAGAGATTATCTCTATTTCATTTGTTACCTCGATACTCTGAGTGATCTTGGATTGAAGATATTGATCAAGAAGTTAGAAGGCATAGTAAGTGAGTGTCTTAAGAGAGGATACGAAGGTATTAGAATTCAGGTATCTGCACGAAGTAGGGTTATGTACCTCACCTATCTTAATCCTGAAAGAGTCTTGCCATACATTAACTATACCGAGATCATAAGATCAGTGTACAGGGGGAGTACGTGGTACAGCATAGTTCTAATGTTTAGGTAATCAGTAGCGAAAATACTCTTCATCACTCAGGCCTCCGGGTTTTCATCACTCTTTCTTCGCCATTATTTTATGTGTCTACAGCTTCTTGGGTTAAAGCACTATCCTTAAATGTATTTTGAATATTTTGATAGTGGTGTCGTTACTAGTACCGATTTCAGCTAGAAACGTTGTATCATATCTATCTCTCACACTCTTGGTTACATGCATTTTTCTTGGGATATCTGGTCTCGTGGGTCTGCTCTATGGTGCTGCTATCGGATCTATTAAGGAGCTATACTCTGGGTCTGTACTATTTTTAGAAGGTACATTAAGTGCTATGTTGCTCTACCTAATCTACATATTTACAAGAATTGAGAGACCAATTACGGTCCTTGAGGCTTTTCTAATAGTCGTACTCACTTGGTTGATTTCACCATTTATTGCTGCTGTACCCTTTGCTGTGATCTCGGGATTGCCCTTTCTTGATGCTATGTTTGAGGCAGTAAGTGGTTTAACAGGGACGGGATTGACAGTTATGTCGCATGTAATAGAGCTTCAACCCGTATCTATTAAGCTTCTTCGTGGCTTCCTTCAGTGGTATGGTGAGATGGGTATTGCTGTTGCTGCGATAGCTATATTCTCTAGACCAGGTACTGTAACAGCTCCTCTATACCTAGCTGAGGGTAGAGGTGGTAGAATTGAGGTTACTGTTAAGGGTACTGCACGGACGATACTCAGGATATACCTCGTATATACTCTCCTCTGTACACTAGCTCTCCTCCTCACGGGTATGACGCCTCTTGATGCATTTGTCCACAGTATGACTGCTGTTGCTACAGGTGGCTTCAGTAACTGGCATGATAGCTTGAAGCACTACGCTGATCTCCTAGGACCAAGATTTCTACCTATGGAGGTAGCTGTGGTGCTCTTCATGATACTGGGTGCAATTAGCTTCATAGATCATGCCAAGCTATTTAGAGGTGATGTCCGTGGCTTCTTCTCAATCGAGACAAACACCTTACTAATACTACTTGCGTTATCTTCATTATCAACAGTAGTAACGTACATGCTTGTAGATGGTGTTAGCACACCTAAAGCTATTGAGCTGGGGATCTTCCATGCTGTATCAGCACTTACCACGACAGGATTCCAAATAGAAGATCTATGTAAGGTCAGTGATGCCACTAAGGTTATACTTGCTTTCTCAATGATAATAGGTGGCTGTA
The DNA here is from genome assembly GCA_003649205.1 of Thermoprotei archaeon. GTDB lineage: Archaea > Thermoproteota > Thermoprotei > Thermoproteales > B15-G16 > B15-G16. The sequence goes on from QMRC01000001.1 coordinate 134,092, forward strand.
CCTGCTCAACAGTTGGTGGTATCAAGGTCTACAGACTCATTGTGCTACTGAAGTACCTTCAGTGGCTACTAAAGTCAACACTCTACCCATCTCACATACTCATTAAGAGGATTGTTGGTGGAAGAACTTTAACAGATGATGTAGTTGCTAGGGTAACCTCATTTACCTCACTGTACCTCTTCACACTACTCATAAGTAGCTCCATACTCACAGCACTTGGCTACAGATTTGTTGATTCTTTCTTCGAAGTTGCTTCAGCTATGGGTTGTGTTGGTCTATCAGTTGGTATAACGTCACCACAACTACATCCTCTCGGTAAGGTTATCTTGATGGTGGATATGCTACTCGGTAAACTAGAGTTCTACCCATTTCTCGTAGCTACGTACGCTATGATCGGGAAGTTAAAGACTAGAATTAGCTAGACTAGCTGTAGGTACTTCGTATACTCCCAATCACTAACTATATTCCACGTACTTTCCCAAGAACCAACTTCTCTCACGTACTCACTCCACTCAAGCTTCTTGATCCTCAGTATATGCTCATTGAATTCACGTGGAAAGTACTTGTAGAGTGGTGAATTCGTGTAAAGTATCATAGCGTGTTCTAGATTTACCGGTAATTTCCTCTCAAAACTCACATCTACCTCATAAGCACTGGTGTATATTGGTGGATCTGGTTCAATTCTCTGCTCGAGAGCTAGCATTATCGAGTATACTACAGATGCCAGCCCTATGTACGGGTTGAAGGATGCATCAGGTAATCTGAACTCTATCCTAGTAGTTAACTGGTTTCCATAGTGAGGTACCCTAACGAGAGCTGACCTATTACCTACACCCCACGTAATTGTTGTTGGTGCTTCATAACCAGGAACTAACCTCTTATACGAGTTCACGAGAGGAGCTACGAGAAAGCACATAGACTTAGCAAACTTAAGTAAACCACCGATAACCAACCTACCGATCTCTGTTAAGACGCCCCTTTCAAAGCATATATTCTCATCAGTATCTAGCCGATGTAGGCTGATATGTAGGTGAGCACCACTACCATTTAGACCCCAAAAAGGCTTTGGCATGAATGTAGCTACTAGACCGTACTTGTCGGTAACACACCTAGCAATGTACCTGTGGATCACGATCTTATCAGCTAGCTTCAGAGCATCATCAAACTTTAAGTCAATTTCGTACTGACCAGGAGCTACCTCATGATGAATCTTAAGTACCTTAAATCCACATCTACGAAGGTACTCAGCTATCTCCAAAACAACGTTCTCACACTTAGCAACAGGACCGACCTCAAAGTACCTACCTTCATCAGCTGGGACAGGTCTACCATCAACTAGCTTAACTAGGAAGAACTCAAGCTCAACACCAACCTTGAGCCTCAATCCCTTCTCCTCCAACAACTTCAGTGCAGACCTAAGTACCTCACGAGAGTAGTTAGGAAGAGGCTTTCCCTCACCAACATAAACATCACAGATAACAGAAGCCACCCTATTACTCAACCACCACTCAGTGAAGAGAGTAGAGATATCAGGAACAGCATACACATCACTTTCATGTACTGAACGAAGACCGGGAATAGAGGAACCATCGAAACCAAATCCAGATCTAAAGATATCAATAGCTTCATCAAGTGGAACTAACTCACCCTTCAAACCACCATGAATATCCACAACAAGGAACCTAACGTATTTAATAGATAGCTTCCTCAAGAACTTAACAACTTCATCAACATCAGTAAATGCACCAATGCACATCGAGCCCTCACAGCAATAGCACGAAGAGCAATATATCGTTTTCTCAAAGTAGTGTAATGTAGTAGGCACGAACTAACCATGAAATAAACCTATAAACCCCCGAAGAAACTCAATGTCTTGAAGAGCCGGGGTGGCCGAGCCAGGTCTAAGGCGCGGGCCTTGAGAGCCCGTGGCCCCATGGGGGCCGCGTGGGTTCAAATCCCACCCCCGGCGCCAATTCTCATCCCTAACTCCTCAAGCAATCTCTCGTAGAACTCCCTCGGCTGTAGTTCATAAAACTCATCCCTAGCTTCCTGAAATATGTGAAGCCTAATGTCGAGACATAGGTGACATTTCGAGACATAACCGTCCTTACGCTCTCTATATCCATAGTTCTCAACAGCAAACCTATACAACTCACCCAATCCCTTAGTCAGAGCACGTAGAATGGGGTAGTTATCGAGGTCAAGACCACTGAGAATATCCTCCAACCTCCTAGCATCACCAAGACTCAAACCAGCGCAGTAACCAGGTACATAGTTGAAGAAGCAATCCACATGAATGTGCCATGGTCTAGTCAAGTCGTAGAGACAGTTCTCATGGAAGAAGTACTTTGCAGGATACCTCTCGTAGATGTAGTTTAGCCTGTACACAGCTCTACCCATAGGGAGAATGAGGTCAGGGCTAAGATACGTACCGTAGTCACTACCAATCAATGACAGGTAATCCTCAAACCTCAATCTACCCCTAACACCAAGCACCTTAAACTGATGGTAGTAGATAGGATAGAACACAATGACATTACCCTCACCAAAGACCTCTCTAGCAATCTCAACAGCAAGATCAATTCTCTCAAAAGGAACAAACTCAATAACAAAAGGATTAACACTAATCAAGACACCATCAAGACCCCTATCATATAGCTCACGAAATCTCTCATAAACAACCTCACGACTAGTACACCAAAAGCAATTAGTCTCAACAAAGAGACCAGGAACACCAACATCCTTAGCAACCTCAACAGCACGAAGCAGGATATCGTACCTAAGAAAAGGTTCACCACCAGTTAAGTGAAGACCATAGTTAAGACCAAGCAACCTCCTCCTATGAAAGACCTCAGGAGGATAGTATAACCTAAAGCAAGAAACCAACTTCTCAAGAACAACCCTAAGACCAGCAAGATCAATCCAGTAATCACACCACCTAGGAGAACAAACGTACATACAGTGCCTACACTCACAACAACACCTATACGTAAGGAAGACCCCAGCAGACAAAGGAGGTCTAGGTCTAAGAAACTTCATGATAGAACACCTAATCCACTAATACACTCATACCATTAGTCCAAGTCCAGAGTCAAGAGAAAAAATAATTCCCTTCTTCGGCAGTATATCAGGAGATTTCATGATAAAGTTAAAGGTAAGCTATAGAGTACTTCTAGTGCTGGTCTGTATACTAGTTATCTCAGCACTAGTACCACTTATACTGCTTAATTTAGACAATCTAAAGAGCCTCAATCCCAACCCCATACAAATACTAAGTAAAAATGAAGGTGACAACGAAGTAAAGATTGTGGTAGTCAAAGTAAGGGTACTTCTTTGGGATGGAAAAGAGCTAAAACCTGTCACTAGAGTACATACGTACTTTAGAGGACCAATGAACTACACTCTATTGAGAGAACTCGAAGTTCTGCATACAGAAGTTCAAGAATTACTTCTATCCCTAGCTAAAAAATAGACCTAGCTAAGGAATACTTTAGAGCAAAGGGCATCGAGATCATTGATACTAGCATATGGATTAATGCTACAGCATTAATTAAAGGTAAGAAACAGGGCGTACTCTACGTAGTTGTTAAGGAAGTAACAAATCAAACGTACAGAGAAATTCTCGATTATTTAGGTAAAGTACCTACATTTGTCCGCATTGAGTTGGTAGATGCAGTAGCAACTTTAGAGGATGTAGTTAAAGCAGCTAAGTTATTATCGAAAGAATGGATTAATGGATCACTTAGAGATATGCCTATACTTTACATTGGGCATAGAATGCTACCTTACGATAATTTACCTCCACTAGGACCTACAGTTGTGGTTTTCTTCAAGGAGGGAGAACTACGTTATGAGTACTGCTTGAAAATAATTGAGCTTGTACGTGAGAAAGTTGGTACAGTACCTATATTGTTTGAACAAGGTAAACTAGTTTTACTTGGTAAACAGGATTATAATAGACCGTTAGTTGGTGGTATCAGAGTAGAGTCTGGTTATATTGATGAGTAGGGTGTATGGAATCTCTATGGTATAGGTACGTTGGGTTTCTATGCTTTAAGGAATGGAGAGAAAGGCATTGTTATTGCCGGTCATATCACGGAGGAAGGTGCTGAAGTTCATTAACCCACATTTTCTAACTACATAGGTGAAACCATTCCCAATCCTCACCCTCCAAGGTGGGTATAGCGATTCAGCATGGGTTAAAGTGGTTGTGGACATTAGCTTCATGATATACCCAGACATCGAAGTTATAGGCAAGCTATACTCATATGAGCTTAAAGTAGGTACTGTACTTCATCTACAAGGTGCTTTTAGTTGCCTTTCTGGATGGGAATTTAGATACATAATACCAGAGGTAGATCACCCAGAATATGGTCGCTTATGTAATCAGGCGTATGCTGTAGAGTAGTATGTTCCCTATGGGTTGGAGAGAGGTGATTTTTATATATGGTGTTCCTGTTGCCTACATAGCAGGTATTTTCTGGATGACCTACATTGTATACAGCACTCCTGTAGCTATAGTTTTTAGCCCTATAGATGGTATCGAGCATGACCTAGGTACTCTAGACGTTACACCATAGACGATTGCCCTTTTCTTTAAATTATAACCTTTTCTTTAAATTATAAGTGGTTTATTGATTTGATTTTGCATTTATTCGTTTTACAGCTAGTTGCAGTTTACAGGTTTGAACATGTTCACCGAGGGTGAGGTTGAAAATTTATTCTGCTCTCTACCTAGGTTGGTGGTGTTTTGTTGGTGTTTTTGGAACTAGTTGTCGGTTTTCTGAGTTTAGGATTGACTACTGTGTCTTCAATTGCTGTACTAGCTTATTGGTTAGGTAGGAAATTTGCTCAAATAGATGCAAGGTTTTACCTCTTGAATCCAAAACTATGAGGTTAGGTATGGCATTCGTCAATTACCAAGAATTCTTTGTTGAATTTCTTGCTAGTGAAGGTGTTATTAAAAAGGAGAGAGTGGACTTAGTTAAAGGTGAAGCTAGGGGACTTATTGATCTAGCTCTTGCTAATCCATTAAGTAAGGAGGAGTGAAGAAGGATAAAGGAGCTTCTCGATAAGGATGAGTTAACTCTTGAGGAAGCCCTTGAGGTGAGAGACTTAGCCAGGAAGGTTATTTGGGAGTATGGTGATAGACCTGAGGCATGGAAACTACATGTCTACGCATGTATCATGGTTGGGTTAGCAATGAGGAAGAAGGCTGAGGGGAAGAGACAGTAGAAGTGAGTATGGGATTTGGTGCCCCCGCCGGGATTTGAACCCGGGACCTCCCGGTTATCAGCCGGGCGCTATAACCAGGCTAAGCTACGGGGGCGTTTCCGTACTTAGCTCTCGTTTGGGGTTTTTGTGATTTTCCACATCATGGCTTCATCTCCAGATCTGTCTCTCAACGCTTTTCCTTCTCGTTTCTGGTGGATCTGTTTTTAGCTTCCATATCCCTTCAGCAAAGTCGAATACCTGTATACCGAGTTTTCCAGCTAACTTATCGCTTATCAGTACTTCCTCCTCTATTGGTGAGATGACTAGGTCCACACATTGTTGATCCTGTACTTTGGTCTACCACTATACTTACCTCAACTTCATCGAGGAGTACGTAGTTTCTAATTGGGCCACCTGTTGTGAAGTAGTCTTTAGCTATGTAAGGTCTCGGTGGTGATGGCCATACACCTAGAAGCTCAGCTACTTTAGTAGGAACGAGTAGTTCTGGTCTCTCAGTCTCGTAACCTGAATTAACTAGAGCATTTACTTCAAGTACCTTACCTGTACTCCTACTCCTTACCCTTAACTTCACTCTTATAGCCATGTGCTCTACTCCTCAGCTCGATAGGGTATATCCTCCCAATTCTTGGTCTAAAGATCTCTCTAATGTGACCAATTCTCGACACGGTACTCACCTATCTTCCCTAGCACTACTGGTACTGTACTGCTTTTAAAGCTACTTACTTTGTGGACTTCACGCACTTAGCATATGTTGCACATAGATCTCTTGCAAAGCATTCACTACATCGTGGATTTCTAGCTTTACAGATAACTGCTGCGAAATCTAGCAGTGCTAGGTTTGCTCTCTTTGCATCAGGAAACATCTCAATAACTCTACTCAGCACATTGTGAACAAATTTAACGTGTTTTGGATTTTGTTGCTTTAGCTCAATACCGCTAATTCGTGAAATAACCCTAATTATGTTGGTGTCAACTAGTGGGTCCTTGAAATTAAATGCCAGAACCCTCACAGCTCTAGCTACGTACTCACCAACCCCTGGAAGACTAAGTAATTCATTGAGTTCTCTAGGAACTTCACCACCATACCTCTCAACGAGTACTCTACCTAGTTCCTTCAATTCACGTGCTCTAGTATTGTGTAGACCAAGAGGTTGCAGTATCTTCCTCAATTCATCTATGGATGCTAGGGCTAGAGCCTGTGGTGTTGGGTATCGTCTCACTAGCTCAAGGTAAACTGGAACCACCTTCTCACCTTGTGTTCTCCTCAGAAGTAGCTCAGCAACCAGGATCTTGTAGGGATCCTTCTCTACTCTCCAGGGTAATTCACGGTCTCTATTTAGAGAGATAGACCATGAGATAGCCCTCGTAATTAATTCACATATACGACCTACTAAACCACAAACCCCCTGTAGCATAGACATTGTCAACAACTAAATGAACTATTTGATGAATCTAGCTTATTAATCGTTTCATAGATGAAGTTTATTTTTATGTCTAATCACACGAAAGGCACAATACTTGAAATTAGAACACTTTGTCATATAACAAATAGAGTATATAAAGTAGTAGTTTGGATGTATTTTACCGCAGAAGATTTCTGATGTCTTCGGGAAGGGATTCAATATCGATACCCAGCTTTATTAATGTTTCCTTTTTTGGTAATCCTGTTTCAAGATCCCAACCACGTTCATCATAGTAATCATCTTGAATTCTATGCAAGTCATCTGTAGTTAGCTGAATTATTCCATAGTAATCTCTCAATTCGATAATTCCCTCTGGAGTATTCATGGGTCTAAGCCATGTTTTTGGAACTTTATCATCCTCTCTTGTAAATCCTTCACGTGCATTGAGTAATCTATAGAGGTTAAATGCTCTCTCTCCACATCTCAGTAATTCTTCAGCGCTAATTTCTTTTCCAGTGGCTGCTGAATAGGCTTCAGCTAAGTCATCTATTCCAAAGAAGCCGAAGAATGTATACATTGAGCACGTACCGAGACTGTTGTGAACCATCATTCCATCTTCCATGTATTTCGTGTACCTACCAACGTTAAATGCTCCACTATATGGTGTGAACTGGAATATTTGTTCAAGTCTATCTTTAGGAATCCCCCAATGTTCAAACTGCTCCCTAATCTCTTTAAGTGGTCGTAATACTTGTGCTGTTTTTGTATGGCAACCCCCGTGATGAGGCCTTGGATTGACAACGAATGTGAACATTAGTGGATGTAATCTAGCAGGTCTAGCATCGTATATGAAATCAACGCCTTTATTTATACCTGCATACCAGTATTCCTGTGGATCTAGACCATATTTTTCTGCAACTCCAAGCCATCCTTCAGCTAGATCATTACCTACTCCCTTTCTTTCTATAACTTCATAGAATAACCTTAAGTAGCAATTCCAGTCTCTCCTTATTTCCTCACCTAGCTTATCTTTTGGAATTGCTCCCTCTACGACCTTCTTTGTAAAGAAATCTACTAACCTAGTAAATGTATAGTAGTCTAGACCTTCTCTATTAGCTAGACAGACAAGGTATATCATCTTATTATAGTCCTCTATACCCCATAACATAGCACTTGTTGCACTTTTACCATAAGGTGATCCTAACCCCCACCATCCCGCGTAATCACCTGTCTTTATCCTCCACTTTATTCTGCATGCAATCAAACATGTTGGACAAGCATATGTTCTCTCTAGAGTCTCGAGTCTCTTCTCTTCTCCGCACAATCTATCCCATTTATCCTTAGGCCATATACCGGGGTATTGTGTATGTTTAAATGTTCTCCAACCCGCACCCATACCGAGCTTTATCCAATGTGGTCTATACGACCATTCCATTATTCTCCTTCTAACCTCTAAGACCTTCTTCATAAATCTATCAGGGTCGGCTACTGTAATACCTTTTCTAGATCCCTTAACAACTATTGCTTTCAATTTCTTGGATCCAAATATAGCTCCTACTCCATTCCTTCCTAAGCTATCTCTTTTATCAACAATTGCCATAGCGTATCTAACTAGATGCTCTCCGGCTTTCCCTATAGCTACTACTGAGGCACACTTATTGTGTCTTCGTCTAAGCTCGTCCGTAGTTTCGTAGATATTCTTCTTACCCCAAAGATCTGAGGCATCATGTATTTCAATATCGTTATCAATTATTTTAAGGTAAACAGGCTCCTCGGAAGCCCCTGTAATAACAAGTCCATCGTATCCAGCAAGTTTGAGTTCAAGTCCGAGGTTTCCACCAACTACAGACACTGCTATGAAGTGTTTGTACTTACCATCTTTCTTACCTGCAATAATTGGTAATTTAGTGAGAGCAATGGTTTTAGTTGCGCTTGGAAACGGTGTTCCAACGAGAGCCCCAGTAAATATAATTAACGGATTTTTAGCAGAGAATGGGTCTATTCCTGGAGGTATCATGTCTATTGCAAGTCTAATGGCATAACCCGCACCTCCAATGTACTTGTCTACTATTGTGTGGTCTATCGATGTTTCCTTTATCTTCTTTTCTGTTAAATCAACCCAGAGGATTTTCCCCGCGTATAAGTGCATGATTCTCACCTCAAACCATTTTACTCATATCGGAGAGCACCATATGGACAAGACTCTACACATTTAAGACATGAATCACATCCGTCTAGTATTTCTGCGTGTGGATTTCCTTCTTCATCTTCGTATATGCGTATGAAGGCCTTGCTAGGATTGAACTCGTGGAAGTGGTGGAAGGAACACATGAATTGACAAGTCCTACATATTCTGCAATTTTCCGGAACGAATATTATTCTTTTCTGACTCATCTTTCACCCTCCATCATCTTCTTATATTCCTCTATTATTTCTACACCAGAACTGGTACCTATTCTATCCGCTCCCGCTTCTATTACTTCCAGTGCTTGTTTTGCTGTCCTTATACCGCCAGCAGCTTTTATTTTGACTCTATTCCCTACTATTGACTTAATGAACCTCACATCTTCTGCCGTTGTTGGCCTCCACTTGTGGAATCCTTTGAATCCCGTTGAAGTTTTTATGTAGTGTACTCCAGCCTCAATAGCTAGTTCACAAGCTATTTTTATCTCCTCTTTAGTGAGGTATGGTACTTCGATAATTGCCTTTACTATGCGGCCTTTAGCAGCTTCTACTATTTTTTTAAGTTCTTCTCTTACTTCATCTATTTTACCACTTTTTAAGGCACCTTTATTCAAGACAAAGTCTATTTCTACTTCATCAGCTCCATCCTTGATTGCTCTTTCAACTTCAAGTACCTTAAGCTCTATAGGAACTGTACCAAGAGGAAATCCTATTGCTGCTGTGATTTTCACTCCTGTTCCCTTGAGGATTTCTCTAGCAAGAGGTATCATCGCTGGATAAATTGCAACAGATGCGAATCTGTACTTTTTTGCGTTTAGGAGGAATTTTATAAATTCATCTTCGCTGTCTGGAACAATTTTGAGGTATGTTTGATCTATTCTTTTCGCAAGTTCTTCCACAGACAGCTTGATCACTTTACTATTCACCTCTTAGCTTTGATTTAGGATCTTCCTTAATCAATCTAATTACCCTTTCATATAAAAGTTCCTTTTTCTCCTCTGATAATGCTTCCCACGCTTTCTCGAGAGTATTGAAGACATCTTCTGGTGTGCTTGTTGCAATTCTATCGGCACCCGCTTCCAGCATGCTAAGAGCTATTTCAGCATTTCTAACACCGCCTGCAGCCATAACCTTTATTTTATCTCCGTAATTATCCTTGATAATCTTCACATGCTCAGGTAGCGTCTTTAACCCATAGCCGCTATTGGTTTTTATGAAATGAGCACCGGCCTCAATAGCGATCTTTGTAAATAGTTTTATTTCTTCAGGAGTCAGGAATGCTGTTTGTGGAATTACTTTGACAATTACGTTCTCGGATTCAGCTATCTTAACTATTCTTCTAATTTCCTCCTTTAACAGATCGTACTGACCAAACTTAAAGTAGTACATATTTACAGCAACGTCAAGCTCATTAGCTCCTTGCTCAATAGCCCATTTAGCTTGTTCAACTTTAATATCTGTTGGTATTCCTCCAGTAGGGTATGCGATTGGTGCTACTACATCAATTTTTGTGCCTTTAAGCAGTTTCACAGCAAGAGGTATGTAGTATAGATCTACAGCTATTGCTGCATATGGATACTTCTTATGGTGTTCAATGAATTTTCTGACTTCCTCTTCAGTAGTATCGGGTTCTATCAGTGAGGTATCCATTATTCTAGCTAGGAGATCTACCGTGAGTTTATATTTACTCCCCATAACGTACACCCGAATGGGCTGTCTAGCTGTTAATAGTTGTGTGAAAAGGGTAGTTAAAGAAATATATGTGGATTTCTATCTTTGTCAACAAAGTTAGAAGATGTTGTACTTTAGTCCTACTTCAAATAGTTGCTTATAAATGGAATCGAGTGTTCTCCAGATGTTCTTATACACTTTGTATATCTCAGTGTATATTTTGTGTGCTTCTGAATCAGGCTTCTCTACTGCTATATCTCTTATTAATTTTTCAACAATGCTGTAATCCTTGTAAATACCTACGCCAATACCAGCGGCAACTGCTGCAGCTAGGCAGTTTGCTTCTTGGAGTAGTTCTGGAACAAGTAGTTCTACTCCTAAGACATCTGCCATAATTTTTCTCCAGGTAGCATTTTGTGCACTACCACCTATTAACCTAATGAGTTCGATTTTTGCACCTTCTTCTCTGAAGATTTCTATGATTTCTCTCATTGTTAATGCTACTCCCTCCATTATTGCTCTTATGAAGTGTTCTTTTCTATGGGCTAGCGTTAGGTTGAGGAAGCCTCCCTTTATGTAGCTCTTGTTGTGTGGTGCACCTCCACCCATTAGGTACGGGAGAAATACTAGACCCCCACTTCCAATAGGTACTTGTTCAGCTTTAATCTGGATAACGTCATATATGCTGATACCAGCTCTCTCAGCTCCTTCCTTTTCTGATATCAGAAAATGCTCAATAAACCAGTCAATACTAGCTGAACCGCTGTGAGTGAATTGATGAGGAGTGTACTTTCCAGGTATCATGCTACATAACGTACATATGCGGTACTGTGGACTTATCATTGGGGAGTTTGTGAATATCCCAGACCAGAAGGCTGTACCAGTACATATGTATGAGATACCCTCTTTGACAACGCCAGCACCGACTGCTGCAGCTGGTACGTCACCAGCACCCGCTACTACTGGTGTTCCTGGTTTTAGACCTGTTACTTTAGCAGCTTCATCAGTTACATAACCGACAACATCATGAGACTCATAGAGATCAGGAAGCTTATCCATATCAATTCCCATGAATGAAACGACCTCTTCGTCCCATGTGCGCTTGTGAATATTGAGCATTCCGGTGTTTGATGCGTCAGTGTAGTCACTTGCTATCTTACCAGTTAATTTAAGCCTAATGTAATCCTTACATTGGATGAACTTATGTGTCTTCTCGTATATTTCGGAAAGATGCTTCTTTATCCATGCTATTTTAACAAGTGGATACATAGGTACAGCCATGCCAGAACCTGTTCTCTTGTAAAATTCTTCCCATCCAAAGTTTTTCTCAAGATGCTCACTTTCCTCAACAGCTCTCATGTCTTCCCATATAATGACTCTCTTCATTAAGAGATTACCTTCTTTATCTACAGGAACAGCACCCATCATTTGTCCACTGAATGATATGGCTGCAATTTTTTCAGGTGGTATCTTCGTTTTCCTTAGGATATTCCTCGTAGACTCAACAACAGCCACCCACCATTCTTCAGGGCTCTGTTCGACCCATTGGGGTCTTACGTAATAGGTATTGTAACGTCTATACTCACGTGCAATAGCTCTTCCCTCGGTGTTGAATAGTACTGCTTTAACACCAGAGGTGCCAAGATCGTAAACTAGAAAATATTCCTTCTCTACCATATTTACTCACCTCCTTAAATTGTACTCAACTTATTAAAGATTTCATTTAAGTTCCTGAATGATGACTTGAAGAGTTCATATAGCTTCTCATATATCTCCACGTTTTCTGGTGTGGGCTCAACAACTTTCTTTATCTTAACGACCCTTTCTGCGGCCTCCTCATAGGATTTCCATAGGCCTACACCAATACCTCCCATGATTGCTGCTCCAATAGCTGTTGTGTCTTGAGGATTCTCTAGTACGATCATCTTCATGTTTAGAATATCTGCATGAATTTGCACCCATAGGTCACTTAGAGCGCCGCCTCCTATTGTCCTAAACTCTCCCCACTTACGTAGTGGTATGCCTGCTTCTTCGAACTGCTCAACTAACCATTTGAATGCAAAAGCTACTCCTTCGAGTACAGCTCTGTAGAAGTCAGCCCTCTTTGTATGTAGGGACGTTATGCCTATAAATGCTCCTCTTGCATTAGGATTCCAGTGTGGACCTCCACCACCTGCAATGTATGGGATGAATATTAATCCACCACATCCAGGTTTAACTTCTCTAGCCTTTGATTCATAGACATCAAGAACTTTTATTCCTAAATTGCTTAGGATGCTTTCCTCTATACCTAGGAATGTGCTCTTAAACCAATCGACTGATAGACCTCCTGCAGATATGTATGAGAACGGCGTGTACTTACCTGGAATCGCTGATAAGAAGTTGTTTATACGTGCCTTTGGGTCTAGTATCGGCTCATGAGAAAATGCTGCTAGCTGACTTGCTGTACCGATGTAGCAATAGGCTGTTCTCTCTTTGACAACGCCAGCACCCACCGCTGCGCAAATGCTATCACCTGATCCTGCTACTACTGGTGTTCCTGGTTTTAGACCTGTTACTTTAGCAGCTTCATCAGTTACATAACCGACAACATCATGAGACTCATAGAGATCAGGAAGCTTATCCATATCAATTCCTGCTGCTTCAAGGATTTCCTCAGAGTACTTTCTCTTCCTTACGTCTAGCCATCCCGTGTTTGAAGCTCCACCGTAGTCACCTACGAACTTTCCTGTTAGCTTAAGTATTATGTAGTCCCACGTTTGTAGGAACTTGTATGTTCTGTTGTAGACTTCAGGTTCATTTTCCTTTAACCACATTACTTTGGATATAGAGAGCATGCCTAGTGGGTGGCCGAGACCATGAATCTTGTAGAAATTCTCGTAACCTCCTAGCTTCTCTACAAGCTTCTTTCCTTGTTCTTCTGCTCTCAAATCCGCCCAAATCATTACGTACTTACGTACAACTCTACCTTCTTTATCTACGGGGACACATCCAGGGAAGTGCCCACTGAATGATATGGCTGCAATTTTTTCAGGTGGTATCTTCGTTTTCCTTAGGATATTCCTCGTAGACTCAACAACAGCCACCCACCAGTCCTCGGGACACTGCTCAACCCATAGGGGTCTAGGACGGTATGTTGGGTATGGTCTGAACTCTGAAGCAACAAGGTTACCCTCACTGTCTACTAGGACTGCTTTATCACCTGAGGTACCAAGGTCATGTGTTAAGATATATATCTCGTCCTTTCGAGGACTGGCCATCTCTACCATCCCGTATACTACTTTCTTTTCATGTACTGAATCTTACGGATATATAAAGATTTTCGTTTCTACTATAAAAAGAGACGAAATTCGCATGATTTACATAGTTCTCACATGACTGTTTCTGTATAATTTGATAACTTTTCAATTTCATCAATTAATCATTAGTATTCCTCTAGTTTCTCTTTAGTAGTATATGCTGTGTTACATCTAAATATCAATATACGGTTCTATCTGCTCCCTTTAGCATCTAAATGTAATTATTGTTCAATTCTTTCACCACTATAGCTCGTGTATTAGGTATTGGCTATAATAAGGAACCTTTCAAGGAGTAATACCTGCTGTTCAAGCACTCTCTGAGGAGAGTACACATTGATGTTGAAATCGAAACTATCAAAACTATACCATTAAGCAAAACTATTCTAATTGAGTTGAGAATGAAGTGTAGGATTGAATGTTTGTTAATGTTGCCTACATAAACACTGTTACTAGATACCGAACATTACTAGAATGTGGTTTTTAAAGGTATATGATTTTAGCTTAGGAATGAATATCTGCTGAGAAGTAAGTCATTAAAGTTATTGATAAGGTGCTAAAATATAACATGACACACTTACATTAGATTGATTACCACAACAAAGATCATAATAACGACGTAGTTGTGCTTACAGATCTCGGTAACTATTTTTGTACTATGTAATAACTTTTTAACTAACTTTAATTAACACTTATTAGCAAAAGAAAAATTGAAAAATTTTTAAATAAAAGTGGCTCTACAACCAGTTACCGATCAGGTTAATAAGGGGTATACGGATATGTCGATCCTAGAGTTCATAGTAAATCTCTTTAGACAACCAGCGCTATTCATAGGGATCATAGCTTTAATAGGTTACCTACTAATGAAAGAAGACATAAACAAGACCATAATAGGATCCATAAAAGCTGCTGCAGGGCTTGCCATCCTATTATGGGGCGTAGGCTTTATGTTTCAAGGATTACAACCAATAGGCACCGTACTAGCAAAAACAGTTGGAGTAAAGCCTCTTGAAGTGACTGTCGGTACGAGTAAGATCATACGTCAGTACGGTACTGAGATAGGTATAGCTATGATAGTGATGTTCTTAACGAATCTATTCTTAGCAAGAGTAACTAAGATGAAATATATATACCTAACGGGCCAGTTATATCTATTTGTTACATGGATTCTAACAGGCATCTTTGCATATACTTGGGGCCTTTCTGGAATACCACTGGCACTTGTAGTAGGAGTTGTTTCCGGTATATACGTAACGATCCAACAATGGTATACAGCAAAATTTGCGCTCGCTATTAATCCTAAAAAGGATTACGTCCTAGGACACATATGTTCACTAGGTGTATTGATAACATCATTGATCTTCACAAAAGGAGGAAAACAGCTCGAAAGGCCATCACATGTTAGAAGTATGGAGGAGATGACCTTACCAAAGAAATTACAGTGGATAGGAGAGACAACAGGCCTACTCTTTGTGCTGTTCCTAGTAATTTACTTAGTACTGATAGGATTAAACTACCCAGAATGTCTTAAACTGGCAACAGCTGCTGGCATGCATCCTGTTGTATGGGCAATCATGCAATCACTAACATTTACAGCAGGCTTCGCTGTTCTCATATTAGGCGTTCAGCTTCTTGTAGAGAACTTAATTCCTGCCTTTAAAGGTATAGCGTTGAAACTAGTTCCCGGTGCATTGCCTGGTCTTGATGTTCCAATGTTCTATGTATTTGCACCAAAGACCACTGCGATCACAGGCGTAATTGGAATAATAGCACAAGTGGCGTTTGCTCTCATAGTCATGGCGCTAGGATACCCCTACTTCATCTTTGCTCCTTCAGCGTGGGTATGGTTCCATGCAGCATGTGCCGGAGTATTTGGGAATCACTTCGGAGGAATAAGGGGTGCCATCACGGGTGCCATCATTACAGCCTTGCTCATGGTTATAGGACAAATGATATTGACCCCAATACTGGGGCCTATAATAGGAGATTACTTCATGTGGGGCGGCGATCCTGACCTCCAAATATATGGCAGCATTATAGCGTGGCTAGGTAAGATGGTTACGGGACACTAGCTATTACTTCAAAGCTTTGTTATATTTTTTACAAATTTTTAAGTCCTCTTAAGCAATTCCAAAACGCCTTCGAAGTGTTTTTGTTCATAGTATCGAGGTTAAAGCCTCAATACCTCCTAATCTTCTTCCATAAAGTTTTTATACCTTTAAGTGAAAGTCGAGTAGCTCTCGGAGGGTACATTAATGGTACTGTGCATTATCTTTGATTTTGATGGAACACTTGTAAATACAAATGCTATACAGATTTCAATACTGGAAAATATCTTCAAAGAGTATCGTCTTGGTTCAAGGGAAATCTTATTGAGATACTTTGGGTTAAGAACTCAGGATTTCTTTGAAAAAGTACTACCGGATGCAAGTGAAGAATTGAGAAGTAAGTTAGTTAATAAATTTTTAAGCGAGTATAAGAGGAGAGTTTTACTTGAAGCGGAGGTATTTCCAGACGTTATTCCCACATTAGAGTCATTAAAGAACTATGATATAAAGATTGCAATTGCAACGTCTTCTCCGAAATCAATAGTTGAGCCTCTTCTCACTAAGACTAAACTAATTCAATTTGTAAATTACTATGTTACTGGGGACGATGTGGAACATGGTAAACCACATCCAGAAAGTGTATTTAAGATTCTTAACGTATTCAATATTCCACCTAGTAGGTGCATTGTGGTAGGAGATACATTTTTTGATGTAAAGATGGCAAAGAATGCTCATTGTAAAGCGGTTCTCATAGTAAGAACCCCAATTTTTATTTTCTCGTCAGAAGCACCTCTTCCAGATGTCATAATACCGAGGTTGCAAGATCTTATTTGGGTTATAAGGGAATGGTTTCCAGAAGAACTACTACCGCATAAGCGAAAGTAGGTAACTACATTATATATGTACCCATTGCTATGTCATTGCGACTCTTATAGTTACGTATTTATGCATTACGATTTCCTTAAATACTGAAAAGAGTTCTTCAACTATACTCTATTGCAGACTGATCTAAAAGTAGGGGTAGTTAATAGAACAGGTCTCCAGATAAGATCTGCTGTACTCTTTGTTGATATGTATCAAAAATTTGAAGTCAGATATAAGGGTAATTCAGGGAAAAAAGCTAACGCTAAAACATACTTCAAGTCCTTACTCTGGGAGTCGATATGAGTAACAAAAGTAACAAAAATAGTGCAAAGGTAATGATTAGAGAGGTCTTGTAATGAGTATGGATTATGGATGATGTTTATTTTTCATAATGATTCTTGCTACAATATTAATTTACTCTTTTCAACTGTTCTAGAACCTAGCTAGTTAGGTTACTAAAGTCTCTTATCTAAAAGATTACTTTCATTTGTGTTAAAGACCATACGAGGTAATTTAGCTAGACTCTACGTCGATAAGATTTAGTAGAGCTCCATTACAGATACAGATAAAGAACTATCAGGTGTTTAGCTGTAAATGCACAGGCTAATGTCTATGTTAGTTTAGTCGTGTTATACCCTGAATAGAGTTCTTTAACATTTTTACCTGTAATTTTCATCGACTGAATTCTTCAATCCTACAGTTATCTTTACACGCTCTCTGAGTTCTGGTTCATGAAGTATTGAAGCAGTAACCATATCCGCTCTGCTGCTTTTGCAGTCAATAACTCTATAGCTTTGATTTTGCTGGAATCTCTATTTCTTCAATCACACCTTCAACAAAATATCCTCATGATTGGTGGGCTTTTCTGTTCAACACCGCAAATAGTTAAAACTTGAATGATTTAGTGAGTTTGTAGGCGTATTTAGAGCATCATAAGCAACTTAAATTTAACTACTATATAAGGAGTGGAGAAGTAGGGGTTGCTATTGATTACTTACTATCGATTATATGTTAAGAACCTCTTAGTACTGGTCTAGTAGGTCTTTGAGTAGCCACATTATAAGGCTGCTTCTTTCCGACCTCCGGAGGGATTACCAAATATAGCTACTGCTTCGCTTAGGAAGAATAGCATCTTCATCAATAGCACTATTATTGTGAACCTTGTAAAGAAGAATATTGCCATGAATATCAAGAATATAGTGAGTCCACTCACAAACTCTATGACTATAGTTACTGGTGTTCATGGGAAGACAACTGGACAGTCTAGTACTAGTTAGCTCTTGGTATGATTTTCATAGCTAAACCCCTGAAGGCTGGTATGACCTCAGCTATGAACATCTTAACTCTGGTTAGTAGTACAATGATTGATGTAGCGAAGTACACACCTTTCAGGGATGCCCATGTACTGGATTGAGTTACCTTGCAAGTCCCTACACTTTAGCTGGGTTTATGAAGTATCCTGTAATGGATGTCATTACCATTATAAGTCCAAAGCCTTCAGAGAACTTAATTTCGTCTATACTTTCTTCTAGCTAGCTAACGTACTCACCTAGCATATAAGCTAGGTGAGCAGCGAGAGAACTAGTATTTCCATGAGTTATTTCATCTGTATTTATAATGGTTCTCATAACTCTGTTTAGGTATGCTGGCTGAATACTTTAGTACAGTGTTATGACTATGAACCCTATAGCTACCAACTGCTATGGAGGAATATTTGGGCCTATAGTTAGTTTGGTAATGTTACTACTACAGTTAGTGAGACTCACCGCACTAAGTGACCTGTTGAGTAAACGAATTTCATGGGTGTGAATTTGGCAGTGAATAGACGAATTATGAATCCTAAGTCATTATTATAGCTGTGTAGCTTCTGTACTTAGCTATTAAATCGCTTATAAGCTAACATAGTCAAGTGGGTATTTAGGAGTTAAACCTGCAACGCTACCTAATAGATTCTGGAGGTTTTTCTGGAAATTTATTAGCTCTTGAACGAATAATGTTGCTCTAGTAGTTGTTATTCCTACTCCTCCATTACTTTGGATGTACTGATGATAGCATTGCTAAAAGGTTTTCTGAATCATAAACCTAGTGAAACCTACTAGACCTAGCAGTATTATCGGTTGACCAATACTATGTTTCTAGCTATCCAGACGAGTACATCAAGCACTTCTAGATTCTTCTCTCAGAAATTTTCCTATATACAATTCCCTATGTGTGGTAATGATAGAATAGTAAGTTTCCATTTTAGTAAATAATGTTTAGTAAAGTGGGCTCGGGATGTTAACCTGTAAGGAATTGCAAAACAGATTTAAAGGGTTTAAATTCTGTGTAGTTAGTATCTCACTATGCCGCTTGTACCTAAAGAGACCCTATAATGTAGGTGCTTTTAAACACAGTAGCAAGTGAAATAACGCAAAACACAAATAAACACAATTTCTTATACTCACACGGGCGAGCCGGGGTGGCCTAGCCTGGTCCATGGCGGCGGCCTGCTAAGCCGCTGGGGCAGTGGCCCCGCCCGGGTTCAAATCCCGGCCCCGGCGCCACTTCTACTAATTCCCTAAGTGTTACCTTCTGTAAACTTTGGTGGTGCGGTGGAGGTATTCCTTGGGGTGTAGAGGCCTATAGCTGGTTTTCAGAGGACTTACGATCCTGTAATTGGTGATACTCATAGCTTACTACTTGAGTATGGGTACTCTACACTATTTAGGGTACTTAGTTGATTAGTTGATCTCTTTTCGTGAATGAAAGAGGATGTGTCCAGGATTGGTTATGTTCTTTTTCACGGGCTTTCTCATGATGTAGAGGATGTGTTGTGTATGGTGTTCTGAGGAGAGTTTATTGAGGGTTACGTGAAGTAGGTTCTTGAGTCTAGTGTCTGTAGGTCTGATGTGAAGTTTTGAGGTGTTGTAACTAGGTCAATGGTTCATGGTGGAGAGTAGTACATGCCTTGTGAACGATATATTGACTGGCTGGATGAAGCTCTCGATGATTATGGTACTGCTGAGGATCTCTTTCGGCTAGGTAGGTACAGTAAGACCTGTTTCTTCTGTCATCAAGCATGTGAAAAAGCTCTCAAGGCTTTACTAATCAAGAGAGCTGGTCGCTATGTACCGATACATAGTGTTGCTGAGTTACTTAGGATTGCTGCTTCGATCACTAATGTACCTAGTGAGTTAGTTAGAAAGGGTGATGTCTTGGATCGATTCTACATACCTACCAGGTACCCTAATGCATGGCCTTCAGGTGCACCCTACAAGCACTACACTAGGGAGGATGCTGAGTTAGCTCTTAGATATGCAAGGGAGGTGCTCGAGTTTGTTAAGAGAGAGATTGAGAGAGATTCTAGCTAGAGTGAGTTCTCTCGATCTTCTTGACGACTTGGTGAAAGTTCTGGAGGACTTAGTGAGGAGCTATAGACCTCTCTCTATCATTATTGCTGGTTCTCTTGCGAGAGGGGACTTCATTAGGGGGTTGAGTGATATTGATGTTCTAGTTATTGTTGGGTACTCTGTTGATAAGTTTAGTAGATTTCTGTTGAGAGCTGTTGATGAGGTTGATGTTGAGATTACGGTGTTTAGTCTTGAGGAGGTTATTGAGTGTATTGAGAGAGGTAATGAGTTTGTGATTGATGCTCTTGTACGTGGTTGTGAAGTATATGGTAATCTACGGGGTGTACTGCTTAGATATGTCAAGCGTTAATTGTTAAATAGTCTTGATCCTGTTTCAGTTTTGGGTGATTTGTATTGACATCTACCATAGTATTCACTTAACGTGTATCAATTGTGGTGAAGTGTTTCCTCCAAATGCTGTTTTGTATACTTGTCCTCGTTGTGGTTCTCTTCTTGAGGTAAGGTATGAGTTGAGAGTAGGTGTTTCATGGTCTATCTTTAGGTCAAGGCCTTTCACTATGTGGAGATATCGTGAGTTGATTCCTGTTGATACAAGGTACGTGGTTTCTCTTGGTGAAGGTGGTACACCACTGTACAGAGCTGAGAAGTTAGCTAGGTGGGTTGGTGTTAAGCGTCTTTACTTGAAGTTTGAGGGTGCTAATCCGACAGGTTCGTTTAAGGATAGAGGTGTTTGTGTTGGTATTGCGAAAGCTCTGGAGTGTGGTGCTAG
Source organism: Thermoprotei archaeon (assembly GCA_003649205.1). GTDB lineage: Archaea > Thermoproteota > Thermoprotei > Thermoproteales > B15-G16 > B15-G16. The sequence continues at coordinate 154,912 of QMRC01000001.1, forward strand.
GGTTGTTGCCTGTGCTTCAACGGGTAATACTGCTGCTTCTGTCGCTGCGTATTCAGCGAGAGCTGGAGTGAAATGTGTTCTCTTCTTACCTGAAGGTAAGGTTGCTCCTGGTAAGTTATTTCAAGCACTTCTCCATGGAGCTACAGTAATCGAGCTGAATTGCAACTTTGATGAAGCACTGAGGTTAGTGCTTAAGCTATGTGGGCGAGGTTGCATGTACTTACTGAACTCAGTTAATCCATGGAGGTTAGAGGGTCAGAAGTCTATTGCGTATGAGATAGCTGATGTCATTGGTGTTCCAGATTATGTCGTTGTCCCTGTGGGTAATGGTGGAAACATATCAGCTATATGGAAGGGCTTTCGTGAACTACATGACCTCGGTCTAGTAGGTGAATTACCTAGGATGATTGCTGCTCAAGCTACGGGCGCTGCACCTATCGTTAAGGCATTTAGGGCTGGTAAGGTAACGGTAGATCCTGTTAATGAGCCTGAGACTATAGCTACAGCCATTAGGATTGGAAATCCTGTCAATGCACCTAAAGCACTTAAAGCGCTTTACGAGTCTAGAGGACTTGCTGAAGCTGTTAGCGATTACGAGATATTGGAAGCGCAGGTAGCTATCGCTAGGTATGAGGGTATTGGTGTTGAGCCTGCTAGTGCTACCTCAGTTGCTGTATTGAGGAAGCTAGTTCATGAGGGAGTACTTGAACCTGATGCAACATATGTATGTGTTCTCACAGGACATGCACTTAAGGATCCTTCGGTAGTAGATTACCTCAGTAAATGGGTTGAAAGGTATCGGTGTGGTGTAGGTGATATTCACTACATTCTTGAAACCGTGCTGAGGAAGTGATTTAGAATGGTACTCTACTTCTCCATGAGACAATACCTGTTATCGTGAAGTAGAGTGAGAAGAAGATAACGTAGTTCCTCAGATACGGTACCTCCACGTATGGTTCTACGACGTACATACTACCAATGACTAGCGTAGCTATGGTAGTACTCACAACTATCTGAATTAGGCTTCTTAACTGTAATAACCTTAGCCTGGTAACGTAGTAGAGAGATGTTATGGATGATGCTATGTTGTATGAGATAACGTAGCTAGGTAACAGTACAGTAACTGCCATAAGTACTGTGAAGTCAAGTATGGCTCTACACCCAAGTATTGTTGAGAGAATTACTGGTACCAATATCATAGCTCCGAGGAGTGGCGCATTCTTAGTGAGAATGTCATTATTCCTGAGTACCTCTCGATTTGACTTACTGGTAGGGTTCAGGTTCACTAGTATGGATGTACAGAGAGCAAGTACATTCAGTAGTAGGTGGTCAAGTAGATTCACTAACTCAGTCCCCCTTTTCTGAACTGATCGTTATCACCAGACTTATATCTCTTAACCGATATCACCTAGGTAAAGAATACATGTGCTCTAGATCTACCTAATGTACTTCTCTAAAGTTCTCGAGAAGACTTCTCTCAATTCATCTGGGTTAAGCGATATGTACTTACACAGTCTAGCTAAGCTCATAGCGTAGATCTCAAGTAGCTCAAGAACTATCTTCTTTAATTCCTCAGGCTCGATACCCCTGATGGACTTTAACAGCAGCGCAACACTCTTACCGATGGGTGTTAATCTGTACCACTTAACCCAGACGTACTTCTCACCCGTCTTAATCTTCTCAATGCCCTCCTCGAGAATACCTTCCTCTACAAACATTCTGAGGTACCTAATTATCGTCTTATTCGAGTGGCCACGTAACTTCCTGATTAAGTCCTTCTGGTATGTCTTGTCGTGCATATCCATGTTCAGCAGTATGTCGATAGCTACTTTCGACCTGAAGATCGTTGAAAGTACGTTAATCCAGTACTCTCTCCTACACGGTAGCAACAATATTACTGGCCAGTACTTTAGCTCCTGCTCTCTCTCGGTAAGCACTCTCCTCACCCTATCAATACACTCTCGGTAGGTGGGTGTAGTAAAGTGTAGCCCTTACGCCTTTGGAATTTGCTCTTAGTAATTAGCTTATCATGGTAACGTTTATATGACGGAGTTTCCCTCTGTACACTGGAGTGTTGTTTAGGGAAGTGTATCTTCATGGGTAGCTGGTGTGAGTACAAAAGACCATTTACGCTAAAGGTCGCATTGATTGCTGTGTTTGCTGCTTTCTTCTACGCAATTCTCTGGCTTCCAGGAATTCCAGCTATCGGTATTCCAGGTCTCAAAATTCAGTGGACTGCATCAATGGCTTCTGTCATAGCTATGTTACTAGGACCTGGTCTTGCACCGATCGCTGTTCTCATAGGTTCTGTACTCAAGACACTGTACCCTCTAACTCCCTTCGGTATACCATTCATGTTCTGTCCAGTTCTTAATGCTATCTGTGTCTCCTTGATGTTGAGAGCAAGGAGTTTCTACCTCGCTTACCTAGTACCGCAACTGTACTTCATCACAATGCTGGTGCTCACATACTTGACACCAGTATTCTACGGATACCTCTACCCATACTACGTAGTTGGGCTTGCAGATGTGATAGCAGCTACAGCTCTTGTACTACCAGCTTACTTACTTAGTCGTGGAGTATTCACTACTACATCGTTGAAAACTGCTATTGGACTCTTCTTAGTTATGTTCATAGGTACTGAGGCGGATATTGTGCTAGGTGACTTTGCATTCTGTCTACCGATTGTACACCGTACACTCTTTGGAATTCCAACGGAAGCAGCTAGAATGGCATTTCTTGCTAAGCCACTGTACATAGCTATTGAGCACGTACTTAGAGCATTACTCGCTTACTTGGTAGCTATACCGTTGCTTAGTATAGTTCGTAAGAGTAGTAGGTTGAGGTATGTATTTGGTCTATAGTTTGAAGTGATGTAGCTATGTTGAGGAATAGGGATGTTGTCATTGAGTTTAGAGGTGTTTGGTATAGGTATCCACATAGTGATGACTACGCTCTCAAGGATATCAATTTGAGGATTTACCGTGGTGAATTTGTCGTTGTTGTTGGTCCTAGTGGTTGTGGTAAGTCAACTCTTGTTCGCTGTATCAATGGTCTGATACCGCACTACTATGGTGGTGAGTTGAGAGGTCAGGTAATTGTTTGCGGTTTAGATACTAGAGAGGTTACTGTTCAAGAGATTTCTAGGTACGTTGCAACAGTTCTTCAAAATCCTGAAGATATGTTGATCACTGATCTAGTTGAGGATGAGCTTGCTTTCACACTCGAGAACTTAGGTTACTCAGAATCTGAGATTAAGGAGAGAATTAGGTGGGTTGCTAAGTTACTAGATATCGAGCACCTACTAAGGAGATCAACACTAGATCTCTCTTATGGTGAGATGCAGAAAGTCGCTTTCGCAACAGCTCTCATACTGAAGCCTAAGATTCTTCTACTCGATGAGTTTACTAGTAATCTCGATCCGTACTCAGCACAGTACTTCGCATCTATTGTAGATGAGCTTAGACGTAAGGAGGGCACTACTGTCATCAATGTATGTCATAGGTTGGAGTACTTCCTCAAGTACTGTACGAGGTTAATTGTCATGAATTCAGGTAGAGTAGTAGCTGATGGTGATCCACGGACAGTACTTTACGATGTACTTGAGGATTACAATTACCCACCTTTAGTTTTCATCTTCAAGAACTTGAGGGAACTCGTGAATCTTTATGGTAAACCAATTACTGTTGAGGAGGGTAGATTAGTTCTTGAGAAATTCCTCAAAAGAATTAGTAATTGAGGTTCGAGATCTCTGGTTTAGGTACTCTAGAGAGAGTCCTTGGGTACTTAGAGGTATTGATCTTGAGCTATATAGTGGTGAGATTGTTGCTATTGTCGGTAGGAATGGTTGTGGTAAAACTACCTTGATTAAGCACTTCAATGGTCTTCTCAAGCCATGTAGAGGTATTGTGAAGGTCTTAGGTATGGATACGAGGTATGTAAGTACGAGTGAGCTGTCTAAGTACGTTGGTATTGTATTTCAGAACCCGATTTATCAATTCTCGTGTTCAACAGTATTCGATGAAGTAGCTTTTGCACTTAGACTACGCAACTTACCAAGTGATGTAGTTGAGAAGCTAGTTAACTCAGTTCTAAGTGAGTTAGGAATAGTTCATCTAGCTAATAGGTGCCCATATGATCTATCTCTTGGTGAGCAACGTCGTGTATCGATAGCGTCAGTACTCGTGTATAGACCTAAGGTTTTGGTACTTGATGAACCGACGACTGGTCTAGATTACAGGAGTAAGCTCTTTCTACTGAACGTCATAAGGAGGGAGAGGGAGAGAGGTTGTTGCATTGTGCTCGTTACGCATGACATGGAGTTTCTCTGTGAGTTAAAACCTGATAGAGTAGTCTTGATGGATGATGGGAAGGTAATCTACGTTGGTGATCCTAGAGAGGTTATGTATAGTCCTGAATTACTTAGTAGATGCAATCTAGTACAACCTCAAGTACCTGCGCTTTCCCGAGGATTGCTCTCAGCAAGGCCTCTATCAGCGAAGGAGTTCTTGAGTGAGTTCATGAAGATGAGGGATGTGAGTGGTACTCCGTAGAAGTTCAGTTACAACAGCTCTATTCTATAGACCTCGTGAAACAGTACTTCATAAACTCAATCCACTAACTAAGCTAGCAATGATACTGATCATAACAGCAGTCCTCTTCAACACAGATAACCCAATAAAGCTAGCTATTACACTTACTACGGTTCTCATACTCTTACACCTCGGTAAGGTACTGAGAAGCAGTCTAGTACTCATGACAACACTACTACCGATGTTTGCGCTGCTCTTCACAGTGTGTGCACTATCGTGGATGTACGTAGCTGACAAACCACCAACAACAGCAATCACAATAGCGACACTCATAACTACGAGACTAGTCATATTGACCTTATCACTTCCAATACTCTACTCAACTACGAGACTGAGCGACATAGCTAGATCACTCCTACTACTCAAGATTCCCTTAAGCGCAGTACTCCCAATAATTCTAGCCTATAGATTCATACCGGTACTCCTAAGAGACCTAGCAACAGTGTACGAATCACAGATCTCTCGTGGATTAAGCTTTAGGACGAAGAACCCAGTGAAGATAATCAAGAACCTAGTTCCAGTAGCGATACCAGCAGTAATCGTAGCTACATTGAGGGCTATAGACCTAGCTGAAGTCCTAGCACTAAGAGGTGTAGCACTCAAGAAAGTAAGATCTAGACCATCCATAACCCACTATGATGTACTACTGCTCGCAGTAGTAATAGCAATAGCAACAATACCCTTCACCACCTAAAATGAGAAACCTAAAAGTAGATACATTAAAAACCTAGAGAGAAGTACACAGTCGATAGAGCCGGGGTGCCCGAGCCAGGTCAAAGGGGGCGGATTCAGGGTCCGCTGGTGTAGGCCTGCGTGGGTTCAAATCCCACCCCCGGCACCACAAACCTAGCTCTCTAGCACCTCTATGTAGACTCTAACTCTCTTACCTATCAACCTAGCTGGAACCTGTACCTCAATAACAGCTCTTCTCCTAGTTTGTTTCTGCTGTTGCTGCTTCTTGGTCTTTCTCTGTGGTTTCTTCTCCTTAACAACAACTTCCTTAGGCCCAATTCTCTCAACTACCTTTGGTGATGTCTTAGCTACAACTTGTTCAATTGCACCGATACCCCACTTCGTTAGTGAGTATATTGCATTAGCTACTTCAGGTACCTCCGAGGGGAGAAATATTGAACCGCACTTAGGACATCTAACCTCACGTAGGTCAACTAACTCCATACCCTGGTACTCAGCCTTTATACCGTATACGTACCTCAATTCGAATCTACCATCAAATACAACAATAACTTCACTCCAATCAGCTCCACATCTAGGGCACTTACCGTAGCTCAAGTCTGATCACCGTATTGAGAAACCATGATTTACTTATAAGGTTGTTCACCTCTGTGGTTCTAGGGTTACTGTACTTAGAGGTGAGAGTACTTGATATCTAGAGCTATGATAAGGAATGTTGATGAACTTCGTGTAGCACCTGATGATGTAACTGCCAAAGCAAGAGAAATTGCTATAGCTCTTCTCGAAGCTGGATTGAAAGCAGCTGATCCTGTAACTGCTATTGAGAGAAACGTAGTTCTCGAAGGTGAGAAGCTAAGGATTAGAGACCTTGTCCTAGACTTGTCTAAGTACGATAGGGTACTTGTGGTTGGTGGTGGTAAGGCTTCAGCAGCTATGGCGTATGCTCTTGAGAAGGTACTCGATAAGTACATAACTGCAGGACTAGTAGTCGTACCCAGGGGTCTAGCTGAGACGTATAGGACTGAGAAGATTAGACTTCTTGAAGGTACTCACCCAATACCTAGTGAAGTGAATAGGAAGCACTGTGAGGAAATTATTGAGTTACTGAAGCAAACTACCGAGAGAGATCTCGTGATATGTCTCATATCCGGTGGTGGTTCAGCTCTTCTCTGCTGTCCATACGATACCATATCTATGGAGGATATGATGATGCTCACCAAGATACTGCTCAAGTGTGGTGCAAACATCAATGAGATCAATGTCGTGAGGAAGCATGTAGAGAAGCTCAAGGGTGGTAGATTAGCTAAGTTAGCTCACCCAGCAACCGTAGTCTCACTAATAGTATCTGATGTTGTTGGTGATCCACTCGATACAATAGCATCAGGACCGACAGCACCAGACCCATCAACGTATAGTGATGCAATAAGCATACTGAAAAGGTACGGTGTGTGGGATGAAGTACCGGAGAGCGTGAGGGAAGTACTGAGTAAGGGAGCTAGAGGAGAGTTGGAAGAATCTCCAGGACCCGAAGACCCGGTATTCATGAAGGTACATAACGTAATCATAGCTAGTAATGAGCTTTCTCTAAAGGCTATGGAGCAAAAGGCTAGAGAGCTAGGTCTAAACACCTTAGTACTGACATCGTATCTAGAGGGCGAAGCAAAGGAGGTAGGTAAGGTCTTAGCCTCATTAGCAAAGCAGGTACACTTTAAGGACTATCCACTTAAGAGACCATGTGCATTAATTGCTGGTGGTGAGACAACAGTTACATTACCTGCATACGGTGTTGGTTTAGGTGGTAGGAATCAGGAGCTAGCGCTATCAGCAGCATTAATGATAAGAGGTTTGAGAGGTGTCGTCATAGCATCTATGGGTACCGATGGTATAGATGGTAATAGTGACGCAGCTGGAGCTATAGTGGATGGGTATACAGTAGATGAAGCATTGAAGAAGGGATTAGACCCCTATGACCACCTAGCTAAACACGATAGCTACACGTTCTTCAAGAAATTAGGGAGACACTTAATCATGACAGGACCAACAGGAACAAACGTGAATGACATAATGACTGTAGTCTGTCTCTAGCTCCTTAACCTACGCGTTCAGAATACTCCGTAGAGTGGTCGCTTAGGTGGAACTACGTATCTACCTACAATTGGTATTTTTGCTCCACATTCGGGACAAGTCATATCCTCCCTTAGATTCCACTCAAGTATTTCGAAGCCGAATCTAGCTATGAGTCTCTTACCGCATTCCGGACAGTAAGTATGTTCGTACCTGTGACCTGGTACATTACCTATGTACACGAACTTAATACCTTCCTCTCTAGCTATTTCACAAGCCTTCTCAAGTACCTGTACCGGTGTTGGTTCTACATCGAGGAATCTGTACTCTGGGTAAAACCTCGAGAAGTGTAGTGGTGTATCTGGTCCCAGTTCATCAACTATGTACTTACACATCTTCCTTATGTCGTCGAAGTTGTCATTTACTGTCGGTATGATTAGGTACGTTATCTCTATGTGTAGACCTCTTCTCTTCATTTCCTTAGTAGCGTGAAGTACTGGCTCTAGTCTTGCCTTTATGTACTTGCTGTATACTTCCTCTCTGAATGCTTTCCAATCGACGTTTGCAGCATCTATGTACTTACACAGCTCATCTAGAGCTTCATCAGTTGCGTACCCATTAGTGACGAGGATGTTCATTAACCCCTCTCTCTTTGCTAACTTAGCGACATCTACAACGTACTCAAACCAAATTATTGGTTCATTATATGTGTAGGATATGCTCATACAACCATACGACTTTGCCTCCTCGACAACTAGCTCAGGATCCATGTGTCGGAGATGCCATGAGTAGTTCTTTATCGTTGTCTGCGATATCGGCCAATTTTGACACCATGGACATCTGAAGTTGCAGCCTACACTAGCTATGCTGTATGTTAGGTGATTTGGCCAGAAGTGGTAGAGCGGTTTCTTCATTACTGGATCAATACCTATTGACGATACCTTACCGTATGAGAGGAGAACTAGCTTACCACCCCTATTCTCACGCATACCACATATACCTGTAGCACCTGGAGGTATAACACACCTGTGAGGACATACGAGACACTGAAAGGTTCCATTACCTAGGTCCTTACATAATCTAGCTAGTACTTCAGGCATGTGGATGCACCTACGTTATGTAGTGCACCTGTGTAGAATATAAGATCTCTTGAGATTTGTTTAAGAGCTTTGAGAGTAGTTCTATGGGGTGTCTGTACGTGGGTTTACAGACAGATGCTATTCACTCACACGGTTACTACGATGAGGCTACAGGTACGTTCATACCACCGATCTACCAGGTAGCTATGTTTGAGCAAATTGTTGAGCCTAGACTCAGCGACCGTGGTGTTGACCTCAAATACTCTAGGGAGGAAAATCCAACTGTTAGATGTTTAGAGAGAGTAATTGCAAGGCTTGAAGAAGGTGATGATGCACTGTGCTTTTCAAGCGGCATGGCTGCAATATCCTGTGTGTACATTGGCTTACTCAGGAAGGGAGATAGAGTCGTGATACCTATGGAAGCTTATGGAACAACCATACAGCTCGCACTCGAGCTAAAGGAGAAATTCGGAATAGAGGTTGTTACCGTGTACCCAGAAACCGAGGAAGTAATCAATGCAGTGAACAGAAACACGAAGCTAGTCCTCGTTGAGACAATAACGAACCCAATGCTCAGAGTAATAGACGTACCTGAAGTAGCTAAGGTATGTAAGGAATACGGAGTTACACTAGTAGTGGACAATACCTTCGCAACACCAGTACTGTACAAACCACTGAGAGATGGAGCAACACTAGTTATCCACAGTATGACTAAGTATATAGCAGGTCACAACGATGTTATTGCTGGATCAGTAATTGGATCAAGAGAATTAATCCTACATCTATGGGATTGGAGAAGAAAATTAGGAACGATAATACCACCCTTCGAAGCGTACCTAGTACTTAGAGGAGTCAAGACACTTGAGCTTAGAGTTAGAAAGCACTGTGAGAATGCACAAGCAGTAGCTGAGTTCCTAAAGGAGCATTCAAGAGTTGAGGAGGTCTTGTACCCTGGATTACCAGATAATAGGTATCACGAAGTAGCTAAGAAGCTACTTAGAGGTGGATTTGGAGGAGTTGTCTCATTTAAGATTAAGGGAGGTAAAGAAGAAGTACGTAAATTCTTCAAGAACCTCAAAGTAATTAAACCAGCACCAAGTCTAGGAGGACCTGAGAGCCTAATAACGTACCCAGTGCTCAGTGCAGCAAGGACAATACCTGTAGAATTTAGGGAGAAATTAGGAATTACAGAGAACTTAGTTAGACTATCAGTTGGTCTCGAGGATGTTAATGACATAATCGAGGACCTAGATAGAGCACTTAAAGCAATTTAGTTAATCATCTTCGCCCTCTAATTAGCATCAAGAATTTCCTTAACAACCCCCATCTCCACCTATACCTCCACCTATGTCTATACCTCATCAACACACCCAATAGAAAAGAGAATTAGACACAGTAAAAGAACTTTTCCCTCACACAACAACAGGGTAAACCCATGTAGAAAGCCATATAAAGCCCTTAGAGATGACAAAGAGAGACGAGAACTGGGCCCGTAGCTCAGCCTGGTAGAGCGTCGGGCTCTTAACTTGGGTCTGAGGATCGATGACTGGGAGAGACCCGAAGGTCCCGGGTTCAAATCCCGGCGGGCCCGCCATACTCCCTCCTCCTCACCACAATCACTAGAGGCAAATCTACGACCCTTAAGATGTTAAGCTATAAATTAGCCTTAAGAGTTTAAACCTTAGATCGACTAGGGTTGTGACAGTGTATGAGACTACTGGCTTTGTCCGTAATACTGAGCTTACTCTTGATATTTACTGCCATAACGTCGATGTATGGTGATTATGAGGAGAAGGTTGTTTCATTACGTGGTCTCGAAAGGTATAGGATTACTATCGACTTTAAGGTGCTTCAGTATGGTTTTGTGTTGCCTAGTCTTGAGGTTTTGCTGAGTAACTCAAGTACCTTTAAGGTGTACCTAAACAGTAAGTTCACTCCCCTACCTGGATTTTACCTATTTTTGAGGCGTATTGTTGAGCGTAGACATGCGATGCTGTGCTGTGGTTCTTGGTATGAGCTTGAGATTCATAATGACGGTAGGTTCATGAGGTTTATTGTCAAGGTGCTTAATTCAACGTTTATCGTAACCAGGGTACACACCGTACCTGTACTGTTTAGTCAGGGATTGACGTATGGTGGTGGGTATTGGTACTTTACTGGAACAGCTTCAATCTACAAGCTTTCTCCGGACATGAGTAAGGTAGTGGAGTACAGTGATGATCCTATACCGGTGTTTCTGAAGGAGGAAGGGTACTTTCACCTAGGTGACCTGGATTACTATAGGGGCTTGTTGCTGATACCTATTGAGAAAACTGGATATGTGAGACCTGCTGTCATAGCTTGTTACAACGCATCGACGTTGGAGCTTGTTAGGTATGCGTATGTGCCTCAGGATCACATGCCGTGGATTGCTGTTGATGGGAGTGGTTACATCTATACCTCGGAGTTCTCACCTGTTCGTGAGATCTATGTGTATCACGTAGATTTGATTGGTAGGGGGAATTCTATTGAGCCTACTAGGATTTTGAGGTTGAGTTGTGAGTTGAGGAATGTCCAGGGTGGTGTTGTGCTTGGTGGTGGTAAGCTCCTTCTCTCAGCTGATGATGGTGATAATCTCTACGTTGTTGATTTGAGGAGTGGTGAGGTGAGTAAGTTAGTTACGTTACCTGGTCTCTACGAGATGGAGGGTATTGAGTTTGTTGGTGATGATAATTCGATCTATGTACTTGTGAATACTCATGAGGAGGAGAACATCGTGTACGAGCTCAAGTACTTTGAGAGAGGGTCTTCTCTAGAGGTATTTAGGTTGAGGACTAGTGATGTTGAGGTGCATGATAAGGTGATTATTAGGTACAGAGCATCTGAGGTCGTTCTAGGGGGTGTGCGGTGTGAAGCTACTGGATTTGGCATGAAGACTAACCTTGGGGTAGTGCTTGGTGTTGCTGTGGTGTGTGCTCTGTTGATTACTCTCTACCGGTACTTCAGGCTTAAGAGAGTAAAGTAGTTAGGTATCAGCTAAGAGAAACTTCTTCACCTACTCTGTGAGTAGGGGCTTCATCATCGATCCCTTAATGGTGAGTACGATTATCTAGGTTACTACTTACCTTCTCCATTAACTATTCAGTTCTTACCTTTACTTCATTCCTCAATCTAGTCCAAACTTCGTACATCACTAATGACTTTGCTGTACAGCATGTGTCGAGTACATAGTCTAGTAAGTTGTCTATGGTCGTGAGTTCATTGTGTATGCTATTTCTTACATAGTGCATCACAGGAGAACACAATACTCTGTACAATGTCTCTAGGTGGTAGAGTCTTGCTATGCTCAGTCCATGACTATACGCCTTCACCACTATTTGATCTATGTCCTCTACCTCTAGACTACTGAGTTTCTGTAGTGAACTTACTTCACTTAGGAAGTCCATCTCAAATGCATCTATTGGTTCAGCGAATTCATCGCCTATGACAGCACTTGCCAGTAGAACTTTATTGGAGAGGTGTCTACTCGCTATCTCAATTGCTAAACCGCTTGTGTTGAGTACATTACTGTGCTTGACTATGTTCATAAGTGCTCTACTCACTTCACTTTCCATTTCCATACCGTTTACTGAGCTACCTACTGTTAAGTACATTGTCAAGATCTTGAGGTCATGGAGGAACCAGTTGAGGTGCTCAAATACTATTACCCTATCCACGTAGTATGGATCTTCTTTAGCTTCAAGTACTTCTCTGAAGTACTTAATAGCTAGGCTCAGTACCTCTTCAAAGCAATTGAGTTCTGTAGCTTTTACCCTAGTCTCTAATTCATGACTTACATCTAGTAGGTATCTCGTTACCTCACTGTAGTTACATGTCTCGACAAGTATGGTACTGAGTTTAAAGAACTTCCATTCCAACCAGTCAATTAATTTCAGTTTCTTAGCTATGTGCTGAACTAAGTGATTGCTACTAGTTACTGATTCCAGTAGGTGAGTTGACTGATTTAATTCCTGGATATGTGTAATGAGTTCTCTGTGGAATCTATAGGTGTTGAAGTTGTTCTTAATCACTAGGTTTAGTAAGTGAATCAGCACAGTGTATAATACGTGGTTGTCTTACTTCAGTATTTCAGTTAGTAAGATTATGGGGTCTATGTTCCTGTCTACTAGCTCTTGTTGAAGGAGCCAGTATGTGAAGATACCTAGTGCTAGCTTCTTCACGTAGTACGTAGTTGCTGAATTGTACTTCTCTAGTAACTTAAGTGGTGTAAATCTTAGCTGTATCTTTGTACTATCTAAATTCAGTACCATTCTCGTTTCTTGGTCTAGTGGTTTATCGACTAGGAAGTTCTGTGGTACCTCTGTGCTTAGGTAGGATCTCCAGCCAATACCCCTACTGGTGTAGAGTACGTACTCTCTCGTAGCTACTACTATTGATGAGTTTGGTAGCTGCACCATAAACCCTCTCTTCTTTAATGTTTCGTAATCCTTTTTGACTAATTCAGCTATGTTCTTCGGTGTTGATGTTGTTAATCTTATGAGTACTGCCTTCTTTACAGCTACTCCCTTCTCTTCAAACACTATAAACCCTTCATACCTCCTCCTTCTCGGTATTACATGGCCACTTCCAATCTGTACTCTTCCAAGGTGTATTGCCACAATACCGAACTTAGGTAGTGCTTTACTGTATTTCCTCAGTGCATCGCCTACATACTTGAGCATCTGGTATACTTCTCGGTACCTTCCCTCAACCTCACTACCCACACTAATCGACCTCCATAGTTATGTCCAGTTCATTGAGTAGGTTCTGGAAGTGTCTGAGTACCTGCTCATTGTACACAGTGCTCTCGAGTAGTCTACGAAGTACGTCGGATTCGGTACTAGCTTCATGCAGTCGAAGCTTCATCAAGGCCTCGTACAGTGCTCTGATGCTACCGGGATTCCTCGAGGACCAAACTAGCTTAGTAACGATGTCAGCAACTAGTTCTTCGAGGTCAGTACTACTTCTCAGCATTGGGAGTAGGGACCTGAGTATGTACCTGACATCGCTTTTCTGAAGTGGATCAAGTACGTAGATGCTGAGTATTCCTCTCTGGTACGATAACCATCTCTCAAAGCTTAGCTTATTTTCCTCTGTGAGTATTGGTAGCACTGCTACTACGACCTTTACGTGTTCTTCATGACTTCTACTCGTTAAGTGGTTGAAGAAGGTCGATAATCCTCTCCAATCGAGACCTGGTACCTCTATGAGAGGTTCAAACTGATCCCATAGTAGAGCTACCTTCAGATTTAGCTTCTCAATTAATCTACACATAGCTAGAACTAGCTCATGGATACTAGCTCTCGTCTCTGTAGAGGACTTAACTATCTCCTTCATGCTGGGAATTAGTGATTTGGCTTGAGATAGTACTCCCACCTCATCTAGATTATCGATGAAGTCTACTGGTGAATTACCTATGTGAATGGGTCCATATGGTGGTCCTCTAGCTAGATCACTAACTACATACTCAAGTAAATTACGTATCAATTCGTTAACTTCAACGTAACTCCTTCTCATGTACTCAAAAGCATACCCAACTCTAAATCTAATGACGAAGAATCCTCTCCTAATTAGTTCACTACCGATAGCTTTGAGCAAGTGCGTTTTGCCGAAACCGTAGTCTCCAATGATGATTGTGGGTCTATATCCTTCAGCTAGAATTCTAGCCTTTACGCTTCTGTAGTCAATGTACTTAGTCCTCTCGATATCACTTAGAGATTTAAGCTCTTCGGCATCAATTAGTGTAAGTGTGCTCTGCACACACCTCCCATTAGGTGCTTGGTATGTTGAGGATAATTAATTATTTACGACTCACAATTACCTGTACTAGATAACTACGTAGAGCGAGTACGTAACTGAGTACCTTCTAAATCCTCTTCTAGTATCCGGTATAGCAGCTCCACCCCACTTCAGTATGAAACCCCTCCTTCTCAACTCCTCAAGTAACTTCATTACTTCGATACTGGTTAGGGGTGAGTAACCTCGCTTTACGAGTTCTCTATTTATTTGTTCAAGAGTTAGTGGAATACGTAGGTGAGGTCTATACACGAGATCTACCTTAGCTTTCCCCCTCTTCACACTAAGTTCCTTAATACTGAGTATAATCTCATACATTACTTCAGGTGATGGAAAAATTTCACTAGGGATTTCAGCCTTAAGTAACCAAGTTGAGAGCAAAGGATTGAGAACTATTACTTTGTCTCCTAGGTCTTTACTACATTGCACTAATTTGAGGGATTTGAGTAGAGAAATCATGTTGTTGAGAGTCGTCTCATCAGCAACTTCCTTAGAAAGTAATTCATTCCTTAATACGTCTAGATCTACAACTCTACATCCAGAGGAAGTTATCTTCTTTAGAAGTCTCAGTAGTTCTCTGAAGCATCTAAAAGTGAGGAATCTTTGAATAATTGTGAATTTCCATTCACAATCCCCAGACTTCAGTGATGTTAGCACCTTTTGTCCATCCTCGAGTAGAATTACCTTAAGGTTATTTCCTCTACCTTCTCTCCTCACTAGACCAAGGTAGGATAAGATCTTCAGATTCTCCCTCAGCACCCTATCACTGACACGTAACCTACCTCTAAGTGCATTAAAGTGACAAGAACCACCAAGATCATTAATTACTTCAAGTACTTTCAGTAATGACCTAACTGAAATCCTACTAATTGGTAGCTTAACAGCATGCGTTCGAGCATGTGGCATGTGGACTCCATACAGGTAAGTGCTGAGTATCAACTTAATCTTCCTCAGAGCAGATGTACGTATTATGGTGTAGGTAATGGGCTACTCAATACAGTACTCAATCTCTGACTCAGCATGTGAAACACCCCTAGCTTGCTCAAGTAACTTATCTATTAATCTGATGTAGACCCTAATTCCGTACTTCTCGTGAATTAGCTCAGCAATGTGCTTGAGGTACTTGGGCTCTGTCTTACCAATACCCCTGAAGTGACTAGACAATGTATTGACAGGAACATACTGCTGTAGGACGTACTTGACTTTAGTGAAGTCAATACCTAGCTCAAGTAGTTCCTGAACTAACTTCAGAATATCAACTTCACTAATCAACGTAGGTACAACAACTGTACGAATCTCAAGATCAATACTACTACCAATTAGCAATCGAAGGCTCTCTATTATTTTTCTAAGCAGATCCCTCATAACCTCGATATTGAGTCCAGTAACCTCACTGTACTTAGCTACATCACTTAAAGGAGCTTTAACATCACACGTTACGTGATCTAGCAAACCACGTCTCAGTAATCTACCAAGCACACTAGGTCTCGAGAGATTCGTATCCAGACTACATGCAAGATCAAAATCCCTCGCTAAGGTAAATACCTCCTCAAGAGTATTGGGGTGAAGAGTTGGTTCACCTCCAGTAACGTGAATGTACTTAACACCTCCCTCACTAATAAACCTCTTCAATTCATCAGCTGTAATCTCAAGTACTCTCTCACCAAGAACAACATCCCTAAAGCAACACCAAGGACACCTAAAGTTACACCCTGGTAACCAAAGCATTAATGATAATCCATAACCAATTAGAGGAGCCCTATCAACCCTTGAAATCAGCAACTTCACGCAATGAGCACCTCCTACAATTTAGTTAAACTCTCAGCTTTCTAAGCATAACTCTAGCTATTAGCACAACTACTATCAGCAATGCTACACCTATTCCTGGTGGTATGAGTATGTACGTGCTGAACTCACCCTCTATGAGTGATAGGGGTAGTACCATGATGAGTATGGTAGCTACTACCTGAGCTGGTAATAGGAATAGCTGGACGATATACTCCTTAATGTGTAGCGATCTTTGTTGTAGTGTTACCTCGAGTTCACTAACTGTTACAGGTAGTTGAGTAGCTCTTAGATACGTTCTCAAGCCTAGAAGTAGTGTTAGATCGATGTGTATGTGTAGTGCTACTCCGTACGAAATTAGTACAGCCACCAGGGCCATTACTGAAGTTAGCAGTGCTACATCAGGTAGGTGCAGTACTGTACTTAGCACTAGTAGAGCTAGTGATACTGCACATATCGGTGTTGTGTAGTACCTTAGAGCTAACTTCCTTATGTAGTGACCTAGGTGCCTTATCTCGAGACCAGCGGTGATGAAGTGCCACGATATGAATCCAATTAGTGAGGTTGTGCTTGTTAGAATCGTGTTAGGTGCTATGACTATAGCAATCATCAATATGCCAACGATTATTGATGGTATTATCTCAGCTCCTTCTATTGATACGTAGTTTCTCACGATGTAGTCAATCACTGGTGTGAGGATTATTGCAGTACACACTCCAACTGATACTTTGATTAGTTTGTTCCGTAGTAGGGTTTTCATTAGAGAATTGAGGTCAGTGATGCGTGGTTCATGTAGAGATATAGTGATTGATTCTCCAAATACCACATCTAGCGGCTTAGCTGCTAGTTCATGCCCTGTAATATACATAAGCAGTATTGCCGCAACAACTACGTAGAGTAGTGTTGCTGCAACAGCTGGTGTGAACCTAGCTTCTGCTATGTCGATTACCGCCATTGCAATTGCTGAGCTAGGTAGTAAATGTGGTACGTACTCGATCTTTAGCCATATGAAGATGGGTCCTAGTACGGATAGGGGTACCATCACTACACGTACAGTACTTAGAGCATTACTCAACCTAGCTAAGTTACAGTAACGACTCAACTCTGGTAGTGAGGTAATGTACTCAACCGTGAATCTCAATGCTACTAGAGAGAGTAGACTAGATAGTACGTACATGAAACTGCGAGGAGATGAGACTACTAGCCACACAACCGTGTACACCATGTATGGCATGTATACTAAGATATCGGTAAGTATCGAGGAGAATACTAGCGTTCGTAGTGAAGTTGATGATACGTAGATTAGATCTAAATCCTCTAGAAGTACATGTGGTATTCCTGAGGGAACCCCAAGACTACCATACTTCCTACCTCTAGCAAGCCCCTTCTTACGTAGTCTAGGTGCTATGGCTGAAAGTATGAGGATTACAGCAAATGCGGTGGACAGAGCTAATTCAGTTAAATCTCTCGACATCAAAGTAACTTGTGACCTACTACTTCTCTCTAGAAATCTCGGTAGGATACCAAGCGCACCTATGGCTAGTGCTAGGTATGAGAATTTAAGTGCTCTAACCGTAGCTAGTGTCTTGTAGTAAGTGAGCTTGAGTAAAGTCGATAACTCACTCACCTGTAATCACCTTTAGGAGAGCATCCTCAAGTGTAGATACCTTCATAGCTTGCTTAACCTCGGTAATAGTACCCTCAATTACCTTGATTCCACGATGCATTATGCATACTCGATCTGCAATTCCTTCAACCCAAGGGAGTACGTGACTTGATAGTAGAACTGATGAACCGGACTTAACGAGTTCCTTAATCTCCTCCTTGAGCACTTTCTGAGCTAGGACGTCGAGAGCCATGTATGGTTCGTCCATGACTATAAGCTTGGGTTGAGGTATGAAGGCCATCGTTAGTATTAGCTTCTGTATGTTACCTCTCGAGAGCTTAGATACCTTAACCTTCTCAAGACCTTTCAGCTCGAAGCGTTCGAAATAGTACTCCGCTCTCCTCTCAGCAAGCGATTTCTCGAGACCACGAATAGACGCTAGTAAGTACACATACTCCATAACAGTTAGCTCACCGTAGAGTACCGGATTGTCTGGTACGTAGGTGACGTACTTGAGTGCCTTGGTTCGTTCACGATGTACGTCGTAACCCATGACCTTGACTGAACCACGGCTTGGTGAGAGGAGCCCAACTACTGTCCTCAAGGTGGTTGTCTTACCAGCACCATTAGGGCCAACCAATGAGTACACTATGCCCTCATCTATTGCGAACGTAAGTCCACGAACTGCAGGGTAAGAGCCATAGAACTTCCAGAGATCGTTGACCTCAAGTACCTGCATCGTGGGTGTAGAGTTTTCTTGACTGTAATTAAAACTTTACACCTTGACCCGCATCCTACACCCTAGGTACTAGGTGGGTTAGGTACTGCTACGTAATTCACTTAAGAGCTTCAACACCACTCTTAACTCGGAAATACCATCCATAGACAGTACTGTTACATGCTTCGCCTCACTACGGTCTCTGAATCGTTTATGTGCCTCCATAGCCCACTCTTTGCTCTCAGTATCACAATACCTAACCTCTCTATCAGTGCATCCGACATAGCAGGTTCATCGAGACCGGGCTTTATTAGGACTAGTGTCTCTGCTTCAGATAGCTTATTTCCGTGTTCATCAAGTAGTTCTATGGTTATTGGTTCCTGAATTAAGTACCCTATGGTTTCTGAGGTAAATTCCATAACTGGTACAGCAGTGCTACTCTCGGTAGGCCATATACCAAGTTGTTCAGCTACCTCTGGTGGTATAGCTATGATAGGTACATCGGTTTCAGCACCTGCACTAGCTAGAGCAACAATCTCAATGCTTCTATCCCTTGACTAAAGCCTATCTTTGACTCGCACAACCATGTTCAAGTTCCCTTAATCAGCTTCTTGACATCTACCTTTATCTTGAATTTTCTAAAGCAGATTTTCAGATCTCTCCTCAATTTTAGTTCTCCTCTCAGAAGTGCTTCAAATTCCTCTCTCGTCAGTACCAAGACTACTCTTCTCCCCCGATTGTACATCTGGGCTTCCCCAAATATTCCACAACTTGATCCCAATATACTTCACGCTACCATGCCCAGCTGTATGCCATGTCTTTACGTAGGTCATAACTTTAACATTTGGGGTACTTCTCTCTTCTCTATGGTGATTATGGTTGAGGAGGGTCGCTCTTGTCCTTGATCGTAGAGATAATGTTGCTATTGCTCTTCGTGATCTCAGAAAAGGTGAGAGAGTTCGCGTTGAGGTTAATGGTGGGGTTATTGAGGTGACGTTGTTAGATGATGTTCCTTTTGGTCATAAGTTTGCTATTAGGGAGGTTAGGGAGGGTGAGTACATAGTTAAGTGTGGTGAGGTTATTGGTCGTGCTACTAGACTGATTAAGGTTGGTGAACACGTTCACGTTCACAATGTTGAGAGTGTAAGGTTTTCACCACGTACCTGAGGTGTCGATATGTATGAGCTTAGAGGTTTTGTAAGACCTGACGGTAGAGTTGGATTCAGAAATCACGTACTTGTTCTCCCTACTGTTGCTTGTGTTAGTGAGGTTGCTATGAGGGTAGCTATGAAGGTTGAAGGTGTTGTTGCTGTGTGGAATCCCTATGGGTGTACTCAAATTGGTAGAGATCTCGAGATAACTACGAGAACTCTGATTGGTATTGGTAGAAATCCAAATGTATTTGCTGTACTTGTCCTCGGTCTTGGTTGTGAAACTGTTGATACTGATAAGGTTGCTGATGCTATTGCTAAGACAGGTAAACCTGTTGAGGTTGTTAGAGTTCAGGATGTTGGTGGTATTTTGAGAGCTGAGGAGCTTGCTACATCTATCGTTGCTAGGTTTCGTCAAGAAGCTTCAGTACAGAGACGTGTGAGTGTTGATTTCTCATCACTTGTAGTTGCTGTTGAGTGTGGTGGTTCAGATACTACGTCAGGTATTGCTGCTAATCCTGTTGTTGGCTACGTAGCTGATAGAGTTATTGATCTAGGCGGTACAGTTATTATGTCTGAAGTACCTGAGATGATTGGTGCTGAACACATCCTTGTTAAGAGAGCTGTATCGAGAGAGGTCGCTGAGAAGTTACTTCAGTTAATTAGGGAGTGGGAGGAACTAGCTAAATCAGCTGGTGCCGATATCAGGGGTTCACAACCAACTCCAGGTAATATTGCTGGTGGGATAACGACATTGGAGGAGAAGTCTCTAGGTGCTATCTTGAAGGGGGGTACTAGACCTATTGTTGGTGTTCTTGATTATGCTGAAGAGCCGAAAAGTAGGGGATTATGGGTAATGAATACACCAGGATTCGATATTGAGTCTGTTACTGGTATGGTTGCTGGTGGTGCTCAGGTAGTGCTCTTCACAACAGGTAGGGGAACCCCTGTAGGTTCAGCTATAGCTCCTGTCATTAAGGTAACAGCAAATTCAGAGACCTACAGGAAGATGAGAGATATAATTGACTTCTATGCAGGTACTGTAATTGAGGGAGTAGAGACCATCAAACAAGTAGGTGAGAAGTTATTTAAAGAACTGATTGAGGTACTTAATGGTAAGTTAACCAAGTCGGAGATTCTGAAGCATAGAGAATTTGGCATAATGAAGGTATCGCCATCACTTTAGTTACCACATGTAGGAAGTGGAGTAATGTAGTAACACATTATATCTGTAACTAATAAAGTGGTAGTAATTACCTCAATAAATGGATTACAGGTATTTTTCATAAAAGAAATTCAGAAATTCCTATGTAGTGGGTGCTATCTTGAGTATTGAGTACGTGGAGATTTTGAAGAGGAGAGCACAGCAATTTGTTAAGTATGGTGATGTAGCTTTACAGAATGAGGACTATGACTTAGCATGCTTTATGTACCATCAAGCTAGTGAGCTATACCTTAAAGCCATACTACTTAGATTAACAGGACATGTACCTCGATTACATTCGATTAGACAATTACTTGCTCTCTTAATCAAAATTCTCGAAGAGGTATTTCACCAGAGACTTAATGATATAATTGACTTACTGAGATACTTTACCTCACGTTATAGGAGCGAACTTAAGCTTCTCGATGAAGTTTACGTACAGGCTAGATATGCTCCTCGAAGATATTCAAGGGAGGAATGTGAGAGTTTAAGAGATTTATCTAGACACATACTTGAGGTGGTGAAGCTTATTGAAGAGAGACTTTCAAGCATCTGAAGAAGTATACCTTAGAATTAGAGCAGAGATGTTTCGTGAACTACTAAAGTGGAGGCACTACCTAAAGTACTTAATTGAAGCTAGTGAGAAGGTACTTGGTGAGAATGCTGAGATCTATGTCTTCGGTAGTGCTATTGAGGGTAAGTTAACTGCTGATAGCGATGTTGATGTAGCTATCGTACTACCTCAAGTACCTTCCTCTGGTGCTGAGAGAGCTAAGGTGATTGATAGGATCTTTAGGTATATGGAGGAGAGGGGTGTTCCTTGGTGGTATCCCTTCGAAATTCACTTAGTGACTAGAGAGGAAATGGAGGTATTGAAGAGAGGAGGAGCTAAATTCTACAACGCTAAAGAACTAGTCAAGTAGATGCATATTGCTACTAGTGTGTGACTTTCTTCACTAGGTACCTGGGTGAGTCAATTGGTCTTCCTAGTAATTCTCCAAGTCTATACGATAGGAATTGTAGTGGTATTGCAAATGCTATTGGTGCTATATGTCTTGTAGTTGGTGGGACGAGTAGTGTGGGTACACCTACCATACGTAGATTTTCATCGTGCTCAAACCCTACACTGATTACGGTAGCTCCCCTCTCCTTAGCTACTTTCATTAGAGGGTACGTAGCTTCTGCTGCTACCTTCTCGACGGGTACTATGAATATGGTGAAGAAGTTCTCACCTATGAGTACTATTGGTCCATGTTTGAACTCTCCTGCTTCAATACCTTCAGCGTGAATGTATGCTACTTCCTTGAGCTTAAGTGCTCCCTCTAGTGCTATTGGGTACGTAATTCCCCTAGATATGACGTATCCACTCCTACACTTTACTATTTTCTTAGCTGCTTCAGAAGCTACTGCATCAATGTTCTTCATGTGTTTGGTAAGTTCCAAAGCATACTTCTTCAGCTCTTCAACTCTATTCCTGAACTCTGAGGCTGATAGCTCTCTCCTCTCCTTCGCTACTCTTAGAGCCACTATGTAGAGTACTGCCAGGGTAGAGGTAAAGGTCTTTGTTGCTGGTACAGCTAATTCAGGTCCTGCCGCTATTGGTAAGTACAGATTCGAGAGATTTGCTAATTTAGAACCTATGTAGTTTGTTATTCCAAGAATTGTTGCACCTCTAAGCTTTGCTTCGTATACTGACTTTATGACATCTGATGTCTCTCCTGACTGTGATATCGCTATCACGACAGTTCCTGGTCCTACATTCTCAACGTAGTATAGTGGGAATTCAGCAGCACTAACAACTATTGGACTTATCTTAGCTAGTTCAGAGAGATAGTATGAACCTACGAGTCCTGCATGGAGACTAGTACCGTCAGCAATTATGTATATGCTCTCAGCTTCTTGGAGTAGTCGAGAAGCAAATGTCAGGTACTTTTCCTGAATTGACGATAATGTCCTCAGTAGAGCATACGGTATCTCATAGATTTCCCTAAGCATATGGTGTGGAAATCCATCAGTGTAAATATACTCCGCCTTTACTTCAAGTGGTTTAAATTCCTTCTCCAAAGGCCTCATCTCTTTTACATCCATGAAGCGTACACCATCTCTAGATAGAACAGCTAACTCACCACCCCTAAGTTCCGTAACTACGTCAGTAAAACCATGTAGAGAGCTCCTTGTTGAAGCTATAGCAATCAGATCTCTCGATAACCCAACATAGAGTTCCTGAAGAGAGGTGTAGGCAAGTATCGATCTCGATTCAGCATGTAGAACTACAAAGCTAAAGAAACCTTCAAGTTTCCTAGCTACAGCAGCTACAGCTTCCTCTACACTTATACCCTCTTTCAACTCATCCTCCAGCAAGTGAGCTATAACTTCGAAATCACAGCGAGAAACTACTCTATGCCCTTTCACAAACAATTCATCCCTTAACATCTCGTAGTTTGCTATAGCACCATCACCAACAACAGCAATCAAACATGAGCAATCAGCGTGTGGATGAGCGTTATCCACATGTGGTCTTCCATGTGTAGAGAACCTGGTATGACCAATAGCTACATCACTTCGGCAAGAGGATAGGGCACGATCCCGATACACCTTATTGATATCACCAACACCCTTGCGTACCTCAATAATATGGTCTCTAAGGAAGGCTATACCAGCTGTATCTGAACCCCTAAATGCCATCCTCCTCAAACACTCAACAACGATACCAATGACGTCCGAACCCGATCTCGAAATCACACCACATACACCACCCACATCCATCACCTCATCAATTAATTTACACCAGTAACTTTACACCGAAGTCCCTGAGCAACCTAGTAACAACCTCTCTAACCTCCTCCGGAGTAGAAGCTTCATCAATAAGCTCATCAATTATCGGCTTTATCTTTGAAACATTGAGTTTTCTAATCACGTACTTAGTCCTACCAACAAAGCTTGGTGATACACTGAGCTTCCTAATACCAATGGATATCAGTATAGGTATGGCATAGACATTACTAGTCATCTCACCGCAGATCTCAACATCTAGGCCACACCTCCTAGCTCTCTCAACAACATCCCTAATTAACCTTAGAACAGCAGGATGAAGTTCACTATAGAGATGAGCTACGCGAGGATTCTCTCTATCTACAGCAAGAACGTATTGCGTCAAGTCATTTGTACCCAAGCTTATAAACTCTATTGGTCCTGCTTTAACGAACCTATCAAGTAAGATGGCAGCAGCAGGTGTTTCAACCATTATACCGAGCTTTGGTCTCGAATATCTCACACCTTTCTCTCGAAGTTCATTCTCAACCTCTTCCACGATCTTCATAAACTCCTTAACCTCGATAGGACTTGAAACGAGAGGTAACATAATCCGTAATTTATCACCAACCCTAGCTGCGAGACGTAGAGTAGCTTCAATAAATGGCTTCAGCAACTCGTCCCTGTACTGAAGCAGAAGCCTAATACCACGAAGGCCAAGTTGAGGATTCGATTCAGGTGTTAACTGTAGGAACTTCACAGGTTTATCAGCACCAATATCAAGTGCACGAACTGTTACCTCTCCATCAACTGAGTTCACTATCTCCTCAAGTACCTTCTCAATATCTTCAGCAGTTGGGGGAGAAGATCTACCCATGTAGACGAACTCCAGACGAAGTATACCAATACCTTCACCACCGTAAGACTTAAGCACCTTTGCCTCCTCAATAGAACCTACATTACAGAGGACATGGACTCTAATACCATCTCTAGTCACAGCTTCTTTAAGTGCTTCCTCCCTACATACCCTACTCAATTCTCTATACATCGCAATTACGTCACGATACCTCTCAAGAGTACTCTCTCTCGGATTAATTATCAAGACACCATTTATGCAGTCAAGGATACATGTATAACCGTCACTCAATGTAGATACGTCGAGATCACTAACTATCAGGTACGGTATTCCATAGCTCCTAGCTAGTATAGCTACATGCGATGTTAAACCACCTTCTCTTGAGACAATACCACTGATACCACATCGAATTAGGTTCATAAAGTCTAGTGGTAGTATCTTATCAGCAACAACAACCTTACCCCTCAGAAGCTTTACTTCCTTCTCGTAGACCCCCATCAAAATACCTATCAACCTTGTAGCTAGATCCTCCAAATCGTGAACTCTAAGAGCAATAGTAGAGCTGCTAGCCTCCTTAAGCTGTTTAGCATATCTTTCAAATACATTCTTCACAGCTACCTCAGCCCTAATTCCTTCAGAGAGTATAAGCTCGGTAGCTTCAGCTACTAACGCTTCTAACATCATGACCTCAGCATCAAGTAGATCCTTTTCCTCCTCTGGTGCAGACTCCTTAAGCTTCTCAAGCTCCTCCATTAACCTCTTCTTCGCTCTCTCAAGTCTATCTACCTCAGCATTCACATCACGAACCTTCTCACTCTCAATAGCACCCTCCAAGACTACTTTCCGTTTAAGAACAGCAATAGCACTGTACGTCAAACCTGGTGAAGCTACTAATCCCCTATAGATCCTCTCCACATCAACACCTCCAAACACTGGAATTACAATTGAGGTGGAGAACTCAGCGTCTCAATCATGAGACAGTTACTCGAGTTAAAGTACTTATTTATATTCACTTACACTTAACACCTCTCTGAAGTGTAGACAAGGTGTTGAGTCATGACCGGCGTAGTAATTGTATCACATGGTAGGTTTGTTGATGGGATACTCGACTCTGTAAGGATGCTCCTAGGCTCTGATGTACTGAATAAGGTCACTAGCGTCGTATTGACTGAAATGGATTCTGTTGAAGGGCTTGTACAGAGAGTTAAGGAAGCTATTGAGAAGGTAAGAGATGAAAATGGAGTACTTGTATTAGTTGATCTCTTTGGTGGTACACCATCGAGAGCAGCTGCCATGATAGTTATTGAGAACCCTAATGTTGAGGTAGTAGCTGGACTCAACTTACCAATGCTACTACAAGTCCTTCTAAATCTAGATAAACCTGCTAATGAACTTGCAAAGCTAGCTGTTGAAGCAGGTAGGGAAGGGATAATACATGTAAGCGAGAGAATTAGGGAACAAGTACTGAAGACTAAGGAGCAGTAACCCACTAGGTATCTAGGCCTTGACCAGACCTTTACTCTTTAGTAGCTCATAGAAGTCCTGAGCTTTTTCACTGGGAAGCATCTGGTACACTAATCTAATACCCATCCTCACCATCTCTTCAAAAGCCTTGACATCATCCATATCAACAGCAAAGCTCTTAACAACGAGAACCTTACCCTCTTTCCAAGCACTTTGCCCAACATTAACCCAATCTATACGTAGATTACTCTCTTTAATTAGCTTCAGACAGGTAGTTGCTTTAGCTACAATTATCATTATATTGCTCCTCTCGTCAAAATTTCGGTTTCGAATCTTCTCAATAGCTTCACTGACCTTTAGCACCTCAACCTTCGTATTTGGTGGTGCGAGTGCAATCTGAAGCTGCTTCAGTATAGGGTTTGAAGCTATAGTATCGTCAACGACCCAAATCTCATTTATGCCATATGCATTGACCCAACCAACAGTAACCTGACCGTGGATGTACCTATCATCTATTCTTATCAACTTAATAGGCATAGTAACTCAACTCCACGCTCTTTAAAGAGGTAGGAAGCGAGTAGGGGAATTAAAATTTAGGTTAAGTATTAAGGAAGGAAAAGATAAGGGGTTATAGGTGGCTTAGCCAGGTGCTAGGACGCCTATCAGTCCAAGTACGAAACCAATTACGAAGTACAGCCCAAGTACCTTTATCGGTGAAATACCCTTCTTCATCAATGCAAATGCTCCTAGGAAGAATGCCAGTGGTATTAATCTAGGCATTATCTTATCGATACACTCCTGTATTGATATTGCTGCACCCTTCATACCAACAATCTGTAATGGTACCTTAACATTTACGTAGGTTACACCTAAAGCAGCAATAACTGCAACTGCTAAAGCGGCTAGTGCTGTTCTGATAATCTCTATTCTACCTGTCCTTAGTATAGTTGCAATACTTAGGCCATACTTGTAACCGTAGTACAGTAGAAGCCAACCAACGATGAACACAACTGGTATCCAAAGTACTGCTGCTACAACTGGTCCTACGAAACCTGCAGTCATAGCTAGTGATGCACCTATACCAAAGGCAATTGGTCTCCAGGTGAACCAGAAAATACCATCACCGAGACCAGCTAGTGGTCCCATGAGTGATGTCTTGATGCCACGAACGGTCTCCATGTCTGCTCCACTCTCTTCTAGTGCAGCGTCTATACCTACGATCAGTGGTATCATAACTGGGTTTGTGTTGAAGAACTCATTGTGCATCTTCATCCAAGTCTTCAATTCATCCGGTGTCTTCCTCAGTTTCTTCTCTATGTGAGTCATGATGAAAGCGTAAGCTGAACCTTGCATTCTCTCGTAGTTCCAAGCCCATTGTGACGCAAAAGCAATCTTGAGAAATGTCTTCACTAAGTCCTTCTTAGTGAGAACACGCTGCCCTTCTGTAGGTGTGGCAGTAGTTGGTGCTGCAGCTCTAATAGCCTCCCAAAGTTCTTTGCGCCAAACAAGGAATATTAGACCTGCAACCAGTAATGCAACACCTAAGATGGGTAGCTTTAGGTAGGCTATGAGGACGTAACCTAGTATCAACCATGGAAGCATTTCACTAGTGTAGAGTAGCTTTAGCAACCAACCTAGACCAATAGCAGGCATTAACCAACCTGCGACGCCAAGTGCGGTGAAAATCTTCTTCACTATTGGTGTATTGACGAAGGTCCTCAACGTCTCCACTGCCTGTGGACTCATGCCCAATGCCGCAAATGCGACAACTGGGATCAGGTACGCTATAAACCACTGGAATGTACCTAGAGCAACTACTGGTCCAATAGCACTAATATTACCTGAATCAATGAGCCTATCAACTAGGTGTGAGTAACCAACACAACCCATTCTAGCTAAGACAACCTCTATGTACATAGCTAGTAGACCTATTGGAACTACCAGAGCTACTATGCTAGAGAGAGCTTCTGTCGTAACCTCAGTAATACCTAGGATCTTTGCAAACATCACTGCTACGATTGTTGCAACCCAAGCACAGGGTGCAGCAGCACCACCAATAGGGAAGACACCTAGGTACACTAGCTCTAACATTGCTGATAGGACGAGAGCGACTTCAGGAATACCGAGTATGAATCCAGCGATAGTACCTATGAGGAGTGGTTCAGTGAATCCTAGTGGGTTAAAGCCAAGAAATGTATAGACAATTACTAGCAGCAATGCAGCAAGGCCAGCTAGCTGCAGTGGTGTGATTACGACACCAGCTTGCGTTGGTGATGGTAGGAATGTATTGAGTCCTAGAACTGGTTTAGCTAAGGCTAGTGTCAAGAGTATTAGGCAGAGGGTAGAGATGTATAGCTTACCATTAGTACGTATTTGCGCGATCATCGGGGGAAAAGTAGTAATATTGACGTTTTTATAGATTTAATGATACTACCCTGTCAAGTGATGAAATAAATTTAGAGAGATAGGTAACCGTGTAAGTACTTGAGTACTAATTGAGGGGTCAGCATGACTGTGGAAGCTAGTTTCAAGATCCTAAATAGGTTAGGTCTACATGCTAGGCCAGCTGCACTATTCGTTAAGACCTGTCGTAAATTTAAGTCGAAGATAGTGATCTTCAAGGGTGATAGAATGGCGGATGCAAAGAATATACTTCAAGTACTTGCACTTGATGTAAACCAAGGAGATGAGATAAAGGTAGTTATTGAGGGTGAAGACGAGAAGGAAGCCTATATGGAGATAGAGAATCTTATCAAGAAGGTACTACCTGAGGTAGATAGAGGATAGTGTTCAGTACTTGAAGAGTATTGCAGACATGAATCATACATGAATCATAAACGAAATTTAAGTTGGGACAACGTGGATCAGTTAGGTGATTCCCTCTTGAGTCTTTCATTGAGGATAAAAGACATCGGTCCTGTATCGGAGTTAAGAGGCGAACTTCCTAGACTAACTGTAGTGTATGGGAGAGTAGGCTCTGGTAAGAGCTACATCTTCAGAATATTGACACTACTACACCTAGCTCACCAGCTAGCAGAGCTGTGGGGTTTTAGGAAGGGAGGAAGGGAGGACTATGCTAAGGCATTAGCTAGATTAGTTATGTTGGAGTGTGGTCATTTTGAAGAGGCTTTCTCTGTTGATCCAGAAGTCTTGAGAACTCAGTACGTACCTCATTTCCTTCTGAAGAGAGGTATGGAGAGAGGTACCTACGAGGTACTTACTTCAGGTAATTTCCTCGCAAGACTTGAGGTATTAAAGAAAGGTATGGACTTAGAGCTTGGAGATGAGTTTAGTGAGTACGTCATTGTGACCATACCACAGGAGAGGAATCCAGTACTGATACAGCGCGATTTAGAGACTTTCTCAGCTCGCTTAAGGAAATTGTATGAGAGGTGGGGAACCAGTATACCAATACGTCAGCAGGCTTACCTAGCACTTACCTCTGAACTAATGCGGAGAAGTCCTGTCTACATGCACTACCTCATGAATTTACTAGTTGCTACATCCTTTTTCCTAGAAGAGCGAGAGGTTGAATGTATTGAGCTTGGTAGAGATCATAGACTCAAGCTACTTGTTCACGACATTGGTGAGGTCCTGATATGTGATGAGTATTCAACAGGGTCCAGCTACTATGACCTTGAGACACCACTCGTACTTCCTCAAGGAGCAATTGACTACCTACTACTCACACTACTACTCAAAGCTCTTAGAAAGGCCGCGAGGGAAGTACGTGGTATCAAGTTTTTCCTCGTAGTTGATGAATTCATGGCACACGCAGATCCATTACTAACGATGAAGGCACTAGACCTGGTTCTCGAGATACTTTACAGTGAGGAGAGAATAAGCATAGTTCTTGTAACTCACAATCCAGATGTAGTGAGTAGGTTACTGAACATCCTTCAGCATAGTAAGGAGTTCAGAGAGAGATTACTGAATCAAGTAAAGTTCCTCTACCTCGAGTACTTGTCCGAAAAACAGGGAGTAGTAGGCCAATTCTCAGGATTGAAGTTAGAGGACAATGTTGTGTTACCCGAAAGAGAAATACCTTGGTTAGAGGAGTATACACGGAAACTCACATCACCTACCGAAATACCGAAGGTACCTAGTTGAGGTACCTAAATGAGTCTCGTGCTCGATGCATCAGCATTTAAAATACTTGCAAAGCAGAGAAACCTATACGACTTATGTAGGATGTTAAGTGAACTAAGTAGAAGAGATGGTCGAAGATACATGATTTTGGTACCGAATTCGCTACTTAAGCTATATGAGCGATTAGTTCCAAGGCTTAGATTTGAACCTCGAATATTGAAGAGAAGCATCCCATTAGCTATTCCAGAAGCTCAGCAGTATCGAAGCAATAGGCTCTTTCAACAGCTTCTACGTGATTTAACTGAATTCTTTAGATCTGAAAAGCATACTGGTGCTGAGGAAGATGCTGAGTGGCTAGCAACAGCATTGATGTACCACATAGAGTACATAAAGGATGGAGACTTCCTCGTCATAACTCATGGTGAGTACGAGTATAGACGATTTGCATCAGCAAAAAACTAATCGAGCACAGGATACAGCAACTAGGAGAAGCTCACTGGCAACCATGTTGGTACAAAGTTGAGCACCTCTAGACCTCAGTAATCAGTACAAGTAAGAGAATTATCAGCATCTAACTTAACTTCAAACCATGTATAGGGTTTCGAGCAATGACCACAAAGCTTACACAGCACTCAAGTACCTGTGACATTAGGTATGTAAGTAATCGCTATCTCTCTGAACTTAAGCTCACAAACTCCAGCACAAGCAACTCTCTGAACATTCTACACCATGCCTATGACAATAATGCACTAGCTACGCGTAAGACCCAGGCACATAATCCTGGGATTTAACCTCTTCACTTCCCTTACTTTACTAACCTCAACATGCCTATGTAATTCAGTATCGTTACAGGTAGTAGGACCGTGAGCCTCCAAGTATTCAAGTAGGTATTCAGGGTAATTCCTGTAATTTTTGATTGAGTTCCCATTAGATAGCAGGTCTCTTCATATAGCTTGTCTGTATCACATACCCAGCATTTAAAGCACCTTGCTAACAGGAGTTGCTTGGCAGGAACTGTCGCCTCTTAGCAAGCTTGAAGTTAGGAAGTGTGTGTTAGGTGTAGGGGGTTTGGCGCCCCGGCCGGGATTTGAACCCGGGTCGGCGGAGTGACAGTCCGCCATACTAGACCAGGCTATACGACCGGGGCTGTTACGTCGTCTACCATATCTCCCTACTGCGTTTTTATTCGTTACTTCATGAATTCCCTTTACTTTGCTATGTGTCTTGCTTCATTTCAGCTGCTCAGTTCACGCATTAGTTTGTTTTTGTTTTTCTGTATTTCTTTTGGTGTTCTGTCTCTGTGATGTACCTTGTTTTTGGTCATTGTTTTGTGTGGTGTTTCGTCCTTGGTTTCTTGTATGGTTGTTCTTGTTGTTGGTTTTGATCCTGGTCTTAAGTCGTATGGTTATGCTGTTGTTTGTCGTAGGTTTGATGTTGTTTTGAGGTTTTGTGATCTTCTTTGTCGTAGGGGTGTTTCTCCTGTTTTGGTTTGTCGTATTGGTGGTTTTGGTGTTGTTGCTGGTGCTCTTGAGGTTAGTAACTACGTTGATCCTAGGGATTTCGTTGTTGAGTTCTTGCTGAGGTTTAGGGATTATGTTTCTCGTGGTTCTGATGTTGTTCCTCATTATCGTTACTGTGGTTTTAATTGGTTGATTCCTCATTCTCTTCTACATGATTTGGGGATCTACGTTGTATCTCCTTCGAGATTGAATAGGGTTATTAGGTGTGCTCTATCTACTTGGTTTAGGAAGTACAAGTATTGTCTGAGGTGTGTTCTTGGTCATCTCTTCTGGTCGTTGTCTAGGCTCTATCACTTCTATAGGTCTAGGGATGTTGTTGAGATTGTTGTTGCTAGTGAGAGTATCAAGTACGTTTATGCTGGTGGTGAGGAGCTGTATACTAGGTATGTGTGGAGGAGCGTTGCTAGGATAGCGACTGCAATGTTTAGGTACTGTGTAGCTGGATTCAGTAGGACTGTTATTCTCGATAATCGTACTGTTATGCGACTTGTTAAGCGTTGTCCTCTCTGTTTAACTAGGTTACGTAGGAAGAGAGCTAGGTACCTTAGTTGTCCCAGGTGTGGTGTTATGCTTCATAGAGATGTTGTTGATGCTGTTAATTATGGTGTCTACGTTGCTCGTATGCTTTGTGATGAGCGATCGGAGCGCTGAGGAGGTGATGATGCATTGCTGACCTAGCTAATTTTCCGCACCCGAGAGGTGCGGGGGCGATCAGTCCGCCGTCTGAACTCTTTTTACTAACTGACTGACTGTGTGTTGTGGTGATGCTCATGGTCTTGCTGTGGCTTCTCGGTACTGGTGCTGCTGAGGGTATTCCTGTTCATGGCTGTCACTGTACTGCATGTATGGAGGCTAGGAGGAATCCGCTGTATAGGAGGAGACAGGCGACTTACCTCGTTGATACAGGTAACTTAGTGATGTTACTTGATTGTGGTTCTCAGGAGGTTGTTCATAGGGAGCTTCTCGATGTTGAGATTGATTACGTCTTTATATCTCATCCTCACTTAGATCACGTAACTGGTATACATGATCTTAGGTGGAGTAAGCAGAGTAAGCAACCTACTTTGGTCATTAACCGTAGGTTCATGTACTGTGATGAGATGACTTACCTAATACCTAGGTTGAGGATCTTCTCTGTTGAATACTATGAGGAAGGTAGTGTGTATAGGTTGTGTGATGGTACTAGGATCACTCCCATTAGGTTGAGGCACGGTGATTTACCTACGTATGGCTTCCTCATCGATTGTGGTAAGGTTATTGCGTATCTTCTCGATACGAAGGGTCTTCCTCAGGAATCTCTGAAGTTGCTTAGAGAGTACAGTATTGATGTTGCTCTAGTTGACTCTACATTTGGTAGTGGATACGTAAGTGATGCTCACAATACCGTTGTTGATGCTCTTGAGTTCTCACGTATGCTCAATGTTAGGAAGCTCGTGTTGACCCACATCTCGCACAATGTTACAGGTGGTATGAGAGAGATTGAGGAGCTTGCTAGGAGGTACGTGAAGGAGCTCTCAGTTAACTGTGAGATTTTAATTGCTCTCGATGGTATGGAGATTCACCTATAGTAGCAAACTTTTTATACTTGTAATACATGTATTACAGTGGTGACATGTATGGGTGAGCGAAGTGAGAAGAAGGTACTGAGTGTTAGAGGTGTTGACGAGGTTACTTATCGTGAATTTGTTGCTACTGCTAAGGAACTTGGTAAGACTGTTGGTCAGGCATTGACTGAAGCTATGAGACTGTACTTACTGTTTGCTAAATCTGCATCTACTGCCCTCTCATCACTAGCCAATAACATTAATGCTTTGAAGAAGTTGACTAAAAATGCCCTATCAGCAGCATCTGAGGGGTTTAGGGAGGTTATCCCTGAAACCATTAGTAATATCGATGAATTAGAGGTTGGTAAGGCTGATTTAGAGGCTCTTGGTAAGAGAGTTACGTTCAACAACATTAAGAGGCTCATATTTAGAGAAGATGTCGATAGAGAGACCTTCGAAAAGTATGTTGTCAGCATATCGAATATTGATGAATTAGTAATTCCTAGTACGCTACCTAGGTTGCTAGTGCTTGCAAGGTGTTGTAATGTTAAGAAGTTAGCTGTTAGATAGGTTTAATTCTCGTAAGATTTTTCTAGCTCTCTCTCACTTCCCTCTTTTGTGATTGTATGAGGAGGACGAAGATAATAGCTACCATTGGGCCTTCTAGTAGATCTTATGATATACTGTTTAGGTTGGTCCTTGAGGGTGTTAGTGGTTTTAGGCTGAATTTCGCTCATGGTACTCATGAGGAGAAGCTTGAGGAGGCTAAAGCTGTTAGAGCTATTGAGCGGGAGCTAGGTACCTACGTTACTATTGTCTGTGATCTATCTGGTCCAAGTGTGAGGTTAGGTAAGGTACCTGAGTTCTACGTTCATGAGGGTGAGCAAGTTCATTTAGTGTACTCCGATGTTGGTAAAGCTGAGGAAAAGGAGGTACCTGTACCTGTTAGGCAGTTCTTTGAAGTTCTTGAGGATGGCGACATCGTCCTTATTGACGATGGTAGGGTTTGGCTTCGTGTAGATAAGATACGTAGGGATAGAGTGGTGTGTACAGTCTTGACCAGTGGTGCTATTAGACCTGGTAAGGGTATAGGTATTAAGGGTAAGGACTTAGAGTTACCTCCACTAACTAGCAAGGATGTCGAGGACATTAAGTTCTGTGTAGCTAATGGAATTGTCGATTACTTTGCACTATCATTCGTTAAGCGTGGCGATGACGTTAAGATACTGAGAGACTTACTAAATGACCTCGGTGCCGATGATGTTGGTATACTAGCTAAGATTGAAACTAAGAGTGCTGTTGATAGGGTGGATGAGATTGTTCAGCAGAGTGATGGTGTTATCATTGCTCGTGGTGATCTAGGTATTAGTCTTGGTCTTGAGAAGGTACCAATTGTTCAGCATGAGATCGTTAGGAAGTGTAGGTACAGTGGTAAACCGTCGATAATAGCTACGCAGATTCTCGAGTCAATGGTTGAGTCACCAGTACCCACGAGAGCTGAGGTCGTTGACATCATGGTGTCAGTACAGGAAGGTGTCGATGCTATCTTACTAACCAATGAAACTGCTATTGGTAAATACCCAGTGACCTGTGTTACGTGGTTGAAAAGAGTCTTACTGGAGGCAGAGCAGAGGTATCAACCTGAACAAGTTGATGCTACTGATGACCTCTACGATAAATTCGCTAGAGGTGTTGCCTCTCTAGCTGACTTCATCGGTGCTAAGCTACTGATCTTTACAAGGAGAGGAACAACAGCTAGGAGGATAGTGAAGTATAGACCGAGAACAGCAATCTACGTAGCAACACCAAGTGAGGTCATTGCTAGGAGGCTCAACGTCATGTGGGGTGTAAAGTCATTTGTAATTGAGGAGAGAGATGTCAGTAAGGCGCTCGATAAATTCCTTGAGCACCTAAAGGAGAGGGGTGACTTAACGTACGGTGATATCGTCATACTGACAGGTGGTATGAGAGGAGGAGCAACAGACTTAGCAAGAGTAGAGATTGTCAGGTAGATACATCTCTCTTACCCAGCTTCTCTATGAATTCACAACATCGTCTAACTAAGTCAGGTCTCCTAGCGTCAATAACTACATCAACAGAGTACCTATGTGCAACACCACCATCCTCACTACTTCTGAACGAAATTACAACATCAACTCTCTGTAGGTAGAACGGTGCTTCGGTAGCGAATTCAGACATCACCCTATTAGCTAGCGCTATAGCTGTCTCAAGATCAGGTACATCAGGTACATGAATTTGAACAACATTACCACGATTGAGAGTAATAGGTCTAAAACCTCTCATCTGTAGCCTACGAATGTAGTCAAGAGGTACATACGGTGGTTCAGAGACAGCTCTAAAAGCCTCCATGATATCCTCACGAGATCTAGCTAACACAGCAACCTTACCAATGAAGTACACCCTAAGCTTACTAACATCAACACCCAGTACCTCAGCTACCTTAGAGAGAACCTCACACATAAGTACACCCACAGAGATCTTTGAGAACAGGAATAAGTACTTTGAAGCTTAGGGAAGTAGAGTGAAGTGAGAAGTACACTGTTGGTGGTGTTGGTTAGTCGTGATTTCTGGGTACCTAATTACAACCGTCAGTATCATAGTAACTGTAGTGTCGTCAGCTGCTACTTTAGCTTATTGGCTTGGTAGAAAACTTACTCGTATCGAGTATGAGGTAAGTACCTTGAGAAGGATGATTAAGGGTCTTGCAGAAGCTTCAGTGGAAGCACACTCAATAGCTATGGAGTACCCGTCACTAAAGGGATTCTTGAGAGGAGTGAAGTCGATTATTTGAGGAAGAGAGTTAGTGCTGTGTACAGTATGCATGTGAGATCCAATCCTGCAATTAGTGAAGAGGAGTTGAGACTAATTAAGGAGTTCATTGCTAAGGATCCAGATGAAGTAACTCTTGAAGAGTGTGAGCGAGTTTACGATGCTGAAACTGGAGATTTGAGAGGATTCTACGCAGCTATATACGCAACCTACGTTAGGGGATACCTCATAAGCAAGAAAGCTAGAAAGAGATGAGCAGTAGCGCCATACCACGCCCCTTATATTCTCTCTCAACAAGGTAACTACTTGATGCACTACCCTCGGTACCTAATCAAGGAAAGAAGTACATTTGATCCTATAGAGTTAGCTAGAGTTACGGAGTCCATTGTGTGTAAGCACATTAATGGTGTACAGTTACGTAAGTACGATGACTTCTATGTAGTTTGGGTTTATAATGGTGTAGCTACTGGCTACGTTGTTGGGTGTAACCTTCGTTGCTACTTCTGTTGGTCATATATTTCGAGAGATTTCCCTGAGAGATACGGTACCTACTATAGTCCTGAGGAGGTCGTTACTAACCTAAGGAGGTTAGTCAAAGAGTACGGTGTTGACAAAGTTCGTATTAGTGGTGGTGAACCAACAGTATCTAGAGATCACTTACTTCAAGTTCTTGAACTCGTTGAACAAGTACCTGAAATCAAGCTCTTTCTACTTGAGACAAATGGTATTCTCCTTGGTCACGATGAGGGTTATGTTCGTAAGCTAGCTCAATTCAGAAAGATTTTAGTTCGTGTTAGTTTGAAAGCAGGTACACCGGAGAAGTTTAGTGAGAGAACAGGAGCTAAACCAGAGTTCTTTGAGCTTCCCTTCAGAGCTATTAGACATCTTCTGAAGTACGGTGTTCCTGTCTATGTAGCTGCTATGACTGATCCTAGGTTGATGAGTAATGAGGAGAGACTTGAGTTGATGAAGAAGTTAGCTGAGATAGATCCTGACTTGGTTAAGAATCTTGAGGAGGAGAGTGTTGATCCATATGAGACTACACTTCTAAGACTTGAAGCAGCTCAAGTCAATATACCTTGGGAATCACTTGAGTTCTAGCTGGTGAGTGTAGTGAATGTGAATTGGTGTGAAACGCTAAGTAGGTTACATGAGTATGTAGTTCCTGATCTAGGAGTGAAGTTCATTGATAGAGAACTAGAGTTTGAGAAGCTCATTAAGCATTACTGTAGAGGGGATGCACCTTGGATTCACGTAATTACTGGTCCTTGGGGTTGCGGAAAGACACAGTTTGCTAGAGCAATGACGTATGCACTCCAGTTCTCAAGTGACTACGTGGTATTTTACGTGAATTTAAGTGAGGAGGAACTCGATAGGGTATTCTACCCAACAAAACCAGAGTTACAGGACTTAGTCATTAAGCTAGTTATTGAAGTTTTAGGTGGAACTGTACTCAAGCTACCTACGAATCTGTATAGGTTCGTGAAGTATGTAGTTGAGAGGCTACGTGTTAGAGGTAAGATCTTCTTAGTGATAATTGATGAAATAACTAGGTCACTAGATCAATACCGTGTATCGATTAGGGATTATGTTGCTAGTCTCAGCTTGAAGATATACGATATCTCAAATGAGTACAGCTGTACATTCTACCCAATACTCCTCACGAGTGATCAAACAGCTACAGAACTCTTTATAAGGGAGAGAGGTAAGAACCTAAGTACTCACCTACTATGGAACTTACCTAAAGAAGCACTCACTGAACTTCTTCAATTACTCAATTCACCACTTGACACTGCTGTAGTTTGGTACATTACTGGTGGAAATCCTAGAGAAGTTCTTCTACTAATGAGGGAGTATAGGTGGGAGTTGATACCCTACATAGATGCCAGGGTGAGGGATGTTGTATCTGTAATTGCTGAGTACATCCGAGATGTTGGTATCTCCATAGATGAGGTAATACATCAGTGTCGAGTAGCAGTTGAGAATCCAGATTACTTAAGTTATCAGAGATTTTGGAATTACCTACTTAGGTACAACGTAGCTATGTACGTAGATGCTAGATTGCACAGACTATCAACTATTGATAGGTGTGAGTGGATTGGTGAGGATTGTGCATTTCAATTACCTATCTACTACTGGATACTGAGAGCTATCGTCGATAGGAGGAGATTGAGAGTAACAGCAAGAGATGTACTGGAGGTACTTAGATCACGTACTAACATCTTTTAAATACTACATTGATTGGGTGTAGAGCTGGTCTAAAGGTGGATTCTAGCTCTAGTGTTGGTCCTAGTACTTTGTAGAGTTTCCAGCCAACGTCTTCAGCTAGTTTAATCAGTTCATTAAGTGAGTAAGCACGTAGTTGGAATGAGACCTCACCAAGGTACTTAAGGTCGTGATTTTGCTGCTTGTAAAATCTCCACGTATTGATGAATAAACCCCTCTCAGACCTGTAATCAGGGTACTCGATAACGACTAGGTCATCGTAATGTGAAATAATACCCTCAACAGGTACTATATTCCTTATCAGCGATATAAAGTGTGGATTACTATGTTCAAGAATTAGTAGGTACCCACCTTCCTCAGTTAGTTCTAGACATTGCTTCAGTATTGATTTATCGGTTTCTTCATCGTAGTACCCAATTAACGTAGTCCAGATGAAGTACACTACCTTGAAGGGTGCGTAATCACGTAGGTACTTCACTAGCTCTCTAGCATCACCAGCAATGAACTTAACTCTGTCTTCAAGACCTAGCTCTCTAGCTCTCTTAATACCATCCTCGATGAGGATAGGTGAGATATCTATACCATAGACCTCATACCCATACCTAGCGAGGTGTAGAGCAACTCTACCATTACCATAACCAACTTCAAGCACCTTACCAGACTCAACACCAAGTGACTTCAGTAATCGAGCAATTGCCTCAGCACTCCTCCTACCTCTCTCCCACATTTGCCCTGAACTAACCATCTTTAGGAATAGCTCACCATAGTCTATGAATAGCTTCTCAATCCAGTTACTCAGGCACTTCACCTCACTAGGTACCTGTTAAGAGGTCAAGCAATCTAATACCTTCCTTGATACCATCAATAACTTCCTTGCTGTAGAACTCAGTGTACCCACAACGACAGCAGATAACAGCAACGTACTCGTAAGCTTGCCAGTCAAGTAATCTAGTTAGTCCTGCACCTGTGAAGGCATGTTCCTGTATCTTAAATTCAATTGAGCCACACTTAGGACAACGCCAACCGGAAAAGTACTGACTTAGCTCGACCAAGAGAGTTCACCTCTACTCATCTGGAGTATGGTATTATAGCTATACCTTGTCTCTCCTCTTGTTGAGTATTTCTAAGAGTTTATCAATGTAGTGAGCAATTGTACTGTATACTCTGAGGTATGTAGTGATATCATGTCCAAAGGGATCCTCTATATCGTCGTCAATACCTGTGATGTACCCAATCAATGTCGTTACTGGTACATCAATTCCATGAATCTCACAGATGCACTTAACTTCATCAACTAGATTACGCTCCATGGTCAGCACTAAATCTGGTCTAAAGACCTTAATT
Source organism: Thermoprotei archaeon (assembly GCA_003649205.1). Lineage (GTDB taxonomy): Archaea > Thermoproteota > Thermoprotei > Thermoproteales > B15-G16 > B15-G16. The sequence goes on from QMRC01000001.1 coordinate 194,202, forward strand.
ACATCACCTACGTACCTAGGTACGTGATCACTTAAATTCACACTAAATATCCTAGCCGCTTCAATAGCTTCATGCGGTATTCCATATCTGTACGGTACTGTACCTCCTGAGCTAGCTACATGAGGTAAATTGATATCTCTACACCTCTTATTGAAGTACCTCTCAGCAAAAGGACTCCTACACACATTACCGATACACACAAAGACTATTCTCATGATTTCTCTCAAGTAATGTGGGTTATTTTAGAAATTCTCTTAGTTACATACCTATCCTCAAGTGATTAGAAGGTGATACAGCTGGCTTAGCTTAAATTGCGTGATCTCAAGTTGGAGTTGTACCATGACTACATCGTTATACCAAATTATGTAACTTGTCAATCTCGTTTAGAGAAGTTACTCGGGATAAGGAGCATACTTAGTGATTTGTACATGAAGGTTAATCGACGTACTTCCATATTGAGATGAGAAAACGTTTATCTTTTAGCTTGTTCTTCTTTCTCACAGCATGCTGTTACTCCTAAAGCTGACAGAGGAGGGCTACGTTCCAGTTCTATTCTCAAGAGAGGACGATCCTCTAGATGAGGAACGTGATCTAGAGTTATTGACTTCCTTGACTGTAGCTGTGCTCGGTTTTGCATCAATACTATCACATGACACTGTTGAGCTCAGTACTGATACTGGTCAGAAGCTCTTTGTTGTAACTTCTCAGAGCGGATACTGTTTAGCTATTTGGAGTGATAGCGAAATCAATAGGAATTTAGCTAGGGAGACATTACGTAAACTCGAGGAGCTGCATAAGAGTAGTAAACTTACGCCTCTTCACATGTGCGTTGCTGAGTCCCTACTACGTAGTAATTTACCTCCCGATGTTCTTGACTTTGTTGGGAGAGCTATTGACTTTGCTGAATCCGAGTTTAAGTATGCTCTTGACCTATCAGTCAATTTCACTGAGCTTCCAGATGACGTGAAGAAGAGAATGATTGCTATCCTCGAGAAGCTACCTATGAAATTTGAGGAATTACTTCACTATGTTTCTGATAGGGATGTCCTTATGGGTATTCTCGAGTTAATTAAGTTAGGTATTCTCATAGTTAGGTGAGCTTCATGTTGTGGATGCTCGAAGCGCTCAAAATTGCACGCAAGGTTGATGACTACGTACTGCACTGTGTTTGGGATGAACTCAATAAGCTTGGTATTGTTGATGAATTGAAGAGAGGTACTGAGCCTACGGTTATTGCCGATAAGTTTGGTCTCGATAGATCACTATTCTTGTCATTGTATAACGCTCTCACTCAAACAAGACTTATTAAAGCTATTTTAAAAGGTGTTAAGAAACCGAAACTTGGTCCTGAGTTTTCTAAATTTGAAACTGGTATGAGAATGCTTGTTAGAGCTTTCTTCATGAGGATGCAAGGTAAGGTTCCAGATGAAATGGAGATCTTTGATAGAAGGTTCTACATCTTGTCGTTTAAGTCTATACATGTAAATAGAGCTATTATCAGAGCAAAAGCGATAGGACTTAGAGGTCTTGGCTTTAAACCTAAAAACGGTGTTAAGCTTATTGAGCTTGGTGCTGGTTATGGCTCATTTACACTATCTATCCTCAGTATGTTAGCTAGATACGGTGTGAGAGACTTCAAGCTAATATGCGTTGACATGAGTGAAGATATGGAAAAGGAATTCTATAAGACTGTGACATCTGAAATGTTAACGTCATTGAACATACCTGAAAAGTATCTTGAAAATATCGAGTATAAGATTGCTGATGTCTCAGAGCTTCCTAAGTTTGCCAACGACCTTGGTAAGGAATCCTTCGATTATGCTCTATCCTGCGCTCTTCAGCATTGGGTTAGGAATAGGCATGAGATGTATAGAGGTATTGCTACGTTACTTAAACCTGGTGCTATTTGGTTTGATGTAGGTTCTCTCTATACTGAGAAGGTTCCTTCACTAATGTCAGTACTTCTACTATTTACGAGGGATTATGCTGGTGCACTTACTGAAGCTGATTTAGATGAAATTAGGAAACACCTTGTAGTTGAGAAGGTTAAGACAAGGAGAACTAAGACCTTTACATCAATTCACATCCGAGCCGCTAAGCCAGTGTACTTGGTGATGTAGGATGAATATTGACATCAGGTCTCTCCTGGAGAGATTGAGGACTGTTAAAGTCATGGTAATTGGCCCCCCGTATGCAGGTAAGACTACATTACTGCAAGCTATCGATAGTAGGTGTAGGTGTATCACTACACAAGCAAATTCTCCAGCTCCGTACAGGAGTACAGTGTTTATTGATAGTAGCTGTATTGTTTTTGATTTGAATACCGGTAGGTGGTTCTCAAGTGGATCTGAGTTCAGTAATTACCTTCTGGAATCTCAAAGTGCTATTGACAATGCTGTGAAACGCTTTATCAAGGTTAAGTTCATAGGTACCCCAGGTCAGCGAAGATTTGAGTATCAACGTGATATACTGTTTAGTCTACATAAGGTAGTTGATGTTGTTGCTCTTGTCGTCGATTCTGCTTCTGAAAGTAGCATCAATGAGATTCCTAAGTTTCTTGACCTTGTTAAGGCTAAGTTGAGGTATAAGGCTCTGTTACTAGTTGCTAATAAGCAGGATATACCTGGTGCATTGCCTGGTTCTGAAATTGCTAAGAGATTCGGTATTCAGGAATTTGTTGAGACTAGTGCTCTCCATGGTTGGGGTGTAGACAGATTTGTCAGGAAGTGCGTTGAGTTAGGACTTAGCTGATCAAGGAATTACCTTAAGAATATTCCTGAAGAGGTACTAGGAAGCCTAAGAAAGAGAACGAAAATAGAGAAAGCCTATGAGAGAACCCACCTCCTTACTTCTCCTTCCCCTCCCCCTCTTCACTCTTACCTTCTTTGCCAATTCGCCTCTCAGCCTCCTCAATAATCCTACGTACATCCACTTTATACCTCTTCCTCCTCTCGACACCATACAACCAGCTAAAGTCAGGATCACTCCTTATACATGGATGTTCAGGATCGACAAGAATGACCTCGAAGTATTTATAATGACCGTCTTCACCTACCCAGTAGCTTCCAAGGACCTCCATGTTTGGGTACCTTCTTGCTGCTCTCTCCTCTGCTATTAGCTGTAGGCTTTTCTTTGCTGCATGGTAAATACCCATTCTCTTTGGTCTTCGACCTGAGTCAGGTCTTGGTTTCTCGAGTAGTCCTCTACGAACCTTTACTCTCACAACTATGATACCGGGCTTTGCCTTGTAGCCTAGTTGTCTAGCTTTGTCTAGTCTCGTTGGTTTTGGTATCCTAACTACTGTTGGTTGCTTTCTCCACTGAACCATCCTTTGTTTGATGATTTCCCATATCCAGCTCTTTCTAGCTCTTCTCCAAGCTAACTTAATGTACTTGTACACTGAACTTCACCGCGTAGGTCTTCCTTGAGGTACTTCTCTAAAAACTTAACCACTTTGAGCTAGGTAAGTACCTTAGTGAGGAGTGACTCAGTAGCTACTACGAGGGGATCTCTCAAATTAGTTAGCTCTGGATTGTATCCAATGGTGATGTGTAGTAGTTCCTGTAGTGATGTACTCTTCAGTATGCTTATTGCAATGAGTTTAGCTATGTCACATACTCTCTGATCTGTACCAGCTATGAAGCTACCGAGTAGTCTCTGTGTTCTGTAGTCGCAGATTAGCTTTAGCGTGATCTCACTAACTTCCTTCCCTGGAAGGGGTTGAGTTATCGGTGATCTAATTCTCGAAGCTACAGTGTTCACACCTTGCTTTCTTAGGAAGGTAGCTGTGTAGCCGATGAGTGCTATGATGTACTTACCTAGCTTCAGTAGCCTAATTGGTACGAAACCTCTTACGTGGATGCTGTACCCAGCTAGCTTCAGTGCTACGTACAGTGCATGGAGGTAGGAGAATGTATCTGATTCAAGCTTATTAGCTATACCGAGTACAGGATCTACTACCTTGCTGCATCTACCTACGCAGTAGATATTGCTGTACTTCGTTGATCCGATGGTATTAGTTGCAGGTTCTTCACCGAGATCGAGATTAGGTACCTTAGACCAACTACGTAGCTCTACCTTAGCAATTACGTCAACTTCATACACTTTCTCAGGCTCCGTGACGACACCGTACTTAATACCTTCCTCTTCAAGCACCTTGGTGATTAGAGACCAAGTATCTGGATCTAGGTACTCACGAACATAGCTAGGTATTAGGAGTACACATTCGATACCTAATTCCCTCAATACGGTGAGTAGAGTTGATGCAAGAGTAGAGAAACCGTAGACACCAATGACCTTACCCCTATCAACTAGCTTACGAAGCTCTAGAGCACTATCCTCACTCCAGAAGTGAAGAATTACCCTATCATCAATCACGAGAGGACCATGTACTTTGGGTCCAGTACATACTGCCAGAATATCGAAAGCTATCTCTTCATCACCTACTACAGCTATACGCTCAGTAGTGCTGATGCTTGAGACTGTAGATCGGAGTAGTAGTTCAACACCACAGTAATCTTGTAGATGTTCACGAGTATACATCTGCACATCATCAAGTGACAAAACATCAGAAACCACGTAAGGAAGTAGAGACCTAATGACAGCAATTCTCTCGTGTTCCTCAACTACGGTGATATCTACCCGTGGTAAGTACCTACTTAGCAAGACTGCGAGCGAGCAACCAGCAATACCACCACCAATGATGAGTACCTTCATGGCTATCAACCTCCATACTTTCCCGTGGAGAAACTTAATTTAGCTACCTACGCAATTTGGACATCAATGGGAAGGATCAAGGTACTATTCCTCGATCTAGATGGTACAGTGTGGGATCACCTTGACATATCGAGCCTTAAACCACCATTCACAAGAATATCTGACAACACCATTGTAGACAGTACGGGTGTGACTGTACACCTTCACCAGAACGTACGTAGATTTCTGTCAGAGATTAGGGAGCTAGGTATCAAGGTCATTGCACTGAGCTGGAACGTCTACGACATAGCATACCAGGCACTACAGGCATTTGACTTAGTTAAGTACTTTGATGCACTCTACATAGAACCTCATCCACATAAGGGCTACCTAATGGCGAGAGCACTTCAGGAACTCAACCTAAATGTTAAACCGTGTGAGGTCCTGTATGTCGATGATCGAGATATACACATTGATGAGATTAAAGCAATTGTTGGAGATGTAGTTTTTATCCAGGCTTGGAAGCACTTTAAGAGCTTTAATGAGCTTCTCGACCTTGTAAAGAAGTTATGCTCATAGTGCTCTCCTCCAACTACTTGCTGCTCTAGGTACTTTACTCATTACCTCAATTGAGCTAGGGTTTTTTATTCTGAGCTGGTCTACAGGACTCCTTGAGGTATCCCTACGTTGATCACTATGAGGCGTGTAGTTAAGGTTGATGGTGATCTTCCGCTTATTGGTTGTATAGCGTTTGGGATAATTGATCGTGGTACCAACCTACTTCAGATTAGGGTTACTACGTTATGTCCCTACAACTGTATCTACTGCTCGGTTGATGCTGGACCTCACTCACGTACTAGACAGACTGAGTACGTGATTACTGATGTTGACTATCTAGTTGAGACCTTGAGGCAGGTAATTGAGTATAAGGGTGTTAAGCATGTTGAAGCTCACTTAGATGGTGTTGGTGAAGTTATGACCTATGACAAGATTGTTGAGTTAGTTCAGAAATTGAGTGAGATTCCTCAGATCAAGGTAATTTCGATGCAGACTAGGGGCTATAGATTCACCTATCATATCCTCGATGAGTTAGCTGATGCAGGTTTGAGTAGGGTCAATTTATCGATTGATGCTTTGGATTCTGACTTAGCTAAGTACATGGCTGGTGTTGACTGGTACAATGTTGAGGAGGTTATCAACTATGCTGAGTACATTGTGCGTTCAACTAAGATGGATCTTCTGATAGCTCCTGTTTGGGTTCCTGGTATTAATGATCGTGAGATACCTAGATTGATTGAGTGGGCTAAGAGAATTGGTGCCGGTAAGAGGTGGCCTCCTCTTGGTATTCAGAAGTTTGTTGTTCATAAGAGAGGTAGGAAGCCTAGAGGTGTTAGGGAGATGAGGTGGAGTGAGTTCTATAGGTGGTTGAGGAAGTGGGAGAAGGAGTTTGGTATTAAGTTGGTGCTCTCTCCTGAGGATTTTCAGATATTTAAGACTAGGTCGCTACCAACTAGGTTTAGAGTTGGTGAGAGAATTTGGGTTAAGGTCGTTGAGTGGGGGTGGCAGAAGGGTGAGTTACTTGGTGTTTGTGGTGATAGATTAGTAACTATTGTTGGTGTTCGTAGCGATGAGGGGGAGTATCTTCTTGGTAAAGTTGTTAGGGTTGAGGTTATCGAGAATAAGCACAACATATACCTAGCTAGGTTACATCTATAGTTTATGAGGTGTTTTAGTAACTTATTTGCTATCTCCATGTAGTAAGCTAAGGTGGTACTAGCTTGTGTAGCAGAGCAACACCATGTACGTCTCCAGTAGCTCCATTAGTTGTAAGGAGGTATTGAGTGCATTCCAGAGGAAGCTCAGTACAATTTCATTAAGCTAGGGTAATTGTTTAAGTGTAGGTTATTGTGAAAGCTTATATAGTTAATTTGTATGTTTTACGAGGACGAGGTGAAGTCTGTGGTGCAGAGCTTTCTATAAGGCTCTTGAGCAAATGCTTCATGATCCTAGGGTTAGGGGTTTTGTAGAGTACTTAAGGAAGATTGAGAGTAAGTGGCAAAGGAAATGGATGGAAGAAAGGGTTTTCGAGGCTGATCCTGATCCTAGCAAACCTAAGTTCTTCATAACAGTAGCATTTCCGTACCCCAATGCCCCTCAGCACCTAGGTCACGTCAGGACATACAGCATAACTGATGTACATGCTAGGTACAGGAGAATGAAGGGGTATAACGTACTATTTCCAATGGGCTTCCACTACACAGGTACTCCGATACTAGCAATGGCTAGGAGAATAGCTAGGGGAGATTCCGACCTAGTATGGTTACTTACAGAGGTGTATGGTGTACCTAAGGAGAAGCTACCTGAACTCACTGATCCACTTAAACTAGCTAGGTACTTCCATCAGGAGATTAAGGAGGGCATGATTAGACTTGGCTATAGCATTGACTGGCGTAGAGAGTTCACTACAGTTGATCCTGAATTCAATAAGTTCATTGAGTGGCAATTCCTAAAGCTTAGGGAGAAGGGATTTATTGTCTCCGGTACCTACCCCATACCTTACTGTCCAAGCTGTGAGAATCCCGTTGGTATGCATGATACAGAGGACGATGTAGAACCTGAGGTAGCTGAGTTCACGGTGATTAAGTTCAGGTTAGAGGATGGTACAGTACTCCCAGTGGCAACCCTTAGACCAGAGACTATCTTTGGTGTTACAAACCTCTGGATTAATCCTGACGCCACTTACGTAGTGGCTGATGTCAATCAGGAAAGGTGGATTATATCGAGGGAGGCTGTTGAGAAGTTAAAGCATCAGAACTACAGCGTGGAGATTCTATCTGAAGTTCGTGGTTCTGATCTCATCGGTAAGTTCGTGCTAAATCCAGTAACTAATGAGAAGGTACCTGTACTACCAGCTACATTCGTTGATCCTGACTTTGCAACAGGTATAGTAATGTCGGTACCTGCTCACGCACCCTTTGACTATGCAGCACTCAAGGACTTGAAACAGAGGTCTAGAGAGGTAGCTGAGAAGTACGGTCTACCTGAAGAACTCATTAAATCTATAGAGCCAAAGATAATCATTAAGGTAGATAGTACCCCTAAAGCCACTGCTGTTGAGTATGTCGAGAAGTACGGTATTAAGTCGCAGTCTGAGAAGCTAGCTCTCGAATCTCTCACTCGAGAGGTATACTCACTGGAGTTACTTAGAGGGGTAATGCACGATAATACGCCTTATGCAGGAACATCAGTTAAGGATGCACGAGAGAAGGTGAAGGAGGATCTCACTTCACGAGGTTACGCTACTATAGTGTACGAGATTGTGAATAGACCTGTCTTCTGTAGGTGTAAGACAAAGGTTATAGTGAAGATACTTCCAGATCAGTGGTTTATCGACTACGGTAATGAGAAGTGGAAGGAATTAGCTAGAGAGTGCTTAAGGAAGGTCAACATAATTCCACCTGAGATACGTAAGGAATTTGAAAACACTATTGAGTGGTTGAGGAGAAGACCATGTGCGAGGAAGAGAGGTTTAGGTACTAAGCTACCTTGGGATAGAAGGTGGGTTATCGAGTCGCTAAGTGACTCAACCATATACATGGCATTCTACACAATAATTCACCTCATAAGGAAGAACAGGATACCACCAGAGAAGTTAACGCCAGAATTCTTCGACTACATACTCCTAGGTATAGGAGATGTAGAGGAGCTATCGAAGAAGCTAGGAATACCTACGGAAGTACTTGAGGAAATTAGAAGGGAGTTCACCTACTGGTACCCCTGTGACGCTAGACACAGTGGAAAGGACTTAGTACCAAATCACTTAACATTCTACCTCTTCAATCATGCAGCAATATTCCCTGAGGATAAGTGGCCTAGATCGATAGTTGTCAATGGTTGGGTACTACTTGAAAAGCAGAAGATGTCTAAGTCAAAGGGTAACATAATTCCTGTACGTAAAGCACTTGAGCTACTTCCAGCAGATGTCATAAGGTTAACCATACTATCAGCTGCTGAGTTGATGCAGGATGCTGATTTCTCGCTTGAAGGTGTTAAGACTTCGATAGACATACTGTCCAAGATGTATACACTCATTAGGAAGGTAGTGGAGATGGGTAGACCGGGACCCGTGAAGAGTACTGAGTTAACGTACTGTGACAAGATCTTCATTAACAAGGTTAAGTTGCTGATTAAGGAAATAGATGAGTCACTGAGTAGATTGAGAATTAGGGATGCAGTGCAGAAGGCTTACTTCAGTATGTACAATTTTGTTATGGACTACTTATCGCTTGTAGAAGATGAGATGAGTGACGAGAGGAGGCGAGAAGTGATTAAGTATGTGCTGTGGTATGTGATCGATAAGTGGATTAGGGTCATTGCTCCTTTCACACCACACATAGCTGAAGAGCTTTGGTCTATGATTGATGGTGAAGGTTTTGTATCCATTGCTAGGTGGCCTGAAGTAAGGGATGAGGAGATTGATTACAGCTATGTCCTAGCTGATGAGTACATCAAGAGGTTAGTAGATGATATCTCTGCTGTTGTGAGAGCTACAGGAAAGAAACCTAGCAGAGTGTTCATTTACGTTGCTAAGAGAGAACACCTAGAGCTACTACGCAAGGTACTACACTACATAAGTACCGAGAAGCTTAGTGCTAGCGAAGCTGTTCGTAAGGTACTCAGTGAGGTCAAGGATCGTGAACTCAAGAAGTGGCTTGGTGAGAGAATGAAGAAGTTCATTGAGTACGTTGTCACAATTCCAGAGCTAATGAGGGATCTAGTGATTAGAGGAGTACCTATAGACGAGTATAGTGTGCTGAAGGAAGGTAGTAAGTACTTAGCTAAGTTACTGCACTGTAGTGAAGTCATTGTGTATCACTACGATGATCCTGAGAGGTATGATCCAGCAGGTAGGAGTAAACTAGCACTACCACTTAGACCGGCAATATACATCGAGTAGGTAGAAGTGAAGAACTTGAAGCTAAATACCCTACTAGAGATTCGTACCAAAAAATTAAGAGATCTTGAGTTCATTGAGTTAAAACCAATTCAAGCACTCCTCCTCTTTCTATCTCAAGAACCTAAGGGATTTAGTAGCTATTTAAAACTACACCTAGCCATATTTCACGTACATGACTTAGTTCCTTACAATTTCATGGTAACACCATTCATGCCCTACAGCTCTGAACTTGAAAACGATATTGAGCAGTTACGTAGGTTGAGATTGCTTGAGTTCAGGTACAGGAAGTACTACAGTGGTAGGGTGTGTGAGATCGTGGTTACTAATCGAGGAATTGAAATCAGTAATCATTTGCTCAATCTCGTTCGTAAAGGTAGCATTTTGCTATGGTCATCACTCATAGTGAAGGGAAAGGATTACGTGAGTAGGTTACGGTACATGAAGAGATTACTCGCTGAGTTACCTATGAGGAAGCTAGTAATGAGCTATATCGTGAAGTTCCTATTTAGAAGTAATGAAGTGATCTTCAAGCATGATCTGAGTAATCTCAAGAAACTAGCTCTGTACGAAGCTTTATCGGTAATCTCAGCAGATACTTCTTCAGACCTATACATATTAATCCCTTCATACTAGTTCAAGAATGGAGTTTATGAAGGTATCAGCACCAACTACTCTACATCCAAGTACTTTAAGTACCTGAGGAACAATATTGGATAGCCTAATCGAGCGCATCCTACCTATTTTCCTCCTCAATCTGGCGTACAAGCAATCGGGAATTACTACCAGTACATCACCCCTCTCAAGACCTCTAGGTTCAACTTCACTACTCAACACTACAATGCGTGTAATACCTTGAACTGGGTTCTTCAGATGAACTTCATATCCTAGGTACTCAACCTCCATACCTAGTAGCTGAAGTGTAGTAGCAAGCAATGCAGAAATTTCTTCACTATGTACGGTATCCTCAATCTTTGTTAGTGGTTTTGGTGAGTAGAATCTTGATCCATCTCGGGTATACGATTGAGCTACGTTCTCTACTTCCTTAATTACGTAGCTCAGTGGTACATATAGGTGAGCTAGGTTTAGTACTGAGTAGGTGAAGAGGGTAAGAGATAGCGCTCTCAATCTCTTTTCACGTAATTTACGAAAGAGCAATATGAATATGTATGGTAGGAGCTTAGAGAGTGTAGGTACCTTACCTACGACATCATTATCCACGTACTGGGTGTGTAGGTTCTTAGGTTGTTTAAGGCTACAGATGTTGGTGTATACTTCTAGAGCTAGATTCCTCACTTGTTCATCTAGATCACGTAGGAGGTAACTAGATATGGTTCTTAGATTGAGCAATTTCTCTCTTTTCTGTAAGGTCTTTCCCTCTGTAAACTCCATGACTGTGGTTATCCATCCCTGTAGTTCATCTAGAGGTTTACCTCTCTCAGCTGCTCTTGTTTCAAGTCTTGAGAGCGAGTACGTAGCTTCTCTTAGTGTGAAGTTGTTTAATCTACGTATACGTAATACTTCAGGTACAAGTCCACATTTAGTGAGGACGACCAACTTGCCGCCTTTGCTGGAGTTATCTAATATTGTGTTTAAACTTTTCAGTTCACTTTGATCCGTAACCTCGATGAAGATCGTGTGTCCTTGCTTTATCTGTCTTATCTGCTCTATGTCTGATGTACATGCGATGGTTGCTTTACATGACATTACCTCATCTATGTTACCCCATCTGCAGTAGTTACTTAGCTCACGAATAGCTTCCTTTCTGGAGTCTAGGTACTGTTTGAGGAAATTCTCAAGGAATAGTGGTAGTGCAACTTCGACAATTAGTGGTTTTGCTTCATTGATCTTACTCATGTACAATTCTCGAATACATCTGAAGAGAGCTGTACCTATTTCTCCAAACTTTTGCTGAAGTATTTCTTGAAGAGCATCAAATGAAGTTCTTAGTCTCGTATTGAGTTCACCAATTACAAGAGGATTCAGTACCCTTGAGAGACCACATCTGCACCTACTACGTAATTCAGCAAGCACAGGTACGTAGTTCAGTATACGCAGTACATCACTTGATAACCAGTCAATGATTAGTTTCCTTGCATTACGTTCATCTACATTAAGATTTTGTCTGGTCAGTTCAAGAAGTTTGCTGAAGCTCATAGGGAAGCTCAAGTCCTTTAAGAACACCTTACTCTTACTCTCATGATTACGGTGTTCACTTGAGAAAGTAAGTACAGGTTCCCAAACAATGCTCTTTACATCAACTAACTCTCCGCAACCTTTACACCTTACCCTATAGAGATTCCCTAGCTTCACAACCTCACCATTCAGATTCACAGTATACTCCAACATGCTAGATATTGCGGCACTTAGTTCCTTCCTCAGTTCCTTGACATTGCATACATGTGTTAGTGCTCTAAGAGCTACACATTCTAGCTCATTACATAAGCAAATTACCTTCCTCCTAAGTCGTAGTGCTTCATAAGTTGTAACAGGTAGTCCGGATGATACGTTAATCACTACATCACCAGAGTTGGTGTACTCCTTTAAATACGTCCTGACTACACTCCACGGTGTACGTACTAAGAGCCTAAATGGTCTATACACTGATCGTGGAGGATACTCACAGGTAGATATAGGTGCGCCTAGATTCCTAACAACACTAATAACTGATCTATACGACATACCGAGGTTACCAGATGGTATTACAGTGATCTTGGATTTGCTACTTCTCGAAAGGTTAAAAAGATTAGCTAGTACTCTCTTGTAAGCTCGGAGAATATCCCAATCATTACCTTGGTATTACAACATTGATGTGAGGTGTAGCGGTTATGTCAGTTGATCTAGCAAGAGAAACGTACAGAGGTCTCAGCCCAGCTGAGTTCTTCTACAGGAATAAGGAGATTGCAGGTTTTTCGAATCCAGCTAGAGCACTCTACCAAACAATTAGGGAGCTTGTTGAGAATGCACTTGATGCTACGGAACTTCACGGTATACTACCTGACATAAAGATCTTCGTTGATGTAGTTGATCCAGGTAAGAACATAGTGAAGGTAAGGGTTGAGGATAACGGTATTGGCGTACCTAAGGAGGAGGTACCTAAAGTCTTCGGAATGGTCTTCTACGGCTCGAAGTACAAGATTAGGCAATCACGTGGTGTCTTTGGTCTTGGTGTAAAGATGGCTGTACTCTATGCTCAAATAACCACCGGTAAGCCAGTTTACGTAAAGAGTTCAACAATTGACTCGAAGGAGATCTATGAATTTGAGGTCATGATAGACGTCATTAACAATAGACCGATTGTACTCTCTCACCGAAGCTATCGCAAAGATAATCAATGGCATGGTACGGTTGTCGAACTGACAATTGAAGGTAATTGGTCATATGCAAAGAAGAGAATTGAGGAATACATAAAGAGAACAGCACTCATAACACCCTACGCAAACATATACTTCAAAGGGCCTGACATAGAGTTAGCGTTCACAAGAGCAACTAGGAGAATACCGAAACCACCAAGGGAAGGCCTACCACATCCTAAAGGTGTCGACATTGAGATGTTGAAGCAAATGATAGCTATGACCGAGGAAAACCTATCGCTTAGAGACTTCCTGATTAAGTACTTCGATGGTGTTGGAAAGATATCAGCAGAGACATTCCTCAAGTGGGCTGGCTTCAATCCAGAACAGTCAATAAAGACACTCACATTGGAGCAACTTGATGAGTTAGCTCGTAAAATGCGTGAGTACAGTGGTTGGAAGAGACCAAAGGACATCTCACTATCTCCATTAGGTGAGGAACTCCTTAGGAGAGGAATTGAGGAGGTACTGAAGCCAGAATTCATAGCTACTGTCACACGAAAACCCTCATCCTACATAGGTAATCCATTCGTAGTTGAAACAGCAATAGCGTGGGGTGGTAAGATACCACCATCGGAGAAACCAATACTGTACAGATTCGCTAACAAGATACCACTACTCTACGATGAGGGTGCTGATGTAACCAGAAAGATTGTTGATAGTATTGACTGGAGTGTGTATAAGGTTAAGTTCCCTGCACCACTCCTTGTCGTGGTTCACATATGCTCAACGAAGATACCGTTTAAGGGTGTAGGTAAGGAAGCTATTGCTGAGGTACCTGAACTTGAAGAGGAGATAGAGGCTGCTCTTAGAGAATGTGCTAGAAAGCTGAGAATGTACATAACTAAGAAGGAGAAGGAACTTGAACTAGCACTCAAAAGAGTTACCTTCATGAAGTACCTACCCGAAGTAGCATCAGCACTATCCTACATAACTGGTAAGGATAGGGCACACATTGAGAGAAATCTCATAGATATCCTCGAAGCAAAGCTCAGAGGTAGCTAGGTAGCGAGGTATGGAGGTACCACAGCAATACCACCCAACGTATTACTGGAAGGCTTATAGGGGCTTTTCTACGGAGTTAGAAAGAACTTACTGGGGGATTTCCTGTGAACAAGAGGGATGAAGCTCTAAGGAGATTGGAGGAGTTCGCACTGAAGTTACTGGAGCAGATTGAGAATAAGCAACCTCCATACATGGAAATACCATCGAGGACACTAAGCAATACAGTATGGGACCCAGAGAGGAAGATGCTACTACTTGGACCAGCTAAATTCAGGAGAGAGCTCTTCGACATGAAGGAAGCGAGGAAGTTCATGCAGACAGTACTCATGCTTAAGCTCTTAGTTCAAGCTATTAGGGAAGGGGTTTACCCTACGATAAGAGATCTGTACTACCACGGTAAGCACACAATAGAGTTCATTGATCACTTAGGTAGGAAGCAGAAGGAGAATACCTGGGATGAGCAAACTGAGTCAAATGCTGTTCTTCAGGATATTGAGGTAGCTACTGGATTGCTTAGAGAGGAGATGGGTATTTCAGCTGATGTTAAGGGTAAGATGGTTGGCCCAATAATTGTTAGGTCTAGAGGTTACGAAATTGATTGTACGAGAATGGGTGAAGGAGCTTTTGGACTACCTCCAAATCCTGATGATCTGGAGATAGTTAAGATTGAAGCTACGTACGTGCTCTGTGTCGAGAAGGATGCTATTTTCCAGAGACTTAATAGAGAGGAGTTCTGGAAGAGGGAGAACTGTATTCTCATAACTGCTAAGGGCATGCCTGATAGAGCTACTAGGAGGATGCTTCGTAGGCTTTGGGAGGAGTATAAGTTACCTGTTTACATACTGACTGATGCTGATCCATATGGATGGTACATCTACAGTGTGTACAAGAGTGGTTCAATAGCACTTAGCTACGAGAGTGAGAGACTTGCTTGTCCTGGTGCTAAGTTCATTGGATTAACGACAAGTGACATTATTGAGTACAGGATATCTGATGAGTATGTCATAGCTGCAACTGATAGGGACATAAAGAGAGCTACTGAGTTAATGAAGTACCCATGGTTTCAATCACCACATTGGCAGAAGGAGCTTAAGCTATTCTTGAAGTTGAAGAAGAAAGTTGAGATTGAGGCTTTAAGTACTCATGGGTTTAAGTTCCTTCACGATTACATAATTGACAAAATTCATCATGGAAAGTTCATAGATTAATGGTGAGTTCGTGAGTCCTGAAACATATGTATTTAGACCGAGGAGGTATCTTGAGAAGGAGGACTTTGAGAAGTACCTACAGCTAGTTAGGAAGGTAGCTACCTTCGATGCTAGTACTAAGCATTGGGTATTTTCACCTGAAATAGCTGCAAAGTACTTTGGAAGTAGTGACGAATTGCTAGATCACTTAATTGAGTTAAGAAGTTACGTAGATCTAGATTACAGCACTATACTCGATCTAGTGGATCTATTTGAGGATTACTTGGATAGGTTGAAGTGTGTTATTGTAACTAGGGAAGGGGGATTGCTCAGGTTAAGAGTACATAGGAGATACTTTCGTGATGTGTTGTCAATCCTCAGGGAGGTAGCTGTTGTGAGCTATTACATTGAGGTTCCTAAAGTTGATGAGGTCACTGGTGAGTTTCAGGGTACGGAATTAGTTGAGAAGAGATTGAAGCTGTATAGGGTTGCTAAGGTTGGTGAAGAGTTTGTTACACCAGTTGGGCTACTTCATGTATTGAGAAAAGAACTTCAGAGAAGAGGGTTTGGTACTGATGTCAAGATTGAAGTCAGAAAGTTCGATAGGGATGTACCTATGGAACTCAATTTCAAGCTGTACCCCTACCAAGAGGAGGTTTACAGTAAGTGGCTTGAAGCAGGTTGTAGAGGAACAGTCGCTATATTCACAAGAGGTGGAAAGTCCTTCATCGCAATGAAAGCAATATACGACCTCAAGGTCCCAACAGTGATTTTCGTTACTACTAGAGAACTTGCCTACACCTGGAGGGAGTACCTCAAGAAATACCTATCTATTCCAGAGAGTTACATTGGGTACATAGGTGAGGGTGAGTTTAGCATTAGACCAGTTACTATCGCTACTTACAAGAGTGCTGTTCAGCACATCGAGAGGTTGAAACAGGTATTTGAACTAGCAATATACGATGAGTCACACCATGTACCAGCAAAGACCTTCAAGACCGTAGCTATACACCTCGATTCACTGTATAGATTAGCTCTCTCAGCAACACCAGAGAGGAGGGATATGAATCATGAACTCCTCTACAGACTTTGTGGTGATCTCCTAGCTAGTATAGATTACATACAGCTAGTTAGATTGAAGGTTGTTGCACCAATTGAGGTATTTGATACCCTCTACGCTAGAGATCAAAGCGAGAAGCTTCTCCACCTACTCGCTGTACTGGATAAGCATAGAAATGAAAAGATTTTCGTATTTACTCAGTACAGGAAAACAGCCGAGAAGCTCTATACCGAACTGATGAAGAGGGGGTACAAGGTAGCTCTAATCACTGGTGAAACACCTCAAAGCAAGAGAGCTTTAGCGTTTAAGGAGTTCATCTCTGGCCAGGTAAATATCATAGTTACAACGACGGTACTCGACGAGGGTATTACTGTACCTGATGCGGATGTAGCTGTGATATACGAAGGTACCGGTGAAGCTAGACAAATGATTCAGCGAATAGGTAGAGTCCTCGGTTACATGCCGGGTAAGACAGCTAAGGTCTACGAGATAGTTGACCTGTCCAATACCAGAGAGAGGAATGCTCATCTGAGGAGACGATGGGTTAGAGATCTGTACATGAAACCTGAAGTTAGGAAGTATGTTCTTGAGGAGAAGAAGTTGACTACACAGAAGTTAATGAGCGATTACCTCTAACCTCAGGATTTAGAGGTACACCCTACACATTAGACTAAATGGACATTCATGACAGAGCTTTTTCCTACATAACACACGACCTATGTACGATAGTCCGTATAGTATTGTTGGGTCTTCAGGATTTAGTGACCGAGCTAAGTTCTGGAGAAAGTGATACTTCTTGTCATTGAAATCTGGTGCTGTTGCTCTGTCAACTACACCTATGTTTTTCATGACCTTAAGGAGGTCACTATCAAGTGGGCAATGCAGTAACCTAAGTACATCCTTTGTAGGTTCACTTAGGAGCTTTATTGTGAAGTACAGTGTTTGGTCTACTACCTGTGCTGTGCTTGAAGGTAGTGTTGCTAGTGCTATCCTAAGTATCTCGATAGCTTTCTCCATACTTGTTGCATTTCGCTCCTTAATGAGTAAACCTATGTAGTATGCTCTTCTGTGGTATTCACTATGTGGTAATGCCATAGGTAGTAATTCAAGTAGCGTTGCTCTGAAGCATTGAGTAAGGAGTATTACGTCATTAATGTTCTCGTACTTGAGCAGTCGTTGGAGCTTGCTTAGTGCTTCAGCAAGTAGGGTTAGTGATGCGATTACTCTATCACGCACCCTACCATCTAATTTGTACGCATATCGTGTGTGGTCTATTGCTGCTTCTAGTAATTCAGGATCTCTGTAGTTCTCGAGTTCATTTAGTGGATCACCAAGATGATTGAATATTACTGATAAGTCCTTAGCTAACGACAATGTACTTGCTCTAAGTATACGTTTGTATCGATAAAGCAGTGCAAAGAAATACGTTGTAAAGAGCTTTATGGGAAGTGGTAACTTCTTGACTATTCCTGTAGCCGCTAAGACCCTTACGAAGAACTCACTATTCTTGTTATCTAACTCTAGTATCTGCTCCTTTAGAGGTTCTAGGTACTTAACCTTATACTCTAACTCCTCACTTCTCATGGTATCTTATTGGGTTCTGTTTAAGGATCTATGGTGTGAACCATGAGAGAACCAAGTAATTTACCTTACCGTAGATCTTATCCCTGTAAGCTAGTATGAACTTCTTCCTAACTGTGTGTGAAAGCCTGCCTGCTCTAATTATGTCAAGAGGTTCGAGCTTGCTACCGGGTTCTAGTACATGTACTAGGTATGGCGCATGATCTATACCGGGGCCTTTCTCGTACACGGCAAAGTAAGTACCGTACTTAAGTCCTGTCCTAACGACGTACCCCCTAGATCTGAGATCCCTGTAGACTTCGTAAAGTAGGTCGAAGTTTGCTATGTACTTCCTACCAACCTCCAACAATTCATCTCTACTCAGCACCTTACCGCTAATGTCCACTACCTCGATTCTACCCTCATCGAGTAGATACAGTGCTTCCAATAGTGAAAGCTCGAGAGGTCTCGCTACCTTACTAACCTCATCAGGTTTTACCTTGTCTATCCCTATGAACTTTCCGAAGAATCCTCTCTGGAATAGTTCCCTAGCTTTCTCAATGTCAAGTACTATAACTCTAGAACCTATGAGAATTGCTTGAGCTTTTGATGACATGAAATCACTAGGCTTGCTTTAAAGGTGCTCTAACAGTAGCTATTGTATTGTCTGCTATACCCAGAGTCTTTAGTTCATCCGCATTGCACCAAACCTCATTCTCAGGAACGTCACCGGATGCTAGTACGTTCAGCACTAATCTCTTTGGTCCTGCACCACCACCACCTGATACCACGATCTCAACTTTATCCTTTATGTTCAGATACTGAATTGCCTTAGGATTCATCTTAGCCCAACCCTTCTCAACAACATCCTTCCTCCTAATTCTCAATCTTTTCTCTCTTCTGGGTTGTACTATTGACACAGGATCACCCATCTAGAGTTCTAGGTTACTATAATTTAACCTATGCTATGTATCTCTACTAGCTAAGTAAATTTAGTTAGATCACTGAAGCTTATTGACTTATCACTAAAGTACTTCATGAGCACCTCAGGTAGCTTCTCTATCGGCACCCTTATCTGTGTCCAGGTATCTCTATCCCTGAGAGTTACTGTGTTATCCTGTAGTGTCTGCCCATCAATCGTTATTGCAATTGGTACACCTATCTCATCTGCCTTAACGTACCTCCAACCTATGGTACCTCCATCGTCATACATTGCGTAGAAGTACTTCTTCAGCATGTTGTACACTTCTCTAGCCTTTTCAACGAACTCAGTTTTCTTTACTAGTGGAAAGACAGCTACCTTTATGGGTGCTACATCTCTAGGTAATCTAAGCACTACCCTTCCATTCTTTTCAGTGTACGCATACTCAAGAACTACGTAGGTAACTCTATCAGCACCAAACGACGGCTCAGCAACATGCGGTATAAATCTCTCAACCTCAATCTTCTCCTCTCTCTCCTCAATTATGAAGTATTCTCTACTCAACTTCACATCCTGTACCTCAACGTACCCTACCTCATTTAGCCTTTGAACAATCTCATCTCTACTCAACCTACTCAAGTCACGTAAAATGTACTTAGCATTTTCACCAAATTGCTTCTTGATTAACTCAATGTTTGGTTTCACAATTAACTTCTTCTCGATTCTTGGTTGTGAAAGCCTTCTATAGGCTCTTAGGTCTCTCTTACTGTACTCCATGTGTCTACGTAAGTCATAATCCGTTCTATACGCATGTCCTGATACCTCAATCCATCCCCACCTCTCAGTCCATACAACTTGGTCAAAGGTCTGTGCTGCGTAGTGTGCTCTTTCCTCTGGTAACTTCTCAATAAACATCTGCTTTTCATGTGGTATACCTAGATCCTCCATGAACAACTTAGCTAGTGCCATGAAGTATGCATTCCATTCAGTCATTATGAGCTTCTTCTCAATAGCTTCCTTAACCGTTACCTCTCTAGGTTCTTTCTTACCTTCCCTAATGTCTTCACAGGTAAGTAGCCTCAGCTTAACGTCCTTAACCTCATCGATCAGAGGACATGATGGATTCTGTGGGTCGAAGAACAGCTCAAGTTCCATTATTGTGAACTCTCTAAGCCTAATCGGTCCTTGTCTAGGTGATATCTCATTCCTCAAGACCTTACCTATCTGAGCAATACCGAGCGGTAACCTCCTATCCATCATCTCATAGATTCTGTGGAAGTTAACAAACATACCCTGCGCAGCCTCTGGTCTTGCATAACCTATGTTATCACTGTATGGACCTATCGTAGTCTTGAAGAGTAGGTTAAACTTCTTAACAGGCCCAAATTCTCCACCACACTCTGGACACTTAATGCCGTACTTTCTAATTATCTCGGTAAGTTCATCTGCTGTCTTACCCTCAAGACCTGTTAAGCCAGTTAAATCCTCTATCAAGTGATCTGCTCTATACTTCCTACCACACCTACTACACTCAACAATGTAGTCAGTAAAGTGCTCCACGTGTCCTGAAGCTTCAAAGACTATGGCAGGCATTACTACTGGAGTCTCTATCTCAACTATGAAGTCTTGATGCCTCTTAACAAACCATTCTCTCCACTTCTCCTCGATATTCTTCTTAAGTAAAGTACCAAGTGGACCATAGTCTATGAAACCACTTACACCACCGTAGATCTCACTAGATGACCAGAAGAAACCCCTCCTCCTACCTAACTCACACAACTTCTCGTACTTATCCTGTTTAGTAGTCATGGTGAGGAGCCTCTCTTTGTAAACATCTTGACCCAAGTATTTATAATAAACTCATCTAGCTAAGTACTCTCGTGAGTTTCAGAGAGTTGTTGCTAGTACCTACTTCACCTGCTTTCGGTGGCGTGAGTAGGAAGTATGAGGAGAGCGAGTGGGTACTGCTAGGTACTCCGTTCGATTCCACAACCACATATAGACCAGGTTCACGATTTGCTCCGAGGAGAGTAAGAGAGATTTCTCAGGAAATAGATCTCGTGAATCCATTCATACCTGAGTTGAGATATGAGATGTACCCAATGTGTGATTTAGGTGACTTAGTATTTACAACAGATGTCAATGAGTTTCTACGTTGTTACTGTAGGGTCTTGAGAGAGCTATTGTCTGATTCCAAGAGGGTTTTGGTGTTGGGTGGAGAGCACACTGTGACTATTGGTACGGCTAGAGTTCTGAGGGGGTTAAGCAGGAAGGTGTGGATTGTGTACTTTGATGCACATCTCGATCTCTATGATGAGTACCCTAGAGGGTGTAGGATCTCACATGCAACTGTTGTCAGTAGGTTAATTGAGTGTGATTGTGAGGTAGTTGCTATTGGGTATAGAGCCTACTCAGAGGAGGAGTATAGGAAGTTGAGGAAATTGACTTTTTGGATTAGTGCTAGTGATGTAGTTCGTAGTAGAGAGGAGTGTTTTCTTGAGTTAGCTCAGGTACTACAGTGTGTTAGTGGTGATGTTGTTATCTCACTAGATGTAGATGTTCTTGATCCGTCAGTAGCTCCTGCGGTTGGTAATCCTGAACCAGGTGGTTTAGATTACTGTACCTTGTTGGAATTGCTTCGTATTGTGCTCCTATCTCTTGGTCAGAAGGTTAAGGTGATTGAGATTGTTGAGTATACACCCATGCTTGATCACAATGGTGTGACTGGTTGCTTAGTTGCTAAGTTAGTTTCCGATCTGTACTTACTAGCATTGATTGGGAGTAAGTGCTGAATCTACTACTTCTCTACCTTTTCAACTCTAACACCTTCAACACCTAGCTCCGTAATTATTGGTGTGCCATTAGCTATTGCTATTGCTGCTGCTACTTCCTTTAATTTATTTGGCGCTAGAGCTAGCATACAACCCCCACCACCCGCACCACTGAGCTTAGCACCTATCGCTCCAGCCATTCTAGCTGCGTAAACCATATCGTTTAGTCGTTTATCTGAGACGCCAAGAGCTTCTAGTAGACCATGGTTTATATTCATGAGCTCGCCAACTGTCCCTAGCTCACCCTTCTCAATAGCTACTCTAGCTCTCTCAACTAACTCGCCAATTGCCCATATGATTTGATCAATGAGCTTAGTATATTTATCACGTAACTTCCTAACCCACGCAACCAACTCCTTAGTAGTTGCTACCCTCTTGACATAGCCAATAACTGTTGGTAGTTCAGCACCCTTCCTAACAGGTTCAATTATGGGGCTTGAGCTTGTTGGCTTTATGTAGAGCAAACCACCGTAGGTAGCTACAGCAGTATCCATTGGTGAAGCAGCTCCCTGAACTGTCAATTCCGTCCTATGACCGAGCTTAGCTATTTCCCTCTTCTCCAATTCATGACCTGTTATTGTAGCATAGGCAAAGACTGTCGCCACCGAGACGGCAGCGGAGGTACCTAATCCAGCACCTACTGGCATGTCAGACTTTATCTCAAGCTCAACACCGGCTCTTTCTCCAAGGTACTCACGAGTTAGTTCAATAGCTTTTCTGACGTATGCTATAGCTGGAATTACCTTACCGTAGTCTGTACCTACGACAATTTCACCATTTGGTTTAAGCGTAACTATTACACCATGTGTAGATAGGTCGTACGCAGCTATTTTGACCTCACCATTATTTCGAAGCCTAGCAGTTACGTAGAGTCTCCTATCTATTGAAGCAGCTATAGCACCTGTACCGTAGACAACAGCGTGTTCACCAAAGAACTTAACAACGCCAGGTGCAGAAACGACAACCTTCATATTTAGTCGAACGGAAATACGACAAACAACAAATTTTATCAGTTACTACGTGAGGAAACTAGCTATACGGCCTTAATTCTCTTAGTTACAAAGGATCTAGTCTTAGCAATGATCTTGTACCCACAGTAGGGACAGTGAACACCAGGTATTAGCTCCATATCAGCAGGATCGAAAGTTCTCTTACATCTGAGGCAGATGTACTTCTTCCATTCACGATACTCTAGACTCACCGTGCTCAACCTCCCATAGAATCCTGACTCTCTCTTCACCTCCAATCTCCTTAATAAACTGTGCTACGGACTTAGGTACTAACTCCTCCCAGGGACCACCTTCAACCATTAACTTCCTAATGTATTTACCACAGTACCTCTCCCTATTGAAAAACGGTATGCTAAGTACCTTCACCCCTGCTCTCTCAAGTAGGAATTTAACGAAGTGATTATTGCTGTAAGCTACATCGAATTTAGGTACATATGAGAGTACTAGAGTTGCCCATAGGTAGTGCATTCCTCCTGTATCTGGTACGATAGCTATAATGCACCTATTGTAGATACCGCACTCTCTAAGAGCTCTAACAATCATCTCAATTCTCTCACCTGTCGTGAATGGATTCTCGTAATTTAGACCGTACTGGGGACTACCGATAGCTACTATAACCTCATCTTCTCTCCCTAGAATCCACTCAATAGCCTTTAGGTGACCGAGGTGAAATGGTTGAAATCTACCAATGAAGAGAGCCCTACCCATTACCTATAACCTCTCTTGCAATTACTTCAAGACCTTCAATAACACTGTCGACAGATACGTAATCGATGAGATCCATGTCAGTACCACTGAAGAAGTTCGGTACTCTGGTAACTAATACAACTTCTCTACAATCAACATACTTACCAACATCAACAAGCAATCCATACCTCCTACAAGCTTCACGACATCTAAACACTGTAACCTGACCAGCAACAAAACCAATAGCCTTAACCCCAATAACCTTGGTGATCGAGATACCACACTCATCAGTAATTCTACGTACTTGCTCCCAAAGGCGCCTACGTACTCTCCTATAGAAGCTGTAGGAACCTGAAGACGTAACAGCAATTACGAGAGAAGGGACATCAGAACATCTTCTCCTCAACTGCACATACGCTCTAGCAAACTCCAAGATGCCAATAACACCACTGAGATTATCTACATATCCAGGACAAAAGAGCTTGGAGTCGAGATTAGCAAGCAGTAAAACTCCTGAGTCCTTCTTCCCCTCAATAACAGCAATAACATCAACAACTCTACCACTACCCTTCTCGCACTGACACTCAACATAAAGATCCTCACAGACGTACCTAGTAGCTAGTTTCAGAGCTTCTTCAAGAGGTAACGTAGCTAGTACTGGTCCCTCTTCGATATCTGGGCTCAATGATATGAGCTTCGTAGCTCTTCCAGGTTTAGGTACTGAGAGAAGTACACCATAAGCACCATGCTCCCTTAAAGAGGAATAAAGCCTACTAACACTTAGCCTACTAGTAACAATAGCTAATACACAGCGACCCTCGACCTCACTTCGAGGAGGTAAATTTGAGAGATTCCTCAGGTAGAGTAACCTCCCTACAAAACCACCCGAAGGTGAGAAGTATGCAGGATAGCCCTGTACAGGTATCATATCCCTAAATGTGTAGATGTTAAACGTAGTTACAACCCAAGTCGGGACCTCGTACTCAAACCTATACACGTGAACTTCCTTACCCAAGTACTCCCTACAGTATGTGTGTACGAAGGTACCTGCGGAGTAGCATTCTGGATACCCACATACTCTAGGTTCATACCTCTGAAATTCCTCAAGTAAATTCCTCACATTATACCTCGAGAACTCTAGCATCTGAGTTCCATAGTTAGTGTGTAGAGAAAAAGATTACGAAGAGTTTTACGTAGTCTAACTACAGTACGAGGAATGAGAGAGCAGCAAGTATGAGAGCAGCAAACATCAATTGTTTACCTCTATAAGGTGACCAACCGGTTGACCACAGCACAACCCCTAGAGCGCCGAGCGCCATCGATGCCACCTTAGCTACAGCCTTTATCAGATCAAGAAGTTTTTTGAAGAAGTGTGAGAGTGCTGTCTCAACAGCTGTAAACATTGAGTCTACAACGTTAGAGACCTTCTCTGCTAAGTCATTTAACTTAGTTTCTTGTGTAGTTTGGCTCTGTTGCTGATTCTGAGTACCTTCAGCTGCATAGCACATTACCGTTACGACCATCAGTACCAGTACAAGTACTGTAATTACCTTACTTAGCATTTTTCCACCGCTATGCTTTTAAATAGAAATAAATTTAGTGACCCCAAGGGTGTCACTATGCCAATTACAGATCCAGAGAAGTTGAGGATTGCACTTGAGTGGAATTTCAATGTGTGGATTTGTAGGAGATGTGGTGCTAGGAATCCTCCTGGTGCTGAGAAGTGTAGGAGATGTAAGAGTAAGAACTTGAGACCGAAGAGATTCAAGAAGTAGCTGTAATGGAGCTGGAATCAACGCAGATTAAGGGTCGTTGATCTTGGTTGCGATACAGGTCGTGTAGCTAAGGTATTCAACATCAAGTATAGATACTATGTTCTCTGCCTTGACCTTAGCTTCGATCTAGGTCTTTCCCTCTTAGCTACCATAAAACCACCTACCTAGCATAAGTGCTATCTCAGCATTTTCACAATGTAGCTAGAGTACTTAAGCGATACGGCTCATACATCATTGATTGCGTCTATCAATGTGCTAAGACATGTGAGGAATGGGAAGTATTCAATGGTGTAGATACGTATAAGGTAAGGTCAAGTGGTTCACTAAGACAGTAAATGGATTTAGGGTCACGAATAGAGTTGTAGTTTACCTTAACGATAGGGTACTTCTCTCAGATGCTTAGAACTCACGTACCTGAGTAAGGATGTAGCTACTGAACTGGTTAGAGATAGAGTGTTCACTGTGTTTATGAAATAGCTTAGTGATTATATCTTCCAGATGACCTCTCCTGTCTTAGCTAACTCAACTTGGTACAGGTATATTCCATCGAGTACTCCAGGACCTCCTTCTCTACCATGTGGACAAGGTCTGTTCTTACCTCTTAGGCGTACTGCGTTGTGTATGTTTGCTGCTGTCTGACTAACCTTCTCGATATCGATACCCTCGATTATGACTTCATCCTTCTCTACCTTGACCTTGACATCACCCACTATCTTAGCTACCTTCTTATCCTTCTGACCGAGGAAGTTCTCTATGACAACCTTATCGCCTTCAACCTTCACACTCATTGGGAAGTGCGCATAAACTATCTTCATCCTGTACCTAAAGCCCTTAGTTACTCCGGTTATCATGTTCTTGATGTGCTTAGCTATTGTGCCGACAAGTGCTCTTTCACGCTTCTTAGCGAAGTAACACTCAACAATTACCGTATTTCCTTCCTTCCTTATGGTGACTGGTTGCTTTGAAAAGTCTCTAACTAATTCACCTAGTGGACCCTTGACCTTAACAACATTGTTCTCTACAGTTACCTCAACACCTTCAGGTACCTCAACTTCCTCTGATACATACGGTATCTTCATGACCTATCCCGAGAGACACGACTAGACCCCCCTAATTAACTTACTTCACTACAGCCGACGTCACTCCTGAGCTGAGTGATTGCCTTAGAGATGAGATGAGAGGTCTTAGCTGTGGCTCCTCTTCAAGTGCTTTAAGCAAATGCTCATCACCAACAATGAGCTTCACTCTGCGGGTCCTCCCATACCTCCCCAAATTAACGACCTTAGCCTCAACAAGACCGAGTAGCTCTAACTGAGCTAAGATATCACTGACCCTCCTCTGAGTCAGAGGTGTAACACCAATACATGAACAGACTTCACAGTACGTACTATACACATCGCCAGTAGTCACAGTTAGAGGATACCTCTTAGTAGCTACGTATATAGCCAATAAGACCAACTTCATGTGAAACGGCATACCACGAAGAAGCTCACTAACCCTATCTCTCTCAAGCTGAACAAGAGCTTTCTTCACATGCTCCTCAGTAACCTGCTCACAACCCTCCCTCTCGGCTATTTCACCAGCAACCCTCAGTAAGTCAAGAGCCTTCCTAGCATCACCATGCTCTCTAGCAGCAATAGCTGCACAGAGCGAGATAACGGAGTCAGATACAACACCAGGCTTAAAAGCTAACCTAGCTCTCTCCCTAAGAATATCACATAACTCAGCATAGTTGTACGGTGGAAACACAATAGTCTCCTCACCTAAGCTACTCCTAACCCTAGGGTCAAGCAATTCTGTGAACCTAAGATCATTACTGATACCGATGATAGATACCTTACCCTTCGACAAGCTAGTATTCAACCTAGTTAAGTGATACAAAACAGCATCACCAGATCTCTTAACAAGAACATCAACCTCATCAAGAACAACAATAGCAACCTTACCATACTCCTCAATACCATCACTAAACCTCCTCAAAACCTCACCAGTCGACAAACCAGAATTAGGTACGTGAAGTCCCAGTTGCCTACAGAGCTCAGTCAACACCCTATAGCTAGTATCGTACTGTCTACAGTTCACGTAAAGAGAAATAACACCACCACGAGATTCCTCAACAAGCTTCCTCAAGACAAGGAGAACACAAACAGTCTTACCAGTACCTGTAGGTCCATAAACAATGACATTAGACGGTTTTGAACCACGAAGTGCAGGAGCTAGGATTAGAGCTAACTTCCTCAACTGCTCCTCCCTATGTGGGAGAGCTTCAGGAATGTAATCAGGTAGAAGAACATCCCTACACAAGAAGATACGTGACTCCTTAAACCTCCTAAAGACCTCCTCAATAACGGCAAGAGCTGTAGTCAATGTAATCACCTAGGCATCTAGAGAAAAAAAGAGAACTATCCACGTAACGTAGTGTAAAGTGAGTGGAGTAGCTACATAATACCTAGAGAACATATACGTAAATTCCACGAGAAATGAAGCACTGAAATAGAGGGGGTAAGGTATGTACATTAGCTCTCGTGAAGAGAGAAACCTTAAAATCAGTAAAGTGTAGGGAGGAATGTAGAGTTAAGGGCCGGTAGCTCAGCCTGGAAGAGTGCCCCCTTGGCGCGGGGGAGGTCCCGGGTTCAAATCCCGGCCGGTCCACCAATTTCCTCAATTCCTACTTGAGATATCTTTTAGTGCTTCAAACACTAATTAGTTCAGAGAGCATGGAGGCTGAAGTGGAATCAATATGGTCGGTTGCTAGATTCCTTGAAAAGACCCTACACTATAGGTTGGTTAAGGTACCTAGAGATGGTTTTATTGAATTTACCTGTACTCACTGTGGTGAATGTTGTAGGGAGGGTCCTATCATTACCGTATTTGACGTTGCTAGGATTGCTCGTGGTCTCCACACTACATTCACTGATGTGATTGATAGGTACTGTAGTGTTGAGTGTGTTGAAGCTAGAAATTGGGTATGTCCTATTGTTAGGTTGAGGAAAGGAGCTAAGTACTGCATCTTTCACGATGATTCAGCTATGAGATGCCGTATACACGACTTTAAACCACTGACCTGTAAGCTATACCCCATTAAGGTTCTTGATCCTGCTAGTGATTGGATTTGGATTGACTGTAGTTGTGAAGGTGTTGGCTCTGGAGAACGCGTACAAATACCGAATAACTTAATTGATCAATACATTGCTGAGGTAACTGCACACTACCTAGCTCTCGCAATGATGTACATACTGGGTTACAGAGGCAAGGAGTGTGTTCTCAAGGCTGCCGAATTAATTGGTGTCTATAGACCAGGCCTCGATTCACTGAAGAGCACAGTGTTGAAGTCTCTGGTATTCAGCTCTCAGCACTAGTCATCACGTATCAGTGGCCAGTCCAATCATCACCAGTACCAACTAGCTACTTACCTCCTTAAAGCAATTCCTCTAATCTCGTTAACATCATCGAAACCTCTATTCTCAAGCTCCTTCACTAGTTCCTGGAGAATCTCAGATACAATAGTAATGCCACAGAGTAGAACAGCTGAGCATATACCAACAGCTCTAGCACCTAGAGCTATGTACTCGAGAACATCTGTTCCACACATGACACCACCTGTAGCAATAACTGAGACATCAGGATACTCACTACATACCAAGTACACTAGCCTCTGTACAATTGGTTTAATACCAGGACCTGAGTAACCACCACATCGATCAAGTGATGGTAGAACTAGAGCTAGAGTTGATGGATCTACGTAGGTTGCGGGTACGGTGTTAGCTACTACCAAACAGTCGCAGAACTCAAGCACTGTATCAACTAGTTTGAGGAAGTACCTCTTTAAGGTGATAGCAGGTAGTTTTACCAAAAGTGGTTTAGCTGAGATATCACGTACCTCACGTAGGAGATTTCTCAATGCTGATACATCCTCGCTTAATCTAAGGTACTCCTCAACATGAGGACAGGAGATATTTAGCTCAAAGGCGTGTGAGACATCGCTTAGGTAGTTCGCGACGTACCTAAACTCATCACCTGTCGTAACGGCTAAGCTAGTTATGACCTTAGTATCTACCTCAAGGAGCTTAGGTAGTACTGTCTTCAGCTCATTAGCTAACTTCACAGGACCTGGATTCTCTAGACCAATGGCATTCACTAGACCAGTAGGTAGTCTAACTACCCTCCTACCTCTATACCCAATCCTTGGTTGAGGAGTTACAGTCTTAGTCGTTACAGCTCCGAGATCTAAGAAGTGGAGGAGAGAACGCGCATTAGCTACAGCACCAGAGGATAGAATTAAGGGGTTTTTCAAGTGAAGGCCAGGTACTAGATCAGTAGATAGCTTAGGCATCTGTAGCTCTCCTCAGGTACTCTACCACTTCCTCAACATTTTCATTAGTTACCTTCGTTGCATACGATACTAAGATAGTGACTAACCAGTTCAGTGCAAATGCCCAGATGAAGTCAGGTATTCCTAGTGGTGCTACCTTCATTATCCTGAAGCTCACTAGTACGATTAGTCCTGTGAGGAGTCCAGTTATCGCACCCCACTTTGTAACCCTTCTCCAGTATAGACCAAGTATGAGAGCTGGAGCTACTTGTGCTGTACCGACAAATGTTAGCTTAATTACAACTTCAACAATTAACTTTGGTGGACTAAGAGCTATGAGGTACGCCATTGCTATCAACGCAGCACTTATCAACATACTGAGCCTAACAGCTGCCTTCTCACTGATACGAGTTCGTAGACCCTCAATAACAATATCCTTTACAACCATCTGTGAACTAACAAGTAGCATCGAGTCAATAGTCGACATACCAGCTGCTAAGCAACCTGACATTATTACTGCTATTAACCACAGAGGCATAGTAGCTGTCAGCAGCTGCATGAGTGCGTAGTCAGGTCTCTTCAACCCTGGATAGAGGACTGCCGCTGCAATACCAGCGAAGAGAGCTGACGTACAGAAGATAATTATTTGTGACAATGGCATACCAATAGCGCAGGCAGCTATACCTCTCTTATCCTTCGCAGTGTAGAATCTAACCCATAGAGCTGGTGTACACCAGATACCGAATGGCAGTACCAACCACATGTATATCCAACCAACATCAGTGTAAGCACCCTTAGGACCCGGCCTACAGAGGAGTGCTGGTGCTTTTTCAGCAGCTAGCTTGAATATGTGCGGTATACCTCCAAGTGCTGATACAGCATAAATGACAGCTCCGGGGAGTGTCGTTAGCAGTACAAGCGCCTGGAAGACATCCGTTAGCACTACAGCCCTCATACCACCAATTATCGTGTAGATACCTGTTATCAACACGGTTAGTAGTAGTGCTTGTTGATACGTTATGTGACCACCAGTAACACCAACGAAAGCCCAGGATATACCAACAAACTGTACCGCGAAGTAGAACATGTTGAATATGAATAGCGTTAAGGCAACAATCAATCTAAGTACTCTACTCCTGTATCTATGGTCGAAGAAGTCACCTGGTGTCAAGTACCTATATTTACGACTGAGCAACCACAATCTGTAACCGAGAAATAACGTCATGAGTGCACACCAAGCCTGTGATAGTGGAAGCACCATGAAGCCTATACCGTGTGTATAGTACATACCTGTAGCACCCAAGAAAGCAAAAGCACTCTGTAGAGTAGCTACGTACGTTAGTACGAGGAAGAGCCAGCTGAGCCCCCTACCAGCTAGGAAGTACTCATCTAGAGTCACTGGTCTATACCTGAAATAGCAGAAGAATCCTTTACCTAGACAAAATGCGAAGTACGCTAGTAGTATGCCTAGAGCAATCTGCCACTCAGGTATCATGAAATCACCTCTTCAACCATTTGTAGACTAGGATGCAGATGTAGGTGAAGTACATGGCTTCTAGTACCCAGTAGTACAGTAGTGGTAGTGGTAACCATCCACCAATAAGTGGGTATGGACTTTTCGTGAAGGGCCATGGTATCAGTCCTAGTGCAATTAGTATGATCACTATGACTACATCTAACTTGGTGAACTTACTCATATGACATACACCACTTACTCTTATTCGGCAAATTGACTATTATTTAAGTATTTTCTTGTCAATGTGAATTACTTGTCTCATGATGGTCTATGTGACTTATTAGCTATGTTTAAAGTTGTCAATATGGTAATGTTAATAAAATACCCTCAATATTCTCGCTCTGGTGTTTCTCCTTGAGGATTCGAGTAGGTATTGATGTTGGTGGAACATTTACTGATGTAGTTGTATTCAATGTCGATACCGGTCGCGTGCAGAGGGTAAAGGTACTCTCTACACCAAGAGATCCCTCTGTAGGTGTTATTGCTGGTCTCAAGGAGGTCCTTAAGGAGGTTAAGCCTGAGAGCATTGAGTTAATTGTTCACGCCTCAACCATAGGCTCGAATCTCTTTCTCGGTCAACTCGGTCTAGAGATACCTAAGGTTGCTCTCATTACAACTCGTGGATTTAGAGATGTACTTGAGATTGGTAGGCAGAGGAGACCAGAGATCTATAATGTGTTCTTTACTAAGCCAAGACCTCTTGTGCCTAGGCGACTTCGTTTAGTTGTTACTGAGAGAGTTGCTTCAGATGGTAGGATCTTAATTCCTTTGAGAGAGGATGAGGTTAGGGAAATTGTGAAGGTGATTAAGTCGGAAGGTGTTAGGGCTGTTGCTGTGTGTTTGTTGAATAGCTACGTGAACCCAGTTCATGAGAAGCGTATTGTTGAGATTTTGAGGGAGGAGTGTCCTGATGTGCATGTGGTTGCTAGTTATGAGGTTGATCCAGAGTATCGTGAGTTTGAGAGGATGAGTACTACTGTTGTGAATGCTGTTTTGCTACCTGTCATAGGTGAGTACTTGATGAAGTTGGAGAAGAGCTTTAGGGACTTAGGTATAGGGGCTAGATTCCTTGTGATGTTATCTAGTGGTGGTATTGCTACGATTCAGCAGGTTAGTAAGGTACCTGCAGCGACCTTAGAATCAGGTCCTGCTGCTGGTGTTGTTGCTAGTGCTTACTTCGCTAAGTTGCTTGGTCTAGATAAGGTTCTTAGCTTCGATATGGGTGGTACAACGGCTAAGGTGGGAACTGTTGTTCATGGTGTTCCACTACAGGTTCCTGAGTTCGAAGTTGGTGGGAGGGTTCATAGAGGTAGGTTGGTGAAGGGTAGTGGTTACGTTGTTAGGTACCCCCACATCGACTTAGCTGAGGTCTCTGCTGGTGGTGGTACTATTGCTTGGGTTGATGAAGCGGGATCACTTAGAGTTGGTCCTTACAGTGCTGGTGCTGATCCAGGGCCTGCCTGCTATGGTAAGGGTGGTACTGAACCCACGGTGACAGATGCAAACTTGGTGTTAGGTAGGTTGGGTAAGTTCCTAGCTGGTGGTAGGGTTGTATTGAGGAAGGATTTAGCTGAGAGGGCTATTCGTGAGAAGATCTGTGAGAAGATAGGTCTCGACCTTACGGATGCTGCCTACGGCATCATTAAACTAGTCAACGTTGAGATGGCTAGAGCTATGAGGATAGTAACTGTTGAGAGAGGTCTAGATCCTCGAGAATTTACTGTAATTGCCTTTGGTGGTGCAGGACCTATGCACGTATGTGAGCTAGCTGATGAGCTAGGTATAGAGAGCATAGTGGTGCCACCAGCTCCTGGTACCTTCACAGCTCTTGGACTATTACTCTCAGACTTTAGACATGATCTCAAGAAATGTGTGTTGAAGTCACTTAGTGAGCTGTCTCCTAGTGACCTCGAACGCATGTACAGAGAGTTAGAAGAGCAAGGTAGGGAGATACTGCTTTCTGAAGGTGTTAGTGAAGATAGGATAGTGTTCATTAGGTATGCTGATCTGAGGTACTGGAAGCAATCGTATGAGCTAACAATTGAAGTCCCTAGTGACTTGGGTTCTGTAGGTCTGGAAGAGCTTAAGAGGAGATTCATGATTAAGCATGAGGAGGTCTATGGTTACTACGTGGATGAGGATGTTGTTCTCGTTAATGTGAAGGTAGCTGCTATAGGTCTTACTGAGAAACCTAAACTCAAGAGATGTGAAATTAGAGAGAAAGTACCACCGCCTAAGTCAGCTATTGTTGAGATTCGTGATGTATACTTTGGTGATAAGTACGATTGGGTTAAGACAACGGTATACTCTAGAGATAGGCTAGTACCTGGAGCTATACTACAGGGACCAGCAATAGTTGAGGAGTACGATTCAACAACAGTAATTCCACCGAATTGGTCTGGATACATTGATGAGTACGGTAACCTGATACTTCGTAGGGTATGAGGTAGGTGATGAGTATGGTCGATGTGGTTACTGTTGAAGTTATTAGATGTTGCCTAGAGTACATTGCTGAAGAAATGGGTATAGCTCTGAGGAATGCAGCGTACTCGCCAAATATCAAGGAGAGAATGGATCATAGCTGTGCAATCTTCGATAAGTTAGGTAGGTTAGTTGCACAAGCTGAACACATACCGACCCACCTAGGTTCAATGCCTTGGGGCGTAAGGAATACACTCAAGTATATTGAGAAGGAGGGTATGGTGCTAGAGCCAGGTGATGTAATTGCTGTCAATGACCCTCACATAGCTGGTACTCACTTAAATGATGTTCTCATACTTAAACCGGTATTTTACAGAGGCGAGCTAATAGCGTATGTAGTGAATAAAGCTCATCAAGTAGATGTCGGTGGTAAGGTACCTGGAAGTATATCAGGTGATGCGACGGAAATCTATCAGGAAGGGCTGATAATACCTCCAATCAAGATCATTGAGAAGGGTAGATTTAGAGATGACATAGTGAAACTATGGTTGAAGAACGTTAGAGCACCTGAGATGATAATTGGTGACATTAGAGCACAGGTAGCAGCATGCAACCTCGGTGAGAAACATCTCCTTGAACTCGTTGAGAAGTACGGTACAGAGACCCTCAATGAGGTATTCGACCATATACTGAAGCACTGTGAGGAGTTGACTAGAGCAGCATTGAGAAGGTTACCGGATTTTGTAACTGAAGCCGAGGATTATATGGAAGATGTTGGTGAAGAGGGTGAAGCAGTGATAAAGGTCAAGGTGATTAAGAGAGGTGACGAGATAAATATCGACTATAGCGGTTCGTCACCTCAGGTATCTGCACCAGTAAATGCACCTATGGGAGTAACCATAGCTGCAACCACCTTTGCCCTCAAGACAGTAATAGCACCTGACCTACCTATCAATGATGGATTCTACAGACCAGTGCGCATAACAGCACCTGAAGGAACTATAGTGAATGCTAAGTGGCCTGCACCTGTTGGAGCAAGCATAGAGACAGCACAGAGGATAGTCGATGTACTGTACCTAGCTCTATCGAGGGTATTACCTGAAAAGGTTCCAGCAGCTGCCTGTGGATCGATGAATAACGTACTCATAGGTGGTATCGATCCTGAAACGGGAAGAACATGGGCATTCTACGAAACAGTAGCAGGTGGTTACGGCGGTAGATACGGTATGGATGGTGTAGATGCCGTACACTGCAACATGACGAATACCATGAATACACCAATTGAGGCTATTGAGAGAGAGCTACCAGTACTCTTTACTCGATACGAAATTAGGCCCAGGAGTGGTGGTGCTGGTAAGTGGAGAGGTGGTATGGGCGTTATCAGAGCATTTAAGTTACTAGCTAAGAGAGCCGTATTGACTGTAGTAGGTGAGAGAGTGAAGAGAAGTCCATGGGGTCTCTTCGGTGGATTACCAGGTTCACCAGCTAGATACTACGTAGTTAGGAGTAATGGTGAGATCGAGATGTTGAGAAGTAAGGAGAGTGTTGTACTGCATTACGGTGATGAGATCGTCATCGAGACAGCAGGTGGTGGAGGGTATGGTGATCCCTTAGAGAGAGAACCAAGAGCAGTAGT
This sequence comes from Thermoprotei archaeon, assembly GCA_003649205.1. Classification (GTDB taxonomy): domain Archaea; phylum Thermoproteota; class Thermoprotei; order Thermoproteales; family B15-G16; genus B15-G16. The sequence goes on from QMRC01000001.1 coordinate 229,126, forward strand.
TACGGACTACCTGAATGATTTAATTACTGAGGAAGATGCTGAGAAACTATACGGTGTTGTCATCCGCGATGGTAAACTCGATGAAAAGAGTACGGAAGAACTTAGGAGAAGGTTAAGGTCTACTACGAAGTAACTCACATAAAATTGATGTCAAGACCATCGTATGAACCCCTCCCTAAGCTCTTGACCAAAGTTTTAACACGAGTCTGTACCTACTACTACGTAGATCTCATGTTGAATCCAAAGGAGGTAGCTAGGATATCTGTGGGGGTCCCTAAGTGAGCTACTTCATCGGGAGAGTACTCTCATCCTCGTAGCCCCGGCGTGGGACCCCCACAACTGAGATTCTAGGGGTTACTAAACTTAAAACTTAGTCACTTACCTAACCAGTAATTCACTTTCGAAGTATTGAATCTATTAACGTAGCTACCAGTAGTAGTGATAGTGCATAAGCTACATACATTTTTCTTGAGTTTGTTAATGCCTCTACAAGTAGTATCGCAACAGCTATTAGGAGAACCTCAACAAGTTTTGTGAGAAGTGACTTAGCAAATTTCCTAATACTTGCATTCACTAGAAAGACATACTCCCACCTAGGTGTATATCCCGTAAATTTACTAGTGGAGGAGTCTATTAATTTCACCGCACTTAACCCACTACTAGAGAGCTTAACCGTGTATGAGCCTTGGGACAACAGAATTAGATATATTGGTTTGGTGGCCCCGCCGGGATTCGAACCCGGGACCTCCCGCTCCCTCAGCGGGTGCTCGTGAGGCTTATGCGGGTGGGGCTAACCCCCACCCTGGGCATCCTAACCGCTAGACGACGGGGCCCAATTCTACCTCTGAGTTCAGTTTAGGAAAATTAATCTTTTACCCGATTACCATTTATCCCACTACTTAGCATTGTCTATTGTTGGTGTAGGAAATGGTTGAGGAGATTAGTGGAGTAGCATTTGGTACGTATGATATAAATCACGTGGTTCCCATAGCATTTGCTTTGAGGTCTAAAACTAGAAGAAGTATACTCTCAACACTGTACCTTCGTGGTGAGTTGAGCCCGATTGAGATAGCTAGGAGTATTGGTGTAGCACCTACATCACTTGTTGAGCATTTGAAGATGTTGAGGGAGCTAGGCCTTGTTGAGGAAGCATCATTGCTTAGAGCACCTTATAGGAAGGTTATTAGACTGAACATTCCTGTCGTGAAGCTCGATGTGTTGGAGAAGGTCAAGAAGGAGATGAAAGATGTAGTAGCTAGTTTCGTTAGTGCCATACTTGAAGAATTGAGGAGTAATATTGCTCTTTCAGGGCTAAGTGAAGTTGAGGTACGAGCACTATGCTTAGCATTAATCTGTAGCGTTGCTGGTGAAGTTCTTGGCATTGATACAGCCCTCATACACTTCTAGCTACCTTCTGCTCAGCAACCTTAAGCTTCTCTATAACTGAGTTTATGGCTTTCACAAGGGATTCAGTACTTTCCTGAATGAGGTAATCGCCACAGAGAGGGCATCTAAATTCAAACTCCATTGCTTGATCCATTGTGTAGTGTCCACCACATTTCTCACAGGTAAAGTAGGCACCTAGCTCACTCTCATACCTTAACCTCTCTCTCAACTTCTCAATGACCTCACGAATTCTCCTATGTAGGACATGCCTTAAGGCACTCATGTCTATACTCCACATCTGTTGAGCACCTACCCTACCTGTCTGTGGTACAGTAAAAGTGATGAAACCTTCCTCAGCTAGCTTCTGAAGTATTCTCCTAACCTGGTTTATGTGTAGACCTGAAACCTGAGCAATTTCCTCATCCGTCATGGGGCCTCTAGATACCAGTACATCAAGCACCTTCTCAGCTGTGTCATCTCCAATGATCCTCTTAGATAACATCTTCACTAAAGATATTAACTGTGAATCAGATACCATGCTATCTCAACCTCACAACCTTCTTCCCTCTAGGACACGGAATAATTTTTAACCTAGCATCCTCAAACTCTCTAATTAGCTCTTTACCCTGGAAGAACCTATCTAAAAACACAGCAAGTGCAGAGACCTCACTATGTGGTTGATTACCAATAGCAACATTGTAATCAGCTAGGAAGTACACCTCCTTAGGTACCTTCGAAGCACCAACAACAACCATCACATCCCTTGGATCTCTCCTAATTCTCTCCAAGACGTCACTCCCTTCAATGTTCTCACCATACATAGTCAAGTGAACAACACAACCACCAAGTCTCTTCCACTCCTCAATAGCTTTCCTCCAAGGAATACCGCATACAAGCTTGAAGTACCTACCACCCCAACTCTCAATAACCTTCCTCATAGTCTCAAGCAACTTCTCATCAACAACATCCGCAAGTATCATCGCATGAGCACCAAATGCTCTAGCTACAAGAGCTACATGAGTCGTAATACGTACATCTCTCTTAGGTCTATGACCCATCCGTAGTACAACAATTTTCCTCCCACTTACTGGAAGCCTCATTAACTCTTCCAAACTCATAATGTATCAACCTCAATCCAGGAATCTGAAGCAACTTACCTAGTTCAGGGTACCGAACCTCTACAGTTAGATACAGAACACCACTACACTCATCAACTCTCCTCACATGACCTAACCGATAAATCTGCTCAAGTACAGGTTCCTGAAGACCCTTAACATCAATTGAGAGAATAGCCGTTACGAAGTGTGGTATGTACTTTGCTATTACCTGCTTAAGTACATCCAGACCCCAGCCTCTCAAAGCAGAAATAGCAATGACTTCACTCAACTCAGGAAATCTCTCCTTCACAAACCTAATCCTCTCATCAACAACATGAGTAGGTACTAAATCAATCTTATTCAACACACCAACTATTGGCTTCGAGATAGCACCTATCTCAGCAAAAACATCGAGACACGTATCGACCTTCCTCTCAATTTCACTCACATTCTCTGCCGCATCAATTACCAAGAGTATGAGTGTTGAATATACGAGGTCCTCTAGTGTAGCGTAGAACGCATCTATGAGGAATGGGGGTAGGTCCTGTATGAACCCAATGGTATCCATCACGAGAACAGGAACACCATGTACATTGACTCTACGTACGTACGTACTCAATGTAGCGAATGGTTTATCATCAACAAGCTTAGTCTCTGAAGTCAATGCATTGAATAGAGTAGTCTTCCCCGCACAGGTATACCCTGTAATGGCTACTATTGGGTAGCCGTACCTAGCTCTTCTCTCTCTATGCAGTCTCTTCCTTTCTCTAAGCTTACTTAGCTCCCTCCTTATTCTTGCCATCTTCATGACAGCATGTCTGTAGAAAGCGTCAAAGTCGTACCTACCACCACCGTGAAAACCAGGTAGCTCACCAAGCTTAGCTAACCTAATTCGCTCTCTTATTAGAGGTAACTCGTACCTCAATCTCGCTAGCTCTATCTGGAGCTTTGCCTCTCGAGAACCTGCTCTTCTAGCAAATATCTCGAGAACAAGTTGAATCCTATCGGAAACCTCAACACCAAGCTCCTTCTCTAACCTGTAAACCTGCGCAGGTTTTAGACTCTGGTAAAATATTACCTTCTTAGCACCTAACTTCCTAACTAAGTCCTTAAGCTCCTCTAACTTACCCCTACCAATACCAAAGGGACCACTAGCTCTCCTATACTGCTTCAAGTACGCAAGCACCTTGTAGTTAGCAGCTTCAGCAAGTACCTGAAACTCACGTTCTCTACCCTCATCCTTAGGACCGCAGTATACAAGTACTACAGGTACTGCACTATTCACTTCACTATACACCATATCCTCTACTTCTCCCTCTTCTTTTCCCTAATCACAACAACATCACCTAGAGTCAACTCAAATCCTCTACTCTTACTCACGTAGCTCTCCATCTCTTCCTCCTCAAGCACTGGTTCAAGGAGCTTTATCTTGAGCACGCGCTCGAGCTTCCTAGCTAACTCGATGGTTGGTTCGAGTGAACCCTCTTCGATTCTACGTATAACGGACTCCTTCTCATTAACTAACCTAGCTAGTAACTCACGTGTTAAACCAAGTTGTTCTCTAGCCCTCTTAACTCTCTCAGCAAAATCCTCAACGATCTCATACCTTAACTCACGTGGAGTACCTAATGTACTCACTCTCCTACTAGCTCTAGGTACTGGTCTAGGTGTACTCATCTGGGTTGTTATCTTAGGGGTGGTTGCCGCTGACATACTTCTAGCTCTACCTGGTGGTATTACCTGAGCTCTTTTTGAGTACTTTTGTGCACACCTCCTACATACTCTCAGTGTTGCTCTATCGAGGACTATGATAACTGGTTCACCAATTATCTCGGCTCCACAAATATCACAGTAGATCTTCATGGAGCTTCACTTCACGAAGCACATACTTTAGTACTGAGTTATAAGGCTTAGTTATTGGTATGAGGGTTAAGGTAAATGAGTTACTTTTAGAGAAGATCAAGGGTATTGTCTCGTATCTATACGGGATTGACTTTGCAGATGCGATACTCGACGGTCATGATATCGAGGTTGAAATATCTCGTAGTACAGGTAGGGTGAGACACGTTTTTGTTGATGGGGTTATGGTTCTCACTCTAAGAGCCAGTGATGGTTATCTCTTACCGACAATTGATGGTATGAAGAAGGTTCTTGAGAAGCTAGGTCCACAGTACTACGTTAAGGTTAGGAGGGATGCTGCAGAGTACATCGCGAGAGGTAGAAGTGTTTTCACTAAGCACGTTATTGAAGTTGATCCTAGAATTAGAGCAGGTATGGAGGTTATGGTCGTGGACGAGGACTGTAGGTTGATTGCTGTTGGTAGAGCTCTACTGTCAGCTAGGGAGATTAGGGATGGTGTTGCTGGTGTCTGTGTTAAGGTTAGGAGGGGTGCTTTAGAGTAGTTCCTTCATGTAGAGATGTGGTGTCTACTGCTCTTTGGAGTAATGTTCATAAGGGTTAGTTAGATCGTGGGAGTTTGGTGATGAAGTTTGAGTAGATGGGTTATAGGTGCAGCATGGCCTTACACCAATGCTGTACCGCACCTAGGTACGTTAATAGGTTCCGTGTTATCTGCTGATGTAGTAGCTAGATTCCTGAGAATGAAGGGTGAAGAAGTTATCTTCGTATCGGGTTCAGATGAGCACGGTACCCCTATTGAGGTTGAAGCTAGGAAGAGAGGTGTTGACCCAAAGGTTCTCACAGATAAAATGCATGAGCTAGTTGCTGAGTTGTTTAGGAAGTGGAACATATCGTTTGATAACTATACAAGAACTGAGAACCCTCTTCACAAAGAATTCGTTAGAGAAATATTCACCAAGATCTACAGGAATGGCTACATATTCACGAAGGAGATCGAAGTACTATTCTGCGAGAAGTGTGGAATTTACCTACCTGATAGATTTGTTGAGGGTAAATGCCCATTCTGTGGATATGAATTTGCTAAAGGGGATCAGTGCGAAAACTGTGGTAGACTACTTGATCCGGTTCAGCTAGTTGAACCACACTGCGTCTTCTGTGGCTCAAAACCAGTTGTTAGGAAGGTTAAGCATTGGTTCATTGACCTACCCAAGCTTGAACCGGAGATCAGGAAGTACATTGAGAGTAATGATAGGCTACCTGAGAATGCAAAGAACATGAGCTTATCAATACTTAGAGAGGGGTTGAGGCCACGATGTGTCACGAGAGATAATAAGTGGGGTATACCAGCTCCATTTCCTGGTGCTGAAGACAAGACAATCTATGTCTGGTTCGACGCTGTCTTAGGTTACATCAGTGCCACAATCGAGTACTTCAAGAAGTTAGGTAAAGAGGAGGAGTGGAAGAAGTTCTGGCTCAATCCAGATACCAAGGTAGTATTCTTCATCGGTAAGGACAACATACCATTCCACACAATAATTCTACCAGCTCTATTAATAGCTTCAGGTGAGAAATTCGTCTTACCATGGACTGTAGCATCTACTGAGTACCTACTATTTGAAGGTAGGAAGTTCTCAAAGAGCAAGAGAGTAGGTATTTGGATTGATGAAGCGCTGGAATTACTCCCTGCTGATTACTGGAGATTTGCTCTACTCTACATGAGACCAGAGACTAGGGACATGTCCTTCTCATGGGAACTCCTACAGGAAATCGTCAATACACAGCTAAATGATGTTATTGGTAACTTCATACACCGCGTACTAACGTTCGTGAAGAAGAACTTCAATGGAGAAATACCTAGAGTCGAGAAGCTATATCCAGAAGATGTTAGGTTTCAGGAGTTAATAGTGAAGGTAGTTGATGAAGTCGATAACCTACTCATGAACATGAGGATCAGAGATGCCCTCCTCAAAGTAATAGAGCTTGCAAGAGAAGGTAATAGGTTCCTAAATGAGAGAGCCCCTTGGACTAAGATCAAGACCTCTAGAGAAGAGGCTGCATCAATAATGTTCGTTGCCATTCATGCTGTGAAAGCACTGGCCATAATGCTGGCACCATTCATACCGACGTTTGCTAATGAGATCTGGAGACAACTAGGGTACAGTGATGATGTTACATCGAGGAGATGGGATGAAGCGAAGAAACCAGTTACAGCTGGACAGAAGTTAGGTGAAGTCAGACCGGTATTCAAGAAGATAAGTAACCACGAACTAGAGGAGTTGAAGAAGAGACTACAGAAGATTAGAGCTGAAGGAAAGGTACCTAGTGCACGTATCTAATAACATTACCGTACAGGTAAATGGGGGTTGCTCTCTCGATATAGACCTCAGCAAATTCACCCACTCTAGCTTCCTTGAGAAAAGTCAGCTTGTAGCTCCTAGTTCTTGAACCTATGAATCCTCTCTCACTTTGCCCCTCACCGGTCACTAACACCTCAACACGTGAACCTACAAGCCTCATGTTTCTCTTCAGTGCAACTTCGTTCGCGACGATAGTCAAGACCCTAGACCTACACTTCTTAACAGGTTCAGGAATCTGCTCCATAGTAGAACCAAGGGTAAATGGTCTAGGAGTATACCTAGCTACGTGAACCTTATCGAACTCAAGCTCTTTAACTACCTTACACGTATTCTCAAAAGCCTCCTCATCCTCACCAGGAAAACCGACAATTATATCTGTCACAATACTAGCATCAGGTAGCTCCCTCCTGATACGCCTAACAAGCTCGATATACTCGGCAACGCTGTACCTCCTATTCATTAACTTCAAAACCCTATCATCACCGGACTGAAGAGGGATATGGAAGAACCTATAAAGCTTCTCACTCCTCTTAAACACATCCAGAAGACCATCCAGAATCCTCATGACCTCACTAGGCTCCATCATACCAACCCTGACGAAGAACTTACCCTCAATCCTGTCAATAGCTTCAAGGAGTTCAACCAACGTGTAACCACGATCAATACCGTACACAGCAGCATCCTGAGCAGTCAAGAAGATCTCCCTAGCACCTCTCTCAACAGCTCTACGAACTCCCTCAACAATGAGGGACTTATCGTAACTCCTAACAGCTCTCCTAGCAACCTTATCGATGCAAAAAGTACAGTTACCACGACAACCAGTAGCAATCGGCACAACGTACCTCAAACCACCTCTAAACTCAGGAAGAACATCACGAGTAGGGACATCACTAAAAACAAGACTACCCGGCTCAAGATTAAGCACCTCACCAATCCTCTCTATAGAGTTAGGATCGAGAAGTATAGCATCAGGAAAAACCTCAAGAATAGACGCCGGTCTAACCCTAGCTAAACAACCACAGACAATAACCCTACAACTCCTACCTTCAAGAACTCTCCTTAATTCACTCAACCTCTTCAAAATCCTGTTCTCAGTCTCAGACCTAACAGCACAAGTATTGACAATTATCAGATCAGCCTCATCCACACTACTACAGACCTCATAACCTAGCCTACTCAGGATAGTAATCATAACCTCAGATTCAGCCCTATTCAACCAACAACCATAAGTCTCAACATAGACCTTAGGCATCACCAAGAGTAAGAACTCAAATATTTTATACCTTACACCAAACCACTTCACCTAGGTGAGTACATGAGAAACAGAGCAATCACCGTACTAATAGCACTAACACTAGTAGTAGTACTGCTATTACATGTAGTGCAGATCCAAACAGAAGAAGGAGAAAGGAAGGAAGTACGTGTAGTAAGAGAGATTAGGTTAATAGGGTTCATAGTGCAGGTAGTAGATAAAAGCAACATAACGATTAGCTATAGGGAAGATAGAGACCTACTAATGAGGTACAGCACTACGTACGTACTAACGGATACAGGTCAGGAGAAATTACCATACAAGAAGGAGTACGTGTGGTATCTCTGGTGTAACATAACTGTTGCTGATAGAGAGATCAACATAACGACCTACATGCCATGGCCAAGCAACGTGAACTACACAGAGGTGAAACTAGTTAGGTTAGGAGGAATCTACGACGTAGATATCACAATAGGAAACCTAACACTAGACATGGAGTCTGAAGGAAACTACTACGTAGCTAAGGTCCCGACAAGGAACATAACGACACCCAACACACTAACAACAATAACGCTAAAAGGAACAACAACAATCCTCGCAATAGATAAGCTCGAGAGAGAAGTATACAAAATTGACAAGAGTACGTTTTACGTCGTAGACAGGATAGAGGTGGTGAATCTAGGAAACTCATTCTCACCACCAACATACATCACACTCACCCTACCAACATACCCAAAGAACGTCAAGGTTCGAGACACAGTAATGGAGTACAGAGCAAACTACACAGTAGCCGGGTACAAGGTGGTAGGTAACGTAATCAGAATATACCCCCTAACACCCCCAGTACCAAGATCTAAAGCAATACTAGAAGTAAGGTATGTATTAAGCAACATAACACTACCTAGACTAGTAAACAACACATATAGATACCCAGTGAAGACGTATGTACTCAAGATAGGAGGTAAAACGATAACATTTAGTAATGTACTAGATAAAGCAGTAGCAAAGGTGACGATATCAACAGCTAAAGTACCTGAGATAAAGTTAGTAGAGCAGAGAACACAAAGAGCAATAACACTACTGGTAGCGATAGTACTCGTGATAGCAGTAGTAGCATTCATACCACCTCTCTTGAGAAAACTTAAACATAGTGGATAGATACAGCAACATAGCGGGTGAACTCCATGCCAAAACCCGTAGTGGACATGAATAAGTGTACAGGATGTGGAACCTGCGCCTCAGTGTGCCCAGTAGGCGTCTTCGAAATAAAGGAAGGAAAGGCACACGTAGTTAAACCAGAGGAGTGTATAGGTTGCAGAGCCTGTGAAACACAGTGCCCAACAGGAGCTATAAAAGTAGTAGAGTAGAGGAACGAAATGAAGCAAGATTTTTAACATCTACATTTTTTAGATGAAAACCGACTAAGCCCGGTGGTGTAGCGGTCAAGCATGGCGGGCTCTGGCCCCGCTGACCCCGGTTCGAATCCGGGCCGGGCTACCACCACACCTCCTCAATACTACTACCCCAAGACAGTACCAGAAGACTTCTGAAGAATTCTCCTCAATATGCCAGCTATACACCATAGTTAGTCCTGGGTCATTGGCTCAAGTAATCAGACGGGTTCATCTTCTTCACCAATCTGCTACGGGCCTTCTTCATCACCGAAGGATATACGTTACGAGATGAGATTTAGACTTTCCCATCACAATGTTGTTCTAACCCTAGAACAGTAGTGTTCAAACTTAACACTTATCCAGTAAGTACGAGAGGTTCTTCATGGTGTAGAGTATGTACGGTAAGTGGAGGTATGTTGTCGTTGCTGTAGTGCTGACGGTAGTTCTACTATTTGCAGTAACTATTGCAGTGTCAAGGTTCCTACATACCCCGGAACAAGTAAGTGAGAGACCATGGTTCAACGTAACAATTCCTAGCATCACCACTGGTGAGGAGGTAGTTACTGAGTTCAGTAGTTATGATGAATTGAGGAACTACCTATCTAAGCTAGTGTACGAGTACAGGATCTACCCATATAGCTATGTTGTAGAGACTTCTCGAGCACCAGTACCTGTACCACCTATCCCACCACTCCCTACTATGCCAGCTGTAGCGGAGACCGCAAAAGCTCCAGCAAAGACCTCTGCACCAAGATTTTCTGTTACCAATGTACAGGTTCAAGGTATTGACGAGCTAGACATAGTTAAGACAGATGGTGAGTTCATATACATCTGTGATCGTGGTAGGGGTTTGGTGTTCATAGTTAGAGCATATCCAGTGACTGAGCTGAAGCTAGTGTCTACAATCAATGTATCTAGCTATGTGCACACTCTCTACAGCTCAACTACGTACTACACTAGATCAACTGTACGTGGAATATTCATTTCAGGTAATAAGTTAATTATCATAGCGTGTACCCATAGCATTGGAGTGTTGAGAGAGGAAGGACAGGTAGGTCCAGCTAAAGAGGAGATCTACATTCCATGGAGAGTAAGCAATACTACAGTACTAGTATTTGACGTTAGTGATGTCTCGTCACCAAAGCTCATCAAGTACTTTGTAATCAGTGGTGAGTACCTGACATCAAGATTACTTGGTGAATTACTCATTGTCCTCACACAACACCCAGCACTTGAACGAGATAAACTACTTCTACCTCACGTGTGTGGTGAGGTAGCTAATCCAAAGGATATCCATGTCTTCAAGTTCATAGCTCGCTACCCTGTTGTACTCAACGTATTCATGCTAGACCTAAAGGGATTGAAGCATCGTCTCCACTCATACATTGGTGATCCAACGTATAGGATCTACGTATCGAGAGACAGTATGTACATTCTCTTAACTAAGGAACCAGTAATCGAGATCAGGAAGGTAAAGACCATGATTGACGAGCTACGAGAGAAGTTGAGTAGAGAAGCTAATGTACCGATTGAGTACATAGATGAAGCATTTAACAAGGTAGGAATTGATTGGGGGAAAGTGAACGTATCGAGTGTACGAGTAAGGTCAGTAGCTATGTACATTAACGCATTCCTATTGACATTGAGTAGGTTAATTGAGGAAAATCCAAGAGGATTGAGGTACGATATAGCGCTGGATAAGCTATGTGATTGCGTTAATGGAGTCTTGGAGAAGTACCTACCGAAGAGGGTTTCATATAGGACAGGTATTGTAGAGTTTAGGTTCAGGTATCCCGAACTCGAGTTAAGTATTACAGCTATCAGAGAGATTGATGGTAAAGTCCTAGATCAGTTCGCTATTGAGGAATACCGTGACTATGTCTTCGTAGCAACAACTTGCTGGAATGTAGAGTACAAAGTACGCGTACTTAAAGTACATAGACCACCCCCACCACCAGGTACACCTGTTGAAGAGGAGAAGAGAGAATACACGGCCATAGTTTTCGAAGTATCAAGGATAAGCACAGACAATAGGTTCTACGTACTTAGGAAGAACGACCTAGGTGTAGTAGCGTGCTTAGAGAACCTAGCTCCAGGTGAAAGAGTTTACGCAGCTAGATTACTGGGTAAGTACTTCTTCTTAGTGACGTACAGGAGGATAGACCCATTTTACGCTATCGATATATCGAATCCAGAGAAACCTAAGGTAGTTGGTTACCTGAAGATACCAGGGTACTCAGAGTACCTACATCCACTAAGTGAAGACTGGATCTTAGGTATTGGTGTTGAGGCAGTTGATACTAGACCTGTAGGTCTCAAGATATCACTATTCAATGTAAGTGACCCGAAGAACATAGTTGAGACATCAAAGATAGTGTACAAGTACTCGTGGAGTCCAGTACTTCACGATTACCACGCAATACTAGTTGACTACGACAATAACTACTTCGTAATTCCAGTAATCCGTAGAGTACCAAGTAAGATCACAGGTACATTAGCTCTAATCACTAGGTACGACCTCAAGAGAGGAGAATTGAAGGTAGTAAAGGAGGTACCACTTGAACCAAAGAGAGAAGGAAGCTCCAGTAGTAGCAATCACCCAGCAAAAAAGATCTCACTACCTCCACCAATACCAATACTAACTCATGATGTAAGGTTCATCTACATAGGTAACTACCTGTACACAATCGCGTGTTATAGGTATGCAGTAGTGATCAAGGCACTAGATATAGGTAAGGACTTCAAGTACGTGAGTGAGTTACTACTACCTCTAAGTACCCTCAAGGTAATAGTTAAAAACTCAGTAAGGTGTTGAACATGGGATCACTACTTCGTAAATCTCTCCTCTTTCTCTACATACTCGCTTTCCTGGTAGGTATTGTTGTTGGGTACATACTCCTCGTAATCCCCACACTCCATGGAGCTGAAGTGAGAAAGAGAACATTTACTACTTCACCAACTTGCAAAGCCCCTGCACCACCAACTGAGAAAGCGGTTGTACCAGCAGTGAAGAAGGTTCCACCAGTTCCTGCACCACCAGCACCCCCCAAACCATTTGTATCGAGGACTAAGATCATTGCTACTGGTGAAGCAATACATAGCTTATCGAATGTCGGTATTCCACTCACTATCTTCTTCCATCCATGTAGGGTTATTACGAACTTAACGAGACCAAGTATTAACATTACCATCACTTTTGATCTATCGAAGGAGTACAATGAGACATTAATTGTGTACGTTGATAGGGTTGTTCTCGGTGTTAGTACGTATCCTCTGTACTGGAGTGGTAGTGGGTGGGTTAGGGGTTGCGTTCCATATCGTGTTGCTAAGCCGGTTAGATATGTAGTTAATGTCGATCCACTAGTGATGACTATTGTTCCTGGTTGTAGGAAGTACATGAAGGTTCATGTAGGTTTTCTCGAGGATGGGTATGGCCCTTACATCGTTTACGTACATGTCGTGATTGCTAGTGAGCAGGTTAGGTACGTTAGGGTGTTCAGTACTTGTCTATGGGTTGGTGGCTATGAGGAGGTAGGCAGTGTTCCATTAGAGTATTTGAGGTCTTAGGTACTTAACTTAAGCAGTGACTACCCTTCGAGGTCACTGATCATGGAGAGAGAGGAGCTTGGTGAAACTACGGTGAGAGTCTATACCTACATGGTTGAGAGAGGTGTACCTCTTGGTCCTCGTGAGTTAGCTAGAGCACTTGGTCTTAGTCCAAGTGTTGTGTACTACCACCTCAAGAAGTTAGAGGAACTTGGTGTTGTTAAGAGGACGAGTAATGGCTATGTTGTTGTGAGGAGATTGAGGATTAGTGGTTTCCTATATCTAGGTAGGTGGTTAGTTCCTCGACTTCTACTCTACTCGCTCTTCTTCCTTGGTCTCCTCGTTAGCGAGGTCATTTCACTCATTATACGACTACTACATGGATTACCTATCTCGGTGGAATTCGTACTATTGCTGGTAACTACCTCTGTTGCCTTTATTATCACATTTGTTGAGGGTTTCATTGTAAGGAGAAAGTTATTTACGTAGTGCTCTACACGTGAGTTTTCGCAATGGGTAAATTGGTGTTTATTGGTCTCGGTCTCTTCACTGGTGATCTACCGTATAGAGCTGTTGAGGTTATTAGGAGAGCTGATGCTGTGTTCATTGAGCTGTACACAACAGTACTTCCTCAGGACTACATTGAATACCTCATCAAGATAACTGGGAGAAGTGATTTCAAGATCTTGACTAGGAGTGACTTAGAGGATAGAGGAGGTGAGGACGTACTTGAGGTAGCAGCGAAGGGATTGGCTGTTCTCCTCGTTGGTGGGGATCCTTTTGTAGCTACTACACACATGGCATTGAGAGTAGAGGCTGAGCGAAGAGGTATCGAGACTGAGGTAATTCATTCCTCCTCCATAATCTCCGCAATAGCTGGTGCAACGGGACTCCATGTATATAAGTTTGGTCGATGCGTAACCCTTGTGTACCCGCAACCTGAGGTAGGCTACATACCTTACAGTACCTACGAGGTTATCCTTGAAAATATTGAACGTGGATTACATACGTTAGTTCTACTCGATTACCGTCATGAGGAGGGTAGAGCAATGACAATACCTGAAGCTGTGAGCATCTTACTGTGGTTAGAGGAAAGGCTCGGTGTGGAGAAATCGATTAGGGATAGGGTTGCTGTAGGAGCTGCGAGGGTTGGTTGGTCTACAGAGTTCGTGAGAGCTGATACGTTAGCTAATCTTAGGGAAGTTGACTTCGGCGCACCACCACATGTCCTTGTGATAACAGGTGACCTTCACCCAACTGAAGTTGAAGCACTTGAGGTTCTCTGCCACCTACCACGTGAATTAGCTATAAAGCTATTGAGGAGGCGGTGATATGGAGCTGAGTGAGAAGGTAAGGTGCTACATAGAGAATGTGAAGCTAGCTCTAACACAGCTTGAGGGTAAGGTACTTGGTGATCAAGTCAAGAAGGTAGTTGACTTAGCTAGATGCTACGTATCTGATGCTGAGTACTACCTGAGTAAGGGGTGTAGTGACGTTGCTCTAGCATGCATAGCATATGCCGAGGGTTTGCTTGATGCTCTTAGGTTACTTGGACTAGCTGAGTTTAGTTGGCGAAGTATTACTGAGCTAAGTTCTAGACCTAAGGTCTTTGTTGCAGGTACTTTCGAGTTCCTTCACCCAGGTCACATTCACTTGCTAAGGAAGGCATATGAGATTGGTCGAGTACATGTGGTCATTGCTAGAGATGTTAATGTAGCTAGGTTAAAAGGTAGAGAACCAGTAATTCCTGAAGAACAGAGATTAGAGGTCATCAAGAGTATAAGGTACGTCTCAACAGCTAGATTAGGTAGTCTACACGATTTCTTCGAGCCGCTTCTAGAGATTAGACCAGATATTGTACTGCTGGGTCCCGATCAAGAAGTTGATGAGGGTAAGCTAGCTAGGTACCTAGAGGAGAGAGGAGTTACACCACCGAAGATCCTTAGGTTGAATGAGAAGTATAATAAGTTTCCACTCTGTAGCTCTAGCAAGATCATAGCTGAGGTGATTCGTAGGTATGGAAGTAGGAGAGAATTTTGCTCAACAACTTAGGGATGTTGTGGCGAAGATCATTGAGTACCTATCCATTAAGGATAGTGTTAGGGAGGAAGTCATTAAGCTATCTAGAGAGATAATTAGGAAGTCAGGTGAGTGTATTCGTAAGATAATTCGTGGAGAGTTAGAGAGTGCGAATTCTCTGGTTATGGAGTTGAAAGAGCTAGTTAGGAAGCTGAATGATGTAGCTAGATCGCATCCAGAAATCTACTACAGTGGATTAACTTCAAGTTGCCTAATGGAGTATGTTGAAGCACAGATCTTGTACAGAGTCATTACGGAGGGTAAGTTAGCAACACCTGAGGAACTCGATGTACCCTACGTACCGTACCTACTTGGTCTAGCTGATGTAGTTGGTGAATTACGTAGAATGTGTCTAGACTGCATGAGAGAGGGAAAGCTTGATAAGGTTCGTAATTACTTAGCGGTGATGGAGAGCATATACCTTGAGCTGAGGACGATAGAGTTTCCTGAAGCGCTGATACCAGGTCTAAGACATAAGGTAGATGTGTGTAGGAGATTAATTGAAGATACCAAGGCCATGTACGTCCAGTTACTTCACATGAGAGAACTGGTTAAGTATCTTGAGAAATTAGGTAGTGGGTAGGTGAAATCACGAGTACGAGAGGTGTCAAATCGAGACATTACTTCGATGAATTAGCTAGGAGGAGAGCACCACCTGGATTCTCACTTGAACGTGCTAGAGCAATTCAGCGTTTACTCGCAAGTAAGGTAGTTACAGATAATAGGCTCAGGTACCCACCTGAATTTGTCGCTGGTGTTGACATATCGTACACTCACGATAGTAGAGCTATTGGTGCTGCTGTTCTTCTCGATTACAGAAACCTCATAGTTATTGAGGAAGCTATAGCCGAGACGGAGGTCAAGTTCCCCTACATACCGACCCTACTCTCGTTTAGAGAACTAGCACCCATGATAAAGGCACTCAAGAAGTTGAGTAAGGTACCTGATGTCGTACTAGTGGATGGCCACGGACTAAGTCACCCATATAGACTTGGAATAGCTTCGCATTTAGGCGTAGTGCTCGACATACCGAGTATAGGTGTAGCTAAGTCACTACTATGGGGGATCGTAACCGAGTTCAAGGGTGACATAGCGTACGTACTTGATCCAGATACTAGAGAAATCATTGGTGCTGCACTGAAAACACACCCACAGTACAAGCCGATCTACGTGAGTGTAGGTCACAGGATTCGCCTTGAGACAGCTATTGAAATAGTCAGGTACCTCGTAAAGGCGAGTAGAGGTAGGCTACCACTACCGCTAAAGCTAGCTCACGACCTAGCGACAAAAGCAAAGCGTAGAGCTAGGTAAGCACTACTCCTCATCACTCTCAACGTACTCCTCTGTCTCCTTCGTACTCAGTGCATAGGGGTGCATGTCCTTAGGTATTATCTCGATAGGTTTCTTGAACTTACACAATAACACAACTCTTGAATGTAGTGACTCATCAACAATGTAGTAGCCTGTCTCCTCAGCTATCTTCTCAGCAAACTTCCTAATTTCTGAGTGACGAGGCATAGCATCATTGCTTAATCTGTACCTGAAGTATCCAAGCGCCATAGCCGCCTTAGCTTCAACATACGTTGGCTCTGCCTTAACCACCAACTTAGCGTACTCCTCAGGTCTCTCCATGTTAAATCCCTTAACTAGGGTCAACCTAAGTACTGTTGGGCACTTAAAGGATTTCAGCAACTCCAAGCTCTCAAGTACCTTACTCCACAGGTTACCACTAAGTGGTCTAGCTGTTAACTTAAACATCTCCTCATTTGCTCCATACAGTGATAGGTACAGCTGAGAAGGTTCATACTCTAGCTTACTCATTGCCTCTGGCATGGTACCGTTCGTAACAATGAAGACACTCCTGAAACCTCTCCTAAAGAACTCGTAAACTAGCTCACCTAGGTAAGGGTATAGGAAGGGTTCACCAGTTAAGCTAAATGTTACGTGAATTGGTCTAAGAGCTTCCTCAATCAATTTCTTAGGTATCGATGGACTACCAATAAATCCACTTAGTACTCTCCTCCACTCCTTAAGTGCGTTCTCAGCAATAGTCTCTGGATCATCTAAATCCCTAGGATCAACCTTGGTTTCATCCCAGTCGTAGATACCTATATCCTGTGGATGTGTTCTCCAACAAAATACACAACGTAGATTACACTGAATTATTGGTGTCATTTGAAGACATCTATGCGATGGGATGCCAAAGAACCTGTACTTATAGCACATGTACTTACCACCAGTCTTCAAAGCCTTCCTCAACCAGTGACATGGCTTAACACATGCCTGCTTACCAATGAAGTGGTAACCCTGCTCTCTATACACCTCAATGAATTCCCTCGGAATAGGTATGAAAATCACCTCTTAACTGTACTTCAACCCACGCACTTAAATACTCATTCAAACATTTAGGAAAGTGAGGAGAAGTTAGCTCTAGGTGCTGGATGGTATCGGTATAAATTCCTCCTCTGCACCATTCTGTGTTATGATTAGTACGTCAATACCATCTCCGGAAACAGCATCTCTCTCAATAGCTCTCTTAATAGCTCTGATAGCTATTTCACGTCCTTCCTTAACCGTTATGGTGTCTCTATACTGATCCTCGATGATGCCTATAGCTATCTTAGCACCTGTACCGAGTGCTGCGTACTTATCCTCAATCAATGAACCAAGTGGATCGAGTACAAATATGTGAGCACCCTCCTCATCTATACCTCCAACGATTGTCTCTGCAATATATGGCATGGCTCTACTGTTGAATAGTATCACTGAGAGCAACTTAGCAGCTGCTCTAACAGGAATAGGGTTCTTGTTCTCTAGCTCGTACAGGGATATGTAGTACCTCAGTAACTTAGTCAATGTCTGCATATCAGCTAGGATGCCAGCGAAGGCAACACCAATCCTATTAGTTACTCTAAACACCTTCCTTCCTGATCTACTCAACATGTAGAAGCCGTACGTAACTCTCTTCTCTGAAGCTAGAACAACACCATCCGTACAGCGAATGCCAACTGTCGTAGCACCAGGCATGTAGTAGTACTCTTCCTCTGCTCTACGTAGCCTAAATGCTACATCCCGTGAAATCAAGGTAAACCCCTCAACCACACCTAACTAGAGATGAGTTAAAAAACTTCACTAGCAAGAGTGTAGTGAGTGTCTAGATGAGTAAGGTAGGTACTAAGGTAAGAGATGTCGTGAACTACAATCCATTCCATGGACTAGGCATACCCATTCCTAACTCTGCTGAAGACTTAATGAGGAGCATATACCAGAAAGCAATGAGAGTTGAGGTCAAGCTACCTAAGACACTACCTGTCTTGGTGAAAGCAAAGAGGAGGGAGAGAGCAAGAATTGAATTTGCCACGAAATTAGCTATTGAGGTCCTGAAGAGAATAGCTTACACTATGCCTTTTGTAGACTCCATACACCCATTCTACAGGGATCTACTATCGATATTCATACCGATTGATGAGTACAGAAAGAGACTAGCGAAGGTTAAGGCATGTATAGATGTAGTCAAGAAAATTTCGAGGGACGCACTCGTAATGTTGACAATAGCGGCTACACCACAGGATGCAGTTAAAGCTAGGAAAATGTTCTTCGGTAGAGTTAGGTCAGTCTTTGAATCACTTGACGAGGAGTTTAAGCTCTTCAAGAACCTAATCAAGGAGATGAGAAAGCTACCATCGATAAACCCGGAGATACCGACGATAGTTGTTGCAGGTTACCCAAATGTCGGTAAGTCATCACTAGTGAAAGCAGTTTCAACAGCAAAACCAGAGATTAAGGAGTACCCATTCACTACAAAGCACCTAGTTCTTGGACACATAGATCTAGTACATGACTTCAAGGTACAGATAGTCGATACACCCGGTCTATTAGATAGACCACTCTCGGAGAGGAACAAGATAGAGCTACAGGCAATACTAGCACTTAGACACTTAGCTAAGGTCATAATATTCCTGATAGATCCAACAGGACACTCAGGCTACGAACTAGAACCACAGCTAAGGTTACTAAATGAAGTACTTCAGTACTTTGGAGATAGACCAGTGATAATAGCGATAAACAAGGCAGATCTAGCCAGCGAAGAAGAGTTGAGTAAGTTGAAGAAACAGCTCGAGGAGAAATACAAACTACCGGTCTTCATCGTAAGCGCGGCAACGGGAAAGGGATTAAAAGAATTGATGAACCATGCAATCAAACCCATACTCGATGAACTCATCAAGAAATTGAGAGAAGAAGCTATGAGAAGTACTCATTCCTAAGACCAAGACCCTTAACCTTAATTACAGCCCTCTCACCAAGATCACCCTTAACCTCGAACTTAACACCCAGTATCATCTCTGTAACCACGATGTTTGTCTTTGTGTGAAGTGTCAATTCGCTCACACCAATCTCTGATGTACCTGAAGCAATTGCAATGTACGGAATCAACATATCACCCATATGCTTGTCAAATGCCATACCTCTCTCAATTTCCTGAATGAGCTTCTTAGCAGCTTCCTCACCAACAACCTCAGCCCTCTTACCTCTCTCACCAAGAGCATCAGCACCTAGGACAAGGCCTCTATCTGATACAGCCCAAAGCACAATACCACTACCAGGACCTAGATGTGGGTCTCTAGTAGGTTCGTAGTACTCGAGATCTATCTTAATCGGTACATCGATACCGTGATCTCTAAGACACTTCTCAGCAGCTCGAGCCTGTCTCTCAGCAACATGCTTAGGTAACTTTACACAATGTGAAATACCCCTAATCTCAACTAACTTACCGAATTCAAGTTCTTGGAGAGGTTTCAGGAAGGGGACAGGATAGGTCTTAGCTATGACGTGTCCACCACCACGAGGATAGTGGCCACGACGAAGAACACTAATCTCAACTCTGTAACCCATCTTAGCTAGTACGGGGACCAGTACGTACCTAACGTAGTCAATTGGTGGACTCCAAGCAACATCAGTACCACCAGTAATCACAAACTCACACTCACCGGGAGCAAACGCAGCAGCCGGAAGGAGAGCCTGTAGTACGAGAGATATACTACCAGCAGTACCCACATCAAACCTAAACCTACCGGCAACTCTCCTCTGTGGGATAAATGTCAACTCCTTAGAACCCTTGTAAGCACCCTCTAGCTTAGCAGAGCATAGAGCAGCAACAGCCTTAACGCCAGTAAGGTGTTGAGCTTGAAGACCAGGATTAGGTCTCTTAGCCCTTATGTTGAATATCCTAACAGGTCTAAGCACAAGTGCAGACAACGCAATACTACTCCTAACTATTTGACCACCACCTTCAAGCATTGAACCATCAATTTCAACAATACCTCTCGAACTCACAGAGACCACCTGAGGAGATAGAGGTAAACCACCTAATTAGATAGGCTTACCCTCATTTACATCACACAAACCCATTCATCACCTAGCGAGGAGAACTAAACTACACAAAATACTTCAATTGTGTAATCACGCATCTCAAGCTACATATGAGAAAGATCCTAAATACCCGTAGTGAAGTTGATATTCATGGTCATGAAGCCAGTAATTACGTTGCTAACTGATTTCGGTACTAGAGATCCCTTTGTAGCTGAGATGAAAGCTGTAGTACTTAGCATATGTCCTGAAGCAACTATCGTAGACATATCCCACGATATTGAGAAGTTCAATGTAAGACAAGGTGCATTCGTACTAGCCTGTGCATATAGGTATTTCCCCAAGGGAACAATTCACGTAGTTGTTGTTGATCCTGGAGTTGGTACCGAGAGGAGACCTATCGTAATCAAGACGAGAAACTACTACTTCATTGGTCCTGACAACGGCGTTTTACTGCTAGCAGCTGATGAAGATGGTATTGAGGAGATACGTGAAATCAAGAACCCTAAGTACATGCTACCACAGATCTCAACTACCTTCCATGGTAGAGACATCTTCGCACCTGCAGCTGCCTACATAGCTCGTGGAGTACCGTTGAGAGATTTCGGTCCTGAATTAAGACCAAGTCAGTTAACTAGACCTAGATTCAGTACTGTGGAGGTACGTGGTAATGTAATTGAGGGAGAGGTACTGCACATCGATTCGTTTGGCAATGTAATAACGAACATTAAGGCTCACCACCTAGATGAGATCGGTATTAGGTACGGAATGAGGCTACTCGTGAAGTTACCAGATCTAGGTATAGAGCTTGAAGTACCCTTTGTTAAGAGCTATGGATACGTCGATGTAGGTAAGGAGCTAAGTCTCATCGATAGCCACGACTTCCTCGAGCTAGCGATTAACCAGGGGAGTTTCTGCTCAAGGTATGGAGTTAGGGTAGGTATGAGAGTAATAATCACGAAATGCGATTAGTACTTAAGTCACGTAGAATGTACTTCTCCATTACACGACCATCGATAACCTCTACACCTTCCTTCCTAAGTAACTCAGCTTTCATCCACCATAGATCTCTAGAACCGAGGTAACCACCTACAAAACCACTACTCATGACAACTCGGTGACAAGGTATCACTAGAGGCCATGGATTTCTCATCAATACCCTAGCCACTACACGTGGTGATGTATTGAGTACCTTAGCCACCACACTATAGGTTGTGACCTTACCTGGAGGAATACTATCAACAATAGTGAGAACTCTCCACTCGAAATTACTTAGTAGTTCACGGTAGATGAACTTCCGTACATAATGTACTAGGTCTATCCTACCCGGCTCAGCATACAGTACCTGAAGTAACTTAATGACAGTGAAGATAGGAGTTACCTCACCCTCGTACTCCTCTCTACTCAGTACCGTAGCTCTCTTACTGACAAATTTACAGAAACTACTCAGTATCGAAGTGAAGTAATTGTGGGGAACTGGAGGTATGTAGGCGAGTAGTTTTCGATAACTCCACCATACTGTAGCTGTTCTGTAACTACCTAGATTGACCTCGATAACAAATATCTTACTCCACAGCATAGCACCTAGGGGAAATATCTATGGAGGTACGTGAAATACTTGTTGATGAGAAAGAGAGGTACTACCTAGCTATTGGAGGTATTGTCTTTGGTAGAGAATTAAGTGATTGTGATGTTGATTACGTACTAAACGTACTTAGAGAGTGTGAATCTAAGTTCAAAGATGCTGTCCCGGTGCTAGTTGACGCTAACTACGTAGTGTCTGTAAACCAGCTAGTAGTAGCTACTGTCCAAGCTGTTAGAGCTTGGTTGAGGGGTAAGGCGAGAGCTAAGAAGTTTGGTATTGAGTTACTTCTATGGATAGGTGCTAGGAAGCAGATTAGGGATGTAGTTGATGTACTTGGTGTTCACAGAGGATTGCTACGTGCATACCTTTTGTGTGTAAGCAGGAGTCTGGAGATTTGTAAGCTAGCTTGTGAAGCCGTATTGAGGAAGTTGAGTGCGGTAGTTGAGCTGAATATTGTTGAGCCGAGTAGGGTACTTAGTGAGGTCCTCAGTAATGGTGGGTCTATTGAGTTGTTGAGGAAGTGGTTTAATGTAGGTGATCGTGAACTAGCAGCAACCCTAGGTTCAGAAATCGAAAAACTTGAGAAGTGTATTCTCTCGAGAATTGCCCTACTAGCCTCTGAGTAGTTTTGCTTCTCTAAGGACTTTCATCAGTGAAAATACCTCCTCACTTGGTGAGAGTACGGAGATTCCTGTGGATTCGGGGAATATCTCTAAGTGTAGTACTTTCTCAGGATTTTCAAGATTTACCTTTCTCGGAATTTCCTTAGCTATGGAGTTTATCAGCTCCATTCTATTAATCGGTACACCTCTGTATCTAATCTCGATCTTGTAGGTCGCTGTTTCAGGGATTCCACGTATAGCAAGCTCGATAGCTGTTCTCTTTATTGTTTCGAAATCAGTACTTACAACAACTTCAATAGGTATTACCTTGAGTATGAAGCTAGGAATGAACTTACTTGTGAGGACTAATTCACGTAACCTCCTCGTGAATACCTTTGGATCGGAGCTAACTAATGCAGTGAGAAGTCCAGGGAAGCCAGTTCTCCTAACCGAGAGAACCTCAGTACCTTCACCTATTAACTTAGCTGCGACCTGAAGCTCATTTATACACTGTACTTCACGCCACCTACCAGTAGATACAACTAGGTTGTAGCTCATTAGAACACCGTGAACAGCACCACAACATAGAATAAAAACCTTAACCCAGTAGTGTAGGCTTATTGCTAATGATACGAAGATGTAAAACTTTAAATTCCAGCAATAGATAGCATGCTTGGTGACGTCGATGGTATTGTACGAGGAAGAATGGGAAGAGGAATGGGAGGAGGAAGAGTGGGAGGAAGAGGAATGGGAAGAAGAGGAGTGGGAAGAGGAAGAGTGGTAATTAGAAATTTTTCATAAATAATACAACACCTCTTTAAATAGTACCTCAATTCATACATTCCATGATACTTGAGCGAAATGTTTTTACGCACGTTGTAATCCTATCAAAAGGTTGGTAAGGGGTGTAAACTTGAAGTTCTGTCCAAAGTGTGGTAAGTTAATGATACCACGTAGAGAAAAGGACAAGATCGTACTGATATGTCCTCAATGTAAGAACACTATTGAGGTCACTCACAGTGTAGAGGTCGGTTACAGAGTTAAGCACGAAGTTGAGGAAGAGAAGAGAACAAAAATGGCTATAGTTACCGGTACTGAGCGTAAGCTAACTGAGGAAGAGAGGCAGTTACTAGAGGACTACTACAAGGTATTCCTAGAGACTTACATGGAAGCTGAAGAGACGTCAAGTGAGGAAGGTAGTGAGTGAAGGATAAACTTCAGCAATAGGTAGTTCTCGAACACCAAGTTATATAGTTCCTGTGAATCTGAATCAGCGAGTATGGTTAGGGTAGCTGTCATTATAAAGGATAGGTGCAAGCCTAAGTACTGTAACAAGGAGTGTATTAGGTTTTGCCCACTAGCTAGGACAGGTAAGGAGGCAATTAAGTTCTCAGAAGAACTTGGTAGACCAGTGATATCTGAAGTACTATGTACTGGGTGCGGCATCTGTGTCAAGAAGTGTCCATTCAAGGCAATTTACATCGTGAATCTACCTGAAGAACTTGAAGAAGAGTGTGTTCATAGGTATGGACCTAGCGGATTTAAGCTCTACAGACTACCAATTGTTAAGGAGGGTAAGGTACTTGGTCTAATTGGTCCTAATGCAATTGGAAAGACTACCGTCCTGAAGATACTTGCTGGTGAACTCAAGCCTAATCTAGGTTATGTAGATAGGGAACCCTCTTGGAGTGAAATAATTAAGCATTTTCGAGGTACTGAGTTGCAGATCTACTTCGAGAAGTTATCGAGAAGGGAATTGAAGGTAGTTCATAAACCTCAATTCATCGATGCTATTCCACGTGTTGTTAAGGGTAAGGTTCGTGATATCCTGAGTAGAGTAGCTGAGAGGAATAGGTTGAGGGAGGTTATTGAGCTACTACACATGCAACATATCTTAGATAAGGACGTTAGTGTGCTTAGTGGTGGTGAACTACAGAAGTTAGCCATTGCAGCTGCTTACCTACGTGATGGAGATGTATATCTTTTCGATGAACCTTCATCACATCTTGACGTCCGTGAGAGGTTGAGAGCAGCTAAGTTGATTAGGAGGTTAGCGAGTGAAGGTAAGACCGTTGTCGTTGTTGAGCACGATCTAGCCGTGCTCGACTACGTATCTGACTACGTATGCGTTCTCTACGGTGCTCCAGGTGCATACGGTATAGTATCACTACCAAGAGGCGTTCGTGTTGGTATCAATGAGTACCTTGATGGCTTCCTAACAGCTGAGAACATGAGGATTAGACCAGAGCCGATTAGATTTAGATTGAGACCACCAGAGAGACAGAAGAGTAAGGAGAGGATATTGCTTAGCTGGTCTAGAATTGTCAAGAAGTTCCCTGGCTTCACTCTAGAGGTTGAGCCCGGTGAAGTCTATAGGGGTGAGGTAGTGGGTATCCTAGGACCGAACGGTATAGGTAAGACAACATTCGTGAAGATACTAGCTAACGTACTCGAACCAGATGAGGGAGTAGTGGTACCGTACACAGAGAAGGTTAGGGTGAGCTACAAGCCACAGTACATAAAGCCAACAACAAGTGCTATTGTTGAGGAGGTATTCGCTAAGATAGACCCTAACTACAGGGATAAGTGGGTTTGGCATGAATTAGCTGAACCACTACAACTCACACACCTACTAAAAAGAGATATCATGGAGCTCAGTGGTGGTGAGCTTCAGAGAGTGGCTATCGCAGCTTGTCTCCTACGTGATGCCGAGATATACCTACTTGATGAGCCACTTGCCTACCTAGATATTGAGCAGAGATTTGCTGTAGCTAAGGTACTTAGGAGGATTGCTGAGGAGAGAGAAGTTACAGTATTCGTAGTCGAGCACGATGTCATAATGCAGGACTTCATAGCTGATGCCATCATGGTCTTTAGCGGAGAACCAGGTGTACACGGTATAGCACATGCACCTGTAGGGCTGAGAGAGGGAATGAACATGTTCCTACGTGAGCTAGATGTTACTTTCAGACGTGACTTACACACTGGGAGGCCCAGGATAAACAAGGAAGGTTCATGGCTAGATAGGTACCAAAAGGAGGTACTGAAGGAATACTACTACATCCCTGAGAAACCTGAAGAGGAAAGAGAAGAGGAAGAGTAGCAAGGTAAGGGTACCTAGCACTCAATAGGTATTAAATGAATTTGGTACACATCAATATGCAAAAGCTTTTAAGAAAGTAAGGTACGTGCTAGAACAGAAACGAGGTGACTACTAAATGCCAAGAAAGATAACAATTTCTCTAATTAAAGCTGACATAGGCTCAATACCAGGTCACGTCGTTGTCCACCCCAAACAACTAGAAGTTGCTAAGGAGAAAATGGAGGAAGCAAAGAAGAATGGACTCATAATTGACTACTTTGTATTCAACTTCGGAGATGACCTAGCACTACTCATGACACATGAATACGGTGAAAACAACCCCAAGATACATGAGCTAGCTTGGACGACATTTAAGGAGATAACCGAGAAGGTTTCGAAGAAACTAAAACTATACGCAGCTGGACAAGACCTACTAGTTGAGGCGTTTTCAGGAAATATCAGAGGAATGGGACCACAGGTAGCAGAGATGGAGATTGAGGAGAGACCAAGTGAACCACTTGTAGTCTTCGGTGCAGACAAGACAGAACCAGGCGCATTTAACCTACCACTATTCAGAATCTTTGCAGACCCATTCAATACAGCAGGACTAATAATCGATCCAAAGATGCACGATGGCTTCATATTCAGAGTACTAGACCTAATTGAAGGTCAGTACGTAGAGCTTAGATGTCCAGAGGAAATGTACGACCTACTAGCACTTATCGGTACACCAGGTAGGTACGTCATTGAGAGAGTATTCAGAAAGGATGGGCTACCAGCAGCAGTCTGTAGCGTAACAAAGCTAAACCTCATAGCAGGTAGGTACGTAGGTAAGGACGATCCAGTATGCATGATCAGAGCACAGCACGGACTACCAGCAGTTGGTGAGATACTAGAAGCATTTGCTTTCCCGCACCTAGTAGCGGGATGGATGAGAGGTAGTCACCACGGACCACTAATGCCAATGAAGATGATAAAGATCGACTGGGAGAACAAGATAGGTTACGGACCAAAGATGACAAGGTTCGACGGGCCACCAAAGATTGTAGCACTAGGATTCCAGCTACATGACGGTTACCTAGAGGGACCAATAGACCTATTCGATGACCCAGCATTCGACTACACAAGACAGGTAGCAGCATACATAGCAGACTACATCAGGAGACACGGACCATTCATGCCACATAGACTAGGACCAGAGGAGATGGAGTATACAACACTACCACAGGTACTAGAGAAGCTAAAGTCCAGATTTAAGAGGATGTAGGTGTTTCCATGAGCAGAAAAATTGAATTTCCCCTTCTTTTAATCAACTTCAAAGCCTATAGAGAAGCATCGGGAAAGAGAGGTCTTGAACTAGCTAAAGTAGCAGAAGCGGTTAGCAAGGACCTAGGAGTGTGCATAGCTGTAGCACCACAGCTAACAGATCTAATGTACATAGCGCAGCAAGTAGACATACCAGTCTTCTCACAACACGTTGATCCTGTTGAGCCAGGTGCTAGAACAGGACACGTAACTCTAGAAGCAATTAAGGATGCTGGAGCAGTAGGGACAATACTCAACCATAGTGAGAAGAGAGTTAGACTCGACTACATAACATACGTAGTGAAGAAGGCTAAGGAACTAGGTCTAGTAACCTGTGTATGTGCTACAGTACCTGAGGAGACAGCAGCAGTAGCCGCCTTAGGACCCACCATGGTTGCGATAGAGCCACCGGAGCTAATAGGTACAGGAAAGGCAGTATCAAAGGAAAAGCCAGAAGTAGTCACTAGATCTGTTGACCTAGTGAAGAAGGTTAATCCAGAAGTCACTGTACTCTGCGGTGCAGGTATAGTCACCGGTGAGGACGTAGCTAAAGCACTTGAACTAGGTACCAAGGGAGTACTGGTAGCATCAGGCATAGTTAAGGCAAAGGACTGGAGAAAAGCTATTGAGGACATGGCTAAGCCAATGGTTCCAAAGAAGTAAAAACAATTCTCTCTTTAATTTCTCCCTCAGCTCACGGTCCTCTACCCCTCCCTTCTCTTCATTGCAATCCGCTTACTGAGCCTTCATCACAGGACAGTACTAGGAAGAGGATTTTGTGGTGCCGGGGGTGGGATTTGAACCCACGCAGGCCTACGCCACGGGATCTTAAGTCCCGCCCCTTTGACCTGGCTCGGGCACCCCGGCTACCTAACCTGGTGGAACATAATTTGAGGAGTTATTTAGTCTTTCCCTCATGTTAACGCTCTATTAGCTAGTGGACATAGTGGATCTGGGCCATCTAGCTGCCCTGTACGGAGGTACGATCTAGCAAAACACCCTCCTTTACATATGTAGTTGCAGTAGCACTCTGTACAGGGTGGATTTAGTTTGGGATAGACTACCCTTCTCACAACTTCACTAGAACAGTACTCAAGCCACGCATTGTAGACCCCCTTTCTTACAGTAGTTACGACGATGTCTATTGTATCGCATAGTAGGACTCGACCACCTGGGTCAATGTCCATTAGTGAGAAGGATCTACACCTACTAACTACGACGTAGGGTGAACGTATGAGAGCTATAGCAAAGGGCATGCACCAGAGCTCAACAGTGAACTTCTCCTCACTAGCTACCTCATCAACCTGCTTGATTAAGGTCTCAACTTCTTGAGGTGTAAGTGTTAGCTCTGTACTAGCCCTTCCAACAGGCATTACCGGTATGAAAGCTGAAGAGGATGCTCCTAACTCAACACAGAGCTTAATAAATGCTGGAGCTTCCTTCCAATTAAGTCTAGATAAAGCCATAACTACTGTAAACTCGTAACCTTCACTACTCAGGAAATCTATTGTTGATAGTACCCTCTCCCACGTACCTACGCCTCTAATGCTCTCATGAGTTTCCTTCTTAGCACCATCCAGGCTGATAATGGTGTGTGAGACTAAGTCACATAACTTAGCTAACTTGCTTCTACTGACTATACCATTGGTGATCAACGTAGTGTGTACACCGTAGTCACTAAGTAGCTTAACGATATCAATTATCTTGGGGTGAAGTGTTGGTTCACCACCTGTTAAGGATACGTGCTCCACACCTAGTTGACCTAGTTCACGTGCTATGTTCATAACCTCTTCATCACTTAGCTCTGGTACCGATCTTAGTCTAGCTGTGTAGCAGTGTATGCAGTTCAGATTGCATCGCGATGTGATTAACCAGACAACAGTCCTCAGCCTATTAGGGGGCTCAGGTGAGGGGGCTATACGGTCACCGTTAACCACTAGGGAGACTCACCTCATCGCCCCTTAATTGAGTTGTGGGTGTAATTTAAAGAACTTATCAATAAGCTTTGCACGTAGGTGACAACCTAAATATTTTTATGCTGGTACTGCTACCATTGTGTTGATGGTGGTGAGGTACAGATTAGAGGTCTTTATCTTGATTACCTTACTTACTACGTTGTTGTGCACCATACCTCCTACACTTACTGGTAGCATTACTGAGAAGTACGTCGTCCTCGATGTGTATAGAGATGGTAGTGTTGTTGTTACACAGGTTGTAGAGATTAAGGAGGAATTACCATACATCGACATACCTCTTGTAGCGAAACCAGAGAAAGATACCTTAGTGACGTACTCAGGTACCTTAGTCCTTGCCTGTGAGCTAGTTAGTAAAGATGGTAGGTACTTTGCTAGAGTATATGCACCGAGTATTGGCGTACTGAATGTAACGTACATAACTCTAGATCTAACATCTAAGGGTATTGAGGTACCTAATGAGTGGACAATAAGATTTTCGAGTAAGTGTGATACGGTTATCGTACTACCAAAGGGTTCAATACTGACCTCAATCCCTGAAAGGTTCTCAGCAATTACCTCAGTGAGTGGTAGAGTGATGCTCGTTCTACCTCCTGGTAACTACAGCATAAGCTATGTACTTGAGGTACTACCCGAAGCAATGCCCGCTAAGCCAATTAAGCCAAAGAAGGCTCC
The DNA here is from genome assembly GCA_003649205.1 of Thermoprotei archaeon. Taxonomy (GTDB): domain Archaea; phylum Thermoproteota; class Thermoprotei; order Thermoproteales; family B15-G16; genus B15-G16. The sequence goes on from QMRC01000001.1 coordinate 258,686, forward strand.
TCCCCCTGAGGAAGTACCTCCAACTAAGCCAACTAAGCCTAGACCACCCATAGAGACCACCTACCTGGTTCTCGCTTTAGTTGTAGTAGTTATCATCGCAGTGATCACAATCACCTTAGCTAGGAGGAGAGTGCGAGTATCTTCATCTACCGAACTCATGCTATCGGATGTCGATAGAGCAATTATAAACTACCTCAGAATGAGAGGGGGAGAAACTACTCAAAGTGAAATAGCATCGACACTTGGCCTACCTAAGTCAACAGTATCACGCCACATACAGAAATTGAGAAAGTACGGAATAATTGAAGTGAAAAAAGTTGGGAAGTTTAACATAATTAAGCTAGTTAGGTAACTATGGTGGACCAGGCTTCACAGGAATGCGCTCTGGACCCTTCCCTCCCTTAGTAACTTCCTTCATTTCTTTAGAGATCTCCTGAACTTCCTCCTCCATCTCAGTAATCATCTTGAGCGCTGAAGCGATATCCTTCTCAAGAAGCTTCTTCACCTCATCAGCTCTACTCAGTAGCTCCTCAGCTCTAGCTAGGAGCTTCCTTATCTTCTCCTTAGTTGATTCAGGTATTGGTAACTCCTCCATTTGCTTAGTGAGTTCATCTATTAGCTCCTTAATATCTTCCCTGAGCTTCTCAAGTATTTCAAGTACCTCCTCCTTCAGCTTACTTAGCAACTGCTTAATTCTCTCACGAAGTTCCTGTACCTTAGCTATCAATACATTGATAAGTTCTTTGGCTTTCTCCGGATTTTCCTTTGCTACACTACGTACTTTAGCGAGTAGTGATTTAGCAGCATCTAGCTCAGCTACTAGCTCACTCACTTCATGGAGGTATGGTTTAAGCTCCTTTCTCTCAAGACACAGCTTCTCAATTAGCTTAAGCTCAGTACCTAGCTTACTGACTTCACCCTCAACACCATGTAGAAGCTTCATTACATGCTTTCTTGAGTACTGATGGATTTCCAGCATCAACCTGAACTCGATGTTTCTCAGCTTCTTGACCATTAGCAGTAGATCTGTAGTACTCACTGCTTCAGGATTCTCTAGTACCTCCTTCACCCTAGCCCTTAAGGTCTCTACCTCAGCAAGTAACTTACGATCTATCTCAATACCAAGCTCCTTAGCCTGAGAGAGTAATTCATCTATCCTAGACATCAGCTCCTCAACGTACTTCAGGTATGCCTTCACTTCACTCTTAGTTACAGGTACTGTAGTTACGTTGATACCACGTCTAAGTTCCTTAATTACTCTAGGTAAAATGGACTTAATTGGTAATCCAGCTGAGATCATTCCATAGACTGTCTTCAAATGCTCCATCACGCCCTTGAGATGCTCAATCGTCATCTCTATAGCACTTATAGCTACTGGACTAGCATTAACCTCCCTCAACTTAGCTACCACAGTAGTTAATCGCTGAATAGTTCGGTTAATACGCTCGATAGCAACCAATATACCTCTCGCCTTCTTCTCCAACGGTAACGTCTTATTTACAGCCTCTAAATTCTTAATCAACAACAACTGTGTACTTCGTGTCATGTTGAGAATTCTACCAGGTGCTACCTTACGCATAACGTATCTATGTAGGTGCTTGAGAGTACAGCGAATTACGTGCTCTACCTTCTCAAGCTTCTTCTCCTGAAGCAACTTCTTAGCTGTGGTCACATTGACAGTAATTACTGGGTACCTTCTTGAGAACCTCTCAAGTACCTTTACTAACTTCTCAAGAGCACGTACTCTACCACTCTCAACTTCCTCTTCAACCCTCGCAATAAAGTTCTTCTTCTCTTCTCCTCTCAATAACTTCAATGCCTTAGGTAACTCAGCTCTAACCCTAGAGATGACTGACCTAGCGATCGCTACAGCACCTGTGTAGTTACCCCTATCAAGCTCCTCCTTCGCTCTCTCAACTAACTTCTTCAACTCCACAACTACGTACTTAAGGTGCTCAATCTCGGTAGTGGTCACATTGACTGTAACCACACGCGTAACAAGGTGCTCGAGGTAAGTCACTGCCCTCTCAGCAATGCTCACTAACGTCTTAGCTGTTACTGAGACCTCTACCTCAGCTCTAGCCTCTACTGCGGGTATGGATACTGGTATAGTGGGTAAGACTATCAGCAGTACCAAGAGAATCGAGAGGTACTTACCCCACGTCATCGACCTAATTAGCTCCTCTGGTAGAGATTTAGTTCACTCATGGAACGGAATGTGAACTATACATGAAACTTCTCGAACTCACAACCTCTCCTGTCTCGCTACTGCTTTGAGGAAGTCTGACTCACGTAGGTACCTACCATACGGTCTCAATACCTCATCAACGTAATTAAGCACATCGTCGATAGTAGTGAGCTTAACGACATTACTCCTCAACGCCCTAACGATACTCTCCCTAATCTGCCAACTACCAACAGGTGAGTAGTACTCCGACGTAACAACCCTCAAGACAACTCCTCTATACTGTCTACGCTGAACCTCGTAGAGGTACCTAGATACAGCATACCTCACAGCTAAGTAACCACCATCACTAGGAACAGAACCACTCCTAAAGTACTCACAGTACCTAACAACAACAGCTTCACCACCTACCTGAACCCAAACCGAGCTAGGTAACCAAACCTCAATTAACTCCAACCCCCACCTCTCAGGTAGCAACACAATGACGTAGATATTCCCCAAGTACCTACACCAAGAAACCAAGTAATCAGAACCAACAGGAAACCTACGTACCTGCTCCACGAAGAAATCACTAAGCACCCTGTCAGTAGCCGATATACTCCACCTAGTAGGTACCAACCTCCTCCTATGGGGAGCACCAGCAAGACCACACGAAACAACCCTAGCAATGTAACTGTGGACAAAACCCCTCCTATACAGCTCAACAACTAATTCACGAGTCCTCCCCAATTCCTCAATCAACCTCTCAACACTGTAGGGAATACAGGGATTCTCCGAAAGCGAAATAGAGTCCAAAGGAGCTCTAGGACCAATAGGCTCAGTCACACCATCAAACCTAAGATCGAGAATAGGTCTCTTCCTCAACCGAACCTCCGTAAGCACAGGTCTAACAGAGAGAGCTACATCACGAACCTCATCCATAACCCTAGCACGTACAGTACCCAACCTCACATAGCTATAGAGCGTAGACGACCTAATCCTGACGATGGTATCCAGGTCAAGACTCCACATGAGCTCAGGAAAAGCAACGTACTCAGGAACGACCTGAACAGCTAACTGAGGACCCACATACACACTAGGGTACCTAGCCTCAAATACTAGAGCACTCCCACTACGACTCTGGTAGTGAGTACTCCTCAACTCCCTACTCAACCTAAGATGAACTCTCAACCTCTCAAGAATAGGACACTTAACCCTACCACACAACCTCTTGTAACCCCTACACACAACACAGAGCCTAGCACTAACCACCACAGCACCCAACCCTCAGAACCCACCAACTACTTATCAACTAACTCAACATCACGAATAATCAACCTCCAAGAAAACTCACCACACCTAACAACCTCACTACGCTTAATAACAATCCTCTTCCTGTACAGAGGAGCATCAACAACAAGAGTCTCAGCCTCACCACCCTCAAAAGCAGGGTTAAAACCATACACCTCCGCCAACCTACAGATCTCCTCAACATCCTCCCTAGTCAGAACCCTACCGAGAAACCTAGGAGGTAGACCATACACATCAATAGACATGATAACTATCTTAAAACCAAAGTCAATAAGCTCCCTCATGTACCTAGCCTGATCCTTCCTCCAGAGAGGAGAGTAAACCCTAAGACCAAGCTCCTCAGCAACCATATTGATGCTCATCCTCTGGTAATCGGAGAGAAGAACACCAGTAACCAAACCATCAACATCAAACTCCTCAACAGCAAATTCGAGAGCACGCTTAAGGTCAAGAAGCTCAGCATCACGAACACCACAGGACCCAACATAGATCTGAGGAAGACCAAGAGCCTTAGCCTGTAACCTAGTAAGCGAAATCTGAGGATAGTGAAACAACCAACTATCCTCCCTACGAGGCTCAATAGTCACAAGACAAACAACCTCAAACCCCTTCAAGAAAGCCCAATGACAAGCGTACGTACTATCCTTACCACCAGAGTACAGAACAGCAACACGATACATGAAGCACCTAAGACAACGAACCAACAAACCCACTTAAAAACCTAGTACCGAAGTAAGTACCTACAGCAAGACAAGGTAATATACCTCCAAAGGTAGTACAGAACATAGATGAGGTACGTAGTGAAGGTACGTGAATACGACCTAGAACTAACAATGTACCCATCATTCACGTCAGTACTCTACGAGAGAACAGAACCATACACATGGTACAGAGCATACGGCTACGGAAGAGGAGCAGCGATCAAGCAGAGAGGGAACGAAGTAACCATAGACCTACCACCTGAAGTAAGCACAGACGTCATAGATACCTGGCTAGGACTATGGTTCCACCCCAAAGACTACCTACACGAGGTAAGTAAAGCACTAAGACCAATCATAGAGTACATAGCTGACACATACTCAGTAGTTAGGATACCGTACGAGTTCACCGAGAGGTGGAGAATCTTCATAGCAGTCTTCCTATCCAGAAGAACAGACTACCACACAAACGTAGAGCAGTGGTGTAGAACAATGTTTAGAGAAGTAGAGAAACCAACAGACTTAGAGAACTACAACTTCACAAAAATCAAAGGAAGCTACCAACTAAGACAACTCAGTGAAGTATATAGCAAGTACCTAAGAGAAGTGTACGGCAGAGAAGAGAAGATGAGTGACTTCTACCAGGTAAAGAAGCTGGTACTGACCCTGAAGTGGGTAGGACCAAAAACAGCAAACGCCTACATACTCTTCACAAGACCAGAAACAAGAGCAACACCATGCGACACACACTACCAGAGATTCATACAGAAACTACAGCTATTCAAGAACTACAAGCTACCAGACAAGAAGCTGTGCCTATCATACACCTGCGATAACTGTCCACAAGCAAGTACCTGTCTCGAAGCACAATCAAGAAAACAACTAGGTAGATTAAGCGGTTGGGTACAGACCATAGCCTACGTACACGACTCACTATACTGCAGCAAAAACCGCTGTAGAGAATGCCCAATAAACAAACTCTGCACACAACCACACAACACAGAGAAGCTAAGAGAAAGAAAGTACCCTTAATAGGAAAGTAGGTTGAGAAATTCTTAGGTGAGTAATCTGGATACAATAGCACTAGTACTCCAGATACTAGCAACAGTAATTACCGTAGCAACAGCAGTAGGAACACTAGGCTATTGGCTAGCAAGGAAATTCGCAGAAGTAGAGAAGAGATTCATAGCCCTAGAAAGTAGAATGGAGAATAGGTTCACGATCATAGAGAACAGGATAGAGTCTCTAGAGAAGAGCATACTAGCACTAGCAGAAGCAACCAAGAGCGCACAAGAATTTATAATAGACTTCCTAGCATACGAAGGAATACTAAAGAGAGAAAGTGCATCATTTGCAAAAGCAGAAATAAGTAGGATATATGCACAGTTCAGAACAATGAAACCCCACAGCGAATTCACAGAAGAAGATCTAAAAGAAATGGGTAGGTTAATAGAGAAGGATGAACTCACCTGGGAAGAAGCACAAAAACTAAAGCAACTAGTCACGAAGGCAATAAAGGAGTACGGACACAAATTCCCAGCACTATGGAAGATATACTGGTACGCAGAACTCATGGCAGCACTAGCAATAAAGAAAGAAGTAGAGGAAAAGAGAAAACAGAAATCCCAACAATAAACAAACACAGTACTTGAGAGAAAGAACACCAAACAATAGAGGAAATTAGGAACAACATTCATGAACACACTAGAGAGTACATGAACAAACAAGACCTCATAAACAAGATCAGAAAACTCGTGAAGGAACAAGGATGTAAACTCCTCGAAGTACACTGGATAGACCTAGACAAGAAGCAGTGCATCATAACAGCACAACCACCAAAACTAACAGAACCATTCAAACCAACAGCATACATGGTATTTCCAAAGTACGGAGTAGACCTACTAGCACCAAGCTACGGAGCATACGCATACGGATTTCAGGAAATAAAACTAGAAGACGCAGTACTACACGAACTAGTAATCTACGGAGTAGCCAGCACAGACATAGTATTCATAGCAATACTCAAGAACATAAACACCATAGACTGGAACTACCTCACACAAGAAGCAACCAGATACGGACCCACGATCAACAACATAATCAATGAACTACGTAAGCTCATTGTACAGGGTAAGGAATACGACATGAAAACACTACCAATAGGACTAGACACCATAGCAAAAGCCGAAGAACTATACAATGTTGAAGTACCTGAAGAAATCAAGAAAATAGTACAAGAGGTAGAGAACAAGTGGAGAGCATTAGATCAGTAGATCAAGTCATAAAATCACTAAGGTACCTAACCAAATTAACACCATACACAGGAATAAAGTACCACGCAATTGGAGGTACAGCACTGGTAATACATCAGGTAAAAGACGCAACAAAAGACATCGACGTAGCACCAATACTAGACGAAAGCACATACTACAAACTCATCGGAAATCTACGAAGAGCCGGATTAAACATAGACGTAGTACCACGAGGAAGAAGAATCAGAACAAACATACCAGAAGTAGGAGAAGTAGCAGTAGACCTACTATGGTTCCTAGATCCAACAAAACTACCATACATAACATCGAGCGAAGTGACGACAGCAGAGACCGTGTACATAAACAACACAATAACACTACAGGTACCACAGCTAGAACATGTAATTAGACACAAACTCTTAGTAGCAAGACCAGTGGACATAACCCACATAAAACTCATCCTACAGAAGAGGGAAATAAACTGGAGAACAGTAATTGAAGGAATCAGAGAACACATGAGAGAACTAATACAGCAACTAAATCACAGAAGTGAGCTACTAGGTACAGAATTCATGAGAGACGCAGCAAGAAACATCAGGAGAAGCACGAGAGAACTCAGAGAACAAATACCAGAAAACATACGCAGTGAACTACAGGAAATAGCAAAGGAGATAGAGGAACTGAAGAAGAGAATCAGGTACAGAGCAACCTAGCTAAAACCCAACCCAACTCACTCAACCTCACAACCCTAGGCCTAGAACCACAGTACTCAACCAAACCCAACTCAGCAAGAAACCTAACCTGACGAGCAACAGTAGAAGCATCCCTACCAAGAACATCACTGAGAGTAGACAGAGTACAGGAACCCCTCTCCAACAAAACCCTAAGAACCTCAACACGTTCACAAGTCAAGAAACGAACAACATTAAGAAAATCAACAAACTCACAACCAAACTCATGATACTGACCAGTAACCTCACACCACACAAAGAACCTAAGCTCAGGCAAATCCCCAACAACACACCTCAAAAACAAAACACCAGTAAACACAAGAAGCACCAAGAGACGAGGACCACCACTAAGATCAAAAACCAAGACACTAGGCCTCAAACCCTCAACAACACCCCTAAGAAAACCAACAACACGAGCCAAAGCATCATAAGGAGAGGAAAGATCAACATCAACAACCTCAACCCCAGCACCAGGCAAAGCAGACTCAACAAACCTCCTAATCTCCTCAACAGCAGACCTCACCCTAGGCTCATTAACTGAAGCAGTAACCAGGAAAATACGATCAGGACGATACCTAGTAACAGCAGAAACCACATGCCTCCAATCAAAACCAAGAGTAGCAACAACACAAGACGACACAGTAAGTAGTACAACACGTGACATATCAATGTAACGCAGAAGAAAACAAGCAAACAGGCACGAGAACATACCTGAGACCAACAACACAAACAACCAAAGACCAAGCAAAGCAAAGGAACAGAGAAAGAAAACATACCTGAAACAAACCAAACAGGCTACACAGAACAGAACATCAACCAGATCAACAACACAACACCACGGTGAAACACATGCTAACACTAACAGACCTAAGAGAAGTACTCCGCGAACTAAGATACCTAGCACAAGAAGACCCAATAGACGAAGAACTAAGAGGATGGAACTGGGGACACAGACCAGTAAAACCACCAACAAGATACATCAAACTACCCGTCTCAGAACTAGCTAATCGATGCTGCTCAACACTCAGGAACATATACCTAAGATACGTCAGAGGAGTAGAACCAAGAACAACGTACCCACTAATCCTAGGCAAGTACATACACAGCATAATACGAGTACACACAACAATTAGCAGGAGAATAGTACTAGAAGGAACAAGAACAGGAACCGAGTACATATCGAGGATACAGCAGTACGAACACACACTCTACGACCTCCTCACTGAAGAAAACAACATAGACCTCGATAGAGAAGCCGTGAGCAAGCTGCTGAACCACGGAAAAACTCTCTGGAACTACCTAACAATACAGGTAGCAGCAGCAATAGACAAAGCAACATCACAACACGGAAAAATCATAGATCAAGATGCACTAGCAACACAAGTACTACCACAAGTAGTAGAGTACGTAGTAGACGGAAGCAGAGTAGGACTATCGAGAACACTTAGAGTAGATGCACTAACACACAACATAATCCTCGAGTACAAGATCGGAAGACCAGAACAGAACCACAAACTAGCACTAGCAGCATACGCACTAGCAATAGAATCATCACTGGAAATACCAATAGACTACGGAATCATAACCTACATCACCATCAACAACCACGTAAGAATCACAGTAGAACCAACATACATATCGAATGAGCTAAGGAGAGAATTCCTCGAACTAAGAGACGAAGCAATAGAAATAGTACTACACCAACGAGATCCAGGAACACCACCAAACTGCCCAGAACACTGCCCATACAAATACATCTGTCGAGGTGAGTAGAAGTGACGACAATAATCATAAAGGACTACGGAGTAAAACTAAGCTACAGAAGAGGAATGGTAGTAATCACCAAGAGAGGACAAGTACTAGACAAAGTACCACTAACAACAATAGAGCAAATAATCGTAGTAACCAGCGGAGTAGCACTAACAAGCAAATTACTGAGACACTGCGCAAGAAACCACATAGACATAGTAGTACTAGACCACAGAGGAGAACCAATAGCAAGACTATACCCAGTAACCATAGGAGGAACAGTACTCTACAGAAGAGCACAGTACGAAGCATACAACGACCACAGAGGACCCCACATAGCTAGAGCCATAGTCATGACAAAACTAAGAAACCAAAGCAACTTCCTAAGGTACCTAGCAAAGAACAGGAAGAAAACAGACCCCACAACAGCAGAACAACTAACAGATGCAGCAGCAAAGATAATAGAGCTAACACAGCAACTAATCAAGGTAGATAACGACAAGCTAAGTGATGACCTAAGACAGAAACTCCTAACCATAGAAGGACACGGAGCAAGAGTATACTGGGAAGCACTAGCACAAGCACTACCAACATACCTACACTTCCCGGGAAGAGATCAAGAAGGTCAAGACATAGTCAATAGATCACTAAACTACCTCTACGGAGTACTAAAGTCAGTAACGTGGAAAGCAACAACACTAGCAGGACTAGACCCATACGCAGGATACCTACACATAGACAGAAGCGGAAGACCAAGCCTCACACTAGACCTCATGGAACCACTAAGACCAGCACTCGTAGACCGAGTCATAGTATCCTACGTACAGAGGAAACAACTGAAGATCCACGAAGTAATGGAAGACGGCGGAAGACTAAGCCCCTGGTACCGAACAGAACTCATCAAAGCACTACAGGAAAGACTACAAACAAGAACAACATACCTAGGAAAATCAGTAACACGAGAACAAGTACCATACCTACAGGCAAGAAACCTAGCGAGATACCTCATAGGAAGAGAACCACAGTACATACCATTCGAAGAAAAGTACTGGTACTAAACACCATGAGGTGGGTACTAGTAATCTACGACATAACAGACGACGAACTAAGACAAAAAGTAGCAGACACACTACACAGATACGGACTAGCAAGAGTACAGAAAAGCGCATTCCTAGGAAAACTACCATCAGCAAGACTCAGAGACCTAGCAACCAAACTACAGGAACTCATAAGAGGAAAAAGAGCAAACATCCAAATCTACAAACTATGCAAACACTGCTACAGCACAAAAATCGTAATGGGAGTACCAACCGTAAACCCACTAGAGTACGAAAAAGCGATGAAAATAACAACCCTAATAGAGGTGTAGACAAACGAAACAAACCTACGTCGACATCCTAAAGAGAGACAAGAGACCAATCTACGTATCAGCAGAAGACGTAAGACAATACACATACTGCCCAGCAACCATAGTATACAGGAGAGTATACGGCATCTACCCACACACCGAAAGAACAAAACTAGGCAAACAAATCCACAGAGATCCAAGCTACATCAAAGAAATAACGTACAGATACCTCAAGAGAATAAGCAGGAGAGAAATCATAGTAAACCACGAGTACAGAATAACAGCAGAGATCGACTACATAGCAACAGAACACGAACTAACACCAATAGAAGTAAAACTAAGAAAACCACCAATCACAAGACACCACAAAGCACAACTCATAGCACAAGCAATAGCACTAGAACTAACACACAACACCATCATAACACACGCCTACATAATCTACATAGAGAATAAAACCATCGAGAAAATAGCAATAACAGACCACAAAAAGACCTGGATAGCAAAGACCATAGTCAAGATAAGAAACATCATAGAAGGAACAGAAGACCCACAACCAACACCACACAAACAAAAATGCACAAACTGCGAATACCGAAAAATCTGCACAACAAAATACCTAGCATAATCATGAGCGGAGTCAAGCAAATACAGGAAAATAAGCAACCAAGAAACACCGCCCATGAAACTAACATTAATAAACCAAAAACCAATAATCAACACTAAAAGAGAAATTTCTGCTTCGGAATCTTGATTAGAAGAATTGAAAGATCCAGCAACGATACAGCACTTCGTACCGAAGCAAGTTAGCAGACTCGGAATCTTGATTAGAAGAATTGAAAGTGGTTCATCGCCCCTGGTCCTATGAACCGTGGATCGGGTTGAATCTTGATTAGAAGAATTGAAAGGTCCTTTAGGTCCTCTAACTCACGCTTGAACTCCTCGTACGAAATCGAATCTTGATTAGAAGAATTGAAAGGAGCAGGTAAAACGCTTCCTTACTCATGGTCTTACTGTACAGTTTCCGAATCTTGATTAGAAGAATTGAAAGTGAGTCGCATATGCGACTATCCACCAACCCCTCCTAGCCCTACGAATCTTGATTAGAAGAATTGAAAGACCTTGAGACCTATCACTTTCTCAACTATATAGCTTATAGGTGAATCTTGATTAGAAGAATTGAAAGCTTAGTTACGACATATCTCTCCCAATCTTCATCGCTGACATAGAGGGAATCTTGATTAGAAGAATTGAAAGTTTACTCACCCCATGTACGTGAGTATTGTTCCGTACTCGTGCTCTGAATCTTGATTAGAAGAATTGAAAGACAACCGCCGATGTGACTTGGTACTCTGGCGAACACCCACCAGTGAATCTTGATTAGAAGAATTGAAAGTGTGTGCTTGTGAGGCTAGGTACATTGTCCGTATTGTTCGCTCGAAGAATCTTGATTAGAAGAATTGAAAGATGTTAATCTGTTACGACTTGTGGTACCACGAAGTCAGGATAGCTGAATCTTGATTAGAAGAATTGAAAGAAACACAGACAGCAACCCCACACCACACACCCCAACCCAGAGAATCTTGATTAGAAGAATTGAAAGTGTTGCAGACGCCCCCCGCCCCCACAGCAGCTACAGGAAGACACGGTGAATCTTGATTAGAAGAATTGAAAGGCACATAATTGAGTGGTGTGGACAGGTAGGGTACTACAGGAATCTTGATTAGAAGAATTGAAAGGTACAAGAACGGTGAAGCAAAGATCTACGATATCGAAGAACTTCAAGAATCTTGATTAGAAGAATTGAAAGTAGTGTGGTATGTCTATCCGCTGTGGCACACAGTGTCATTCACCTGAATCTTGATTAGAAGAATTGAAAGAAACTCCTCGAGGAAGTCGGTATCGAGGAAGACGACATCAAGAATCTTGATTAGAAGAATTGAAAGACCTGTAGCGATTGTTAGGCGTGACTACCGTGAGCACATAGGAATCTTGATTAGAAGAATTGAAAGGTCCTAGAGAACAGGCTGCTGCTAGAGCCCAAGTGTAAATTACACCGTGTAAAACACTAGGACCTATGTGAATCTTGATTAGAAGAATTGAAAGACCTTGTGAACATACGCATCAGGGTCAACCACAGGGAACTTCCTGGGAATCTTGATTAGAAGAATTGAAAGGCTATAGCGCCCTGGATCTGACCTGCTACCCACTGAAAGCCCTGCTGAATAATGCCGAATCTTGATTAGAAGAATTGAAAGTGAACTTCTGCATAATGAATAAACCGACACAGATGTCGGCGGCGAATCTTGATTAGAAGAATTGAAAGCGCGGAAAACTTTGTACATTCTCACCACAGTACCAACCCCCACCGAATCTTGATTAGAAGAATTGAAAGACGCCCACTTTTCCACGAAGTCATCAACAACGTTGTAGGCTCTTGAATCTTGATTAGAAGAATTGAAAGGTATACATACGTGTCGAACTAACGACTGCAGGTACTGGTGAAGGAATCTTGATTAGAAGAATTGAAAGTGTGTTGTGTTGAGCAGTGATCTTTGCTTCCCACTCCAGCTCAATTCTCTGAATCTTGATTAGAAGAATTGAAAGGATGCGCCACAGCGTGGGCTGTGCGAATACATCAGCGAACTTCGAATCTTGATTAGAAGAATTGAAAGAGTAACAGCAACAGCATCGACACCAGTAGTTGTTGAAGCACCAGGAGAATCTTGATTAGAAGAATTGAAAGGACATAACCCAAGGTAGGGGGAGGAACGTAGTTGATGTACCCTCGAATCTTGATTAGAAGAATTGAAAGCACTACGTAGTTTGCTATTGCTGATACTCCGTATGCGTTGTGTGAATCTTGATAAGAAGAATTGAAAGCTAAAGAAGAACTAAAGCTCACATCAAGAACACTCAAGGGCACTCAACGAAGTAATATCAAAGAAATGAATACAGTACCTACTCGCAATAACAGCACTTACATAAGAGCACACCTAGAACAGAAACAATGCCAAACCTAGAAAGTACCTGAGCTAGTCACAAAGCAAAATCATCGACTAAACAAACTTCATAATAGCAAAGACTAAGACTAAATCAGGAGAAAGCACCAAGAGATTAACCAAAAATCAATTTCAACAGTATCCCAATGACTGCTACTAGCAACGGGACGTTGAACCCAATGAAGACCTTAATAAGCAAATCAACCCTACCCTCCAACCTAGCAACCCTCTCACTCAAACTCGATAACTCACGCCTAACATCCCTAATCTCATCTCTAAACTCACTCCTCAACTTCTCAATCTCAGATCTAAACTCATTCCTCAACTCATCCCTTAACCTCTCGAGATCACTCTTCGTAGCAACATCCCTCAAAACAGCATTAATCATCGCTAACCTAACATCAGGCTCCATAACGAGAAGCTCTGCAAGCCTCCTCCTAGCTCTAACATCTCTCTCAAACAACTCAACAATCTTCTCAGCTGTCAACTCACTACCCACAACACAAACACCAAACTAAGTAGCACACCACCCAAATATAAGACTCATCCCCCAACAACCCCTACTCACCTAAACACAACATCAACAACACCCATACCAATAGCTCTAGACTTACCAACACCCATGTACTTAGCAAACTCAAGCAACACAGCAAACCACCTCTTCTCCTCGCAATCAGGACTAGATACAGTGTACTCAACCCAACCAACAAAACCCCTAGTCCACCTACCCTCACCAACAGGAACCTTCACAGTCCTCAACCTATACCTAGTCTCGTGAACATGTTCATGAGACCACACCACCAACCTATCGATATCAATCACAGGATCACAAATAAGCACATTCCACAAGTGAGCTAGATTGTAGGCTAGGTACTCACAGACAGGAAATAACCTATACCACCTACCTCTCTCCAAAGTACGCTTGCTTAACTGGGCAGGAGTTCTGAATACGATCCTAAACTTACTTATACTCTCCTTCACACTAAACTTTTCGTAAACAATGATCTCGCCAGTAATAACAGGAATGACGCCACTTCTAATCTCAATGAATCCACGACTAAGAACATCATTAAGAGCCTGAGTAAAGAACTCAATAAGATCACTACCAACAACTCTCAGCTCAGTGACATATGTACCAGGTTCAACAGAACCAGCGACTAGATACCTACCTCGAGAAGTATCAAGAAGAGGGGTAACGGTAATAGGCTTAACACCTTTCCAGTCGTGAATATCACTAGCAAGCCTAGGATGAACATAACTCAAGCACTTAAGCCAGAGATAATAACAGAAAACGCCAGTAGATGAGGTAGAGAAGTCCCTCTCATAGGGAATTCGTACATAGAGTCGAAAAACACCAATAGGCTTAACAAGACGGACCTTCATACGCTAACGATGGCGAATGAGAGTTATTTAAGGGATGCAACGAGAAACTCAGGCACTCTGCATACTTTACAGTTCAACAAAGTCCATGTTATACACTATACAAGGAAGGCATAGGTGCGAATTTAGCTAGGTAACCTCTCTCAATAGCTCTTATGTCTCCTGAAGCATATGCCGTAGCCCTTGGGATACTTGCTATCAGTAACAACTTGGTGATAAAGTTAATACTTTAATTTAACTATATCTTTCACGTATCTCGTCGCTATATCTCCTACAGCTTTATATGCGTCCTTAACATCAGCTATCATGAGACAACCTGAAATTATTCTACTTAGCTTCACTCTATCTTCCTCTTTCAAATCATAGTACTGTAGTATTATGCTAGGATCATATGCCACGACTATGTCTCTGGATATCTTAGCTATTTCTTCAGCTATCACTTTACTCTCCTTGCTTATTGAATTATGCTTTGTAATCTCCATACAGATCTTCTGAAGATTGCTAGCACTTCGTGTGGCATCTGTTTGAACGATCTTCTTTAGTTCATAGGAACTTAAGGCCTCAAGATCTAGCACTCTTAATCCTTGATGATGTAACAGCACAGCTTGAATTACAAGACTACACAGCCATGGAGGAGTTAATGGACTAGTAGCTAGGGACTGAAAAGCTGAAGCTAGAATGTAGCTTGACATTACTTCATGGTATGGGAATGACAGTCGAGTACCTTCTTTCTTAACTTTCTCTATTCGACCTTGGTAATATTGTAGAGCTTTGCCTATGTCGTGAAATAGAGCAGCTATTTCAGCTGCCTTAGCTATCTCCTTGAATCCTATGCCTTCATTCCTCACAAGAGATTCTACTACATGTCTTATTGTTCGAGAACCTATGCACTTAATCATTTCCTGTCTTGTCCCTAGGAGATGATTAATCAGAAGTTGATACTTGACCTGTCCTCCAACAATCTCGTATCTAGCATACAGCATCTCTACCACTTTATGTACCCCCATTCCTCATCAAATACATGCTCTTTAGCTTGAAGTCCTAGAAAGGTTACCCTTGCAGTTTCACCTGGTACTTCTTGATACTCTTTTCTGATTTTGCTCAGAGTGCGGTATATGCTAGTAATGGGGAACTTAAGAAGTTGAGCAAGCTTAGGCCCACGCTTTGAGACAACATAGCCATTAGTGGTTATGACCATCAGCACACACTCATTCTCTATCCTTAGTACCCTCCTAGCATTATTCCTTATAAACTCCAAGCTCACGGGTATGGTATACTTGCTTAGAAACTCCTGCTTAAACTGGCAATCTACGGGACCTGTATATACTGATAGAAGAGCCGAAGCTCTTATGAAACTTCCACTTAATCTTTCATCAATTTCCTTCAGTGCTTTCAATGCTCTTGGTCTTAAGTGAGTTAGCTTGTTGAGAAAGGATTTTACGTGCCCCAGCTCACATATTTTAACTTCACCTGGTATACACAGAAGTCTCAGGTAATCCCATAGAATATGTTCTGAAGGTAATCTCCAATTAATGTTGATTAAGGCCATCTTCTCGTGAATATCAGCATCCTTCAATAGCTCCCTCACTACCTCAAGTGTGACTCTTGTGTCGTATACTCCTCTGCACAGCCTTTCAACAGCTTCTTTGACTTGTTCTCCACCGAGTACTACGTGAATTTCATACCTTCCTGATTCTAAACCATATCTAGCTACTCTTCCGCAACGCTGTATCAAAGAGTGAGGAGGAGCAACTTCAGTTATCAGAATATCGAAGTCTACATCGACACCAGCTTCTATAGCTTGAGTAGCAAAAACTACTATGGACTTCTCTCGAGTGACTAAGTTTAGAGCTTTCCTTCTTGCCTCTGAAGTCATCCTCCCATGAATGATTGCTACGGAGTATCCTCGTTTCTCAAGATGAGTCCTATATCTTTCGAAATGTTCAATACACCTCTTGACACTATTAAAAAGTACGAAGATCCTACGCCTCCTAGTACTAGACACTACTTCCTCCAATACTTCATCCAGCTCCTTGAAGTGAAGAAATGTCCCAACGTATTTGCAGTAATCTTTGAACTTTAAGTAAAAGTCATCATCTACGCTCCAAAAGCTTTCTACCTCCACATTTTCCATGTCTTTAATGTTTTTCTTCACCTCTCTGCAGTATTCATGTTGCTCTGGCGCGTAAACTATGATCTTTACCCTACCCACTCTGTGAGGTAAAATGTACCTTATGAGCCAGGGGTAGAGAGAGGCTGTAAATACTATGGTTTTCAACCCCACTCTAGCATACCACTCAATAACATCCCTAATCACATTAATTACCTTCTCAAATTCTACATCAACATCACTTATTGAATCTGGTGTTGTAACTAGGTGTATCTCGTCCAGAATTACATGAGAACATCTGGAGATCATGAAAGCCACATCACTATGCCATTTAGACCTAAAGATTTCAGACACAGGGATTCCATAGAAATTGAAAAGAAAGCTATCGAATGTTACTACTGTGTACTTACTTGTTAGGAATGGTGTCTTATCCACACATTCAACAAGAATACCAGCCTGATAACCTACATCCCCCAAATCCTTAATATCTTCAGCAAGTTTAGCTACGATAGATCGAAGCGGTAATACATGAATCACTTTACCCAGTTTGTTAAAGAGATATCTACTATGAAACAGGAATTTTGATTTACCATAGCCCGTAGGTAAGATACCTACAATAACATCATACTCGTGAATTGCTTCCTCGAGTCTTTTCAAAGCTAACCTAGCCATAATTAGAGCATTGCTAATAATATTCTAGCTACTTCACTAAACCTCTTGTCCACCCTTTCATAGCCAGCAAGCATCCTAGTAATGCTGTATAATGCTTCTCGATTTAACTTGCCACAAACGAGGTCATTCAGAAATATCCTGAATGATGGCATTATTACTTCCATTGCTAGCAAGATTTCTTCCAGTCTACGTCCAGCTGCTTCTGCAATTATTTCACATAGTTTACCTATCGACATATTAACCACATTCGCAATCTTTGATACAGACACTCCGTAGCGTTGCTCCATGGCTTTTAACGCTTCGCTTATATTAATATACTCATGGTAAGTAATGTCGAGGTATGAGAGTATTGTCTTCTCTTCGCTCAAGCTTTCACCTGGATATACATAAATCCGAATAGGAGGCCAGTTCCTTACATCTACTGTACCTTTACTGTAATCGTGAAGCACCTTAAACAGCAAATTGTAGTACGCTATATCCGGAGTTTCCACTAGTAAGTGTGCAACATTATGAGGTATGAGTACACTTCTTATAGTTGGACTTAACCTAATGGTTAGTCCCCTCTCATCAACTTCATACAGATAGCTAACAATGGAGTCAATGATACTTAGCTGTTGTGGTACATTCCCTAGTAGGACAAAGACAGTAACTCTTTCTCTCTGATGTACGAGAGGTAAGGAGTATGAGAAGTACTTGCTTAACGCCCTAATGAACATTTGCGCTATACCACCATCCACGCCTATGTCTAAATGACCTGATTTAGGTTTGGGTATTCCTCTTTCGATCTTTTCTTCTCTTCGAGCTATGAACTTTGCACCCCTAGCAAATAGGTAACGTTGTTTACTGACTATAGCCATGAACCTCTTCCTGACAGCAGAGGGTACTTTTAGTTTATCACTCCCCATGTACAGATACGCCTTCTTACCATTGGTGTCTAGTCCATACTTCCAGTGTTCTATACTAATATGTGATGAAGGTTTAAGTTTTTCAGTACCGAAGAATGCATCCAACCTATCTAGAAATCTCTTGACTGTATTTTCATCCGCCTCAATGATTACCTTTCTCAACTTCCTTTCTGTGTCATAGGTTACTTCGAGCTTCCTCATAGTACCAGTAAGCTTGAGCATGGTACATATTATAGTACACATAGCGTCGTGCAATAGTGGCATTGTGTCAGGTGGTATTGGTATTTCAAGCCTATTAGACAAAGGGACCTCCCTCTAGGTCTCTGATACTGGCATGAGAATAATATAATTATCAACCGACAGCTTGTAACACCTCCTAAGAATTTTCAGAGTGACATATACCTTAGGCAATGGTACTATGACTGTTCTCTCCACAGACCTCATTTGCTTGAATGAATACCATGACTTCCATTCCTCTAAAGTTATGGGAAAGGGCATTACCTCTGAGACGTAATCTGAAGGAGCTTCTGGAACACCTATGTCTAATGGAACATAAGTATTAACCTTGATGTATTTGTCTGCACTAACTTCTTGAGCTTCGACGGTACTCGTTTTAACATGAGATACTGAGATTATGGATTCCTTACTTCCAACTCTAGTTATCGACCACAGCACATTTAGTGGAATCCTATGCTTACTGACTACTATTAGTGCCAACCTATCACATACAGTATACCCTAGTTGTAGTGGTGCAAACATCTCAGCAATTCTCATATGTTTACTGAATTTCTCTATGTCAATTTTAGGTGCTTGATGAGTCATAGTAAAGTATCTCACTGTCTGAAGGGTCTTGATTCTGAGAGTACTTAGTACACATGCCGTAGCGTACTCTATGCCAAATTTCTCGATAAAATCTGCGACATAACTACAGGGTTCTTGGCTTTGTGAGCTGTATTCCTTATGGTTTTCATTCAGTGCTGAGTATGCACAAGCTATTGAGCCTACAATAGATGTTGGTGGAGGAACTATGTAGGATTTTTGCGGTCCAGATGCAGGATATGTTCTAACACTGAAACCCCAGTGTAAGTTTACTATGATTAGTGATATGTAGTATTTCATTTGGCTCCCTTGAGTGCTATTTCTTTTACTCTGTTGATTAGATCCCTTACACTAGCGGATCTCACTATCTCGACATCTTTCACTACTTCCTTTGCTAATTTTTCAATACTTTCATCTTTACACCAAATCACTATCTCTATCTTAGCTCCAGTATCTTGCTTTGCCTTTTTGCTTCTCTCGACGGTCTCTCCTATGAATTGCTTAAGTGGTAATGTTGGAGAACTAACTGTGAATCTTATTCCTTCGGAAATTGCTGCAACTATAATCTCGTAGTCTATGAACGGTGTAAATCTCGTTAGTTTAGCACCGAAGATTCTATTGTCAAGCATTTCAGCTAGTGCATCCAGTGCAACCTGCCTTCTTCTTTCAATTTCTTCATCTTCAAGTACCTTCTCTCCAGACACACTACTAACCCCTATTCCACTAAGCTCTATATTGAAAATCCATGCGTATATTGCTGAACTTACCTGAGGATAGTATGGTGCTTGTGCCGGGGCTGCAACCTCACTAGGTCTTCTAGCTTCAGCTTCTGGAGCGTGTCTCACCATGAATTGATGATCTAAAGCTACAACACCTTTTTCAATTGCTTCGTAAGTTGGTATAGCATATGAAACGTAAAACCTCGAGGTTCTTTTTGTAGGACCCTGCGTTACGAGGAAGCCACCTATATCTTCAACAACACATGCCCTTATGATCTTAGCTTCAATGTCTCTTATTTCTTCAAGTGTGAACTCTCGTTTTCCAGCATACTTCTCAGAGAGTACTTGTTCCTCCTCAGAGTACTCTACCTCGCCACCAGATGTCTTTGAGGTTAAGCTGTAGAACTTTAAGTCGAAATGCTTTATGAACTCCTTTTTCCTGCACCAATAGCAGACTTTAAGTCCTCTTTTCACTGCTTGTTCTGCTAGATAACTTTGGTAAGCATGAGCTAAGCACTCACCACTTATTGCTGGCACCCACCTCATGACATATTCACCATCAGATCTTCTGATAATTACAGGTACTGTTCGATGCCGTATCACATTACCAACACTTTCTACCATGTTAAGTGCCTCGACGTTAACCAACATTCTAATTCCCATACTTATGAAGGTCATACAATTAACCACCTGCTTACTCCTTCTTTTCCTCCCTCCTAAAGCGCATAGATAGTGCACTCAATGCTATGTCGCGACAAATGTCCAATGCCTTTTCCCTATGAATCTCGCAATTTAGTCCTGAGATTAAGTCCACAATTACCTGATGTATGTCTCTGTATTCTTCTTTACGTTCAGCAACCCTCAGGAGTTCATACAAAGCGAATTTTGCTACTTCGTGGCTTACTGCTGTAGCTAATCTGTCAACCACTGTAAAGGTTTCTTTTTCTGGATTACTGAGCCATTCATCATAGATTATTTTCGCGAGTCTATGCACGTCCCTCAAGCTTATCCGGTCCACATAACAACATTTCTCCTTCAAGAGAAGACCCCTGGATACAGTTCTCTAACTAATATTTATGCATTTTCGTGATGATGGTCGTTTAATTATGCAAATTTACATTATATATTTGCATGAGCTTGCATTAAAGGCTGAGAAAGGCTGAGTACTCTGCCTAGGTCTGTTAGCTCTATTGTGCGCCCTACCTTCTTGACTAAACCTTTCTCTTCGAGCCATAGGATATTTCTGTAGATGGTGCTTCTATCTCGATTGAGTTCACTACTCAACTCGTCAACCGTTTTAGGTCTCTCACCTATTGCACGTAGTATCTCAAGTCTAGTACCATGAACTGCTAATTCAAATATTGATCTTATAGGTGGAATCTCAACAAACTCTCCTCGTCCCTCTAGGTAGGCTACAAGTTTTGGTTCGTATTTCCATGGTAGCAGAAGATAGGTCATAAGGAGGATAATCCAGAGCACTCTCATACCTCCTGTGAAGGCTATACAGACATTGCTGTTTACAAACTCCCTGAGTGTTGCTGAGACTTGCTCCACGCCACGCAATACAGGATTCAAGCACACATCCACTCTCCTGATGTTGATTTCGTGTCGTCCACGCTCATCCTTAAACAACATACGCACTAGCTTCTGCAAATCGAGAAAAGCTCTCTCACACCTCTCATCCCTATACTCCGCTGTAAGCACTACAATTGTTCCATTTGCTTTCACACCATAGCTAGCAATAGCTCTTAGCAAGGGACCAGGTTCAAAACCTAAAGTCAATACAAGACAATCATAGTTTGCCTCGCTCATAACAACACCACAGGATCAAGACTGTTTAAACCCCTTAAATACACCTAGTACTTCCTCGCTAAAAAGAGTGTTTTAAATGCAATCTAACACTCATCTAAGGACCTTCCTGGGGTTAAAGCACATGGATTATGATTAGAGGGCACAGTTTCGTTGGCATGAGGCCCTCTCTACATTACTTGATTTGAGAATTAGGTGGGAGAATTTGTGTGCGGTGGTTAGGAAATTGGTAGAGAAGTATCGAAGAGAACCTGGGAAGTATAGATATGTGCTTAGAAATTACCGCAATTACTTACTTGATCAAGAGGGGGGTGGGGCACATTACTCTCCTACTTTGCGATCAATGGTGTTGTAGCGATAATTGGGTTGGTGATAGCTAAGTTACCTCTTCACTCTAGTATTGTTCTCGCTATGGCATTGATCTTAGTTGGATTGATCATTGAGCTACATCGGAGGAACTTAAAGGGTGAGGTTGATGAGGTGTTCATGGTTGAGGTAGGTGATTCTCCGGTTAGTGACTGAAGTTCAGAATTCATTGCTACTCTGGAGCTTTAATCGGCTTCGTCACCTTTCCCTATCTAGTTCCTAGTGAGTTACATACCTCACCTCCTAATTCCTGTATCATGTTTGGAGTGACATTAATGAGGTTAAGGAGGTGGAATACTGGGTAGCATCTTAAGCTGGGTTGTACTACTGAATCTGGTCGTGGAGTGGAGCTCGAAGTGGAATGATAGCAGTTAAGATTCACCGCTCAAGGAAATAAGCATAAATACCAATGATGAAATATAGATGGTGAAAAGAGAAATCTATGCTTCGGAATCTTGATTAGAAGAATTGAAAGCCGTGTTGTTGTTTGTCACAACTAGTTTATATTTGTTTCTACATGGAATCTTGATTAGAAGAATTGAAAGATCCCTGCAGATCTTTTCGTCATGGTCTACTACACAGTGGTGGAATTCGAATCTTGATTAGAAGAATTGAAAGCTCACAGCTCAACCTCGGGTGATGTAGTGTGGGTGAGTACTTGACTGTAGAATCTTGATTAGAAGAATTGAAAGTGATATACGCGCTATTAGTTAACGCAAATGAAGTAAGCGATCGAATCTTGATTAGAAGAATTGAAAGCCTGAGTTTGGGAGCATAGCCTGGGCTCTAGGTTTAGTTGCTCGAATCTTGATTAGAAGAATTGAAAGTCCTTGTCAAGTACAACTACTGCGTCTCTGGTACCTAGTACGCCTGAATCTTGATTAGAAGAATTGAAAGTAAGCTCGACAACTATGTCGCTTGTCGTCGTGTTCCTGAGCTCTAGAATCTTGATTAGAAGAATTGAAAGCACAACACCCACACCACGCTTCTCAGCCTCTTCCCTGAGCTTAACGAGAATCTTGATTAGAAGAATTGAAAGACTACAGCATACAGTACGAGGACTTCTACGAGAAGTGGTTTAGAGGAATCTTGATTAGAAGAATTGAAAGATGACCTCACCAACCTCTGGGTACCTCCTACACGCCTCATCCATGGAATCTTGATTAGAAGAATTGAAAGTCTGGTACGGTCTAAATCCACTGTAGACCCACTTAATACCTAGGAATCTTGATTAGAAGAATTGAAAGCTCTTCTTCAACGTAGCTGCTGAGCTACACCCAAGCATTGCGGAGAATCTTGATTAGAAGAATTGAAAGTCAACCTGTACCACACTTGGCTTCACTAGTGGTTCGAGCCCTCTACGAATCTTGATTAGAAGAATTGAAAGTCAGAACCTTAGCAACGTCCTTAGCTAGTACTCTCGTCTTAGCAGAATCTTGATTAGAAGAATTGAAAGATGATATGTACATGGATAGGACCAATGGTACCATCCCGCAGTAGAATCTTGATTAGAAGAATTGAAAGTGCAATCACTGTGCGTGCGTGCGTTATAGCTATGCCAACTCCTAAGAATCTTGATTAGAAGAATTGAAAGCAACATGTCAAGTACATGGGTGGTTGGGGGTGATGCTACTTGGCTAGAATCTTGATTAGAAGAATTGAAAGGAGTTGATGAGAACTACATCTACGTACCTATAGCGTCAGTAGAGTTTGAGGAATCTTGATTAGAAGAATTGAAAGGAAGTACGTTCACGGTTTCTGAACCGAATCAACTGGATCACCGCTGAATCTTGATTAGAAGAATTGAAAGACTTTAAGTCAGCTTTTAGCACCTTGAACGCTCTTCGTTTTTCTTCCTGTGAATCTTGATTAGAAGAATTGAAAGGCCTTGCTCCATGACTAGCTTCACTCTCACCCTACCGTCCTGAATCTTGATTAGAAGAATTGAAAGGTGAAATACCTACGATAGATAGCGCCGCAGCAACTAGAAGCATAGCTAGCGAATCTTGATTAGAAGAATTGAAAGCACCTAGAGCGTGGAATAGCTGAGGTCCTGAAGATACCGAAGAGGAATCTTGATTAGAGGGATTGAAGCAATAGCTTCCAAAGTATCGTGAAAATCTTCGTAAGCATCTACGTACTTACCTAACTCCCGAGGATTAACACGACTGTAAACTACACTATTTGTAATCCAAGGTTCAACTAACTGATGCTTCTTCAAGAATTTGCTTGCTCTATACAGATGTTCAATGAGTGTATTCCTGTGGTATTGGGGGTGTGTCGAGTGTTCGTACACGGTAGTACTCACCGTGGTTTCACCTATTTCTCAACTGGGCTCCGGAGAAGTTCCAATAGTGTATCTTAGGTTACTCCTCAACTTGGGTTCACATATTGTTTAGTTCTCTACTCATTAGTTTAGCTTTTTAGTTAGTTACGTAGTACCTGAGTTTGTAGGTGATTTACTTGGTGAAGGTTGGTAGGATAGTGAGGTGTAGATTTAAGAAGGTTGGTAGAATTGTTTCATCTAGCGTTATTAAGAAGTGTAGAGGTTATGGTCGTTAGAGTTAAGTTAAGGATTAGGTTGTCCTCTTCGGGTAGAGAAGTAGTTACTTCAGCTGTTGCTAATGCTGGTTTTGAGAGTGATGAACCTGAAGTCATAGTTCCTACTAAAGTAGCTAGGGAGTTAGGTGTTTATCCTGTACTTCCAGCTAATGCTACTGTTGATAGGTATGTTGTTGCAGGTGGAAGGGTAGTTCGCGTGTATAGACTTCCTAAGGAATTGACGAATGTATCAGTTGTAACTGAAGATAGGGAAGTTGGTCCGGTAAGTGTGGTTCTAACTATCATGCCTGGAGAGGAAGACGTACTACTTAGTGATAAGGCAATTGATTTACTTGGTATAGTCTTAGTTAAACCAGGTCAAGGACTGTGGAAGTTCATTGATGATCCACCTGATAAATTGAGGAAAAGCGAGTAGGTGTATTAGAAGCTAACTACTTGTGATCACGGTGTGAGCTATGTGCACTTAACTAAGCTCCTTACCATTATTGGTCCTGATCTAGCTAACAACATCTTTAACCATTTCTTTCAATGCCTCTATTGTTACTTCTCTTAATCTAACTCTTGATGTATGTACTGAAATTTCTTCTGGTACTAACCTCCAGAATTGACTTTCCATAGTTGTACTACTTGAAGGTACGGTTAATCCTATCCTTGGGAATACATCGGTCTACCTGAGCATACACTATGGAGATTACAATGTCGCTTTCTCTACACATCTCTGGTAATTCACTAAGTAAGTGACTTATTCTGGGTAGTTCTTCGGTGCTTCAATGAGTTCACGAATCTCGATTAGAAGAATTGAAAGGTGAATAAGAAGTTGTGTTAGGGGAGAAGTTGGTATACCTGAGGAGGAATCTTGATAGGAGGGATTGAGGACGAATCTACGGTTTCTCAGGACATGGTGACCATGGGGAGATGTGGTGTTTGCTATTTGTTTCTGAGTTTTGTTTCAGGGATGTGGTGTGGTTTGTTTTGTGTTGGTTTTCCTTAAGGTTTAAGTTTTAATTTTTAGTTGCTTGTCCCTTTGTGGAGGGGGTAGTGTGTTTAGGTTTGAGAGGGAGCAGCTTGTATTTGATATTGGTGGTGTGAGGGTTGGTGGTCAGCCTGGTGAGAATCCTACGGTGGTTATAGGGAGTATCTTCTACAAGGGGGATAAGGTTGTTTTGGATGAGAGGAGTGGGAAGGTAGATCGTGAAGCTGCGGAGGGGCTTATAAGGAGGTTTGAGGAGATTTCTGATAGGACTGGGCTCCCGTGTATGTTGGATGTGGTGTGTACTAATGCGGAGAATGCTAGGAGGTACTTGGAGTTCGTTGTGGATGTGACTAAGATGCCGATTTTAATAGATTTCACAACTGATGAGGCAGCTATTAGTGGTATGGAGGTTGCGAAGGAGCTTGGTGTACTGGATAGAGTGGTGCTGAATTCACTTACTCCTGAGACTAGGGAAGTGATCTTTCAGAAGGCTAAGGAGGTAGGGATTCGGGCAGCGATAGCTCTCACATACAGTTCTAGGGCAATAATCTCGTACAGAGAGAGGATACGGATCTTAGATACGTTAATTCCCAAGATTAAGTCAGCTGGGATAGATAAGATCCTAGTTGATACCTGTGTACTGGATATCGCTACACTAGGGTTAGCTTGTAGAGCGATATATGAGGTGAAGAGGCGCTACGGATATCCATGTGGTTGCGGTGCACACAACGCAGTTGCTTCTTGGAAGCAATTACTCGAGAAGAAGAACAAGATCCTAACGGTAGCGTGCACTGCTATTGCTAATGGGTTACCCATAGCGATTGGTGCGGATTTCATCCTATTCGGTCCAGTAAGTGATGCTGAATTCATAGTTCCTGCAATAGCAGTGATAAATGCAGCCTACGGACAGGTCCTCATGGAGGAGGGAAGGCGTCCAAGACCAGATCACCCTAGGTTCAAGATATCCCGTCTATAAGCAATCTACAACCTTCTTCACTAATCTACATTGGGGAGGTTAGTGAGGTACCAATAGCGACTCACTAGAGCACTGATGGTAGCAAATAACTTCACTCACAGTGAATTTCTCCTCTCTACGTTGAAGTACTACTTACCTTTCTGAGCAATAGCAGTGAGTATATAATCTAGAGTGCTCCTACTTTCCTAAGTAGTGAAGTAGAGGTACTTAGCTGAGGGTAGGGGTATTAGGAATTGAATCTCCATGGCTCTAGTAATTACTTAACCTATTGGGTAGTAGTGATGTGTTTTATGTAGAGGTAATGAAGGTTGGGTACAGAACCCACGTAGCGATTACGGATAGTAACTATGTAGACCTACAAATTTCACTACTGCTGAAGCACTAGTAGTGTATAGCTTTAGTTTTTCAAAGAGGTACCTAGAGGGTACTCAATAGGAGATTAATATATTTTCGTTACTTTTCTGATCACATTCGGTGAGGAGTTATATGTCATTATCTGAGGAGATGGTTAGAGCTATTGTCGAGTTAGATGAGTCTAGAGCTATTGAGATTGCTAAGAAGAGACTTGAAGCTGGTGAAGATCCGCTCAAGATCCTCGATGATCTTAGGAGAGCTGCTGAAATAATTGGTGAGAAGTATGAGAGAGGTGAGTACTTCGTCTCTGACCTCGTTATGGCTGGTGAGATCTTGAAGGGTATATCGGAGATTGTTAGACCTAAGCTTAAGGAACTTGGAGTATCTAGGAAGGTTGTTGGAAAGCTCGTTATTGGTACTGTTGAAGGTGATATACACGATATTGGTAAGAACATCGTTGTGACAATGGCAGAAGCAGCAGGCTTCGAGGTTATTGACCTTGGTGTGGATGTACCACCACAGAGGTTTGTTGAGGCAATTAAACAGCATAATCCAGATATAGTTGGGATGTCAGGACTACTAACATTAGCAATAGATTCCATGAAGAGAACTGTAGATGCGATAAAAGAGGCAGGGTTGAGGGATAAGGTAAAGATCATCATTGGTGGTGGTAGAGTAGATCAACACGCATGTGAGTACGTGGGAGCAGATGCCTGGACCAATGATGCATCGCAAGGAATAAGGATCATGCTTAAGTGGATGGAGGAGAAGAAGAGGTGATTGCATGAGTAGGCAACCTATAGATGAGTGGATAGAAAGACATGAGAAGGAACCGGATGTAGTAGCTAAGGAGAAATTAGAGAGATTGCTGAGAGTACTGGAGCTGAAGACCCCAGATAGAGTACCCATTAATGGCGTCATGGGTGATTTCCAGTGTAAGTACACTGGAGTAACATGGTACGAACTTTCATACGATCTAGATAAAGCAAGAGCTTCTACCTTAAAAATGCTGCACGACTTTCCAAGTGACTTCGCGATAACTTTCGTTCCAATGATGCTGGAGGGGTTCATACTAGCACTAGCCTTTGCTGACTATCCCGACTTCTCAAACACAATAAGATTCCTAACAGGCTTCTATCACGATATATTGAGAGACCAATGGACTAAGTGGCCCGGTAGAGAACTTAGGAAAGATCAGCACCCTCAATTCCCTGGAGGAAACTTCATGAAACCTGAGGAGTACAAGCACCTCATCGAGAACCCAATAGAGTTCATACACAACACCATACTGCCAAGAGCTTGCCCAGGTCTTGGAAAGCCTGGCTCCTCTCAATGGAATGGTGCTCTGATAAGGCTTGGAATGGCTATACAGAGAATAGTATCATTCCAGAGTTCCTTCTTTGCAGAAATCATGAAGCGCGGTTACGCTGCCTTACCAATGACTAATGCATACACACCCGCAGATATCATTGGTGACTTCCTCAGAATGCCAACGGGAGCTATGCTAGATATGAGGAGGTATCCAGACTTATTCAAGGCTGCATGTGAAGCTCTGGTAGAGCATGTAATTAAGGTAGCTACAGCAATACCGCCAAGTCCACCAGCAACCTTGTTCTTCATACCCCTACATCTAAACGAAATGCTATCACCAAAACTCTACAATGAGTTCTACTGGCCATACCTCAAGAAGATTATAGAGACATTGGTATCTAAAGGTTATAAGGGCTTCATATTCTTTGAGGGTGATCATACACCACATCTAGATACTATTCTAGAGCTTCCAAAAGGATGGGGCATAGCATGGTTTGAAAGACCTAGAGACTTCATGAAGGTTTGGGAGAAGCTTAAAGGACATACGACAGTCATGGGAGGAGTACCGACAAACCTACTTGTAGCAGGAACGCCAGAGAAGATTGAAGAGCATATCAAGAATCTGCTAAACCAGGTAAAGCCTGAAGGAGGATTCATAATATCGTTAGGCAATGCAGAGCTACCTGCAGGAACACCTGTTGAAAACGTTAGAGCTTACATAAACGCAGTACTGAAGTACGGTGTGTACTAGACGTAAATACTACCAATAATAAGACTCTTTACATAGTGAAAAATGAAACTTTTTTCAACTATTTTAACAAAAAGTGTAACACAGAAGTGTGGTCCCAAATGAGTCAAACGCAACAAGCTGGAATTCTATCAGTGATTTTGTTGGTACTATCATCATTCCTAGCGGGTGTTGGTTTTGGTATCTATGCGCCATTGATACCCATACAAGCAACAGAGTTAGGTGCACCTGAAGCTATTGCCACGGCAACAGTCCTAGCATTACCGTCGATTCTCGCAGTACTAGTGATGCTTCCTATGGGTATACTTGCTGATAAAACTGGTAGGAGAAAGGAAATAGTTATGATTGGACTCCTACTTGGAGCTGTATTTAATGCATTGCTAGGCATAGCTACAAGCTGGGTTGAGCTAGCTATCTATAGGGCTTTTACGGGCATAACCTTTGCATTGATATCGATATTTCTGTCAATAGCAGTTCTCATAGCTCCTGAGAGACTACGAGGAACTGTTATAGCTATTATGGGTGGAACTATGATGCTTGGAATGGGGATTTCACAGATGTTTGCTGGAGCTGTGTTCACAGCTCTTGGAAGAAGCTACCGAGCTCTGTATTTCCTTGCAGCTGCAGTAGCTCTTGCCGCAGCAATAATACTACTACCTGTTAAAGTTCCTAGGGTTCAGCTTCCAGCTATGAAGGGTTCCGATATCCTTGAGGCTTTAAAAGCGAGAGGTGTTTACTGGGCTGGCATGGCTATACTTGTCTACCTAGTTGGATGGAATCTCATGTACCCATCTCTACCGATAGTTTTAACCTACATCTATAAAGCACCTCCAGAGATTTCTAGCTTAGCTCTTGGCGTTGCATCTCTCATGCTGGGCTTAGGTACGTACATTTGGGGGCCTATTATCGATAAATTAGGTGGTAGAAGGACGTTGATACTTGCCATACTCGCATCAGCTATAACAACGTTCGTAATGTATCCTGCTCTAGGCAACATGTGGGCATACATAGTACTATTTTGGATAGTGACATTCTTCGGTGTAGTAGGTGCTCCGGGTACGAGCTATGTGGCATCAAGAAGTGTTAAACCGGAGTTGATCTCAATTGCGCTTTCGACTATCTGGATATTCACGTCATTAGCTGGAATAATAGGTGGGTTTGTAGCAGGTGCTTCAATAGCATCGCTAGGGCTTGCAACAACAATACTCATAGCAGCCGCTATAGAACTTGTAGGGGGTATACTGATGTTTGGATTACCTAAGGTATAAGAAATACTTCGTATTAGTGAAAAGAAGGTGAATATATGAGTAAACAACCTATAGAGGAGTGGATGGAAAGGCATAGAAAAGAACCAGACATAGTAGTAAAGGAGAAAGCTGAGAGATTTCTAAAAGCTGTAGAGCTTAAGGAACCTGATAGAGTACCGTTAATGTTCTTTACATGTGGTCACGTATTTGCAAAGTGGTTTAAACTTTCAGAAGTATACTTCAACTACAGCAAGATGAGAGATGCTATCGTAAAGTTTGTCACTACCTTCCCTTCAGACATATTTATCGCTGCTCCTGCAGCTGAAGGCTTTGTATTGGCTGTAGCTTTTGCCGATGTTCCGCAGATAGCTCCTGTTGTTAGATTTATAACAGGACCTATGCACGATATTTTAAAGGACAAGTGGACTAGGTGGCCTGGTAGGGAGTTAGCGGAACATCTACCGTTTCAATTTATTGGAGGAGAGTACATGAAGCCTGAAGAGTACAAATACCTTATTGAAAATCCAGTAGAGTTCATACACAACACAATTCTACCGAGAGCTTGTGAAAATCTCTCAAAACCTGGCTCAGCACAACATGCACATACGATAGCTAAGTTAGCACTTGAAGCCATTAACTACCTAAATGCTTTAACGGAAATAAATAATACCTTACTGAAACTAGGATTCCCACCACTAGCAATAACGTTTGCATATGCACCTCTAGACTTCATAGGAGATTTTCTTAGACATCCTACAGGAGCTATGTTAGACATTAGGAGACGTCCAGATGAGGTTAAGCAAGCTACGGAAGCTCTCATTAAGCCAATATTGCAAGTAGCGTTTATACTTAAACCTACAGGAGCTAAGTTCGCATTCATACCGTTACACCTTAACTCAATGCTCTCTCCAAAGCTATATGATGAGTTCTATTGGCCATACCTAAAGAGAGTTATAACAGAACTCTATAGCAATGGTATAAAGTCATTTGTGTTATTTGAGGGTGATCATACACCGCATCTAGATACGATCCTAGAACTTCCAAAGGGCTGGGGCATAGGGGTATTTGAGCGTGGTGATATAAGGAAAATCAAGGAGAAGCTGGAGGGTCACACATGTGTTGCTGGAGGTATATTACCAGGACAGTTAATAGGTTGGAGTCCTGAGAAGATAGAGGAGTACGTTAGAGAGCTTATAAAGGATCTTGCTCCTGGAGGAGGCTTCATACTAGCTCCAGGGATAGCGGAAATAGACCCAGCAATACCAGACGCGAACCTTAGAGCTCTAATAAATGCTGTTCTCAAGTACGGTGCACGTAAGTAGGTTGGGGTGTTAAGTTGATGACTGTAGATGTCTCAGCTAAGTTGAGGGAGAGAAAGGAGAGAATTGAGAGAGTTCTCACGGGTAAGGTGCCTGATCGTGTCCCATTTATACCTTCCTTCCACTTTTTCCCTGCTAGGTACATTGGTGTGAGTTACGCTGATTACTCGTCAGATTACAGGTTGTTTGTAAAGGCTGTGTTTGCTGTCTATAGGGATTTCGACTTTGATCTAGCTGGTTTAGCTCTTCCTGGAGCAGGCATGACTCTACCGCTAAACTTTATCTTCATTGAGAGGTACCCAGATCTAGCAACAACAACATTCGCAATTGCGAGACCCTTCCACGATATTCTGAGAGATAAATACACTAGGTGGCCTGGTAGGGAACTTCCACCTAATGTTTCTGCTCAATTTATTGGGGGTAAGTTTATGGAAGCTGAAGAGTATGATGAGCTTGCTGAGAATCCTATAGAGTTCATTTCTAGGAAAATTATTCCTCGAGTTTACGAGGCTCTTAGAGACCCTACATCACCTGAAGCTTACGGAGCATTAGTTAGGTTTGGGATGGAGGTTGTGAAGTTCAGTGGTGCGCTCATGGAGTTAATGACCAAGTTGAGGGAAGAATTGGGATACCCCACAATTCCTCTGGGTATGGGATATGCACCGTTAGACTTCATAGCTGATCACCTTAGGCACGTAACTTACACACTTACCGATCTCTATAGGTATCCTGATAAGGTTAAGAGAGCTTTAGACGCTTTAACACCTCTAATTATAAAGTGGAGTAAGGCAAGCGTTTCACTACCGCCAAGCGTTCTTGAGGCATTTGATATAAAGATTCCACTTGTATTCATACCACTTCACTTAAATGAGATGGTTTCACCGAAATTCTTTAGGGAGTTCTACTGGGAACCTTTAAAGAGAGTTATTATAGAGCTTGTGAATGCTGGTGCGATTCCATGGATTTTCTTTGAGGGGAACTTCACACCATTTCTAGAGTATATCCTAGAGCTACCAAAAGGAAAAATAATAGCCTACTTCGAGCGTACGGATCTTAGGAAGGCTAGAGAGGTTTTGGGAGATCACGTTATAATCATGGGTGGTATATCACCGGCACTCTGCATCTATGGAACTCCAGAAAAGGTGTTTGAAGAGGCTTGTAAGCTCTTGAGCGATGTTAAAGAGCCTGGGGGATTCATATTTGCTGGTAGTCGTGTAGCTGGGATACCTGATGAAACAAAGCCAGAAAATCTGAGGGCTCTCATAGAAGCGGTAAGGAAGTGTGGGAGGTACTGAAGCTATCACGATACGAGGGGTGTTATCTAGCTGGGAAAGTATTACGGTTATGGTGGGGAGTATTCCATTTCTACTGTGAGAAGACAGGTACTTGAGGGAGGGGAGGGAGGAGATTTCTCATCGATACATTTACCATGGGTGTCTCTAGTCTTCAAGTAGCTGTGAATTTCCTTGCTGTGTCTAACAAACAGAGTTTTCAAATACTTTGTGGAGACTAATGACCTTATGGATGCTTGAGGTGAAATGATGAGCGTCGTGGTAGTGTTTGAGCCTATGGGGAGGAGGGTTAGGGCTTCTCCTGGTACTATTCTTGAGATTGCTAGGGAGGGTAATGTTCCTTTGCGGTCGGATTGTGGTGGGAGGGGGGTTTGTGGTAAGTGTAGGGTGGTTATTGTTGATGTGAAGGGGGAGATTAGTGAGGTAAGTGAGGTTGAGAAGAGGCATCTAACGCAGGAGGAGTTAGCTAGGGGTTATAGGCTTGCTTGTCAGGTGAAGGTGCTTAGTGGGTGTGTAGTGGTTTTTGTGCCTCCTGAGAGTAGGGTTGGTGTTAGGAAGGTTGTTGAGGGTGTGGTGGAGAGGAGGGTTGAGTTGAGACCGGCTGTGAGGAAAGTGCATCTTAAGTTGCCGGAGCCAAGTCTTGAGGATAATAGGCCTGATTTTGAGAGGTTGAGGGATTTTCTAGGTGATGTTGAGATTCCTCTAGACTTACTGAGGAGGCTTCCGATTTTGCTTAGGGAGGCGAAGTGGGATGTTACTGTAGTTCTGTGGGGTAACAAGTTGATTGGTATTGAGAAGGGGGATACGAGTAATAGGGTCTTTGGTTTAGCGATAGATATTGGTTCTTCGAAGATAGTTTGCCATCTTGTTGATCTTGTTAGTGGGGAGACTGTAGCTAGGGGCTACATCGAGAATCCGCAGGTGGTGTATGGGGAGGACGTTGTTTCTCGTATAACCTACGCATCGAGGAGTGAGGAGAATTTGAGGAGGTTGCAGAGGATTGTTGTTGATGCTATAAATGAGGTAATTGATAGGCTATGTAAGGAGGCTGGTGTGAGGTTTGATGAGATTTATGAGGCTGTAGTGGTTGGGAACTCTGTGATGCATCATCTCTTCTTTGGTATTTATCCGAAGTTCATAGGTGTCTCTCCCTTTACACCAGCTGTTAGGAAGGGGATAAGTTACCCGGCTAAGGAAGTGGGGCTTAGGATGAATAGTGAGGGGTACGTTACTTCACTACCGCTCATAGCTGGTTTCGTTGGTGCTGATGCTACGGCGAATCTCATAGTGACGAAGATTCACGAGAGGGATGAGGTAAGTATGGTGATAGACATAGGGACTAATACGGAGATTCTCCTTGGTAATAGAGATAGATTGCTCGTGTGCTCAGCGCCTTCTGGACCGGCTTTTGAAGGGGCGCACATAAGTCATGGTATGAAGGCTGTTAGTGGGGCGATTGAGAGGGTGAAGATTGTGGGGGATGAGGTTATCTACGAGACTATTGACAATGTTAAGCCAAGAGGGATATGTGGTAGTGGGATGATAGATCTAGTAGCTGAACTCTATAGAGCGGGGTTGATAAATAGGTATGGGAAGTTCATTGGGGAGTCTAAGAGGATAGTTAAGGATCGTATTCCGAGGTTTGTTGTTGCTTGGGCAGATGAGACTGAGACAGGGAAGGAGATTACGGTTACGGAAAGGGATATAAATGAACTTCTACTAGCGAAGGCAGCAATAAGGGCAGGTTGGATGATTTTAATGGAGAAGCTCGGGATTAAGGAGAATGAGATTTCGAGGATTTACCTAGCTGGTTCCTTTGGGAGACACGTAGATGTTGAGAATGCGAAGCTCATAGGATTACTTCCAAAGGTTCCAAACGATAGGGTGGTCTTTGTTGGGGATATAGCTGTTATTGGTGCAGAGATGGCACTTAAATCTGTTGAGGAGAGGAGGAATATTGAGAAGGTAGTTAACTCCATTGAGTACATTGAGCTATCTGCAGACAAGAACTTTTACCAAACTTTCATAAAAGCAATTCCAATAGAGGGGGAGTAGGGAAGGAAATGAAGAGATCGAGATATTTTGAAGTCATCCAAGGAGAATTGCCATAGCTGTACTTGTTATTGCTTATCCAACGGTTGAGCAGATGAGGAGCTACAAATTCCCTTATGTGGTGGTTTGTGGTGAGGCTTGAGGTAGGGCCTGGTTATACAAGGAGAGGTAGAGGCTATAGGTTTAATCCTCATTACGAACCAGGTTACGATGTAGTGTACCTCGATGTCAACCAACCAGATTTTAAACTTAGTAGAAGTACATGGGTGGTTGCTGATGCTCAAAACCTACCATTTAGGAGTAGCTCAATAGATGAGGTGTTTTCAGCTCATGTCATTGAGCATTTAGAGAAACCGATGAAATTCCTAGAAGAGTGTAGAAGAGTTCTGAAGAGGGGAGGTGTAGTCACGATTGAAACTCCAAACTTCTTGTCTAAGTACGCCTATCTCGATCCAGATCACAAGCATGTGTTCAACATTGTGAAACTCTGGGTGTCGGTTAGGAAGGCTGGTCTGAGACCTCGCTTCCCGCCTCTGAACATAGGTTCTCTTATTCCTCAAAAATTAAGACTTCTTATCAGGTTAGTCCTACTACTTCTCTCGGATAACCTTACCATTAGGGGCGTGAAGGAGTAAGGACCCTGAAGATGGAGTTGAAGGTGTTTGTAAGTGTTTAGTTCTCTGATCCTTTCATATTGTGAACATCTTAGCGTCTAGTGTGGGGCTACTCTTCGGCATCCTTGAAGTGCTATGTTCTTTTGCTTTGTCTTGGTTTGATGAGCCATGTGTCGAGTTCTTCTATGTACTTGATCTCGTATCTCTGCTTTACCTGGTTTATTTTCCTCTTTATCTTGCTGTAGATTCCGTCATCTCTTACTATCTTTCCGTGCTGTTCTAGGTCGAGGAATTCTCTCTCTAGGTTTTCTATGGCTTTTTCTGCTTCTTCTGGTGTGTAGGCTCTTATGTCTAGGTCTATTTCATCTGATAGGAGGAGGAGGTATCGCTGTATGCTTGGTGGGGGGAGGTTTTCTGCTATGAGGATTACGTCTATGTCGCTCCATGGTCTCCATATACCTTTTGCTCTTGACCCTATGATGGCTGCTAGCTTGATCTTTATGCCTTTCTTCTCTAGTTCTTGAAGCCACTTAAGTACCTCCCTATAGGCTTCTCTTCCATTCTCTAGCTTTCCTATGTCTGGTGTGCAGTCGTGTTCTCTTAGCTTTAGGAATATCTCCCTTGTTCTGTAGTACATTGTCTCTACTCTTTGTTTGTTGTAGTACTCTTCTGAGATTCCATATCTTTGTCTGGCATCGGGGTACCTGCTTGCGTAGTAGTGTATTGTGAGTTCACGTAGGAAGTTAAGTTCTTCTGGAGTTAGTTGGTATCCTCTTGCAAGTAGGTGGAGAGCATGCGTTTTCGTAGGTTTGTATCCTCTCTTTATCAAGAGAGCTTTTAGTAGGAATTCAAGAGCTTGATGGAGATGGAATACTGCGAGTTTGTAGAGTCCTCTAGTTAGGAGGATATCTGCTGCATCTAGGTGGGAGTAAGCTGATTCCACATACTCATCTACGCTTTGCATCATCCATCTCTAGCCCCTATCTACTTTCTCGAGGTAGCTCTAGTACCTATCTTGAGAGGTGATCTCTTGCAGGGTTTCCCTTCTTACTACCTACCTTATCTATGTCTGTTAGTAGCTATGTCTTGTCTTGAAGCCTAGTTCGTCTCTAAAGCACCAGAGTCCTTCTCCGAAGTCTAGGAGTACGATGCCTAATTTACCTAGGAGTTTATCGTTTAGGAGTACAGTGCTTATGCGTGAGATATAGGGGTATGCTGGTACTGGTCCGACAACTCTATCTTCTGTGACTACGTACACGTTGACTGGTTCAACACATCTTACTAGGTTTATGGTAGAGCCATCGGCTAGAATGCGTTTTACGGTTATGGTGGGTGGTTTATTGCCGAGGAGTTCTCTTGCTAGTGGTTCAGGTAGCATGATCTCTGGTTCGGCACCAATGAAGCCACTGTTGGCGAGTGCGAGGGTTTCAATGCATTTACTCTCTACTTGGAGTCTTACCCTTAATCTCAGCACGTGGCTCACCTAATAGCTCTGGTGGTAGGATGGTGAGTATAGCGAACTTTGGTTCGAGTACTTCGGGTGGGAGTACTGTCGCAATGAGGTTCTCCATTGAGAAGCCCCATCTGTAGTGGTTGCTGAGGTTTATCTTAAGGTTTACTTCGAGATTGTTAGTTGGTATGTACCATCCTTACCTGCACTTAGTGAGCTTGGACTTGGGTTAACCTAGTCTGCGATATTATTACTCATTAATGAATTGGTATTGCAGGGTACATAACGTAGTGTCTTATCAGCAAGATGGTGCTCATCTGCTCTTTACAGGAAGTTTGCACTAGAACAGGGATTAGAATAAGGTAGTAGGTACTGAACGATGAGGGATATACATGGAGTTTAGACTACACATGATCTACAGAGCAGCCTTAGTACTCGATGTTCTAGGGATTTCACACTAATAGCATACAGCAGATTACTTACAGCACACATAGTACGCAATGCAAGACACGGAACTAGTGAAACATCTGTGAAGGGATCAAAATGACCAAGAGAACAAGTCCTCTTATCCACTGGAAGATAATTGAGAGCACGTTCCTGTCATAGCTTT
This sequence comes from Thermoprotei archaeon, assembly GCA_003649205.1. Taxonomy (GTDB): domain Archaea; phylum Thermoproteota; class Thermoprotei; order Thermoproteales; family B15-G16; genus B15-G16. The sequence goes on from QMRC01000001.1 coordinate 296,229, forward strand.
GAAGCTTAGGGGCCTGGTGAGTGAGAGCCATTGTGGTATTCGGTCTGCAGGGTGATTGGGTTAGTTGTAGCTGTACTTATTTTGTTTTTATGTTGTATTTCTGTGGTGATTGGTGTGGGTGTTATTGAGAGGGTGAGGATTTATCTTGAGGATGCTTGGGAGTTCTATAGGCGTGGTAGGGAGGAGCTTTTGAGAGGTCTTGAGAAAGGATATGTGTATGAGGTGAGGGATGGTGCTGAGAAGCTTTGGAATGCTGTTGTTCAGGCTACTAATGCTCTAATTCTTCATCTCTTAGGTTTGGTTCCTGCTAGTCATTGGGAGTGGAGGAGGAAGTTGATGGAGCTTGAGGGTAGGTTTGAGGAAGTTGGTAAGCTTGGTCTCTGTGATAGGTATTGTGCGAGGGAACGTCATCTACGTGGTATGACGTTTTATGAGGGTATAGTTGATGAGGATTTGCTTAGGTATGAGGTGCAGAAGGTTGAGAGGTATCTTAGGGATGTTGAGGATCTAATTCGTAGGTTAAGGTAGTACGCTGCTCCTTGACTCTTAATTGAGATCTTCTACTCTATCTGTTGAGTAGTTGTTGAGGGATTTTTCCCTATACGTAGGTGTGTACTTTGTATCTCTTTTCCTGGTCTTTCCATGGTTTTAGGTAGTTGAAGTAGAGGTATTCGTAGAGGTTGAGTTCATTTCTTGCCCATATTACTACGTGGTTTTTAATTATTGATATCTGGATGTGGAGTGGTAGTAGTTCAAATACTCTGAGGTCGTATTTACTGAAGTCTAGTGGTACTTCTCTCCATGCTTCCTGTATGAGCTGTATTCCTTCGTCTGGGTTTTTCCTTGTTTCTGGTACTACGAGGCATATGTCTATGTCTGATCGTGGTGTTGCTTCTTTGCGTGCATGTGAGCCGTAGAGTAGTATTGCTTCTACTTCTCTGTGTTTTTCGAGGAATTTACTGAAGGCTTCTCTAACTGTCTTGATTATTGTCTCGATTTCTTCTGTAGCCATTTCTTAACTACCTCACTGAACTCTACTACGGAATTTCTTAACTTAAGTATGCTGGTGTAGGCTAATCTATCGTCTATGCCATTGTACCTATGTACCAACACGTTCCTGAGACCATTTAGTTCACGTAGTTTTCCAAGTAGTTCATCCGTGATCAATCCTAGCTGCTTTAGGGTGTGTAGGTTTGTGTAGTCGTCTTTAACGACTTTACCCTCGTCTCTCACCATCATTGCGACAATATCCATTATGCAGTCAGCTAGTTCCTGTACCACTTTGTACACTGCTTTCTTAGTTTTTACGTCTCTCAGAAATTCCTCTATGTTGGGTGGTATCCACTCCTTGAGTAGTGTTAGGCATTCGTGTATGAATTCCAGCTTCTCTTCGTATCTCTTTATGCGTTCGGTATCTAGTTTCATGATACTTCCTCTCTGATTTCTTGGATTATGTCTTTTGGTTCTATGTTTAGTGTTTGTTTTTGTACCATGGTTCTTATTGTCCAGTAGTGTGCTGGAAGTTGGTATGCTGTGTCTTCTCCGATCCAGTATGTCTTACTTGGTTTCTTGTCTAGCCATTTGCTGTATAGTGGTGTTACTATGTTGTTTCTCAGCATGTAGTCCCATATTGGGTGTAGTTCGAGTTCATCTATGTTGTCTAGTGTTTGCTTTAGTTCCTGTAGTACCTGTATTGGTGGTTTCTGTTTTTCTCTGCAGTATTCCTTGATTGTTGTCTTCACTATCTCGATTATCTTCTGAAGCCAACTGCCTATGTTCCATTTCTGTATGTGTAGTTCGTATATTGCTCTTGGGTTTCCTCCTGTTAGTTGCCAGAGTTGGTTGTGGTTTAGTGGTGTTTTTAGTTTGTTCAGTAGTTCATCATGTGCCTCTCTATCTAGGTTCCATATCTGGTACATGAGTATGTTCTTACCTTCTTCTCTCTTGAAGTGTTTTTGCTGCTGTTTGTTCGCTTGTTAGTAGGATTACGTGTACTTGACATCTGTGCTCGTGTGCTATGTCGTAGATTTCCTTGCTTAGTCCTGTTACTAGGTCTCTTATCGTTAGTCTGTACCTGTTTAGTGGTACTGTTACTTCATCGAATATGAGCACTAGTTTCCTTCCTTTGAGGTTTAGTCTCTTGGCTATGTACTTGACGATGTTGTAGAGGTGGAGTAGTAGTTTTGCTCTATCTCCTACTAGTTCCTTGACTAGATTTTCTAGGGCCTCTACTACGCTGTCTTCGGTTGCTATGTAGAATTCCTCTCTTACTGCTGCTTTTGGTAGGTTCATGTACGTGATCAGGATTTCTGGGTCTTGTTGTAGTGCGTGTGTTGTCGCTCTCATGAATTCCGTTTTTCCGCAGCCCCATGGTCCTGTTATTACGAGGTTTAGTGAGTGTTCTGGTTTTGTTTCTTCGCCGTACCTTATTAGCTCTAGTAGTTTCTCGTATTCTCGATCTCTATCTACGAAATTTATGTTGAGGTCTGGGACTATGTACTTGTGTAGTTTCGTGGTTTTCATTGGTTATTCGTCTATACTTTGTTCCTTTGGTGTTTATAATTCTGTTCTCTGCTGTGTTGTTTGAGGTGTTTTGTCTATGGTTCTTGTTTGTGGTGATGTTGTTGAGAGGATTGGGGTTATTGCTAGGTTTTCTGAGGTTGCTTTTTGTTGCTGTTGTCGGTTCTGTTGCTGTGAGGAGGTATTAGTTAGTTGTTGAGGCTATGAACGATTCCTGTAGGCACATTGTCTCAGCTAGAGGTTGGGGTCCTGATTTCTCAGCTAAGGACTTCGTGGAGCTAGCTGTTAAGCACGGTGTTGTGTCTAGTGAATTAGCTAGGGAGATCATTATGGCTATTCGCTTGGGGAGTATAATCGTTTACAGGTACCTAGGTATTAACTATGAGGAGCTCTATAGGGGGGTTCAAAAGCTCACTACATTAGCTAGGGATTTTGAGAGGGAGGTAGTTAGCTTCCTTAGAAAGGTACTGGGTATCTCGCGAGTGAGTTATCTAGGTGTTCTCCTCTATAGTCTCTAGTACCTTTCTCGGTGTTGGTTTTTCTCCGGTTTCAAGTGCTGTCTTCAGTATCCAATAGTAGATTGGTGTCTGGAATGCGTACTCTCTACCAATCCATGGCTCTCCTCTAGGTATCTTCGATAGCTTTCTAAATCTCTCATCGATGTTCATCACTATGTTCTCCTCTATCAACCTCCTAGATACTATGTACTCTGGTAGCTGAATACCTGGTTGATATGGCTTTACACAATCTACACACTCAACTACTTCCCTTAGATAGTTCTCTACACTTAGATCTTGAGCTAACTTAATGAGCGGTAGTACCTTCCCTATCTTAGCACTTAGGTACCGATCTAGATTCCACCTCCATGCCCTTAACTCAGCTACTTCTCTCGGATTTCCTCCTGTTACCTTCCACACTAGCTCGTAATCTAATGGGCACTCTAGCTTTTGGAGTAGTTGCTCTGTTGCTTGTTTACTAAGATTCCACATCAGGTACGTGAACATGTTCTTTCCCTGTTCTCTTAGGAAGTGCTGAACTGCTGTCTGATCACTAGTAAATGCTATTGGGTACAGGTACTCTAGCTCAAGTTCATCCCTTATCTCAAAGATCTTGTAGCTCAAGCTACTAACGAAGTCCCTAATGGTTACTCCATACTTCTCAAGGGATTTAGTAACCTCATCTATCAGCAATATCACTTTTGCACCTCTTACTCTGAATCTCTTTGATAGTTCTCTGAGGAATGTGTAGAGCTGTATTGGTACCTTAGCTACGTCACCTAGTACGTTGAGTACTATCTCCATACACGTCTCCACTACTCTCGATCTAAGTGGTTGAAAGACCTTACTTAGGTCCTGCTCTGTTAAGTCCATGTATATCGCTACGAAGTTCCCATAGCTGTCTAAGGCATGAGCTAGTGCTCTCGCGAACTGAGTTTTCCCACAACCCCACGGTCCTGTCACTACAAGTAGATGTTCGTAACCTCTCTCACGTATGTGCTCCTGAAGTAGTGTCTCAACTTCGTACTCTCTATTCACGAACTCTATCCCAAGATCAGGTACGCGGTACCTGTACAGTTTACTCACTACATCACGCATCCCATACCTCGTCAATGCTCTACTCACTCCCCATGCTTTACACCTCAATCTAGCTTAAGTACGTTGTTACCTTGATCCTCACTACATCTCCACTGTGATGTCCACTCAGTACCTAGTGCACGATCCTGTCTCAGGATTTTTATAGGTGTGTTAGTTCTGATCTCTCGGGAGGACTCCTCGGTGAGGACCTAGTTCTCGGGCTTCGATGATCCGAGGGCCGGGCGGCTTACCTCACTTCTCCTCCTGTTCCTGTAGCAGATCCAGTAGTGTCACTTTCTGTGTTGTCTCCCTCTTGAGGACCCTCTCCACGAAGTGATCTCGAACCGGTTTGTAGACGTACTCAAAGAACTTCTGTGGATCCCTCAACACAGTTGTTGGAAACTTCTTCACGTACTCAACAGCCTTCTGCCACACTTCATCCCACGGTGCTATAGCCTCTACCTTAGCCCTGATCTGCCTATCAAAGTCTTCTGGTCTCTGCTCCTTACCACCCATCTCAAACCAACCACTTGGACCTACCGGTACCTCCTCACTACCTGGGCCGAAGACCTTCACCATACTCCTCCCACCACCTCTAGTCTCCTCACCAGGTATGTAGAACCTCCTACCACTCCTCGATACCTTACTCGACTGAGGACCATAGTACTTCAACCACGCGTAGAAGATCGCCCTATTGAGTCCAAAGCTCTTAGCCTTCTGTAAATCACCTGTCAGTACGTAGTACCTCGCTGCCTGTAGCAAAGCCATAACCTCAAACCTACCAATCTTCCTCTCATCCCTAGTACTCAAGGTAATCACCCTACTTCAGTGAGATGTACGTATCTAAAGTCTTCTCCTACATCTACTCAACGTAGTACCTCACATGTCAAAGACTGAAGCTTCACCTAATTTCGCATTCTATTTAAGTCCTCCACCTCCTCTACTCCCTTCAGGTGATGAGGTTCGTTAGGACTGAACACTGATGACCGCTCGCGACCCTGATTTACTTCCTCACGTACTCACTTCCCTCAATATGGTTTCAGACGTAGGTTTCTGCTCTTTCTCAAGTATAGCCCTGAAGATGTAGTAGTAGAGAGGTACTTGCCAAGCCCATTCCCTACCAATCCACTCCTCTCTAGGCACTTCACTTAGTAAGTGATTAGTAGGCTCTAGCGGTATGACCATGTTCTGTCTCAGCAACTCCTGCGTTAATGCTACTTCAGGTAGCTGCTGCTTAAGCTCCTCAGTAATAGGTATAGGAGCTAGAGAATCAATTTCCTCAACTACGCTCCTCAAGTACTTAAGCAACACATCACTACGCCTAATCATTGAGTAGAGTGACCAACACCTCACAATTTCCCTCTCTAACCACCTCTCTACATCCCATGCATAGACATTCCTCAATTCGTAGATCAATCTTGGATTACCACCACACAATCTCCACAGGATCTCATAATCTAGCGGGCACTTAACCTCCTCAAGTAACCTCATGAAAGCACTCTTCGATAAGTTCCACATCTCATAGATAGATAGTGTCTTACCGACTTCCCTCCTAAAGTACTGAATCAGTGACAGTTCACTAGTTAGAAGTACTGTAACAATATTCCTGAGACCAAGCTCCCTTCTCCACTCATGAATAGCCTTATCCAATGCTGAGACGTAGTCCCTAATACTGATCCTATATCTGTCGAGAGATCTAGTAACCTCATCCATGAAGATAACCAAGTACCTACCAACTAGCTTGTACACCTCACATAGCTTCCTCAACAGAGCAAATACCTTGAGAGGAAACTTAAGCAAGTCCTCACACACCCTCTGAACTAACTCAAGGAGTAACTCCTTAACACCATACCTTGCGTAAATAGCTTGATGCAGCTCACTTTGAGTCAGATCAACATATAGGAAAACGAAGTCATTAAGCTCCTCTACAGCATACGTCACAGCTCTAGCAAATTCAGTCTTCCCACAACCCCAAGGACCATACACAACGTAATTCCAGGAAACACCCCTAAGAACCCAATCAAGAACATACCTAACCTCCCTCTCACGATCAACAAAGTAAATACCCAACCCTGGCACCACATACCTACCTAAGCAACTAACAACAACCTCAGTAACATCACCACAACACATCTAGACAGCACCAACCCAAATAAGACAACAACAGAACTTTACCCTTACCCCCAACAACTAGGAAACCTTCAACGGCTTCACAACCTCAAGAAACCTCCTAGCCTCCTTAACAGAGAAAGTACACAGCTCGTACTTAGGAGTAACCCTGTAAGCATCCATGTAAGGACCCTCCATGTGAAATCTCTGAAATCCTAGTAGCTGCAAACACTCCAACACTATCTCAAGCAGTCGACGATTAGTATTGACAAACTTCAACTTAACCCTCCTCTCAGTATAGGTCCTACTACCTCGCCTCCTCGTATAAGTATAGAACTTCAGATGTCCCTCCGCATCAAAGAAACCACGAACAAACTCTCTAGCATAATCCTTTGACCTCAAGACTAGCGACCTTAAGGCCTCTAGATCACGCCTATACCTCACAACCCACTTACAGAAATCTAGGCTAAAGGTCACAACACAGTACACAGGTTTCTTACCAGGTTTTCCACTTGATCTAGGGGGTAATGGTACATCACGGTGCGCGCTGCAACATACTTCCTAACTATGGTCATGTAGTACTCTGCTACCTTTAGACACGTAATCAGCAATTCAACACGCTTAAGCCTAAAGTTAACATATCCATCACCTAGCAATACACCAAGCACATAACACATATCAGGGTTTTCAGGTATGCTCACCATGCGTCCCACCTTCCAACATCATAGGGACGCAATGAATTATAAGGGACTCAACATTATGACGCAATAATGGACGCAGTTAATTAGTGCGTCAAGTATATAAGGAGCGGTGGAACGTACTGTATCGTGCACTCTACCTTCAGGATAAGGTGTACACAGAAGAAAGCTGATGGGAGTACAGAAGTCATTGAATTAGAGGTTAGTGTAGAGGATCTGGAGAAGCCAGAAGTAAAGAAGCTACTTCAAGACTTCTTAAGCCATTACTTGAGAGATTACAGCGGAGTCGAGATTAGAGTTGAGAAGAAAAGCTATCACACGCAACGCAAGGACTTTCACGTAGAAGCATTGAAAAAAGCAGCTGAGAGAGGTTTAGTCTTGAATTACGATGATGGAACCGTAGTGATAGATAGGGAGAACTCAAGAATTTACTTTTGGCCTCGAAACTGGTCTCAAACAACAGCTTCCAGAATGTACATTAAGTACGAAGATCTCTACATCCTATTAACCAAAGTCAAGGCTAGACTAGGATTGAGTAGAGAGATTAATTCCAGTACCATCATCACTAAAGTACTTGAAGAAGTGAAAACAAGTAGTAAGACATCAGCACTACTAAAGAGATTGCTGAAATACAGCGTAGTGAAGAGGTTACTAGTCACACTACTACAGGAAATAGTACAGGGAAGGATTACCCTGTAAAATACACCGAGAATATGTAGGAGAAGTTAGTAGAAGTAACTGGTAGCGGGGGGTGGATTTGAACCACCGACCTCGGGGTCTCTACGGCGGTCGCGGCGGCCGAGTTTCACTCCACACTTACGTGCTTATAAATCTTTCTCTTTGCTTTCCCTCAAGAGTTTGCTTAAGTTCTCTACGTAGTTGTTCTAGGTCTTGGAGAGTTTGGTCAAGTACTCTTGCCGAGTTTAGTATTACACGACACGTACCATAGGGGGTGTTTGCCTTGTCTAATCTTGGAGGGTTTCCTAACGTAGCTTTTCCAGAAGTTTTCTCGTGGAATACCTAATTCCTGACTCCAGAACTCGATAGCTTCGTCTTCATTCACACCTTCCCAGATCGTTAGGCGACACTTTAGCTCTCTAGGATCAACTTCATAAAACTGCTTGAGACTATAGATGAAGAGCTTTAGTAGGAGTGGATCCGTTGATGTCAAGGCAACTTTCCTACTTCTACCTCTCTTCGACTTATCACCTTCACACCAGTAGAGCATAAGCCACTCACGCTTAGACAGTACCATATCTACTCAACTCCTCACTACACCTCTTAATGAACATCTCTAGGTTACTTACCGTATGCTGTATCTCCGGTACATGGCTGTAAGGATATAGCCATCCTACTAAGGTACGAGCAGATACTAGCATTAACCGAAGAGCTTCAGGGTATGGTTTAGCAATGACCATATAGCCAAAGGCCGTAGGTTCACTGCCATTGTCACGTAGTAAGCCCAACGCCATTAGACTTAATTTGTCATTGCTGATAGTCCTTGGGTTTCTTGACCTTAGTCTTTCAGGAAGTTTCTTATTAATTTCACGGCAGTCACATACGCCTTGGTCTATGAGCTTAAGGATGTGCAAGAGCCTCTGTGGGCGCGCATAGCGGAAGTAGGGATACTTGAGAGCTATGTTCCGTTTATCGACTGCTTTGCAGCTACAGTAATAGTTGCAGCATGAGTAGACTCCGTCCACAAGTGCTAGCGGTGCACTGCATTTCGGACAGTATGGTACAAGAAAAGACCTTATAACTAACTTACACAGCGTCATAGTACATCCCTCAGCTCATTCCTAACAACCTTCCATAAAAACTCGACAAGGAGTAGCTTACTACTACTTGAGGATAGTAGCCTTGTCAGTGCCCTAGGGCTACTAGGCATAGAGGCAAATCTCCATAACACAGTCTCTACATCTGATATGCTAGAGGCGTTGCGTAGATTCTCAACGATCTGCTTAACTGTCTCCAGCGATAATGACGCACGAGTGACAGTAGTCCAGCTCCAACCTCTAGGCTTGACGTACATCTTTCCCTCTACGCGATCTACGTAAACTTCTCCTGCACTGAGTTGTATTACCTTTATAGCACCTCTCTTGATTTGGTTAAGTAATTTGCGCACCCTAGGATCTTCCAGTGCCTCCTTTTGTTCTCCCCCTCCTACTGGAGGCTGCACTGACGCTGTACCTAGTATACTAACGAGGATTTGCGAAATGGCGTCGACAGGACCGCGTAGGTGAACTCTGACGCCATCCTTCTCAATGGTAACTTCCACTTCTGGCATAATCTGCACCTCTGCATGGTCACTGACGCGCAGGCTTATAAACTTTGCGCATGGTGCCATTCATAGATAGCTGCTTAGCGCGACCTTGATAAGCGCGAGAACCTTCTTTGAATTCTACATTATGGGATCCGAACACTATGTGGCTAAGTAGCAGGACTAGTAGTGCTCCGTAAGCTACATGGATCTATATATTGTGAAGCTCGGTTAGCCAGAGAACGATATTTCACAGCATTGAGGTAGGTGAACTAATGGAAAATTAGTGGAGGAGCCGCCGCGACCGCCTTATGAGCCCCGCGGGATACCTGGCTTCCCCACCCCGCTGCTATAGCCGGTACTCCTCCTTTCTTCTGATGTTTATAAGTCTTTCTCTGTTTCTTGAATTGTGGCTTCTGGTGTTCTCTCACTATTTGTCTTGTTGGAGTGCTTGCTTTATTGCTTCTAGGGTCTCTGGATCTAGTAGGTTCTGTGCATACTTCAGTGCTACTGCTGCTAGCTTTCTAGCGTTGTTTCCTGTTAGTTCTAGTACTCTCTTGAATTGCCTATTTGCTGGTTTCGTTATCCCTAGTACTTGTCTCGTGTACTCGTATGCTCTTCTAACTTCTACGTACTTGCTCAGTCCTGTTATGTAGACGTGTAGGTACTTCCCCTTCTTTAGCCGTGCTCTCATGTGTTTTGCTATGAGTTTGATCGCTGTGACTAGGCTCATCTCTGTCTGTGTGTACTGTGCTATGTGTAGTAGGTCAGTACGTACTTGTGCTAGTTTCAGTACTTTTCTTGGCCATAGGTAGCTCGGGTGTGTAGCTACTGCTCTTAGCATGAGTACTAGGCCTCTGTACCTTGCTTGATCTAGGAGTACTAGACGGTCTTTCTGTATCTCGATTCTTGGTCCTAGTGTTTGCTCTAGTTTTTCTGCCAGTAGTTTACGTAGGTTGTGTGGTAGTCTCGTACTGTACTTTAGCCTTACCTCTACTTCTCCTCTTTTGCGTTTTATGGTTTTGAGTATACCATCCCCTATGAGTAAGCCGGCTACTAGTTCCTCTGCTAGGTTCTGTGTTGTGTTTAGTGTGTGGTGCCAGAGCTGTAGTTTGTTCTCTAGTATGTGCTGTGGAGCACTGTTCTGTAATCTGTGGTCTGTACTGAAGGTTATCGTGTAGCAGGTGTCTACTAGATTTCCTGTCCGTATGTAGTACATCAGTGTTCTTGCTTGTAGTGGTGTTCCTAGTAGTGTTGCTACGTAGGTTATGTACTGTGTATCTGATGTTGCTAGTTGTAGTGCCCCATTTCTTGTACTGAGGTCTGTTAGTAGTAGTCCTAGTAGTAGCTTACGTTGATCGTACTGGTGCTGTATACCTGTTATCTCTGTACCTATTCTTGCCTTGACTATGAGTCTTGGTTCTGTTGGTTTTAAGACCTTTAGCTTCTTTACTCTGGTCGTTAGCTTATCTACTGAGGTACGTTCTTCTACTCTGTAGTTCTCGATGGAGTTTAGTACCTTGTTGACTGCTATTGCTCGTAATTTGGTGAGTGTGTACCATAGTTCTGCTGGTGTAACTTCGCCTAGCTTCACCTCTGTGATCCTTCTATCCACTTCCTCTACTATGTCTCGTAGTTGTCTTAGTACATGTTTCCTTATGGTTACTTCGTGGGTGTGGGTGAGTTCTTTGTTCATGTAGTGTTCTCTGACTTCTACTCTCATGACTATGCTGTTGTTGTCTTCCTGTAGTACTTCTTCTCTTAGCTCTATTGCTGGTTTCACGTAGTTCTCTACTTCTCTAAGTGCTTTAGGGGGTTCATGATTGCTCTGTTCCTGGTTTGGGGTTAGGTATTTGTGTTCTCTTGCTGTTCTCTACTTCTGTGTGATGAGGAGTGCCGCGGTTTGATTGGTGATGTTTCTTCCTTTCCCTCGCTGATTGCTTTTCTTGGTTCATGTTTTTGAGTGGGTTATCTCTTTCTTCTCTAGGTGGTTTGTGTGGGTGTGGTTGGTCTTGCTGTTGTTGGTCTTGGTCGTATGGGTAGGTTGTACGTGGATGTTGTTGCTAGGTTTGTTGATGGTGTTAGGTTGGTTGGTGTCTTCACTAGGACGTTTGCTAAGGCTGAGGCTGTTGCTAGGGAGTATGGTGTTAAGGCGTATAGGTGTCTTGATGAGTTGTTGAGAGATCCTGATGTCGATGGTGTAATCATTGCTACTCCGACGTACACTCATGCTGATTTCATTGTTAGGGTTGCTGAGGTTGGTAAGCATGTTTTCTGTGAGAAACCTATTGATGTTGATCTTGTGAAGGCTAAGAGGGCTGTTGAGGTTGTTGAGAGGTGTGGTGTTAAGTTGCTTGTTGGTTACATGAGGAGATTTGATCGTGCTTACAGGAGGGCTAAGGAGGTTGTTGATAGGGGTGAGATTGGTGTGCCTCTTGTGTACATTGGTGTTTCTAGGGATCCTGAGGCTCCTCCTGAGGGTTGGTTGAGGGACCCTAGGTTGAGCGGTGGTCTCGTGCTTGATCTCATGTCTCATGACTTTGATTTAGCTAGGTGGTTTCTCGGTGATGAGGTTGTTGAGGTGTATGCTCATGGTGGTGTATTCGTGTACGACTTCATGAGGGATCTCGGTGATTTCGATACTGTTGTTGCTTACTTGAGGTTCTCTCGTGGTAAGGTTGCTGTTGTGTACGGTAGTAGGAGGGCTCCTCACGGTTATGGCATTAGGTGTGAGGTACATGGTACAGAGGGCTCTATCTCAATTGGTGTTGACTATGACTATAGTGTTAGGTTAGCTACTTCTAGTGGTGTGAGGTTTAGTGGTTTAGCTTGGTTTCAAGAGAGATTCTTCTCTGCGTATGTCGAGGAGATTAAGCACTTTAGAGATGTCATCAGGTACGACATCAAGCCCCTGGTCTCTGGTTACGATGCTATTAAGGCTCTCGAGCTTGCTCAAGCAGTCACTAGGTCAATTATCGAGAGGAGACCTATTGCCGTAAGTTAAATAGTACTCACTATGGAGTCCATTAACCTACTCCACCTATATCTGAAGTTCCTGTAGCTAAATAACCTACTCCACTCTCTGCACATAGTTGAGAACTTAGTCCTTAACTTGCTATCTGTGACTAGTGTGTACGTTCTCTTAGCTAGCTCAGCTACGTCCCCCCATGGAACTACGTATCCTGTTAATCCATCTACTACGCAGTCCCTAACTCCTCCACAGTCATATGCTACAACTGGTGTACCTACGGTCTCAGCTTCTAGTGCTGTTATGGAAAATCCCTCTCTAAAGCTTGTAAGGACGTACACCCAGGAGCTTGAGAGTATTCTCCACTTCTCGAACTCGCTTACACACCACCTTAGCTCTAGTACATCCCCTATACCCCACTTCATAGCTAGTTCTCGTAATCTCGTGAACTCAACATAGTTGCCTCTACCGGCTACTATGACCCTCAGCTCAGGTATGTGGGGTTTAAGTAGCTTTGTTAGGTAGAGTACGTGGTCTATGAACTTGTACCTCATTACTCGACCAAGGTATGTGATTGTTGGTGTTGATGACTTTGGGTGTAGTTCTTTCGGTGAGTCAGTACAGGGATTGATTACGGTGATTCTACTTCGAGGTATACCATATCTACGCTGTACCTCACTCTTCACGTACCTCGATACTGTCACGAAGATGGCAGATCTATGGAGTGTAGTGAGTAGTTCACCTACGTAAGCTCCTACTGCTCTGTGGAGTGGTTCCTCTATGAAGTACTGAAGAGTGTGGATGTGGTGAATCAGGAGTATTCGGTACCTACCGCAATTGAGTAATGTGGTGTTGTATGGTACACCACCTCCAAGACTCTCAATGACTACGTCTGGTCTCAAGCTCTTAGCTACGTAGGGAGCTACTAGGTGTATGCTGTACATGGTACCGCAGTGGTGTACAGGAAGCTCGTACCCATCGATCTCTATCTTGTCGTGTACCTGCCCACACCTTGAGCACAGTAACGTAACTCTGTATCCCTGCTCTATCAGTGCTCTTGCTAAGTTCCTGACGTAGTACTCAGCACCACCAGCTCGTGCATCGAGTAGGCACTTCCAGTTAATGATTAGTACCTTGACCACGAATCTTCCCTCTAGGTAGAATCACCATAGCTAATCTCACTACTAACGTCAGCACTCGTATTCCTAGCTTCTCAAGTAGTAACATCATTACTAGAGCTACGATTAGTGAGGTGAGTAGCTCTAAGTACATACTCTCGATAGGATTTAAGATGTACACTAGGTAGAGGAGTGCTGCCACTAATATCGAGGGAATCATTCGGAGCCAAGGTATTTCCATACCTAACCTAGCTGCAACCAGCACAGCTATACCTGCGCCAAGGCTGAGACTTACAACTCTAGCATACGCAGCACCTATCGAACCTAGTGAAGGTACGAGAACTATGTACAGTACTACCTGAAGTATACTAGATGGTAGAGCGTAGGTAAGTACTTGCTCTGGTCTAGATGCTATGTAGGATGATGACCACGCAACGTTCATTGCTATTGCCAGTGGTATTGATGTAAGTAGTACCTGTATGAGTGGTATTGCTCTGAGGTACGTAGTACCTAGTAGAGATAGGAAGAATCTAGCAAGATAGAGCCCAACAACCATCAACACCAGTGATAGACCTAGAGACAAACTTGCTACTTCACTATAGTTCGGTGATTTAGATCCGTCGCTCTCCGATGAACTACTCATGGGGACTAGTAGTGTAGTTGCTAGTGTTGGTAGAAATGTCAGTGCCTGTGTGTAGGCTAGTGCTATGTAGAAGAGACCTGTCTCCTCACCACCATAGTACGATGATACTAGGAGAACACCGAAGAGGGATGGCGATGCAGATACTACGTTAGGTAGGTACGTAGGTAAGGAGTACCTAAGTACTAGGTGGAAGTCTAGTCTACTACTTTGTGGCAACAGGTGTATCAGTACTTCTCGAATGATTATTGTGTAGAGTATAGTGCCGAGAACTGTAGAGATCAAGTAACCCAGTACTACACCTAGAGCACCAAGCCCTATCACAGCTAGTGTACAGGCGGCTACAATCCTACATACCGCTACTACCACATCTATGGTAGCTACCTGAGTACACTTGAGTAGTGAAATCCCGATGTACCTAGCTAGGTAACATATAGCATTCACTACTAGCCAGAGGGCTACAGCTACAATACATGTACGAGGTACGTTGAGTATGTGGGATATCGTGTGGGAGAATAGGTACAGTAGAGTAGCGGTTACTCCACTCGTTGTTAGTACTAGGATCGTTGATGTTGTAATTACCGTCTTTCTGTGTTCTTGATTTGGTACGAATTTGAGTATTGGTCCGTGAATTCCTAGGTTTACGAGTAGTGAGAGTAGGTATAGGAGGCTAAAAGAGGCGGAAGCTACTCCAAGTACCTTGAGGGATACTACCTTCGTTAGTATGAACCAGGTGAGGTACGAGAGTAGCATTGCAGTAGCTTGTGCTATGGATAGCACTAATGCTGACGACCACACACGTACTTCACTCAAGTGATTGTACCTCCAGTACTTAGGTAGTGAAGCTATGTGTCTCTAGCATGTTGGTGAATTTAAGAGTTTCAGTGCTGCCCACCTTCTTCATCAATCTGACTGAGATAGATTCATCACTGAACGTAGTCTCGATGCTAAGGTTTATAACTTAACTCCTCCACTAAGCACATTAGCTCTCGGTGTTGGGTGATTTTGTGAAGCAGATTGTTAGGGAGTACTTAACTAGGTTGATTTGGGATTCAGGTATTGTGAGGAGTGACTACGTATTTACCTATGTGTGTAGGGGTGAGGTAGGTGATAGAGCTGAGTTCTCTGGTGATCAAGTGATTAAGGTTGGTAAGTCCTATGTCGTTATCCAGACTAGTACTGGGTTAAGGAGCATTCCTCTTCACAGAATTGTCGAGATTAGGTATCGTGGTAGAGTTGTATGGCGATCACCTAGGTTCTAGATCAGTCTAGAGACACCTCTTCACCTATCTGTGAGGTGCGGCTTCATCACCTACGTACTGTGTTAATCATTGTAGAGATTACCTGTCGCAACATAGGTTCTACGTAGAGATTTTAATCACTACTGAGATACTGGTGATGGTGAGGCTGTTGAGTGCTCAGGATAGGTACGATCCCATTGATAGAGCTAGGGTAGTTTACTCAATTGTGTGTAGATCGGTAGGTGATGTTGAGGAGAGGAAGTACTATAGATTTCGTGGTGGCTTATGGTATGGTGGGATTGCGACTGCTGATTGCGTTGGTTGTAATTTGCTCTGTAGATTTTGTTGGGGTTGGAGGACTAGAGATAGGTTTGATAAGGTTGGTTCATTTTACTCACCTCAGGTAGTTGCTGAGAAGCTAATCTCAATAGCTAGGAGGTATGGGTATAGGAGGGTTCGTATTAGTGGTGGTGAACCAACTATATCTAGGAAGCACTTGATACAGGTTCTCCAGTGTTTAAATGAGAGGGTACCTGATTTACTATTCATACTTGAGACGAATGGTGTATTGATTGGTGCTGATCCCTCGTATGCTAGGGAGTTAGCTCAGTTCAAAAACATTCATGTTAGGGTTTCGTTGAAGGGTTGCTGTCCTGAAGAGTTTGAGCTGTTGACAGGTGCAAGAAAGGAGTTCTTTGAGTACCAGCTAAGAGCACTGAAGTACTTACTCGATGCAGGCGTCCCATGTCATCCCGCTGTGATGATTAGCTTCAGTACGAGGGAAAGTATGGAGTACCTCATCAGCAAACTCATGGAGATCGATGAGAGGTTAGTTTCCGAGGTTGAGGAGGAGTATGTAATCCTGTACCCGCATGTCCTCGAGATCATGAAGAGGTATGGACTTAAACCTCGAGTAGCTATAAGACCTAATGGAACAGTAGTCAAATCATAGCACGTTACTGGTTTAATTGCGAGGCACCTACATGACATCTAAGCTACCGCATCTCAAGCTAAGTATCTACGGTCTAAGGATTAGGTTTGTTAATCGTGAGCACGAGGTAAGGTACCTACTTGAACTTCTTGATAGGAGATATGCTTTTCCACTAGCTATATACGGTCCAGAGGGTTGCGGTAAGACTACACTACTGAAGTACCTAGGCCTAGTACTTGAGTCACTACCCAATACAACCTTCATATATGTTGATGCTCTCGAACAACAAGACATTAAGAGAGCACTGACACTTAGAGACAAGTATCTTTGGGAGCTAGTTGAGGATTTAATTCACGAAGTCCCTGTAGGTAAGAGCATTGCTTTAAGCATAATGAAGCTTATTCGAGAGTACGCACAGAGGAGAGGGTTGAGAGGTAGAAAGATCGTGGTTGCTGTTGATGATGCCTACGAAGCTATTGGTCTAGAGAACGTTACTAGGTACACGAAGTCTATGTACGAGTGGATTAAGGTACTGTACGAGGAGTTTTATGTTGACTCTGTACTCATACTGCTAACTACATCAGAGGGAAGGTCGAAGAGAGTACTGTCAAGACATACCTATGTACATACCTACATGATCTGGAACCTACCGAGAAAAGGATTTGAGGAACTTGTAGAGCAGTTTTCACCACCTCACTCCACTGACTACCTATGGTCATTAACAGGAGGTAATCCAAGAGCATTGATTGAGTTGATGTTGATGAAATGGGATGTAGATAGGTGGATTAGCAGTATTGTGGAGTCGAGAATTCGTAAGGTATTACGGGAATTTCCAGCTAGTAGACTTAGGGCTGTTATTGAGGACCCTGATGCAGATCCTGAAGTTGCTGAGAAGCTAGAGGATTGTGGGCTCATGATTGAGTTGAGAAGAGTCATGACTATTAGTGAGGTACCTGAGAGATGCCCTGAGCTAGGTATAGGGTATGAGTGGGCTTGGCAGATACCTGCATACAAGTATGCTCTATCAAGGGTCCTGAAGTAGAGTACTGATCACTTCCTTCTCACTAGGTATCTCAGTAGACAAACCTCTAAATCCCATGGTGTATGCTGCAGCTACTGCAAGTGCTTAGCTATCAGTGCTAAAGTCATGAACACTACAAGCATCTTCCTCATCAATTTTACGTAGATCCACCTTGAGTCAACTCAGTAACTGAACCGTAATTTTCGCTTCTGTTCAGATAATATCTGAGTTAGTTCAATGATGAAGTTCAATTAAGTTCTCTTAACCACTCTTGATTACCCCCAATTTCAAGATTTCAAGTATGTTGAGTAAGCTATTTAAGGAGGGAGCTAGCTGTCTGCGAGGGATTCTCGTGATTACAATCTATAGAGATCTCGTCCGTAAAACCTATACCTTTGGAAGAATATTGATTTTAACTATTGAGATTGTTGCAATCTCTATAGTTATCGTCATGATAGGTTTCACGGCTTACTACGTGGTCTGTGATCTCCTTGATCTAGCTCTTGAGGGTGGTGGTGTTGACAAGATCCAGCTACTTGTAAGTGACGTCTTCCTACTAATAATACTAGCTGAGATAGTACGTAGCTTCCTAGAAGCATATAGGAGACCTGAGATGTATATTGTTGGTGTTACTGAGGTTGGTCTTGTAGTTGCTATTCGAGAGATTGTTTTATGTGCTATAACAGGTTCGCTCTACGATATGTTGCTTGCTAGCCTAGCTGCTCTAGTCCTAGCTGGTGCGCTCTGGATACTTGTAACGCACGTTGTTAAGAGTAGCCACTACTCAGCACTTGGTGAAGGAATTAGGGAGAAGGGTAAAGAGAAAGAAAGAACCTCCTCAATGTAGTTAGCCGCTTTGGAAGGACTAAGTGAATTTCTTTGAGTTGGTGTAGCGATGATGGGTTACATGAAGTTACAAGTGATGGATCTCCAATAGTCTGATCTGTGGTGTATGGGACAGCTGATTATTAGGAGTAGAGGAGCGTCAGAGTACCGTGAGCTCGTCACCTATCTAGCATAGGGGAGTGAAGTCATCATCCAGGAAGAACTACTTGATAGAGGGTATTAATGTACCTTGCTCCACCTACCATCGACCAATTTGTACAGACTCACATCAACTACTCGACCTAATTCGAATCTCAGTACACAGGCAGTAAGGGATGGATTTACTCTAAGTACCTTCCTCATCCATGAACCACAGTTAACGACTTTACTACCGTAGTCTATACCAGATATGTGCGTGTGACCCATTATCAACCAATCACCTCTACCTAGCTTCAGTACGCTACGTCCTAACTTCTCCAGAAATAGGTCACCGAATACCCTGTTAATTACGTGAGCTACAAAACCATTCCTACACAGATAATCTCCGTGAAGTACGTATACTCTCGACCTATCTACCTCAAGAACTAGAATACCTTCAACAATGAGAATATTCACTCCACGTACTTTGACTACCGTACTTGAGTTCCAGAGATCGTAGTCGTGAGAGGACATCGATAGTACGTGAACTACGAAGTTAATTGAGTTCCATAGGTTGAGTGCGGTAAGAGCTCTCTCATACATGTCAACTAGTTCCTGAGGTGTAGTAACTCTCCTCCTCTCCTCAAATAGGTCACCTGCTACTATAAGTGCTGTTGCATTGACCTTCCTACAGAGATCACCTATGTACTTGATCTCAGGTACTGAGTACCAGAGATGTACATCAGATACTACAACATACGTACCTGAACCACTTAACTTGAGAATAAACGTACTTGGAAACCAGTACCTAGTTACCCAGGGAAAACACCAGAGAGAGTAGGTTATCGCCGCTACAGCAATAGCGATTAAAGTAGCTACAGGTAGGAGATGTAGCTTCATAAACTCACCACGTGAGCACTAGACATGTACTTAAGGTAAATATAAAGGTAAATACAAAAAGTAGATGTAGATGTCTTCAAACAGGTAACTCGGTGATGAGGGGTAGCAAAGCTGAGATCAGTTGATGAACCCTAGTGTAACTGACCTACCTAAGAGTCTTACGAGAAACACTATGTTCCTGTACTTACTCACACAATTAATAGATCGTTTGAAGTACGACAACTATACCAACAGCACTGATAGCTACTCCATAAGCTATCCTCAGTATCCAGGCCTGTGTCACCTTAGCTGCCTTAGCACCTAACCAACTGAAGAGAAGAGTGACAAGACCTACACCAATGAATGCTAATGCATTGAAGTACCCATGGAGTGCTAAGTTCATAGCACCTACACCACCTGTCAGTATCATCATAGCGCTTGACGTACCTACTGCTATGTGTACAGGGTACTTCATTAAGTCAGCAAGTATAGGTACGTAGTATATACCACCACCGAAACCACAGAGACCTGTTGCAACACCTGCACCATACATTGAACCTACTAGTTTGCAACCTATCGGTAATCTACCGACTTGATCAATGGTTATCCTAGGTGGTATCTTCCCTCTAGTCTTCAATGTTCTCAAAATAACGTAGATACCGATTATAGCACAAGCAATACCGAATATCAACCTCAGTACAAGTCTAGGAGTGTAGACCACTAACTGAGTTCCAGTAATGACTCCTAATGTAGCTGATATACCTGCAATGACAGCACCTCTAACGTACACGTGTCTGTTCCTGTAGTGAACCACTACACCCGGTATGGTTGTTAACGCTATGACAGCCATGTTAACACAGTAAGCCTCCTTTATACTCAAACCAAGTAACCACATCATTAGTGGTATTCTCAAGAAACATCCACCAACCCCTAGCCACGTAGCTAGGAAACCAGCTACAGCACCTATGAGCAATACGCTAAGTACATAGCTTAGGAGGTCCATAGTACTCACCGGAGTCAGGTGCGATGTAGGTAAAGTTCTTTTAGCCTAGTGTTTCAACTTGAAACCGTGTTTAGTGATCGAAATTCTGTGCTCGTGATAAGGGATAGGTGCTTGAAGTTGCTTAGGTTATTTTGTAGTGATGTTAGGAAGTCCTTCACAAAGCTAGGTAGAGAACTAGGTTTAAGTCATACTGCTGTAAGAAAATGTTACCTCAAACTACTTGAGCTAGGTATCATGAAACCAACGACATTGGTGAACTACAGAGCCTTCGAATTAAGACTTCTCCTTTTAACTCTACTCATGTCTAAGTTACCTGAGTGGCTTACTTCATGTCCGAGAATCCTACTATTCTGTACCGTGGACGATGGTGCTAATCTCGCTCTTGTACTTGCTGAGAGCTGGAAAGTACGTGAAGTCCTGGAGAAGAGAAGTTGCTCAATTACATCAAGTAACTGGGTTAGAGAGGTGCGGATCAACGAAGTACGTAGGTTACTGCCACAGTACGTATATCCAAAATTCCTTGAAGTTGGTAGCGAGGAAGTTTGTCCTTGCGGTCAGAGGTGTGACCAGTGCCCTGAATACGATCTCGGATGTCCTGGCTGTCCAGCAACAGTATGGTACAGAGGAGTACTCAGAAATTAGCATCAGACCACATCTCGCAACGTACATCTAAGGTACTGATATTGCACCGTAAAGTCAAGTGATGTGAGGTACATCTTGAGAATTGGTACAGGGATTTTAGTCGTGGTCATTGCTGGTATAGTAAGCACAGTATCAAATGTTGCACCACGGAAAAGTGTGGATAGCACTCAGTACAGTACGGTGATTGTAGTCATGATAGCACTCCAGATACTCATACCATCTTTACCTGATCTCCTCCTATTCAAGTGAGCTGTTGATGTACTAATCAATACCTTTCACGAGGTAAAGGAAAGGGTAAGAGAAAAACCAGATAGCAACTTCATTCTATGGAATGCTCCAGCCAATTTGTTTAGAGGCATCTGTGAGGGATTTAGCAAGTAGGGACTACGATATGCATTTGATAAGCACTTCGAGAAGCTAGGTAGCAGTGCTCTTGAGAAAAGAAAGAAGGAACTCATGAGGAAAGCACGAGGAGGAACGATAACACTTGAGGAAGCTCGTGAACTAGAGCAACTACTAAGGGAGCAGAAGGAAAAAGTGAGCGAAGGGAGAATATTGTTGGGGCAGCACTCATTAGCTCAGCCATTCTCTTCGTCTTAGGAATAGTATCAACTCTTATCTCTCAGAGAGGAGGAGTTAGAGAAGTCAAGCACATAACCCACATTTGTGCTACCAACACTTTTTCATGGCTATGATATAGAGCTACCACTACATCCGAGAAAACACTTGAATAAGTAAAGTAGATTTAACGAGATACGAATTACCATAGGAGAACAAGAAACTACTTCAGCAACAGCAAAGTGCTACATAAAGGGAAAAAGAAACAAAGTTTTCCTAACTCCACCTCTCCTTCCCTATACCTAATCCCTGTACTTGCTAATGCACTAGTAAGCTCTAGAACCCTGCTCCTGCGGCCCATTTTAGCAAAGTGAGTATCGCTGACACGGAATAGAAGCACATGAACTGAAAGCCAACATGGACGCCTAATTTATGTAGGAAGCCTCCGACGAGTGCTATCAGCATTGTTAGGCATAGTCCTGTTATTCCTGCTTCGTAGTAACCTATTGTGGCTACTATGGCTATGAAGAGTGCTAGTAGTGCTTCGTGGCTTATGTACTTCAGTACTAGTTCTGTTATCCTCCTTGCGTACCTCATTGCTATTGGGTAGTTGGGTACTAGTAATCCTATGACGATTCCTATGAGTCCGAATATGAGGTAGTCTACCGGTGTTAGTAGTGTGTGTAGGTTGTGTAGCTCCTTTGAGAATGGTGGGCAGGTGAATCTTGGTGGTGCGTAGAATAGTGGTAGTGCTGGTCCCATTGCCATTGGGCTTAGCGGTATCCCAAACGCCATTAGTGGTATTATTGTCTGTGCTACGTATGTCGCACTGGTTATTGCGTCCATCGTTGCTATTGTCGTAGCGTCTTTGAATGCTATGTCCTTGGGGCTCTCTAGCTTTCGGAATGACCCAGCTACTATCTCACCGAACATTATCGTCATTCCTGCTGGACTTAGGAAGAATAGTGGTGATGTTACTGCACTTAGACTCGATGCTAGTGCTATCTGTTTCCTCTTTAGTACCTTAAATGGATTGGGGAATAGCTTGTACGGTACTTCAGGTGCTAGGTAGATTCTAGATGGACCTTCTCTGGTTAATTGCTGTCTAAGTGTTGGTACGAGTAGTGAAAATAGCTCGAATATCATTGGTCCAACGGTTATTCCCATGAAGACACTGATGACTATTGGTCTACCCCACATCATCTTCGATATGTGCTGACAACCAGCTATCAGTAGTGAGAATGGTACTAGTGCCGCCAGGCATGCCCACCTAGCCTTTGCTAGGAGTCCAATCACTATTGCACCGGCTAGGAAGAACCACTTGACATATGGCTTTATTACCTCAGCTATGCCGTATGTAGCGAGTGGGTATGCTAGTGCTAGTGCTATGAAGAAGCCTATGAAGGTTCCTATGAATGAGCCAGCAGCCATCTTCCTCATAGCTACGTGTGCTAGGCCAAGTTTCTTCATCTCAGCACAGTAAGGTACCATTGGTACAGCCATGACGCCTCCCGGTAGTGCGGCAACTGCTGTAGGTATTGTGTGTGCTAGCTTGAACGCTGCGCATGCGGCCATGAACCACGCTAGTAGTACTCGTGGGTCAAGACCCATTAGCACGAGTGCTAGTGTTAGAGGAGCCATTGTGGCTGTCTCATCTGTTCCAGGAATTACACCGATTAGTAGGTAGATGAAGCTAGCTGCTAGTGCTAAAGCTATTGCCTGTGCCACTACATCAGGTGTTACCGCCGCTACCTCAGTAGCTTGTCTAGCTACTTCCAAGATTAAGGGGGCAAACATCATATTTCCTCCTCCCTTACAATGCCTTCAGTTGGAGCTTCCTCGACCAGTATTCTCTTTGGTTTGAAGATGGAAGCCGCTATGCCGCAGGCCACTGCAGCTGCGAGTAGGCTTGAGACTAATTGCCAGACTCTAACCTTTGCTGGTTCCATGCCTGGGAACATCGACTCTACTACTGGTTTTATGCCGAAGAATGTGCCAAATGCTATGACTAGGCATAGCAGTGTTGCCTTAACTAGGTCACCTATGTCAACGACATCATACCATATCTCTACGTATCTACTTCTCCCTTTCCCTGACATGCACTATGACCCTCGCCTATTAATTGTTGGATCTCTACCCGACGATTGATATATAAGTTACACCATGGCGAACTCAGTTGGTACTCTTAGTTAAAGTAGACCTAGTAGTTTTGATGCTATTGTGAAGTATACGGAGAGACCGCAGATGTCGGATATCGTCGTTATGAGAGGTGATGATATTGTTGCTGGATCTACTCTGAGTACCATAGCTACTATAGGTAGTAAACCACCAATCAAGCTAGCAATTAGAGTTACAGCAACAACAGCTAGTGCTATAGACACTACGATCAGTATGTTCTGTGTGAGTAGGTAAGCTAGGAGTGACGCTATGGGCATGAGTGTTAGACCGAGTAGTAGCGCTGTTGCTGCTTCCTTACCAACTATCTTGAGGAAGTCCTTTGGAGTTAACTCACCTACTGCTAGTGCTCTGATGACTAGTGATGCTGATTGCGCACCTGCATTACCTCCTGTATCGCAGAGTACGGGTATGAAGAGAGCTAGTGCAGCTACTTTGGATATTATTGCTTCGTAGGTCTTGAGTACACCAGCGGTTAGGAATTCAAGTACGTACAGTGCTATTAACCAGAAGACTCTCCTCTTGAATAGGTCGAGTACTGTTGCTGACATGTACCTCCATATTGCTCTAGTTTCGATTAGGCCACCGAATCTAATCAGGTCTTCACTGCTCTCGCTAATGATGACGTCAACTAGGTCATCTATTGTGACTACACCGAGGAATCTACCTCTCTCATCTACGACAGGGACTTCAAGTAGGTCGTACCTAGCTGCTATCTTAGCTACAACTTCCTGATCTACATCTGGTGTCACGGGTACGAAGTCTCTTCTAGCTAGGTTGTTCACTACCTCATCTCTCTTAGCTCTCAGCAACTCTGTCACTGGTATATACCCAACTAGTCTACCTTCATCATCGATTACGTACACGTACCTCGTGCTCTCGAACTTCCGTGGTTCAGCTATTTCCTGAAGAACTTCACCTACTGTCGTACCTAACTTCGCTATTGGTACTTTGGTTATCATGAGTCCACCAGCTGTATCTGGTGGGTACTCGAGTACCTTCTTCACCTCTCTAACCTTGTCTTCAGGTAATCTCCTCAATAGCTCTCTTCTTGCCGTGTGTGGTAGTTTCGATATTACGTCAGCGAGGTTGTCTACAGGGAGTTGCGCTGCTATTCTCGTAACTCTATCTACTCCAACTACCTCCATGACTTCGGTCAGTAGTTGTGGTGGTAGTTGATGTAGAATCTCTACGTAGTAGCTATCTGGTATTAGTGGGTAGAGTCTTCTTCTTGTCTTCTCATCTAGACGGAGTAGTATGTCTGTGAGGTACTCTGGGTGTACTAGCTTAGGTACGTCGCTTATGGAGATGTAGCCTCTCTCTAGGTACTCAACTATTGTCGTTGCTAGCTCTGTGAAGATGTCACTGTACTCTGGTATTTCGGTTACGTCTACTGCTACTACATTGGGTACGTTGGTTAGTTGTTGCTTTATTGTGTCTGGATCTGCTTCTCCTTCAGCTACTAGTAGGAGGTACGCGTACCCCTCTTTTGCTGTTGTGTAGCTATGGAGAATGTTCATTCCGTTTCTAGACATTACATCTGCTATGTCTCTCATCAAGCCAATTCTGTCGTATGCTCTTATGAATACTGTACATAGCATTAAACCATCTCTGATATTGGTTAGTGAGGTACTGACACTGTCTCTAATGGGGTACTTGAATACTTATCGGTGGTTTCTCACAAGGAGACAATATTGATCCTCCTTGATGATGAAGGGGCTGAGGTTAATTATGGGGCTGAGTTGTGTGATTTCTTGGTTAGTTCCGGTATTGAGTTTGTGGTTGCTTATACTCGTGAGATCGATATCCTTGAAGGATATCGTGATTACACGGAGAGATGTAAGGAGATGAGAAGTACATTGACAAGATGTGCCTCGCAGTTTCCATTCGATACTTACCTCAGACTAGAGAGCGCTTTAACCATGGGCTACTACCTGAGGTACTCAGCGAGAGAATTGATTTCGTTGGCAATGCCGCAGGAAGTGATGTAGTGGCGCTACCTAAGTCAGTGAAGTTGAGAGAAGAGACAAAGGTATGTAAACTATCTACGCATCCATTGTTTAGAGAGAGACATTCATTAGAAGAACTCTCTACCCTCTACATACAGGTCCATCACTGTACTCAACCACATTCTCGGAAATTAAGGCATCTAAGGTACCACCTAAGCTACGTTAGCAGGAACCTGTAGTTAGTTTGAGTAGTAGGTAAGTGACCTTTAGACCACTACCTGTTAGTGGAGCAAAGACTACATCTCCACTCTCTAGAATCCTGTAATCGATTAACTTCTCAATAGCTGCGAGGACTGAAGCTGATGTTGGTTCAACTACGAAGCCCCACTTACACAATGTCTTGAGTGCCTTAATTACGTGATTGTTGTTAGTCAAGATACAGAGGCCACCTGACTTATTGATTACATCAACTAGTTGACTTAACCTAGGAGGGTTGGGTACCCTAAGAGCATCCAGTAGTGACGATGAGCCTTCACACGGTATTGTCTTGACGTACCTAGCTAGAGGAGCTACATCAGTACCCTGAACAGCTACGTAAATGGGGTCACTACTCACTAGTCCCAACTGCTTCAACTCCCTAAATCCCTTAGCTAGACCAAGTAGTAAGGTACCTGAAGCAACTGGGACAACGACAAAGCTTGGGAAGTCAGTTATAGAGAGTTCACGAAGTTGAAGAGCTAGTTCATAAGCTATTGTCTTGACACCGTCTATGTAGATAGGGTTCCAAAGATGACCGACGTAGGTGTAGCCACTTAACTCAGCACATGTAGCTTCTCTATACGCTACCTCACGTGAGGGACACTCGATTAGTTCTGCACCAAATAGCTCAATGAGGTGCCTCTTGCTCTCAGGGCTATCTCTGGGAACGTAGATACGGCACTTAACCGAGAAGGAGCTTGAGTAAGCAGCAAGTGAGAGACCTGCATTTCCTGAAGAATCCTCACATATGCGGTGTATTCCTAGCTCAAGTACCTTAGAGAGAGTAACAGCAGATCCTCTATCCTTAAATGATCCTGTAGGATTTAGATATTCTAGCTTAAGCAGTAGCTTTACTCCCCTAAACTCTCTAATCACTAGTGGAGTAGATCCCTCACCGAGGTAGGTAATGAATTTCTCTGAACAGGGTAGAACATCTATGAACTTCCAGATTCCTGGATAGTTACGTGGAATAGTGACTTTACCTAGATCTAGCTCTGTATCGAGTGGTGAGTAACAGCTTGAGCATCTCCAAATCCACTTACTGCTGAGGCTATATACTCTACCGCACTTTAAGCACTTTAACCAGAACTTGTGCACGTACGTACTGAGAGTTTACCGCTAAATATCGGTAACTACATGAACGTGTGTTCTGGTTCCTCAAAACCCTCATCAAGAACTAGTTTACTAGGTAACTTATCCTTTGTTGAGTTAGCTATCTCCTTAATTGCCTTAGCTAGAGTAGATCCCTTGAGAAGTAGCTGAACTGCTCCAGCTCTAGATGCTTCGTCGGGGCATACAGATGATATGACGTATAGTATACCTGCTACGGTAGCCATGGTCTCAGCTATGGCCTTACTCCCTGTATATCTCCTCGTGATCTCCTCAATTGTGATGATGTAGTCACAGAGGTAGTCGTCCTGCATGAGCTTGGTCGTGAATAGCTGGGCTACTGCCTTATGTCCTCTAAACTTCCAGTTCATCCAAAGAGAGAAATTCTTCATAATGTTCAAGGTAGGTCCCCCAGCAGTTCAATGCTGGTATTACCCCCTCTATATTTGTTTCTTCCTTAGTAAATAAGTAATTTGAGATTGCTCTGCTCTTGTGTTACATGTGTAAAGTGGAGTGATATTGCGTTAGGTAAGTACTGCTCTAGCATCCACAACTTTACACTTGTCTGCGTATGTCTTAACTGGGTTTAGATCGAGCTCCTTAATGTAATGCTCGAGATCTGATATCATTTGAGAGCACCTTGCTATTACGTCGGCAAGTACTTCTAGGTTAACTTCCTCTCCACCTCTATAACCTTTAAGGATTGTAGCGCCCTTCAGCTCAGTAATCATTTCAAGCGCTTCATTTTTGGTTATCGGTGCTAGTCTAAAAGATATATCGCGTAGAACCTCTACGAATATACCACCAAGACCGAAGAGCACCACTGGTCCAAATACTGAGTCCTCCATACCACCGATAAATACCTCATGACCCTTAGTTACCATCTCTTGAACAGCAATACCCCAAATCCTTGCTTTAGGTGCCTTAACCTTAATATTTTCCAGAATACTCTCATAAGCTTTCACTAACTCCTCTTCACTCTGAATCCCGATAACCACACCACCTACATCGAACTTATGTACGATATCAGGTGACACAATCTTCAACACAACAGGGAAGCCAATTCTCTTAGCATACTCAATTGCTTCATCGACGCTCCTAGCTATGTGGGTCTCTGCTACGGGGATTCCGTAGTGTTTAAGGATTTCGAAGACCTCTGTGAAAACTAGGATCTTACGGCCCTCAGCTTTAGCTCTCTCGATTACTTGAAGTGACTTAGAGATCATCGAATCCCTTTATGATTAATTAGTTGTGTGAGGCTTTTAAACTTGATTACCTTAGGCTTGAGTGAGGTACTGGTGCTGAATGAGGAGTGGAGACGTGACGAGCATTAAGAGGCGTATTAGGGAGAGGATTTGGAGTGAGATGGAGAGGAGGAATATAGCTGTGTTCCCGAGACCGTGCTATGGTAGGATACCTAATTTTCGAGGTCACGAAGTTGCTGCTAAGAAATTCATTGAGTCTAAGCTCTTCGAGAGAGCTGATGTTATCTTCTGCTGTCCCGACTCACCACAGAGGCCAATTAGAGAAGCTGTCATTGCATCAGGTAAGGTGCTGATAATGGCTACACCTAGGTTACGACAGGGATTCCTCATTATTAAGCCAGGTGACGTACCTAGAGGACAGGAGAGAAAAGCATCTACTATAGCTGGTGCGTTCAAGTACGGTCGTACTGTCGATACTATACCGTACAGAATAGATGTCAAGGTAACTGGGTCGGTTGCCGTCACAGTACAAGGTGCTAGATTAGGTAAGGGTGGTGGTTACTCAGATCTAGAGTACGCTATTCTTCGTGAGATGGGTGTCGTAGATGAGAAGACACCAGTTGTGACTACAGTTCACGACATACAGATTGTTGACTACATACCGATGACAAGACATGACGTACCCATAGACTACATCTTCACACCGACGAAGAGTATAGAGATTAAGGACTCACCATTTAGGAAACCTGAAGGTATTTACTGGGATGAACTAGATATCAACAAGATACGTGAGATACCCATACTCATGAAGTTAGCTAGGGAGAGAGGGATTGTGAAGTGAGTGTGAGTGTCTTCAAGAAAGGTATACGTGCTCTAGGTATTGCTGAGTGCTTCATAAAGGGTAGGTCAAAGTACTCGATACTTGCTGGAGTAGTCATGAGGGGTGATGGCGTTATCGATGGTTGCGCTATGGCGAAGATAACTGTTGGCGGTCTCGACGCAACAGATGGAGTACTCAACATATTTCGTAGTCTGAGCAGAACCGATATCTCGGTAATAATGTTAAACGGATGTATAATAGCTTGGTACAACGTCATAGACCTCATTAGGGTTCACGAGGAGACCAAGGTACCTCTCATATGTGTAACCTACGAGGAATCTGAAGGATTAGAGGAGTACTTCAGGAAGTACTTTCCTCAGGATTGTGAGAAGAGGATAGAGATCTATAGGAGGAATGGTGAGAGAGTACCTATAGTACTCAAGACAGGGTATAGAGTCTACGTTAGGTTCTTTGGTATGGAGAAGTGGGAGTGCATACACGTACTCAATAGATTCACGAAGACTGGTTCTATACCTGAACCGCTTAGAGTAGCTAGATTAGTAGCGAAAGCAGTAGCAAGAGATTTAGGAGCAGATATAGCTTAGTATTTCCAAACACGTTCCTGTATTCGTAACTTAAAGAAGCAATCCCCATGACAGTGGTCGCTAATGCGCAGTTGATTCTCCTATCCTCTTCCTTTCGTTGGTCCTGCGTAGAATAGTGGTATCTCGAAATCCCCTATGTAGTACTTGAGCAGTACCTTAGCTACGTCTCTTAGCGATAGCATGAGCGTAACTGGTGGCATCTTTAGCTCCTGTGCTGCTAGTTTCCAACTCTTTGACTGTAGCACCTTAACTATCATCATGTACTCATGTAATGGTAGTAGCTTCGGTCTCCTCTTCGAAGTATCGTAGAAGTACGCCTTAACTAATTCCATGAGCGCATCTACGACGTTCTCATATGTCATTGGCCCATATGCGTACGCTATTAACCTCTCTAGCTGTGCTTTCGTTAGTCTTGGTTTATAGTCCTCAAACACCGGTTCACCCCAGTCCTCTAGCAGCATCCTAGCTACTTCGTACTCCAGGTCAAAGTATGGTCCACAGAGTGAGTTAATGAGTCTTAACCTAAATTCTCTGTTCATGTACATGACAAGTCTCTTAGCTTCCTCAGTTAGTGGCTTGATGAGTAGTATACTGTACTCACCACTGACAGGGTTTCTCTCTGGACTTATGTGAACTGGTATGAAGCCATTTCTCAACCAAAATCTCAGTAATTCTGGATTTACACCGAACCCTGTACCTACCCAATCATAGCCTCGTTTCTTAGCTTCTTCGCATATGAACTCAATCATCCTGGAACCTAGTCCTTTCCTCTGTACTTGTGGGTGTGTTGCTATTCTAACTATCCTCCAACCCTTCATCTTTGCGAATTCTCGTACTCTCCAATACTTGACCACTCTATCAGGTATTATGTTTCCTGGTAGCTTTATTCCTCTAATAAGCTCATCATACATCTCGTCAGGTATTGGCCCTTCTTCAGCTAGCTCAACTGCTACCACGATCTTCCCACTCTTTAACCTTAGTGCTCTAACTGTGTGGTGCGGTGCATCCATCATCATGCCTAAGTCATCTGGTCTATTTCTATAGTGTGCCTGTACGTAGATTCCGAAGAATTGCCTTAGTTCATCTTCCTTCTTGAGGAAGAACTCTTCTAGTTCTGGTACGTAGTACTCCACCTCCATTCTCTCAATCATTCTCAGGTCCTCGTCCGTTAGCTCTGCTGGTTCGGCATCTAGGAGCAGTGTGTCAAAGAGCCAGTTCTCTATGGGGTCATTCTCTGCGTACCTTATGGGCTCTGTCATCTCGTACTCTACGACCTCAGTATTGGGGTCATTCTTGAGGTACCTCAGGAATCTCACGGTGAAGCCTCTACCCGCTCCCTCATATCCGTGTATTGTTGATGAGAAGATCATTCTGTCAAACTTGCTATGTATCTTGTAGAGGATTGGTACTGGTATTCCTGCTGCTTCATCAACAGCTACTATGTCTGCTCTCTGTCTGCTAAGTACCTCGAATGGTGTTAGGTAGTCTATGAATATGTTCTTAGCTCTTAGAGATACTACGTAACCCCCTCTCTTCTCGATATATGGGTCGTAGCCTAGTGTCCTAAATGTCTTTATAGCTAGCTCGAAGAGAGACTGTACGTTAGATTCATGTGGTGCTGTTACTACAATCCTTGCACTACCCTTAGCTTTTCTCAACTTGTGTCCTAGTGCTACTAGCCCTATACCTATCGCACATGACTTGCCTCTGCCTCTGTCAGCAGTTATCACTATAGCTAGCTTCTTCTCAGGTCTCTCGTAGAGTTTCTCTAGGATTCTGAGGACATTTACCTGGTCCTGCGTTAGTGCTAACCTATAGACCTTTTCTGGGAATCTAGGTCTTGGTGGTATTGTCGGTTCTCTCTTAACCCACTTCTTCGCACTTGGGTCTGGTTGTGGTTCTCTAATGAATTTCCTCGAGTCTACATCCACGATTGCTATTCCAGGGTACTCAAATAGCTTAGTTACGAATCTCTTCTTGAAGTAGTGCCTTAGGTATTCTGGTCCGTACTGAGGTACTAGGAGATTCTTCTGGAACTTAGTGACTATCTTATCCCACTCCTCAAATCGCGGTGTGTACAGGATGTAGAAACCACCACCTCTAACTACACCACCTAATCTACCTACGTCATTAGGTTTGAGGTCATTGATGAGGTCTAGTACTGCAAAGTCGTAGGTTGTTCCGAGAATCTCTTCAGTGTCCTTATAAGGGAGTAGGTCCAATGTAATGCCGTAATTCTTTAGTATCCTCTCGTACATCTGCCTCATCAGAGTTTGTCGACGCATTCCATCACTAAACTCTGGCTGGTAACAATACACACCCTTCAACTCCTTTACCTCACCTACTGTGACGTAAGCCTCAATTACTTCAATTGTTGCCTTAACAAAATTCTCGTCGGTAGATCCAGTAAACACAATCATCCTCCTATGATTTGCTTGAATACCCTCTCTGATGGATACCATTATTTTCTCCAGTATCTCTCTTGACAAAACTCTGCTACACACGGTATATACCTCCTACAGTTTCGCAAGTTAGAAGAGAGCCGTTACTATTTAGACGTAGCGTCATAACGAAATCACTTAGCAAATCACAAAGAGGTTTAGGTATAGAGATAGTGAAGTTACCGATACGGCTTCTAGTACATGCTTGATATCGTTTAAGTACTTCAACAATAGACCCAATCAACCTTTCCCGCCATCTCAATTCCTCAGGACATACCTTAAGCTCATTACTAACACGAACAAAGAAAAATACCGATTCACGAAGAACAAAGACAAATCTCTCACAAGCTCTCTCCAACCTCAGTAAATGCACTAGGATCATTGTAAGCAACTCTAAGCCTAGCAACACTCTCTACAACAGCAACACCATTAATAGCGTACTCACGAACCTACTCAAACCCAAGTTCAAGAGCATCGAGATGACAAAAATCAATACTTATTGAGATATCGTCATCAGCAAAACACATAATGACCCACATGCACGGGCCGAGAGTAAAGCAAGAGTAAAGTACGGGAATAAAAATCATTGTAGTCAATGTAATCGAATAACTACAGAAACCACAACAACTCTTCACTCAATCTAAGGCATCTTATTGAGGTACCTCACATAAAATGAGAGGCACCAAAATAAGCTACCTAGAGGCACTATGTGGAGATACCAGAGCAACAATTAAGGGTCAAACACAAAACTAAGGGATATTCTTCTCTCCTCGAAACCATACATAGCAAAACCTCCAAAGAAATAGAGCATAACGAAGAAAAAGAACCTCATGAAAGCATTAGAAAACTTCAGGATAGAGGTATTGAAGTTGCTAACAAGCTAGGTAGCTCATCGAGAAGCCTATTAAGCAAAGTATTGTCATTATCCCTTACCAATCTACCAGTCACACCATCCCTGACAAAAACTTACTTCACAATCCCCCCAAATAACAACACTTACCTAACCACCATCACCATTACGATTTAAGATACTAACAATCGAAACAATACCTCTCTTAAAGTATTCGTATTCAAGTAATTTACCAATTAGCAAGAATAAACGTGAGCACCTTGAAGCACCTCTCTTAAACCTCTCAAACTTCCTTAGTTATTCTCTGAGGTACGGAATTCAAGTAATAGACCCGTACCCTCTTCAACTTAACCTCAGAACACCGCAAAATATTGTAACATGGTAAAGTACTGAGAATCTCACCAATAGAAATGCTTAAATTAGGTCTAGGGTTAGGTACTTGACACGGTCTGTACATGTTAGAGACCTCAGTGTTTAGACTTTCACTTCCACCAGCTGCGCTGATTACGGTTGTGATCTTGTGTTGTGTTCTAATAGTTGCATTAGTGTTGACGATACTACCCATAGTGTTGTTCAGTATCTACGTCGATAGAGATTCCATAGCTGTTCGTGCTCCACCATTCATTCATTTACATGTTAGGAGAGATGATGTGGTGTTTGCTATGGTTCTAGATCTTAGGTACCACCCGGAGCTCAAGCCTACTATAAGACTCTACGGCATAGGTTTACCTAGCTGGAGAGTTGGGTGGTATAGGCTTAGCAACGGTTCGAAAGCTTTCATAGCCATAAACGATCTCGGTCAAGCACTCGTACTCAAACTTAAAAACGACAACTACATCATACTATCGCCTAAGGATTTCGATAGATTCATAGAAACACTGAAGTGCCTCGGATGGCTTCCATAGAAACACTGAAGCTCGTCACCCCATCCCAGGGCTGAATAACTTCTACTAATGTATGTCGAAAAGCTAGATCTCACCAAGCTTCGTATTGAATAGCTTAAATACTTACCTACGTTGCTCCGAGGCTTACAATAATGTTGACATGTATTGCCTTGACAAAAACCAGCAAGCGCCCCTATGTAAGTCCATGCTTCAGCACTTCCCTACATAGCTGTAGAGATACTGAGCTAGCTGATAAAAACGGTAAAACGTATTGGCTGGGTATAGTCATAGCCTAGGGAAGTTAACGACGTTCAACGTCCACGATTACGCTCTCCTCAAATACTCTTTCAGCATTGCCAACTGTGTGAGGAGTGTCATTAGTAATGCCTATAGGAATCCTAGGATCATAGAGTCTGTGAACGGCATAGGCTCTCTGTACCTGGTGTAGTGTGGAAGAACTGTGAACACCAACACAAAACTTGAAATCACGCAATGAGATGTAGGCTACTGAGGTGATTCCTGAGCAATATGCGATGAGGGGGGCCTCCTGTCCAATGTCAGGATAAGAGAGGTAGTACCTAGCGAAGGGAGGTGGGGACAAGAGCTTTCAGTGAATCAGTGAAGTAATGTTGGTCAGTGTTTCATGAAACTTACCAATGTTCCATTACCCTGATGACCTTCACCTTATCTCTTCACCTTCCTTCATCTTGAAGTAATATGGGGTCAAGAATTCAGGAATGGTGAGATGAGGCGGGATAAGGGGGTTGTTTGGTCTAGTGTGTACTTGCCGTTTTATAGGGTTGTTTTGAGGTTGAAGAGGTTCTTTGATGAGGTTGCTATGAAGGTTCAGTCTACTCTTTTAGCTGAGGAGGAAACTAAGAGGAAGATCGTTGAGGAAATTGAGAGGAAGAAGGTGTACTTCATTAATGTACGGAAGTTGGATGTAGTGGATAGGGTACGTAGTTCGTTGTCAGTTAAGAATCTGCCTTCATATTAATTTGGTTTAGCTATAACTGATGGTACTAGTCCTAAGGAGTTGCAGCTTTGTAGGTTCTATGGGGTTGGGATAGCTAAATCGCCATCTTCTAATAGTGTTGGAGTTAATAACCCGTGGTGTATGGGTTTTTGCGGTTGCTTAGTGGATTAGGGGGTTCATGTTCGTGAATGAGCTTGTTGACGTTCTTGTGAATTTAGGTTATCGAGTATTGAGGATTGTTGAGGGGTGTGTTCTGATCTACGACTCTCCTAGTCCTATTGGTGTTTTTCCTGAGGAGTTCTCTAATGCTGTTATCCTCTATAGGGGATCTCAGTGTGTTGTTGATGTGGTTCATGAGCTTGTACGTGAATACGTTCCGAAGTATGTTCTCTGGATTGGTGCTAGAGGTACCTTTCTGGAAATTGCGTGCCCTGACTTAGAGAGTGCTACTAAGTTGCTGAAGTTGGTTAAACTTGTTGACTTTAAGCACTCCGGTATAACATCTTTACGTGACCTCATTAATGTGTCGTTGTGGTCTATGTATAGACTTGACTTTCCCGTCAAGATTGGTCATGAGTGCCTAATCTCTACTCAGGATTTGGGTAAGGTAGTTGATCTAGTTAATAGCTTTGTTGAGAGAGATCGTGAGGTTCTTGCTAGGGTTTGTTCAGTGCTTAAACGTCAGTTAGGTCGGTTTCGGTCATGAATCCCTCTATCCCACGGTCATCACGTCAGTGCCCAAGGACTACATCACACTTCAGCTGCCCATCAGTTCATCACACGTAGAGAGGTTTACTTTAAGCCCTAAATATACCCAGCTCACATACATAATATCTGGGATACGTATTGATTCCTCAAATTGATGCAGTATCTATGCTACTCTTGATCAAGTACATGAGGAGAATAGGTAGGTACACCATAAGTAAGTTAACCGGTCTGGGTGAGGGTAAGGTACGTAGATTTCTACAGCAGCTAGTTAACTCAGGATTAGCTCAGACAACTAGAGGAGGTACGGCACTTACAGAGCACGGTCTTCAATACCTCAATGAAACTCTCAGTAGGCTGAACGTACTTCACATCGTGATACTGAATAACTTCCCCCTAGCAAGTACTAAGTACACAACACTATTCTACTGTACAGACCTAACACACGTACTATCGAGGTACTGTCTTGAGGAGAGAGATGTAGCTATTAGGTACGGTGCAGATGGGGCGGTGCTCATGCTCGTTGGTAGGAATGGTAGAATCTCGATACCTGGTGTCTGTAGTGACTTAAGTGCGTACTCGAGACCTACTTACAACATTGTGAGTACGTACTTGAGAACTGGAACAGACCTTGTAATAGCTACCTTCTCAAATAACATCTACGGTGCTATTCGTGGAGGAGTAGCTCTCCTCTACCACCTCAATGCAAAGCTTAGGGAACTAGGTGAATCAGCATGAGTACCAGTGTAAGAAGCATAAAGACGAGACCTATTATCAGAGCAATAGCCGCTAAATTCCTCTCACCAAACACTATGGGTATGGGCCCAATGAATACAACACCACCAACTCTAGCTCTACCTCTACCCATTATCGATAGAAGTAAACCTATGGTCAGCAATATGAAACCCATCACGATGATCAATATAGCTAGTACCATGTAGTTCATGTACTTACCTCCATAAACCAAGTGCTATCAGTACTATTGTAAGTACTCTCCTAAAACAACTTACTCTCAATCTAGGTTCAAGGTAGAACTTAACCAAGTACTTAACTCGTAGGAGTACATGAGGATGCATTGAGAGGAGAGAACTACGTAGTAGAGGTATCTTCCTACTATGTACTTCGCGAGAGAGAACCGAAGCTACGTCATGAGAACACACCTTCACAAGAGCAGATGCTAGAGCTAGCGGATTGATCACCTCAAGTGAACGTATGTCAGCTCTTATCTCAAGGAATCTGCTAA
Organism: Thermoprotei archaeon; assembly: GCA_003649205.1. Lineage (GTDB taxonomy): Archaea > Thermoproteota > Thermoprotei > Thermoproteales > B15-G16 > B15-G16. The sequence continues at coordinate 332,575 of QMRC01000001.1, forward strand.
AAATAGCAAAGACGTAGATCACGGCCACTAGGTAGATCAGTATTGTGAGTAGGAACTCAATAGGACTTCGATAGAATAGGTGTGTAATGACTAGTAGTCGAAGTAGGTACTCAGCTACAGCGAAGAGCCATACGTGAACGAAGTCTAGTCCTCTTACGTGACTAAGCTCGTGAGCTAGCACGGCCTCTAGCTCATCAATACTCAACATGGAGAGTAGACCATGAGATAGAACTAACATAGGTTTTGGTAGTGGTATGACAATAGCTAGTACTCGACCAGTAGGTAGTACCGATACTACTACTTCTCTTCCCATACCTAACTTTCTAGCTATTGGGTAGATAATAGATTTGAGAGGTAGCTCAGTGCCGCTCACAACTATGTTCTCTATGACGTACTTACTCAGTGTGAATCTCATCGCTAGTAGCATTACGAACCACATAGTGAAGGCTGTTACTATCACGAGGAGGGGAATGTACGTAATGTCTATAGGGCCGATGAAACACTGAGTAAGTACTAGAAGTGCTACTACTGTGAAGTAGCTAATAGCAAGTGAGAAGGGGCTAGCTACTGTTGTTAGGAACCACGTGAGGTAATTACTACCTTCATGACAATGCCTGTGAATTCGAACAGTGTTTTTGTCTATCTTGGATAGTATCGATGTTATTATCGAGAGGTACTTTAGCTCACGTAGTGTCTTAGGGTTGATAGGTTTCGATGAATATAGCTTGAAGATGATCTCTGATGTGTGTTGTTTCTCAATGACTAGAATTGAATTTACCTTTCGGAGCAAGATCTTAAGTCTATCACTTGAAACTTCTAAGGGGGTTGGATCGTAATTGCTAAAGAGGTTGCTTATTAGCTTCACTGAGGGTGTACTGCATACCTGGTTATGTAGCTTGTACTCGTGAGGAGGTAGGGCATTGCTGCACTTCTGCCTTGCTGGTGTTTGCATCAATAGCCTGTGTCCTTACCAGGTTTATTTCGGTAACATTCAGATATTATACAGATGACATTTAACTGATACAGACCCATGTACACACCCCTAGTCCTCACCTTACTTAACTGTTGACTTTATACCCATGAACTACAAATACACGACTTGGTAATTACATGAGTGACCTGAGAATTGGTATAATCTTTGAGACCACAACAACGGAATCTATCAAGTTCAGAGTGTTCCCTCATTGCGAACACTTGATTACTGTTGGTAGTTTCGTTAAGGTACCTAACTACGACAAGAAGTGTAGTGGTGACGACTATGCACTTGCTAGAGTCGTTCACGTAACTAGGAAGAACTACCTCGCTGAGGAAAAGCTAGTCATTCACTTGACTAGTGATGAGTACCTCGAGCACATGAGGGAGAGAGGTTACCTAGTTGATAACATTACGGAGATAACCATTGCTACAGCTGTCATAGTTGGTAGGGTGGTAGATGGTAGATTTGAGAAACCGAAGATACCACCTAAACCGTTTGACTACGTTTACTTTGCAGATGATGAATTCATTAAGTCTCAACTACTATCAGCACAGAGAAGTGAATCTCACATAGTGATTGGTTACATAAGAGGTCATCCGAGGATACCAGCTACAATTGATGCTGATAGACTGGTTACTCAGCACTGTGCTATACTTGCCGCTACTGGTGGTGGTAAGTCATGGACTGCAGCTGTAATTTGTGAAGAGCTGTGTCACAGATTCAACATACCGATAGTAATCATCGATCCACATGGTGAGTATAGCTCTATGCAGGTACCTGCGTACATGGATCCCTTCTGCAAGTATTCTCTCAGTGAAGAGGAGAGAAAGTTAGCTGATTTAATAGCTAGTAGAGTTAAGGTGTTTGTACCTGCTAGGGTTAGTACTGAGATCTTCGATAAGTACTTTGAGAAGAGGTTTGGTGTTAAGAGGAGGTACACTAGAGTTGGTGTCTACCCTAGATTACTATCGTTTAGAGCATTGGTTAAGCTACTTGACTACTACTACGGTATTACTGAAGCTCAGAAGAGAGTTCTCGAGGAGGGTTGGAAGGAGATTCAGATTGGTGATTTATCGGGTGTTGAGTTTGAGGATGTTGACGAGTTGATTGATGAAGTTATTAGGCGTGGTGAGCACGCCGCACCTCCAGGTCCTGGCGGTAAGATGGCACTTCAAAGTCTTGAGACTAAGCTTAGGTTGCTCTTCCGTAATAGACCGTTCTTCATAACTACTGTTGGTGAGGAATTTCGTGGTGAACAAATTAAGTTACTTAACATGAAGGAGATACTACTTGAACGAGGTATTGCTGTATTTGATCTAAGTGGTTTAGATAGGGTGGATCAACAGGCCTTTGCATCTGTGATTCTCGATAGCATATTCTACCTCGCTACTCAGAGAAAAATACCACCGACCTTCATAATTGTTGAGGAAGCTCACGTATTTGCTCCTGTTGGTGAGGATGCTCCATCGAAGTACTCCCTAATGAGGATTGCCTCTGAAGGTAGAAAATTCATGATTGGACTATGCATAATTTCTCAGAGACCATCTAGAGTTGATCCGAACATAACGTCGCAGTGCATGACTCAGATATTTAAGAGGATGATTAATCCGAAGGATCTACACTACGTTAAGATGGTTTCCGAGTCAATAACTGAGAGCGACATACTTGAGATCAAGGCTTTGAGTGATCAAGATGCATTAGTTACTGGTGTTAGTGTTCCCTTTACATTACCTATTGTTGTTAGGAAGAGGTATACTGCTCATGGTGGTGCTGTTCTAAGCTTAAGAGTTGCGTTGGAGATGTTTGGTGGGGTGTAGGGGTATGGTTAGTGCTTCACTTAGTGAGAGGGAGAGGGTGCTGTGGTCTAGGTATACGTGGTGTGAGCTTAAGAGCTTGATCCCTGAGTTGGCTGCTGTCATCATTCCTACCGGATCCATTGAACAGCATGGTCCTCACTTACCACTTGATACCGATGCCTACATTGCTGAGGAGCTTGCGATTAGAGTAGCTATGGAGTGTTGGAAGAAGGGATTGAAGGTGCTGGTTGTGCCTACTGTTGTGATTGGTTGTAGTTCGCATTTCCTGCCTTATCCAGGTACGTTGACACTTAGCTTTGATACCTTCATGAAATTACTTGAAGAGGTTTGTACATCAGTTATACACCATGGAGTTAAGAGGATTCTTCTCCTGAATGCTCATGGAGGGAATACGGAGTGTCTTCACTTAGTTGCTAGGAAGTTACGAGAGAGGTTTGACGTTGTAATTGCTGTTGTTAATTGGTGGGATCTCGCTCGTGATATTATTGAGGAGGTCTGTGAATCACCTATGTACCATGCATGCGAGGTCGAGACCTCCCTTGCTCTAGCTCTCTCCCAGAGAGTGATTATGGAGTTAGCTAGAGGAGAGCTTAAGAAACCTAAATCTAGGTTCGAGAGTACGGACCTCACTAAGCCAGGTATGGTGTATGTATATAGAGGGAGAGGGAGAAAGGAATTGAGTACTGGTGCTGTTGGTTTACCTGAGAAAGCTACCTACGATAAGGGTAGTAAAATACTTTCTACGCTAGTTACTAGACTGGTCGAGGTCATTGAAGATCTTGTGAAGCTTGGTTAGCGTATTAGTTTTCGGAAAGTTTTTAAGTGTGTAGTAAAGGGCTCAAGGTATGGATTTCGAGCGTTTTATTCAAGAAAAGGTCGAGGAGATTAGGAGGGTTGTTGGTCCTGAGCGAGTTCTATGTGCTATTTCTGGTGGTGTTGATAGTACAACTACTGCATTCCTAGTTAAGAGAGCTATTGGGGATAGATTGGTACCTGTCATACTGGATACTGGATTTCTTAGAGAGAATGAGGTTCAGGATGTTGTATCAACTCTTTCAGGTTACCTAGATTTGAAGGTTATTGACGTGAAGGATGTATTCTACAGGTATCTTCTCGGTTTAGAGGATGCTGAGGAGAAGAGAAAGACCTTTAGACACGTCTTCTACAGCGTGCTTGCTAAGGTAGCTAAGGAGTATGGATGTAGGTTTCTAGCTCAGGGAACTATTGCTCCTGACTGGATCGAGACCGTTAAAGGTATAAAGACTCAACATAATGTACTAACTCAACTAGGTCTTCAGGTCGAAGACCTCTATGGCTTCTCCGTTATTGAGCCTCTACAGGATCTCTACAAGGACCAAGTTCGTGAAGTTGCTAGGAGATTAGGTGTTCCTGAGAAGATATTAAAGAGACAACCATTTCCTGGTCCTGGTTTACTAGTTCGTTGTGTTGGTAGGGTTGATCTAGAGAAGTTAGATATCTTGAGAAAGGCTACAGCTGTTGTTGAGGAAATGCTATTGAGTTTCTCTCCATCGCAGTACTTCGCAGTTATCCTAGATAACCAAGTCATCAGTGTGGGGTATGAAGGGAGGTTACGTGAAGTAGCCTGTAAGTACTTCACCACAGGTGTCAATGTCAAGTACTTAGGTACCAAGGCAACAGGCGTGAGAGGTGGTTCAAGAGTATACGGTAGGGTACTAGCTATTGAGGCTAGGGATCTCTGTGAGGTACCGTATAGCAAACTACATAATCTAGTAATGGATCTCGTCTCCTTAGACAACGAGATAACACATGTAATCCTCAAGATATGTGACAACAATCCAGTTGGTAAGTACGTAATAGTCATTAGGTCAATTGAGACACGTGACTTTATGACAGCAACCATAAGTGAGATCCCCCTAAACTACCTCGAGAAAGTTAGCACCAAGATATGTGAAGTCTGTGGAGACTACGTAGCAGCAGTTTACTATGACATTACCTCGAAGCCACCTGCAACCATCGAGTTCGAGTAGATCTCTATGGTTACCGTACTCGTAGCCTCACTTATTGATCAGTGCGATCACTTAATAGCTAGGTCGCTGAAGGAGGTCGATGTAGAATCTGTACTGAAGCTAAATACACAGGTAGCAGATGAGCTACTAGCTAGGTTTGATGTAGTTATTCTAGGTGGTAGACCATTTAGGTTACCGTATGACTGTCCGAAGATAATTAATGTACCGACTACTGTCCTTAAATCAGGTAAACCTGTACTTGGTATATGTCTCGGACATCAACTAATTGCTTATGCTCATGAAGTATCCGCGGATCCATCTACGAGACCTGAGTATGGGCTTTCTGAGCTTATTGTAGACGAGATAAATGACCTCTACGTCAGTTTACCACGTCGATTTACAGTGCGGGAATCACATAATGACGAGGTTGAGGAAATTCCACAACTTCATAAACCTAGCATAAACTGCTACGTGCAGTTACTTAAACACGTCGAGAAATCAATATACACTATTCAGTACCATCTGGGGGTATACCATACGAAGTGTGTGAGAGTGAGATCTTCAGTATGTAGGAGGTAGATCAGTAAGGTTTTTCACAATATGTACTACATCACAAAGAAAAGGAGTTGGAGGTCATGTAGATGGTTAGTTTTCGTGATAAGTTAGTCCACGCACCGGTAGCTTATACCTTCCGCGACGTAATCATAGTTCCTGGATTTGCTGAGGTAGAGCCATCTGAGGTTGACCTCAGTACTAAGGTGACGAAGAGTTTCAGCATAAAGGTACCAATCGTATCTTCACCCATGGACACAGTAACCGAGGAGAGAATGGCTATAACACTAGCTAGATTAGGATCACTCGGTGTATTACACAGGAATTGCTCCAAGGAGCGAGCAATCGAGATGGCTAGAAACGTTAAGGAAGCTAGTGAAGTAATTGATTCAGTACCAACATTGAGTCCTAACGATAGTGTAGCTAGAGCGCTAGAGCTGATGAGAGAGTACGACATTGACGTGCTTCCTGTTGTCGATGGTGATGGTAGGTTACTAGGTACGGTCATAAAGGTTGATGTACTGCTCAGCTTATCAGAGGAACCCGTTGCGTCCATAGTGAGGAGAGATATCCCGATACTTGATACAGCAGCAGATGTGAGCTACGCAGCATCGCTAATGAGGGAGAGTAAGCTAACGGCATTACCTGTCGTGACTAAGGATGGGAGGTACCTAGGTTTCATAAGAGCTGAGATGCTCAGTACTAGAGAGAAAGGTGTTGAGCCATCTAGGGGTAGAGATGGGAGGTTACTGTGTGCAGCAGCTATATCACCCTTCGATATCGATAGAGCAAGAGCACTCGATAGGTACGTGGATATCCTAGTCATAGACGTAGCACACTTCCACAATAGAAACTGCATCAATGCAACTAAGAGGTTGGTAAAGGAGGTATCTGCAGATGTCGTGATCGGTAACATAGGTACGTACAAGGCTGCTGAAGATGTTGTGACAGGTATAGAGAGAGTAGATGGATTGAGGGTTGGTATTAGTTCAGGAAGTATATGCAGTACAGGAGAGGTAACGGGAGCAGCGGCACCAACACTCTTCGCAGTTGCTGAGGTCGCAGATGCGCTGAAGGACTACGGTTTGGAGATACCTGTAATAGCAGATGGTGGTATCAGGTCGGCTGCTGATGCAGCAAAGGCTTTTGCTGTTGGTGCTTGGTGTGTTATGTGTGGTTACCTCTTTGCTGGTTGTGATGAATCCCCCAGTCCAGTAGTTAGAATCGGCGGTAAGCTGTACAAGTACTACCGTGGTATGGGCTCACATGCAGCTAGAGTACAGCGGTACATACTCGATAGGTATAGTCCAGTAGCTAAGCACGTTGCTGAAGGTATTGAGGCTTTAGTACCGTACAGAGGACCTGTATCCAAGGTCTTAAGAGAGTTCGTGGCTGCTCTAAAGGCTGCTCTTGGATATGCAGGTGCGAAGTCCATTAGGGACATGTGGGAAAAAGCGAGAATAGCCGTAATTACTGAGCAAGGTGCAGGAGAGATCAGACCTCATTCAGTGGAGCCGCTTTAATGCGTACCCACTGTCTAAGCTGTAGTTAATACACGGATGATGTTTTCATTGACGTAGGTAGCTAGCTTTCTGAGGACCATCTCCTCAGCTATACTCTTCACAGTATCTTTGCTAAGGATGAGGTCATAGTCCTCCTCAAATATTCTCTGTATCTGATCTAGAGATACCTCAGCTATATTGCGTTCCTTTAGCGATGTAGTTAGTAAATCTATTACATCTTCGTAGAACTCCCATGGATAGATTACCCATACCCACTCCCTAACTTCTTCAGCATAGAAGTTTGGTGGGTACTTACAGCTACTTGACTTGTAGTGGAGAACTGCTGTCTTAACTTCTCGCGGGTTACAGCACTTCATCACGTAGTTGCTAGCGACTTTGAGTGTTTCTCCCGTATCAGCTACATCATCAACTAGTAGAACCCTCTTGTCATGAAGATTAACAGTGAGGGGATTACGTATCTTTGGCTCCTTCTTCCTAACAGCTGTTCTCCAGTACTCAATCTGGAGACTAACCAAGTCAGTAACACCTAGGTAGTCACAGAGTAATCTCGCCGGTACGTATCCACCTCTTGCAACAGCAATTATGACATCAGGTATGTACTCCTCATTCCTTATCTTATGCGATAGTACTCTACAGAGTTCTGTAGCTCTTTCCCATGTGATGTAGATGCATCTAATCTTCATGTACCTTTAGATTGACTTAACTCTGTAAATTACTTTCCCCTCTCTTTCAATCTTCTCTAAAACACCCTTCTCAACTAGCATCTCGAGAGCTTTCCTGTAGTAGAAGTCACCAACATCAATACCGTACCACTCCCTGAATGTATTGACGATCTCTTCATATGTCCACTCCTGCTTCTTATCCTTCTCCTCCCTTAGGAATCTCGTGATGAACTGAACAGTATCCTCAAGTCTAGTCCATGGGTATTGATACCAGATCCATTCCTTAACTTCCTCAACGTAGTAATCTGGCTTCATCTTGCATACTGGTGAGATCCACTGCATTGTAGCTATCCTGAGTTCAGCTGGTTTCCAGTTCTCCAGTATGAACTTCTTAGCTAGGATGAGGCTCTCACCTGTATCAGCAATATCATCGACGAGGAGAACCTTCTTACCACTTAGATCAACTGTGTATGGGAATTTCAGAATTGCCTTTTCTGCCATCTTAGCTGCTTCAGTCCAGTGCTGTGACTGGATTGAGAGTAGGTTCTCTACACCTAGGAAGTCGCAGAGTAATCTAGCTGGTGTGAAACCACCTCTCGCAACGGCTACAATGACGTCGGGTTTGTACCCTGACTCCTTGATCTTCTCAGCTAACTTAGCGCACCACTCCACAATTTCATCCCATGAAACTAACTTACACCTAACCTTAACCATTTAATTCACCCATTAATGTAAAGTATTGGGACGGTATTTTAGTGTTAACTAAGTACCTCATATATCGTTTCATTAATTAATTAAATGATTTAGAGTACGGAGGTAGTTAAGTAGTTGAGGAATTAGGTAGTGACCACGTTCGCTTATTAGGCCTGTGCCTAGTACATCACTTACCCAGATACCTCTAGCGACTTCCTTCTCAAGTTCGTACCTCATGTAGTAGCCACGTATCATCATGTGGAGTAGTATTGATACTGATGTTGTCGTTATGATTAGCGTGTAGATCGGTGTTGGAAGTTTATGAATTGCAAAGTAGGTTGGTACTCTGCTAAGTACTTCAGCTATGTAGTTGAGCAACATGTTTTTCGCAGTATCACTGATTTGTATTCTGTAGAACTTCTCCAGTGCGTAGCTAATTGTTGGTGCTGATACGAATTCTCTACGGAATACATCGGGTAACTTCAACACACCATACTTGAGGTAGGGCCTCATCAACGTGCTGTAAAGTACCTGGTATAGCTCACGTACAATGTCTTCAGGTATCTGAAGTGAAGTCCATATTTCCTCAAGTTCTTGAAGTAATGGCTTTACGTACAGGACGTTACCTAGAACGTGATACTTTGCTGTATGTAGAGTGAAGTAGAGCTTTAGAGGGAGCCTCACTAATTCCCTTACGAAGTTCTGGGTAGGTACTTGCCGTAGTATTTCTCCTATGGTAGTACCTATCCTATTGAGTAGTTCTCTTCTGTGAAGTGGAGATAGTACGACTTGACCTTTATTATCTAGAGGTACTTGAGGGGAAATGTTGGGTATTATCTTCAGGTACTCATCTAGGAACTTAAGTTCTCTGAGTATGGAGTTTACGTATGTGAGGTCTACGGTAGCTCCTTCAGTAAATGTGCCTGGACAATTGAGAACGTCTACGATGAGTATGTCTTCATGTTTTAGGTAACCCATGAATAGTGGGTATACTCGACAGTAGTTTGGTCTCTTATCGTATATCATGCAGCAACCCACATCATCTACATACTTGAAGAATGGACATCTCTGGAGAAATACCGACTCAACTCTCCTCCTAGGTGAGAGTACGTACCTAGGTCCTGCACTGAGTGCTTGATCTCTCTGGTACTTGATCACTATATAGGATTTAAGCCAAGGATACTCACTTGTGAGGAATTTAACCTCACTTGGACATAGCTCAACTCCAGAGTAACAGCAGGTACCACAGCGTAAGCACTTGAAACTTTTACCACTTACCGTTACGATAAACCTCAAGTTACTACCTCCCTTCACTATATCGTGGTGAGCACTGTGTCAGTACTACGTAGTGACGATGTCATAGTCACTACTCTAGACTCAATACCTGGGTATAAGATAGTAAAGGTTTACGGATTGGTGTACGCTATTGCTGACTACAGGAGAGAAGTTAGAAGTGCCATTCCTGTAGTTACGCAACCTGTAGATAGTGAGTTAATTGATGACTTACTGACAGATGCTATGGATGACTTAGTTGAGAAAGCTAGGGAAGTCGGTGCTAATGCTGTGCTCGGTCTAAGGATTGAGCTTAGGGAACTCACCGTATCTGCAGGAGCCGTTATGGATATTGTTATTGTGTACGGCACAGCTGCTCTCGTTGAACCTGAGAGTAGACGAAATTCTTCACTGTATTGAGGTAATTAAGTAACCTAATCTTGAGGAGTTCGCTGTAGAGACTTGAAGTGCTATTAAGTAGCCATAGCCTCTTCTCTCTAAGTACTTCAGCTAGGTAGCTAGCTGTGAATACACCTAGCTGTAGATCTCTCTTAGCTCTTTCCTCGAATATAGTGAAGTCCCACGTAATCTCAATACATACTTTAGTTAAGTCACTTGAAAGTTCCTCTAGCTCAGCTACAACCAAGATATTTTCACTTAGTGGATCTCTCTCGGTTATCATGCCTTCAGACCACATGATGACGTACTTAGGTGCCAATATGTACGTGGTGTCTCTAGACTCTATGAAGCTCTGGAGTACTGAAAACACCTTACCAAGTGGTAGGGGTACTGTGAATACCTCTCTAATCCTCAAGGAAATGCACCTACAGGATATGGATCACAAACTTATTTAAGCTTAAACCTGTTTGTGTATGGGGTTCTCAATGTCGACACAACTTGAGAAAGTTAAGAAGGTTCTAGCTAAGGTAGCCACCGAGCTGTACAGGAATGACGTTGACTTCGTCGTTATTGGTAGCTTCGTTATACCCTTACTGTACAACGTACCTTGGTCAACATACGACATTGACCTCTTCATAACGAACAAAAGTACAGTTGCCGAATACGAACTCTTCGAGAAGATAGCTATTGAAAATGGTTGGGATGTAGGTACCACACCCTACGGTACACCCTACTACGAAATCTACTACGATGGTGAAGTCATTAGGATAGACTTACTCGAGAATGTGTACGACATCTACGTCCCAAAGAGGATCATTGAGAGAGCTAAGGAGGTGAATGTAGAGGGTGTGAAGATCAAGGTCATAAGGCTAGAGGATCAGCTAGTACTAAAGGCTAGAGCAGCTTCCGAGGAAGATGTATCATTCCTCAAGTCAATACTGGAGAAGTTAGTCAGGAAAAATCTCGTGAAAATAACGATAGGCAATATCGAGGAAGCAATACAGGCATTTCCAGAGACAGAGCAGAACTCCATTAGGAGAAGGCTAGCACTAGTAGGATTCTACACAACTCTAAGCGAGAAATTTGAGTAGGATGTAAGTGTCTTGAAGTAAAGTAAATTTTCAGGTCAGATAGAGATCGATATCGGTCCCCTCCCCCTCGACAACCCGGAGAGGGTGGGATGAGAGGGGAAGGGACGTATTCACCGCGCGACACATGCTTACTTCTCTAACTACTTGTCTTATACCTTGGTCTCCTACTTAGGAACCTCGGTAACTTTATCTCTGTTCTCGGATATCCCTTGACCTCCTCCTCAAGTAACTTAATCAACTCAGGTAGCGACAGCTCCTTAACACCAACACCTCTAATTCTCACACTTAACCTACCTGACTCAAGCTCTTTCTTCCCAACTACAACAATGTACGGTATCCAGCTAACCTCAGCTTCTCTAATCTTCCTGCTAACAGTTTCATCTCTATCATCTACGTCAACTCTAAAACCATGCCTCTCGAGTTCATCAGCTATCTCACATGCGAATTTAACGTACTCAGACGATACAGGAATAACCCTGATCTGAACTGGGCATAGCCACGTAGGTATCTTAGGCACCTCTCCTCTCAACTCCATCTGTGCTGCCGTATCTAGTACGGTATAGAGGTACCGCTCTAGAGAACCTATAAGTGCTGTGTGAATTATTACTGGGTACCTCTCCTGACCCTTCTCATCAACGTACTTAATACCAAACCTCTCCGCATTACCGACATCTATCTGGAACGTAGCTATCTCCCTTGGCCTACCAAGCTCATCAATTATGTGATACTCGACATTGATTACCCAGTAGTACTTACCTTCCTCAACAAAGTGCAACAAGACAGGTCTACCCTCTAGCTTAACTAGTTCCTGGATGAAGTCCCTATGTGCATTGAAGAAGCTCTCTGTGAGGTTGTACAGTGACACATATCTTCTACCTAGCTTACGAGCTTCCTCAAGGATCTTGACATGAACCCTCTTAGCTATCTCCTTAGCTTCTTCAAGATCTCTACACAGTATGTGTAGATCAGGCATGAGGAATTTCCTAAGTCTAAAGCAAAGTAGCAGTTCGCCAGGTTGCTCTAGTCTATAGCTATCAGCTAGCTCAAAGACACCAAAGGGTAGGTCTCTATAGCTTATGACCCAATCCTTCAACATACTAAACTGCTGATGACAAGCAGCAAATCTAAGGACGTAGAACTTACCATCCACTTCAATGGTGTACATCCTCTCTCCAAAGAGTTCCGCATGCTTCCTCACTGGAGGTACGTCTAGGTTGAACATGTTTGTACCTGATACCCTGTACACTGGTATTCCAAGTTCATTAGCTACCTGCCATGAATACTTAGCTATCAAGTCCATTAGTATTGTTGCTTCTGGACCAAATCTCATGTGACCTATATCTGAGAATCCTTCCCACTCAATACCGAATTTCCTACAGTAATCAATTATCTTCGGCTCTCTCCCACCCGGTAGCTCCTTTCTCAACGCCTCTTTCTCAACCAGTACCCTAACCTCATCATCGTTACAGTACTTTTCAACAAATTCCTGAGGATCATATAGCGCCCCTTCCGGTGTGAGCACTAGGTACTTGCGTGGCTTCGGTGGTGGATGAGTAGGTACCTTCTCAGCTGGAGTTATTGTTCTCGATAGTTCTGAAAGTGGGTGACCAATGCACTTTATTTCAAAGCTCTTGTAGTACCCAAAGGGTGCACGTATGACCTCTATACCACGTTCCTTGAGCTTTTCCTCAAGCATCTTAAGTACTCTAACTGCTGTAATTGGATCAGCTAGCTTCTGAGATAGGTGAGCGTATGGATATAGGACTACCGAGCTAGCTCTAACTTTTGACATTATGCTCAGTACTTCGCTACATGCGCTCTCGGCTATGGCTTCGGGATTACGTTCATCACCTTTCTCAACAGTACAGAAACAGACGAGAGTATTTCTGGATTCAGCTTCAGACTTCACACCATCTAGCTCCTCAGCAGATTCAATAGCTTTCTCACGTACTTTGTACCTGAAGTACTCAGCGTGAATTAGTAGGAGCCTCATCCTAAATCTCCTCTACAGTAGCGGGGAAACGGAATTAAAACATTAACATTTACTCAGGTAGTGGTTAATTTAGCGACGGTTATAGAGGTGTGGAGTGTAAGGCCCGAGGTTTCATCCTCCCACTTTGGGGTGTCTACCTCGGGTCGCGGGTCTTTTTATCAAAAGCCCTCTGGGAGTTAAAAAGCGTTTAGTTACTATGTTGTTCTTGCTCTTATGTCCTTCAGTACATCTGCGAGCACGTCCATTGTTGAGATGTGGTAGTAAGCTCCACCACCGATCTTTGAGACTTTTTGTAGGAATTTCTCATCTATGTAATCTCCAACAGCTACTACAGATATCGTTACTCCTCTCTTGTGGAGGTACTTAGCTTGTGCTAGGCATAGGTTTGTAAAGAGTGTTCTACCATCAGTTATACACACTACGTGTCTACAGGTGCTTCTCGATCTCTTGAGTACGTTAGTAGCTAACTTAAGTGCTGCATACATGTTCGTTCCACCGGCAGCCCATACGTGTGTGAGTAAGCTAACCATCTTCTTCCAGTACTTCTTTACTGGAAGTAGGTTCCATAGTAGGTCTGCTCTATAGTTGAAGAGTATGAGCGCGAGCTTGTCATCTGATTTGACAAGGTACTGGATATACCTTGCTAGTGCTTCCTTAGCTATCTCAATCTTAGGTCTAACACCACAGAATTCTCTCATGGAGCCTGATACGTCGAGACATATTATTGTGTCTGTTTGCTTACCAGGTAGGTACTCGTAGACCACGACATCTCTACTGGTAATGGGTCTATTAGTCAACTGCTTTCTCACTATGTTCATTGAGGTTCTCATTACGTCTACACACCATGAACTATCTCCAATCTCGTAGTGACGTACCATAGCTATCGCTGATGTGGGTACTTTCGACATGTAGTGCCTCTCCTTCTTGATAGCAGACTTCGTTGTTATCGATGATAGATGTCTGTAGAGTCGAACCTTCGTCAGTTCATTTAGTTTCTTCTCATAACTTACCCTCTGAGAAGAACGCTTTAGTAGAGCTTGCTCTAGGAAGGCAACCTCTGATTCCGGTATTCTCTTAAGCTGAGAGACTATCCTCCTAGCAATCTCAAGCCTAACACCTATTGGTGCGGTAATGGGACATAGCATGTTGATCAGTTGTGCGATATTGGGGTACTCCTCCATACCGTACCCGTACACAATTTCGTACAACTTCATCTCATCGATATTCCTAGCTTCTCTCAGTATCGAGATAAGTACTTCAGGAGATAAATCGGTCGGAGTGATAGCTGAGTAACTCCTCCTACACTGATCGAGATCACTTTGTTGAGGCTGCTGAGTGGGTGCTGCAACAGTTCTCAAGCTACCACTACACACATTGTCGATCTCAGAAGGCTCCTCACTACTACGTTGTTGACGAAATCTCTTCTCAAGTTCAGAAGCAAACTTCTCAAAGAGAGAAATCAAGCTCTGAAGCAACTTATCTAGAGACCTCTGCTTATCCTGAGAGCTGGTACTCTTCTTCTCTCCTTCTAAAAATTTCTTGATAGCTGATTGAAGACCGTGAACAATGTCTTCAGCACCTAGAGCCCTCCTAACAGCTTCCTCAATTATTTCCCTCTTCTTAGTCTCGTCAGAGACCCTAACTGATGAAGCTAAATTGGCTACAGCAGTTCTCACAATCGTATCAACCATCTTATCCACAGAATACTCCTCGTGAGAGAACCTAGAGATATCGAGGAGAAGCGCAACAGCAGTATCGACTGTAGCGTAGATGTAGCTCCTAACCGAGCCAGGGTGCATGACCTCATCATTACTAAGGAGGTACTCGTAGACCTTGCTGTAGACTTCGAGTAGGGGTAGTACCAAGACCTTAGTTAACATAGTAACTACCCACTACCTCTAGTTACCATGTACACAGCTCTCTCAAATACCTTCTCTAGATACGTCTTCTTGTCTGTTTCACTCTGAAACTCACCACGTATAGAGGGTATGAAGTTCTGAATAACTTCACGTTTGAGATCTTCAAGTGTAGGTTCTCTACGCTCAACTAGTGCTCTAGCAATGGTAGATGCAACAGCATAGATGCAAGCTCTAATACTTGGACCTGCTTCAATTAAACCCTCACTACGCATAATACCTATCATAGCTACTATCGTATCGAGAAACTCCTCAGGAATCTTAATTACGTCGTAGTTTCTAACTATCTGATCTACTTTCCACCTAATTATCGCTTTAAGTAAGTCAGCATCTGGGTAATTGAGCTCTACGTACTTCATTCTATCCGCCAGTGCTTCAGTTAATTCGAATACACCGGAGTACTCAACGGGATTTGCTGTTGCTATTACGAGGAAGTCGCTCCTAATCCTTATACCCCTAATGACTACGTAGTGTTCTTGTAATGCTTGTAGTAGTGCTGCTTGGCTATAGGGTGAGAGTCTGTTGATTTCATCCAGTATGAGTATTCTTCCATGAGCCATGACTAGTGGACCCGGTATGTATGCTAGAGGATGGTCAAGTCCCGCCTGCAGCGCAACTGCTATATCTATGTCACCTGTTAGCTCTGTTGCCGTCATATGTGAATGACATGCACAGAATATGTATGGCGGCTCATCTAGGTGGAGTATCTCTGCTATTGCCTCAGCTAGACTAGTTTTACCTATCCCTACAGGTCCTACAAGTAGTACATGTCGACCGACACAGAGCGCGCTAAGTACATCGATAGCTACTTCGTGAAGCCCCTTAAGGTAGTTATCTAGTTCTCTCAATATGTTACTGATACCTCGCTCGAGGACTATCTTCGTTACCTTTTCCTCTACCCTAATGGGCCTTCTCTGAAGTAACTCTGATAATCGTGGTAACCTTACACCCATTAGCTGTAGATTCTGTGTCATCTGCTGTGCCCCATGTCCCTTACTCGGGGACACATTATAGTAGATGTAGCGAAGTATATAATCTTACCCACTTCTCACAAGCTCGATTAGGTCTACTATCTCTAGCTCCTTGAACTTTGACACCTCCTCCGATAGCTTCTTTCTAACATCTTCACTAATTTCCCTGCTTACTTCCTCACACAGTTTAGCTCCTTTCTGTGTCACTCTATACACCTTATCGTAGAGTTCATGATACTTCCTACTTAGGACCAGTACTTCCTCCACAAGACCTAACTCAATTAGTTGCTTTAGGTCTCTATGTAGTTCTGGTGAGTACACTGCTTCTCCTGTATCGAGAAATCTGTAGCCTAGGTCTATTCCTCTCTTTGCGAGTAAGAGGGTTAGTAGGTGTAGTCGATATAGGTTCTCTATTTCCTTAGCTACCGATATTAAGTAGAGTAAGAGCTTTTGTCTCTGTGATAGTTGGGTACTCATGGTTTCCCGGAGGGGAGTTTAAGCTATTTTGAGTATATATACTTCGTGGTGGTTCTGCACATGACTGAGCTTTGTGAGCTGTGTGAGGAGCTCCCTAGTGAGTACACATGTCGTATATGTGGTAGATTGGTTTGTAGGTTGGATTACGTTCTCAATGAGGGAATTTGTGTAGTTTGTAAGTCTGCTCTCTGTGAGGTATGTGGTAGGGAGTTGAGTGTTGCTGTGTGTAAGATGTGTGGTCGCTTGGTTTGTGAACTATGTTCTGTTGAAGATGGTCCAGCTAGGATCTGTAAACTGTGTATTAGCGGGAGGTGACTTCAATGAGTAAGGTAATTATTGTAATTGATTCGAAGGAATATGCTAAGGCTAGTGATATAGCTGCTGCTTTGAGGAGGAATTTTGGTTGTGTTGTCGTTGTTCGTGATCTAGAGGTTGGTGACTACGTTCTATCTGAGAGGTGTGCTGTTGAGAGAAAGACTTGGGCTGACTTCATAAATTCGATCAAGGATGGTAGAGTGTTTGATCAAGCTAAGAGACTTCGTGATGCGTACAAGATACCGATACTGGTTGTTGAGGGATCACTTAGGTATGCTCTGAAGTTCACTGAGATGCACATTAACTCAATCTACGGTGCTCTAGCTACGTTAGCTAGGATGGGGATCTCCGTCATACCTAGTAGTAGTAAGGAGGATACTGCGAGGATACTGTATGTATTAGCTAGACAGGAACAAGGTGAGGAGAAGAGAAGAGTTACTGTGAGAACAGCTAAGAAGAGTACGACGATTGAAGAGCTTCAGGTAGCTTTACTAGCTACTTTACCAGGTATTGGAGAAGCTAGAGCTAGGGAACTGCTCAAGAGATTTGGCTCACCTATGAATGCATTTAAGAATGTTAGGTTGTGGGATAAGGTAGTTAAGGGTTTAAGTCTTGAGGATTTGAGGAAGATTGAGAAAGTTCTGTATGGTGAGGAGGAACAGGGAGCTACTCAAGGTTCACTACTTGAGTATGTTGAGGGTAGTGATTCTGGTACTCGATAGAGGTATATTCTGTGTCTTCTCAGTGGACTAGTTACCTCAATTACCTCTACTGGCTTCCACTTAGGTAGTGGGAAGTCATGTGCTACAACTCTTGAACCTTCCCTCAGCTCTCTAGCTAACTTCTCGCTCAGGATCTCCAGCATCGACGGTAGTAGGTAGAGCGTAACCACATCAGCTATCCCATAGTTGAAGTCAAACAGATCTCCATGAATAACGTATACCTTCCCAACTAGACCTTTCTCGAGAATTCTGTGAAGACACCTAGCAACTAAATCCCCACGAATCTCTATTCCTATGGCTATTGCGTTGAAGATCTCACTAGCTACAAAGAGTATATTCCCCTCACCACAACCAGGATCAACAACATATTCTCCACTACGCACCTTAGCTAGCTTTAGCATCTCCACAGCAACAATCCTGGGGGTGGGTACGAATGGAGCGATAACTTTCATCCGCTACATCCTGTGAGCGGTAAACTTATATACTTCACATCATAGCAAGGAGAGGTAAGCGGTGAGGATGCGATGAGCGAAGATAGTGTTGTCGTAGGTAAGCACGTGTATGGAAACCTCTATGAATGCGATGAGGCTGTGCTGGATGATGAGGAGTACTTGAGAAAGGTAGTTGTAGAGGCTGCTAAAGTAGCTAATGCAACACTCGTAGACCTCAAGTCATGGAAGTTTAGTGGAGAGAAAGGTGGTGTCAGTGTCTTAGCTTTAGTCGTTGAGAGCCACATAGCGATACACACATGGCCTAGGTACAGATACGCAACGGTCGACGTCTACACCTGCGGTGCTAGGAGCGATCCAGAGAAGGCATTTAACTACATAGTTGAGAAGTTGAGACCAAAGTACTACACGAAGCATTATGTAGATAGATCAAGTACCAGTCTTCATGCTAGTGCTCAGTATACCCTTCTCAATAAGTAACCTAAGTGCTTTTCGCAATACCTTCCTAATAATCCACCTCCTGTTTAAGCTACCAAACTTCTCTATAGCTAACTTCCGTATACTCTTCTTAGCTAGTAGTTCACGAAGTAAGCTCTTCTCTTCATCAGTAAGCTCAATGTCGTACCTAAGCGCTATCCTAGCTATATCTAGTGGATTAAGACCGCAGTACACATCATAGTCACTCACATTATCGAACCTCTGAACTAGCTCGAACTCTATGATTGTCACATAGTCGCCATACTTCAGGTCAGGGTATGTCTTCTTCAACTCCCTAATGAGCTCTTGCTTATTCGAGAATCCATCTTTCTGAGCATCTTCATCAGTTAAGTCCTTAACCTTCTTGTACGTGACTCGCTTAATGATTGCTTTACCAATGACCTTACCAGCACTATGTATGATAACCTCCTGGAACTTAGGCCTCACGATACCGTACCTAATAGTTGTTACCTTCTTACCTGAGAGAATTAGGTCTAGGTACTTACCCTGAATCATTAGGTGACGACCTATGTAAGTCACTTTCTGTCTACTAACTGAGTCCTTCCTTCCGCGTTCACTAGTACCCACTTCACTCACCTACACTACTCTGCTTAGTTAGGTGAATTACCTTGTTGTACAGCAGACAACGAGTATACCCTACCTCACACATCCTTGTACCGTACTTACTACTCCATACCCTAAACTCTTCGGGACTCATCAATACACATCTCCTACCTTCAGCAGTTTCACAGTAGAAAGGACATGGCATAGTAGTCACCTTGTGAGGTGAGAACTACAACTATATGCTCCCTATAACCGTAACTCCTTTACTCGCTAAAAACTTGATTAATTTCTTCAAAACGCTACGGGACTTAGACTTGATAAATACCTCTCCACCAACTTCCTCAATAACGATATTTGGAGGTGCGAACCGATCACGGACATATCTCTCAAATACATCTCTGGTAGTAACCGCAACGTAGTAACCTTGTGGATCCTTCTTAGGACCTACCTTCACGTACATTATGTAGCTACTGATGGGAGAAGTCATTATAATCGTTACCTATTAACCCGTTAGCATAGGTGTCATGTGTGACGAGTTACAAGCAGGTTATCGTTGTGAGAACAGACATAGAGATGAGTAGAGGTAAGCTCGCTGCACAGGTAGCTCATGCAGCTGTGTCATCGCTTGAAGAAGCTAGGAGAATGAGACCTGAGTGGGTTCAGGAGTGGTTTAGAGAGGGACAGAAAAAGGTTGTTCTTCAGGTAAGTAGTCTTGAGGAACTTCTTGAGCTGTATAAGAGAGCTCGAGAACTTGGTTTACCAGCATCTCTGATCGAGGATGCAGGGAGGACAGAACTACCCCCCGGAACCATTACTTGTCTGGGTATTGGTCCTGCACCTGAAGACTTGGTTAACAGAGTTACTGGTCACCTCAAGTTACTGAAGTAATTCTCCTCTGGTACATAGAGCTGCGTAGACTTGTGCTGCTTTTACCATAGATTCTATGACAATGTACTCATCTGGTCTGTGTGCAGCTTCTGTAGGACCAGGACCGTACGTGAGAGTATCTATACCGGCCTCAATGAAGTACCTCATATCGAGACCACCAATACACAGTGTCTCCTTAGGCTCAACACCAATAGCGTACTTAGCTACGTTCTTTAGCGCTGTCAGTAGCCTAGATGACTCACTAACTATACATGGCTTCATCTCCTCAAGTATCTTGACCTTAACATCGCACTTAAGCTCCTTAGCTACCTTCAGCACAAACTCAGTGAACTCATGCTTCACATCATCAATGCTCTCCTCAGGAATTACCCTCCTATCGACAGTGAAGGAACAAGTATCTGGAACAACATTCACCTTGACACCACCCCTAACAACACCACCAAACATAGCAGTAGCTCTCCTACCCTCAGGAGGAATAGTCTCAAACCTCGTAACTCTAGACTCAACCAGTGGTCTATACTCACGGAGGAGTCTATGCACAAGCTCAACCATGCACTCAAAGGCATTCACACCAAGCCAAGGAGTTGAGCCATGAGCTGACTTACCAATGACCGTAACCTCAAACCAAACAAGACCCTTATGACCAATCCATACCTGGTTCAGACCAGAGGGCTCAGCAACAATACAGAACCTACTCCTCACCCTACCAGACTTAACTAAGTAACCAGCACCAGCTCTACCACCAATCTCCTCATCAGGAGTAAACGACAACTCAAAACCAGTATAATCCTCAATACCTGACTCAAGTAATGCCTTAACAGCACCAACTATAGCAGCAATACCACCCTTCATATCCACAGCACCCCTACCATACACCTTACCGTTCATGACCTTAGGCTTGAAGGGATCAGTAACAACCCAACCACCTCCAGGAGGAACAACATCGTAGTGACCATTGAAGTGTATGATCGGATCTCTAGAAGACCTAGCATACACTATGTAGCGTGGATAGTCCCTGTACTCTTCAGGAACGTACTCACGAGGAACCTCAATAACCTCAACACTAAGACCCATATCACGAAGAAGGTCACGAAGGTATGTACAGCAATCTAGATAGTGCTCACCTGGAGGAACAACAGTAGGTATAGCCACTAGATCACACAGCACCCTAACCATGAAGTCCCTCAAACTACAAACCTTCTCAAGTAAGACTTCACATCTGGACATAGGAAAGTTATAGACTACACCTTTTAAAATCAGTCAACAAATAGTGAAAACCATGAGTACACTACCTAAACCACAGGACGTAGGTAAAACAGTTGTAGAAACTCCAAAACAACTCCTCAGAGTCTACTTCCCGAAAATAACCGTATTAATAACAACAATCAGTCGCGAAGGAAGAGTAAACATCATGACCGCTGCATGGCATACCCCTATATCACTATCACCACCCATCTACGGGGTATCGATATCACTAAAGAGATACACCTACGAACTACTGAAGGAAGTACCTGAATTCGTAGTAAACTTCCCAACAATAGACATTCTAGAGAAGGTAAACCTAGCAGGTACCGTAAGTGGTAGAGAAGTAGATAAGCTCAAGGAACTAGGACTAACACCTGTACAAGCAGTAAGGGTGAAACCACCTCTCATAAGGGAGTGCTATGCACATCTAGAGTGTAGAGTAATAGACATGAAGGAATACGGTGATCACGTATGGGTTGTTGGCGAGGTAGTAGCTATTGAGTACGAGGAGAGGTGCTTTACACAGGAACTACTCGTAGACATAGCTAAGGTAAAACCTGTGCTATATCTAGGTAAAGGCAAGTACACTACAACTGAAAACAAGGTCTACACTCCATAGCAATACCTACATAGTGTCAGTAGGTATTAGTTACTAGGTCTGCAAACTATATATAGATTTGTAGTAGTAATGCTTTTAAAATCGAAGCATACATATCAAAACGGATACTAGATCGCTCTGGTGACGTACTTATGGCAGATGTAAAACTTGATCATGTAACCAAGATATTTGGTGGTAGAGTCGTAGCTGTAGACAACATAACACTTCACATAAGGGATGGTGAGTTCTTCGTCCTCTTAGGGCCTTCAGGATGTGGAAAGACAACAACATTAAGGATAATCGCCGGTCTAGAGAAGCCAACAGCAGGTAGAGTCTACATAGGTGGAGTAGATGTAACAGACCTACCACCAAAGGATAGAGATGTAGCAATGGTCTTTCAGAGCTATGCACTGTACCCACACATGACAGTTTACGACAACATAGCATTCCCGCTCAAGATCAGGAAGATGCCAAAGCACGAGATAGATAGGAGGGTTAGAGAAGTCGCCAGAATGCTCTACATAGAGGATCTACTAGATAGAAAACCAGCACAACTATCCGGTGGTCAGCAGCAGAGAGTAGCACTAGCAAGAGCACTGGTAAGACAACCCAAGGTATTCCTCTTCGATGAGCCACTGAGCAACCTAGACGCCAAGCTAAGGATAGAGGCAAGAGCATTCCTCAAGAGACTTCAGAAAGAATTGAAGATCACGACAGTATACGTAACACACGATCAAGCAGAAGCAATGACCATGGCGGATAGGATAGCTGTCATGAACGCCGGTAAGGTAATTCAGGTAGGTACACCAGACGACATCTACTGGAAACCAACACACGTCTTCGTAGCAGGATTCATAGGAGCACCATCAATGAACTTAGTCGACGTAAGCTACGTAGAGAAGGAGGACAAGGTATACCTACAGGGACCTGGCTTCGAACTAGACATAACACCACTAGCATCAGTTGTGAGACCAAGACTAAAGCACACGGAGCTAATCATGGGTGTTAGACCAGAACACCTAGAAATTGTCGATAGACCAGTAGATCCACACTGTGTACCTGGTGAAGTCTACGTAATAGAGCCACTAGGAGCAGAGACCATAGTGAACGTAAGAGTGGGGGACTCCATATTTAAGGTGAGAGTGCTAGGAGCAGTAAAGTACAACGTAGGAGACAAGGTGTACCTACACTTCGACCTAAACAGGGTCTACATCTTTGACAGAAAGACAGGTGAGGCAATAATTATCTAAAAATCAATCCCCAACATTTCCTAGTTCCTACCCAACAACAAACATTACAACACTAGGGTAAAGTACAAAAGTCCCCAAACTAAATCACTAGCACTACAGTATGTGTAGCCTCAAGATCACGTACGAAAATCTACCATCAATGATGGAGTTGCTCAGAAACCTCAACGTAAGACCAATTAGGACAATAGGCTCAGTAACCATACTAACAACCGTAGGTACACCAGAGCGTAGACTGTACGTGATAGGTAAGGTCAAGTGTCCCTACTGTCGTGAGCACATAGACCTCTACGTCGTAAAACACGATACAGTGAGCGGACCTAGAATCGTGCAATGTGATGGGGAATTCAAGACCCACATGGAGACTAAGCACCCAGAATTCAGTAAGGAGTGGATAGCTTGTAGGGTAGAGTCCTATAGCAGGAGCTCATTCCACAAGGTAACTAGGTACTACTGTCAGAGATGTGGATACAGATCAAGAAGGTACGCAGATACACTGATACACATAATTCAGGAACACGGATTTGGAACATAGTGCTACCCATTTTTAGTACCTCACAGAAGAACTAAACCGTGGGTGATGAAGGCGCAGTCACGAGATCGATGACGTAAATGGGTTTCCCACTGACACTCAAGTTAAACGTGATGAGTGGTCCCGCACCTGAGACATGATGATTGCCGAGTTCCCTGACCTTTTGACTAATGGAAAAGAGAATAAGCTAGGTGAATAAGGGAGCAAGATTTATTTTCTAGTCAAACAACTAATAAACTCGGGGCCGGTACACGAAGCCCGTGGGCAGAGCCTGCGGGTTTCACTAGAACCCGCAGGGGACCACGGAAGTAAGTGTTTCTTCCCGCTGCTACAGAAGCACCATGGTTCTGGCCGTCCGATGTAAGCCCACGGGCGTGAGTTACCGGCCCTACTACTCTCTTTCTCCTCGATGATGATGCCTCGCTTCAGTTGAGTTGTGATGAGGGGAGCGATTACTGATCTCTACCTCACTTGGTGGGGGTAAATATCCTCTGTTTGCGAGTTGCGCTCTCCATCGTGACAATGTATTATTCTGTGCGGTTTAAGGTCGGTTAAACCGTGTGGGATAATACACCATCATCGTGTCTAGTCATTGCTAGTAGTTAGCTCTATTCCCTCAGTTTTTAACTCCGTTCTCGCTATACAAGAGTGAGGTGTTGCGAATTTGTGTAGTTCAGAAGGTGTTAAGGTTAGGTGTGCTGTTGGTTATCTGTACGTAGTTCCGTATGTAGGTGATAGGTACCTCCTTCTTCCTGAGAAGATCCCTGAAGAAGTACATCGTGATTTCAGGAAGTACATGGAACTCATTCATCGATATGAGTTTAGTGAGCGAGCGAAGTCCCTCGACGCTCTTCTAGATGGTCTTGAGGGTAAACTTGTGAGGATAACCGTTGAGGTACTTGAGTAGCATTAGATCTACTGCGTCTTCAGTGCTATGCTGTGAACTACTACGTATCTCCCCATTGCTGTATCCGCTATGTGTACATGCTTCACTACCTGCTCCACCTCTATCCTCGATGTCTGCTTCACGATCTTCTCAAGTAACTTCACTAGCTCTACTGTTGGTTTAGCTCTTATCCTCGCGTATGTGCTGTGTGGTGAGAACTCTCCTAGGTACCTATCTTCAGGTTGAATTCCGTACCTCCTCAATACCTCTATCGCTATCGTTCTGATCCTACTTAGCTTCTCGATACCCTCCACTACTGGTGCTGCTAATGCTCTTGGTTTAGCTGGTGATGGATATAGTCTACTGCCTCTGAAAACTATTCTGAACGGCGGTACCGTACCTATTTTCTCACTGAGTTCTCTCAGTACTTCACTACTCAATTTGCGGTCACCTATGTAGAGTATGGTTACGTGGTGCTTCTCTACTGGTTCTGGTTCCAGTGGTGGTTCTACGTACTTTAGGTATGGTCCTAGGTTGACCTTGATAGCTACTATGTACGGCAATTCACCACCTTACGTTAGTAGTAGTCTCCTAGTAGCCAGATGTTTCCTATGTGTACGTCCTTGAGTCCTTCTTCCTTGGCTGCTCTTACGCATTCGTAGGCATGTCTTGTGCTTGTTGGTGGTAGGTCGTTCATTAAGTAATCTGGGTGGAATGCTAGTAGGCTTAGTGGTATGTCTGGGTCTATGTCTGCTAGGAATCTAGCTATTTGCCTTACCTCCTCTACATCTACGTAACCTGGTACCAGTAGTACGCTAGCTACTATGAGTGGTGGTTCCTTTCTCTCGTGTAGGTACTTGTCTGCTACGTACTTTATGTTCTCGAAGAGTGGTCTATTGTCGCAGCCTGTCAGTGCCTTATATATGCTTGGTGTCCAGGCTTTAATGTCGAACTTTATGCATCCACCGCTTTCAAGTGAGAGTTCAACTGCTTTCTTTAGGAATTCACGATTCATTAAGCCATTTGTCTCCCAACAAATTCTCAAGATTCTACCTTTTGCTCTAGCTCTCTCTAGTGCTATCTCACTTGTCTTGATTGCATGTGGCATCTGTGGTGATGGGTCTCCACCGAAGTAGCATATACAGGATACTCTAGCATGTACCTTAGATGCTAGTTCCTCAGCTGTGTACGTTGGACTTAGCTTTGCTGTAAGGTTCCTATAGTGCCAGTTCTGGCAGAAGAGGCAATCTAGGTTACAGGCTCCATAGAAGACTGCTAGGTTGTAGTATCCGTACTCAGGTCCTCCACTTGAGTACGAGTACTTTGGATATCCTCTACCTGTACATCCTGGACATACCCAATCAGCTACGCAATTCGTCGGTAGTGGATCGTAGTACCACTCGAGTATGGCCTTATCTGGTGTTCCTGCTAAGCGAACTAATTTACCACCCTCGTTCTTGACTAAACCACAGAAACCAAATCTACCTTCACCAATAATGCACTCGTTAGCACACATCGTGCACCTGAGACCACCTGAATCTCTTGGTGGTTCAGGTGGTAGTCCGTACTGTCCCCTACTTTCCTCATGCCCTTTCATCGCTATCTTCAGAGCTTCATCAGGATTACTTCTCAAGCAATCACTACACACACCGATTACACGAGATATAGTCACGGACTCCTTACCGCAGAGTACACACCTTTTCTTCCTAAAGACCAGTCCTGACAATACTCTCCACATACTACCTCAAGTTGTTGAGGTATCTAACGTGGTATTAAGGGTAGCTACCTAGTGATCAGTTAGCTGCCACCTCTTCACCAATCCGCTGTGGTCGGGTTCATCACTTTCCCTTGTGAGTAATTGTGAAGAGAGGTACTCAGCCCATGCGAGTCCTCTTCACTCAATCCGTCGGTTGATCCTTCATCACCTAACTAACCCACGTATTAAACCCTAATAAATTTGTTAGGTCTGTGCCCCCGCCTCTACCGCCCACACTATCATCGTGAGGAGGTACGCTCCTCACTCTGGTGTGTAGGCCGGGGGTGCGGGGGCATGCTCCCTACTCCTCATGTACTTGATAAGGGTTCCTTCATGGATTCTGTCTAGTTGAATTGAGATAAACCTCCTCTAGCGTGTTCTCGTGGGTGATTGTTGTGGGTGTGAGACCTCTGAGAGCTTTCATTTCGGTTGATATGGAGGGTATGCCGTACGTTGTGCTTCCTGAGGAGTTGAGTCACAAGAGGACTCCTGCTCTCTACGGTGAGGCAAGGAAGGTCATGACTAGGGTAACTAAGGTAGTTGCTGAGACACTTCACGAGATGGGGTTTAGTGAGGTAGTGGTTGCTGATAGCCATGGCTACATGGTGAATCTCATCGCTGATGAGCTGCCTGAGTATGTAACCATTGTGAGGGGATTCCCTAGGCCAATCAGCATGATGTGTGGTGTACAGGGCTGTAATGTAGCTCTATTCCTCGGTTACCACGCTAGAGCTGGTGTGGCGAGGGCTACCTTCGATCACACGTACAGTGGTGCCCACATATACTCCGTACGTATTAATGGTGTTGAGGTCAGTGAGTACTTACTCAACACGTACGTAGCTGGTTACTATGGTGTACCTGTCATACTGGTTGCTGGTGATGAGAGGTTGGTAAACGATGAGGTTAGGAGGTACACACCTTGGAGTGAGAGGATTGTGCTGAAGAGAGGACTAACTAGGTGGTCTGCTCAATCACCTGCAATGTCTAGGATTGAGCAGATGCTTAGAGAGGGTGTTAAGAGAGCTGTTGAGAGGTGGAGAAGGAGATTGATGAGAGTTCTTAGACCACCAGCACCTGTAAATCTAGAGGTTGTGTTCACGAGTACTCTCTACGCTGATATAGCTGAGTTACTACCAGGAGTACAGAGAATTAACGGTAGGACAGTTACCTATAGAGCACCTAACATACTGGATGCGTATAGGGTACTCGAGTTGATGGTATTGGCTTGTGCAGCTACTAGAGCAATGAGTGGAGATCTGTGAAGTCACTTTCTCTACTTCTCACTAATTACCTCATGGTAGTTCTCAGGTACTTCATCAGGTCTCAGTAAGTACTTGAGATTACGTGCTCTCAGCTTGGGAATTGCGTTAATTAGCTTTACCTCGTACTTAAGCTTGAACCTCTTCACACCACCTTCATCCACAATGGTGACGTCATCTAGTGAGCACGAACCTCTGACGTAGGACACCTTAGTCAGCAACTCACATAACTCCCTCCAATGATCTTCACATAGGGGTACATCTACACCACTTAACTTAATCACTAAGCTACCTAACTTACTACAGAGCGCACAAGTTCTCTGAACACTCATACACGGTAATTAGGGGTAATCACTTTCGACTAATAAGATTTATCAGCGACGTGCAAAATCGTCACTCATCAGCTACGCGGGGCGAATTCATCACTTTGAGCAAGATATCATACGTGTGTAGCTCCCAGCACCTACCCTCATCGAGCCCCTAAGGGTACTCAGGTAGGTGTGCCCCTTGATGACTATTCACGAGTACTAAATTAAGGTTACTGACTATGTCGTGTCTGAGCTACTAACGATCTCCTCTATCTCCTTAACAAATTCAAGTGCTTCACTAGGGTTTGATGCTGAGGTCACTACGTAGATATCTTGCTTAGCTGAGCCGTGTGCTATAACTAGCTTTATGTTACCTCTATCATCAACACGAGTAATCCTAACCCGTACACCACCTCTACCCTTACTACCCTTAGCCTCAATCCTACCAGGGACTATCCTCTTGACAAAGGGTAACTCAGCTATCTTGAGTAGTAGTTCAAGAGCCTTCGAACCACCTATAATGGTCGTATGGGAACCACTTATCTTATCAACTGGATTGACATCACTAACAGCTATGTACCTAGCGCTAGGCCACTCCCTAGATCTCACATACTCTACACACCTATCTAAATCCCCTTCACTCAACTCAATAACTGGGAAGTGGGCGAGTAGCGTGAACTCACGAACGAAATCCCTGTAGTGTGAGTAGAGGTATACCTTACTAGGTCTCTTCCTATGAACGTACTCAAATACCCAATGTACTAAGTTCCTGAGAGAAACTCTGTAACCGTGTTCAGACCTATCGTATAGGTCTAGGTACGTTCTCTCACGTCTATGATGTAGTACTGAACCACTGCGGTCAAATAGCATGATGTCAATGTACTTCTGACTTATGTAGATCAGGACTAGGCTAGTAGCTGATCTACCACAGTAAGGACAAAAATCACCAATATCTTCAAGCTCAGAGAAGCAGTATGGACACTTCCACACGTAATATTGTGGACAACTATGTATTAAAAGGGAGTCGTACTTCAGTAAATGATCTACAACCCTAAAAAGCAATGGGTTAGTAAGGTTAATTACTCAGGAGCTACCTACGTTGACTATGAGAAGGAGAAGGACTTTAGTAATAGGTCTCGCACTAGCTCTAGTAGCGACGTTGCTAGTAGTTACGATGTACACTACATTAATGGGTGAACGACCTATCGAAACTATTCAAACTAAGGTGATTGAGATACTTCGAGAACCTGAGAAGTACTATAATAGAGTTGTTCTCATAGAGGGTAAGTTCATGGGTTGGTACGTACCTAAGAACTTAACTGGACCACCCATATTGACACCACCAGTCACTAGGAGTGATTGGGTAATTGCTGATGATACTGGTTGGATCTACGTATCAGCTACGTCACCAGCTAGGTGTAGCCTCAAACCCTTCTCTAGAGAAGATGTTGGTGCTAAGATCATTGTGAAAGCAGTAGTTAAGCTACGAGAGATAGAGACTAAGGAAGGTACTGTCAAGGTACCTTACCTCTATGCACTTGAGTGCATAGTACTCAAGACGTAAAGTCAATAATTCCGAGGGTAGTTACTGAAGTTAGGTGATGATGGACGTCCTTGCTGATAGGTGCTGAATCTCAGCGGGGCTGATCTAGGTAAGTACATGTAATGGCGACCACCGTAGTCTCGGTCACGTAGTGGTTAAGTAGAAAGTTTCTTCACGGATCCCTCTACTCACCTAGTGTGCGGGATGAGCGAAGGCGGGCTTACGTGACTGATGATCGATTACAGCTGGGCGCGACCGCCTGCAAAGCTTATTTCCTGCAGAACGTGAGAGAAAAAGGTAGTCGAAGAACTCATCTCTTACCTACCTCAGGCAGCTTACCTCTAGCAATTCCTTTCCTTCAGTACCCTCTTCATTGTTTCCAGTATTATCCTATGTACCTCGTAGGGTCTCTCAAGTGCTTCCAGTCTTACTGGTGCTGTGCCTATACCCTTGACAATCACCGTACCTGTTCCATAGATCCTATCCCAGAACCCAACATTTATCCTCACATCCGTGATACTCGCTAGATCAATCATGTCGTAGTCAATACCCACAACACCCTTCCTCTTAATCAACCTCCTATTGGTCATTATGTACATGGCGTTCTTACACTCAAGAGCTCTAGCAATAGGTGTTAGTAACCCAATTAGTGCTAAGAGACCAAACCATATGCTAAAGAAGATCATTGCAGCTGGTTGCCTAAAGACCTTTGGACCAGCCGTGGATAGTACTATAGCTAGTGTGAATACAGCAAATCCAATTGTGAATATTGTGAGGGGTAGTGCTTGCACTAGGTACACCTTTGGTACAGGTCTCGAGAACCACGCTATCCTCTCTTCAGGCATGAGAATTCTGTAGACGTCTTCAGGTACCTCCATTCAAGGCACCATCTAGAGAGCTGTGAGGTAAGCTAAAAATGTAACTCACGGCACTACCTCAGTCTTAGGTATTCGGTG
The DNA here is from genome assembly GCA_003649205.1 of Thermoprotei archaeon. Classification (GTDB taxonomy): domain Archaea; phylum Thermoproteota; class Thermoprotei; order Thermoproteales; family B15-G16; genus B15-G16. The sequence continues at coordinate 362,650 of QMRC01000001.1, forward strand.
ATGTATGCTAGGGTATTTGCTCTTGTCAGTAGTCCTAGGTTGGGTAATACGTATTGACTCTGTACGCTCTTTATCGATGAGTTGAGATTGATAGGGGTGGTAAGTGCCCTATCGAGGATGATTTTGATTACTGAGGAAAGATGTTGAGGAGTGTGATCTCTTCATCCTCGCTTCACCAGTATACGTTGTCAATGTTAGTGCTCAGTTGAAGACTTTTCTTGATAAGACTTGTTCCTGACCCCCATAAACCTCCATTCCTCGGTAAGTACGCTACCGTGGATGCTACTACAGCTCACCATGGTCTAGTAGCTGTACTCAGGACTTTGAGGACTTATGTCGTTGCTTGGGGTATGGTTTGTCTTGGTGAGATAGGTGCTGTGTCTTGGAGTAGAGGAATGGTTAATGAGGAAAGGGTAGTGAGGAGGATTAGGTTGTTAGCTGAGAAGGTAGTTAAGGTTCTTGAGGTGAGGTAGTACCTGAACCATCATTACTTGACTTAATAGCATTTGAGAGTTTCAGGTACAGAGCTAAATCAGCACAGAGTTGATGTTACCTATAAGTGCATTGTTCTACGGGTAATAGCGTAGCTGCGAACTTAGCTACTACGTGACCAGAGAGGACATCGTACTTACGGTAGTTATCTACCCAAGTTAATTCAATGACCTTACGCACTCTCTCCTTGTACCTCACAACTAGGTTGCATTCGCCTCTAGCAACTACATTACCGTACCTATCCTCGAACTTCACGACTATGTACCCAGTGAACTTACACCTAATGAAGTTGTGTACCGTAACCTCTACGAATTTCCACCTATCACCAAAGGTTCTAGGTATGTGGACATACACCTCAATCACGGGGCTCTCCGGATATGGTCTACCTATGAATCTATAGAGCTTGTCCTCCACTACAGGATACATCAAACCAGTAACCTCCACAGTCATTGGGTGTAGTGCGAAGAGAGCTTGCTTCAGTACGTACCCGAGAACTAGTGTGCTACATAGCAATGCTATAGCTGATATCACGATGTAGAGTATAGTCTTGCTACTCATGAGGAATCTCCACATAGGGTCTACGGATGTGCTTCCCCACCTATCTAGTTAAGAGTCTTGAATTAACTAGGTTATCTCCTTGACCTCTGAGAGTAGTTCATCAATCTCTATCTCAGCAAATCCTATGAAGGAATCCGACGCACCATACGTAATGAGTAACCTATCTCCATACCTTTGTGCTCCGCATGGGAATACTACGTATGGTCTATCCCCATACTTCTCATAAGGAGTCCTAGGCTCCATAATGTAGTGTGGAGTGATACCAGATATCGTGAGCTTACCACCTTCATAACGTAGAAGAAGGGCAAATACTCTATATACCTGATCTACGTTTACGGCGTGAGCTAGTATCAGGTACTCATCGTCACTAATCTTTATAGGTGCTGTATCCCATCCCAGTGCTTCCTCGAAGGTAGCTGGAATCATTAGGACGTAGTTATTACGGATCATTACTTCACTGACGTCGCTTCTCTTCAAGTTCTCAAGTAAGTCATCTCTGTGCACTTCACCAACCCATAGACACTGTGGAAAGTTGAGGAAGTGTGGTACGTGGAGTATGAAGATCTCTTCGCTACCTGTATCGAGTACTACCGTATCCCTGACCCCAGTGAGGTGATGTCTAAGTGATTTAGGTAGCGTAAGGTATGATACCTTCCTCCAGCAGTAACCGTCCTTAGATAGAGCAACTACAGGTACTGTACCCTCAACTACATCACTAACGTACAACCTAGCTGCAGACCTACCTACGTACGTTATTGCTAGGTACTCACCAAGGTTTTGAATTCTAGGATCTTCACACCCCCACAGATCAATCTCGAGATCAGGTGCGAGAACCAGCTGAGCACTGTACTTCTTACCAATCAAGTCACCACAGTAAACGTCATCTAGCTTCAGCTCTAGATGTGCAATAGCACTAACATACCTGAAGTACCCGAGGACAACTCGAGTATATAGATGGAGGGTTTTGTTCCTAGCAAGGAACGTCGTATTGAAGGCAGCTACAGGAACCTTCTTCGGGTAGTTCTCTAACGTTATGTTTTCAGGAGATAGTACACTAAGTCTCTTACCAAGATCCCTCACCGTAGGTTTTCTCAACTCATTAACCTTATCTACCTGTGGAAGTATGTGAAGCATGAAGTCCTACTCTCCACGACCCTTGAGCACTGTACCCAATATTTATCACTACTCCTAACAGTAGCTATGTAGTAGCTGAGTAATACACAGTCACCAATATGCTGTTTCCACACATAGAGTACGGATTTACTACACAGCAAATACCTTATATACCCCCATCCGTGACTATAAACCACCCTACCTGCTCTGAGCCCCTTCCTGAAGGACCTAACTGATTGCAGTAAGGGTATAATACTGGTTAAAATTTACTGAAGCGCAGAGTAAGGCGACCTCTATGGTCTTATCCTCGAGAGCTTACTCCTCTACCCTTAGGAGAGAGTTCAAGACAGTAGACATAGTCAAGAGAATTAACTTCGTATACCCTGATCAAGTAGTTGTTGAAGGTTATAGACGAAGGCCAACTGCCATATTCAATCCAGGTCTAGTTCTTGAAGGTAGTGTGCTACGTGTATATCCTCGACTTCAGTTCGAGTACTACAACTACGTAGCTTGTATTGGGTACTTTGAAGTTGATGTGAGTGAAGTCAAGTCGCTTAGTTCTGTGAGGTGTAGAATCGTTGTCTATCCAACTCTAAGTGTTGAGTACCTTGGTTGTGAAGATCCTAGGGTTCAGAAGATAGGTAGTGAGTACGTGATGCTGTATACAGGTGTTGGTGCTACGCCCAATCCTGAACGCTTCCCCTATCCAAGGAACTTCATATGGTATAAAGCGCACCTCTGCATTGCTGTGAGTAGGGATGGCGTTAACTGGAGTAAGTTAGGGTATGTCAAGATGGAGGGTGAGGTTCCTGTTCATGATAAGGATGCCTTCATAGTTAGGTGTGGAGATAGCTACGTACTATTCCATAGACCAACCATTGGTAATCAAAATGAGTGCTGGAGAGGAGTGCTAGATCTAGGTACGCTAAATACTACAAACAACACGATAGTCATACCCTGTATGGAGTTTGAAGAACGTGTAGGTTGGTCAACACCACCGATAGAGGTTGATGGTAGTTACCTAGTCTTTGTACATGCTAAGTGTGTGGATTTGAGGTATAGAGTCTTCGCATGTCTACTAGATAGGAAGACACTTGAGGTAGTAGCCATGACACCGTACTACATAATGGAGCCTAAGGAGTTACAGGAAATGCTTGGTGATACAGCACATGTGGTCTATCCCTGTGGTGCGGTTAAGGTAGATGATAAGGTGATTATTGCGTATGGTGCTGCGGATTGGTGTATGGGGTTTGGTGAAGTTGATCTTAGTGAGTTAATGCATCACCTAGATAGGGGTCGTGTGATGTAGTTTGTAGGTAATTACGTGAAGGATAGGTACTTGATAGCTCTCCTGTACCTAGGACCCAGTACCTTCCTCAATTCAATCACATCTACACGACCTCTCTCCTGCCTTAGCTCAAGTATCTTCCTAGCTGTTCTAGGTCCTATACCTGGAACCCTCACTAACTCCCTAAAGCTAGCAGTGCTGATGTCTACTGGAAACATATCACTACGCAACCTAGCATATACGAGCTTTAGATCTACATGAGGTAGCATACCATCTCTACATAGCTCAAGTAGTTCCTCTAAGCTAAAACCGTAGTCCCTCATCAGGAAGAGTGCTTGGTAGAGTGCTTTCTGCCTAGACTTAGGACATGGCCTTCTCCTTTCAAGAGGAGTCTTATGCACTGGTTCGAAAGCACTGAAGTGAATTAGGTATATTCCTCTGTGGAGGAGGTACTTCATGAGCTTCAAGTACTGTGTATCTCTATCCTCGAGCGCACCTACTACAACCTGTGTATCCACCTTACAGCTCCTACCCCTACACTCTTCAATACACCACAGTAGTCGCTTCAAGACGTCATTCACGAAATCACCCTTATCAGGACATAGCTCTGAAAACATACTTGGTGTTGGTGCTTCTAGGTTGATCCCAATTCTATCAGCTACCTCAGCAGCTCTACGTATCACATCACGATCAGTACCTGGCATTAACCTAAGGTGTATGTACCCTCTAAAACCTAGCTTCCTCAACTTCTCAGCAACCTCGACCTCCATCTCAGATACTCTATCAGGATCAGAAAACATACATGAGGATAGGAAGAGACCACGTACCTCCCCACGAGACCAGAGTCTATACACAACCTCAACCAACTCATCAACCCTCCACTGCTCACGAGGAACTCTCCTACCAGACCTAAACTCACAGTAAAGACAAGAACAGCAACAACAACTAGATAACAAGGTCTTAACTAACCTACCACCTACAGACCTGTAGATAGGTACCCTACAGATATCCCACCTAGCACCAACAACTAGGACCTGCCACTTACTCTTAGATACCAAGAGGAAGAACCCTCAAGAATTAACCTACGTGAAGTGAAGAGAAAAAGGTAACTCACAGGTGAACTCCATAAGCTACCTCAGGTGTAGAAGCTTTAGGAGTAGTGTAGTATGATCATCAAAGTCAACACCCTCTAAATCCTCAATTAACAACCTAACTAGCTGTAGAGTAGAGCGTAGAACACCATTACCTACTGAGTGAAACAACCTCGTAAAGTGCTTGAGGAAGCTCATCTTCAAGTGCATGTTAGCTAGTTTAGAGTACAGGTACTTCCTCATAACCTTAGGATCAAATACCTCTGTAGAGTTAAGGTAGTTAGCAACCCATCTACAGTACGTAAGTCCAAGAACCACACCACCACCTGTAAGTGGTTTAGTAAATCCAAGAGCATCACCAACAACAATACAGCAACCACGAGACTTCACTAATGAGAGTGGAGGTCCAAGGGTGATGACACCACCAAACACCTCACTACACCACCTCTTAATCCTCAAGTCAAGTACCTTCTCAACATACCTACACAACGTACAAAGCTTATCAGTCGATACCCTGCAATCACCAAGACCAACCCTAACACACCTATCGGAAATCGGTACAATCCAAGCAAAGAACTTCTTTGAAAGTACCCTATCGAAGATCACAGTGAAGGTACTTGAATCAACTGAGTGCTCCAACAGCACATCTACCTGAATACCCCATAGCTTCGTCAATGTATTATCGTAGAGACCAAGTTGCTTAGCTAATGTAGCGTAACCACCCTCAGCAACAACAACCACATCATAATACACCCCCCTAGCTCTGTCCTGTGTATAGACAACACCATGAGGATCCACAGCAACGACCCTACTACGAAGCTTAACTACGTGACCCCTATTGAGAACTTCCTGAAGTAAGTACCTCTCCAGCCCTGGTCTATCAACGACACAGGCTACGTAGTGCCTAAAATCAAGTCTATACCTAGGGTACGCACCAGGCCCAATAACCTCAATGTACCTGAACCTATTGAGCACCAGCTCCTTACGGTAGAGACCTAGCTCCTGAAGACCTCTAATACTCACAAGTGATGTACAGTGCCTCGGTAATCCCACAACACTATGCTCCTCATGTACAACAACCTCATGACCCCTGACCTGCGAAGCTAGGTATAGACCACAAGGACCTGCACCAATAACACAAACCCTCATCTCAACTACCTACACCTACTCCTCAAATCCCTAATAACATTCATGAATTTCCTAACCCTCTCAACATCTACCGGATTCGTAGTAACCCCATCCACCTTGAAGTACGTACCAACAATAAAACCATCCACATACCTAAAGAACCTAGCAACATTATCAATCCTCATACCTGAACCAACGATGACAGGTACCGAGACAACACTACGCACCCTAACCACATCATCTAGACTAGGCTCACAACCCGTCCTCAAACCAGTGACTATGACCGCATCAGCACAACCCCTAGACACAGCTACCAGAGCAGACTCCTCAATCGACTCCGGATACAGTGGCTTACCGTGCTTACAGTGTACATCAGCAAACACCCTCACACTACAGTTACGTAGGTAACTCCTCAAGAACTCAATCTCGTAAGCAACAGGCTCTAGAATACCTTGATCCGTAGCAAGAACATCAGTATACGCATTAACCCTAATGAACTTAGCACCACAGGCATACGCTATAGCAAGTGCTTCAGGACCTGAATTCCTAAGCAAATTCACACCAACTGGAACAGCAACCTCCTTAACAACTTCACGAACAACAACAGCCATAGAAGCAATGGTCAGTGGACTGCTACACCTCTTCGCAAATGGGTAATCACCATAGTTCTCAACAATTAAACCATCAACACCACCCTCAACCAACTTCCTAGCTTCAGATACAGCAAACTCAACAATACCTTCCACAGATTCCCCACGATAACGAGATGAACCCGGTAGAGGAGGTAAGTGAATAACACCAATCACAGGTTTCTCAACATGAAATAACTCGAGAAACCAATCAGAAACCATACAACACCCTACACTCAACACTCAACAAAGTACCCTATTAAGTAAGCGCTAAGTACAGACCTAGCTAACTACCGTGAAGAGACACTCAGCAGCACCAGTAGCTTGACACTGCTCCTCCCTACAGCTAATATCCCTCTGAATAAGTGACTTAACAAAACCAGCGATAACACCTCTAGTGAAGTGGCACCTCGGTGCCGTAGCCTTCGCCTCCCTAGCCTCAAAGTTGTCTCTAATACCTAACTTAACTATCCGAAATCTCTTCTCAACAATCCTCATCAAGCCCAAACCCATAACCCTCCAGTACTTCGCAAGTACCTCAATGGCTTCACCTACGGTAATAGCACGAATCCTCAGATGAAGGTAATCACTAAGCACACTCTCAGAAAAAGCAACACCATACGCATAACCGATGTGATACATAACAGCGTCAGCAGCAGTACCCCAACGCTTCTCAAGCTCCCTCTTCATACCCTCAAACGACTTGAGATCTAGAACTATGACAGACCTACTACCACTAGCAACAGTCCTAGGGAAGATAAACTCATCGAAAACAATAGGTTCATACCTAAACTCAACGTACCTAACATCCTGAACATCAGTTAGACCCTCAATCTCATCAACAAAATCCCTAGGCTTACACCTACCACCACTGAAATCAACAAACATAACAGCAACGTAACCAGCACCAAGCCTCTGAACAATGAGATTAAGCAACTCACCACCAACCTTAGCAACAAGCGAAACAATAGAGGACACAGCCTCCTGCCTACTTAACAAGATACAGTACTCAGCAACCAACCTACCACCAGATCTCATAACTCCATAGATATCTATAGGTACATGATATAGCTCAGACATAGCACAACACCTAAATTGCTCTAGGTAGTACTAGGTGTTAAATATTTGCTCCTTTGCTAAAGACCTACAGTATGTTTACCTGAATCTACTAGTACGCAACCAAGTTACTTAGTGAAATTACTTAGAACCTTACCTAGGTAAGATGTCTTCTCAACTTCCTCAGCACATCAACAGCATCTCTAGGCCTCACATCACCACCTCTAGGACCCAGCTTAAACACCTCAAGAGTAACGTACTGAAGCCTATGAACTCTCCTCAAAACCCTACACACAGAAGCTAAATCCATCACACCACTACCTATCAGTAAGTGATCTCTATACCTACCATTGACAACAGTGAAGTCATGTAGGTGAGCCACGAGCAATCTATCACCAAGAGCTTGAGCAAAGTTCTCAATAACAGCAACGTGATTCTCAATAGGAACCTTACCCAAGTAAGCACCAACAGCATGACCAACATCGAGACAGAAGTAAACACCCTTCACCCTCGCAACGAGATCAACCAGCTGCTGAATATCGGAGAAAGGTCTATGATCATTATTCTCAACAACAAGATCAAGACCATGTTGCTCACAGAGACACCGAAGCTCACGAACAGACTCAATACCTGCCCTCAAAACCTCATCCCAAACCTCCTTAAACTCAACAGCTTCACTACAAGAGACATGAACATTAACGTAGAGAGCACGCAACACACCAGCTAACTCAATAACCCTCCTCATAACCTTGAGACTAGCCTCCCTAATCTCAGGAACAGGACTAGCAAGAGCAATATCCCTCCAAGGAGCATGAATACCAACCTCAATACCGAAATCACGAACAGCCCTCTTAACCTCATCAACATCCATCCTATAAGGCCAAGGATAGTCAATAGATAGCTCAACGTAGTCAAAACCAACCTCATAACAATCCTTCATCACATAGTACAGAGGCCTATTCCCATACCACAGATTAAAACCAACCCTCACCATACCCAACAACTAAACAACACAGAACATACCTCAGCAACACAGTAAACGTAACCCCCTTATAAGGAAAATTGGTAAATTGAAAGTTGAGGAAATATGATAGACATAGCATACGAAGTAGGACTCGCACTAGATAAAATAATCAAGGGATCCAGAGGAACAATGGTAGCACTCTACCCACGCAAAATACTACTCAACACCAACCTAAAGGAGAGACCACAGGTACTGTACTGGAGAATCTACTACCTACTAGAGAACCTAGCAGAGAAAGGACTACTAGAGAAACAACACGTAAGCGCAAGAACACTCTACATAGTCAGAAGAGGAACACCACTATGGGAACTATTCAAGAAGTACGGAACAAGTGAAGCAGTACAGAAATTCATATCACTAGTCGTGAACAGCGAATACGATAGGATAAAGCTCACAATACCAACTACGAGGTAGGTGATAGTAAGTAACTCAAATTACCTAGCAGAGAACTGTAGCAATTAGTGATGTAGGGTTCACTAACTGAGTAAAGTGATGAACCTAGTCCATACTGATCACGAACGAGGTTCAAACTCAAACACACAACAATCACCACCACACACAACACACTCAACCTCACGACACGTAGTAGGTACCTTCAGAACATACTCAACCAAACCACAGACAACACCACGCATGAAATCACAGTAAGGCTCATCCCTAGAACCAAGAAAGTGATAGCACTCAAAACAGTCAAAGACCCTCAACCTACCACAACCCCTACCAACATCAAAGAACTCAACCTCAACCCTACCAAGACCAAGAGCCTGAATAATCTTCAGAAAATCCCCACACCACTGACCTGATGTACGAAGTACATCAGACCAAAGTCTAGAAGCAAGAAACCTACCAAACTCGCGTCCTAGCTCATAGACAGTACTCTTACCACACCTCTCCCTCACACAATTAACAACCCTCAACAAGACCTCACTAGGAACAACAACACAACGAAAATCACAACAGGTAACAAATTGAGAAATAGAGTCGAAACTAAGACTAGGAAGAGAGACACCACGAACAACACCAACAACACTAGGGTTAGTCAGTAGATCAGAAACAGCAACATCCTCACAAGAAGACACTAAAAATACATGAACAGAGTACTCGCCATCTCTAGGAACAACATCAAGACCAACAACATCACCAAACCTAGAGAAGAAATCAACAACATCACCAAGACAAGAGAGATCACGAACAAGAACAACAAAGTGATGAACAAAACCAGAAGAAACCCTATGAACAAGGTTCAAAACCCTAAACAAACCACCAACCAAAACCACGGAAAGACCACCAGAAGACAGATACATGAAGTAACTAAATGTGAATTACCTTAAGAGGAACTAAGTAAAGAACTACAGCAGAAGCTCACTAAGACACTAAGGTGCTGTATAAACCTCAATATTGAGTAGCTTCGCCAACTCTTAACACCGGTAACCCTCTCATATAACTCACTAATCCTCTTAAGCTCAAGAGCATCACCACGATCAACACTAGACTTAACCTCAATCAGTATATGCTCACCATCCTTAACAACTAAATCAACATCGATAACAACAGGATAACCATAGACAAAACCCTCCTCATCAACATAACACCAC
>QMRC01000002.1 GCA_003649205.1 Thermoprotei archaeon
ATTGGTGATGGTGGTGAGGAGGCTTATGGTGTAGCTAGTCTCGATGCTAGTGGTAATGCTTGGGCTAAAGTTCAAAATACCACGGTTGGTACTTCAGCTAGTGCTTCAGTTAGTTTCGATAAGCATTGGAGTGAGAGATTGGAGGAAGATGGTCAGAAGAGTAAGAGGAGTAGTGACTACAAGAGTGATGACCTTAGTTACCCTGATAGGTATGAGTGTGGTTTAGATGGTGAGGTTGAGGTATATGTTGCTGCTCGTGTATATAATGCGTATGGCTATACAGCTATTGAATCCGATGCACATGCATCTGCTGGAGCAGAAATAGAGGCTGAGGCCAGTGGTGGAGGTGGTGAAAGTGGGGAGGAGGTTGAGCTTCGTATCTGGATTTCTAGAGCTAAGAAACATTCCTACTGTAACTACATTAGGTGGGTTAGTTGGGATCCACCAGGTAGTGTAGTTGTTTGGATTGATGGTGTAGAGTACGGTATCTCTGGAAGTAGCTTCAAGACCTATATCTCTAAAGGCATGCACAGGATCAGGATAGAGAAGCTGAAAGGTGACATTGTTCAAGGTAGGTTTAGCTTCTGGTCTAGACACCAACCAAGTTACAAGAGGTGGAACCTATTTCAGAATGAGGTTGAGGTGGATGTTAAGAAGAAGACTATTCTCGTTGCACACTACAGAATACATACCTTCATTACCGAGCTGAAGTACGACTACGATAAGCAGGAAATTGTTGGTAGGGTACTTGATGAGGATGGTGATCCAATAGCTAAGAAAGTGTATCTTGAGTTCTATAAGTACGTACAGTGTAGGCGTAAGGTAGTTCTCTACTGGATTGATGATAGGGGTAATGAGCACCTGATTAGTGATGACGTTGAGATGGACGACAATGGCTACTTCAGGTACAGCTTCAAGCTACCGGATAACTGTGTTCGAATTAAAGCAGTGTATTCACCATACTGGGAGGATCAGCCAGGTAGCAATGCATACGGAGATGAGTGGGCATACATGTATAGTGAGAAGGTCGTTAACCTAGATAGGCACTACTCAGTTCTTCACGTTAGAGCACAGGGTACTGATGGTACTTCGCTATCGGTGAAGATTACCTACTTTGGTGATTTCTCTGGTATGGATTACACGCCATTTAACATAGAGAAAGAGGTCTACGGTAGGTCTTCAGCTTTCACGGTAATGTTAACAGCACCAGCTGAGGTAACGGTGAGTGGTGCTAGGTACGCATTTATCAAGTGGGTTATTAGTGGTAGGGAGTATTCTTCGGTAAGTGTTGAGGTTCAGGTACCTGACAATAGTGAGTTGACTGCTGTTGCTATGTATGAGTGTGTCTCTGTTCCTGTTGTGGTTGCTCTTCCTTATGAGGATGTCTGTGTTGTTTTACCTGTTTCTGGTAGGGTTCTTGTCAATGTTTCTTCTCTATTTGATGTACCTAGTGTCCTCTATGTTAAGTTGTATCGTGATGTTTCTTGTCCTGTTGTTCTGAGGTGCCCTATTTGGTTGGATACTTCTTCTCTTCCTGAATTGAATGTTGCTTACCGTAATTCTACACACGTTGTTGCTAGGTTGCTTACTCCTCTTGTCTATGGTAATTGGTGTATGGTTGGTGATTTACTTAGGTGTGTTAGGGGTGGTGTTACTTATGCTGTCTACGATGTTTATGTGAATTGTTCTCCTGTCTGTAGAGTTGTTGTTAATGATGTTGATTTCGAGGTCTATGGTGTGTACAATGGTTCTGGTGTTTGGGTGATCTGTGGTATCTTCTATAGGTGGGGGTTCCCTGCTGATGTTGGTGTTGATTGTTCTCGTGTTAGACCTACTCAAGATCTCAAGGTTGTTCTTCGTATTGGTGATGTGTGCTATGTCCTTAGGTCTACTGTAGATGTTGTTCCTGAGTGGGTTCTTGATGGTGTTTGGTTTGTTCGAGGGAATGTTACTTATGTTGGTTTGTTTCTCAGGTATGGTCTTCTTGCTGGGTTGTTTGATTGTGGTTTTGGTTTGTTGAATGTTTCGGTTAGTTGGTGGCCTTGTGGTGTGTTGCCTCTTGTTTACCCGAGGGTTTTTCCTGTTGTTCCTGTTTGTCTTGAGGTTGTTGAGGTTCTTGATGAATATTCGTTCGTTGTTAGGGCTGTTGCTCTGAATGGTTCTGCTGTTGCTGGTGGTTACGTTGTTGGTAATGGGTACGTGGTCTCTATTCGAGATCTTGGTAGTGGTTTGTTCTTAGTCAATACATCTGTACCTATTGGCTCTGGTCTTGTTGTTCTTAAGTATGTCCCTCCTCCTTCTCGTGGTGTTATCTACTACTCTCTTGAGGTTAGGTTGTGAGGTGGTTGTGTGCTAGATCACGTAGTTAACTTTGTTGTGTTTGTTCTTGTTGTGTCTGCTATGTTGTTTATCTTCTCTATCTACTGCTCTAGGGTTTGGTTTGGTGTTGACTATCTTGAGTCTTGGTGCTTTCTCGAGGAGGTTGCTCGTAACTTCACGCGTGGTCACGTACCTGGTGTTGATCACTCTTGTGTTTGTGTGAAGTTCTTTAGGTATGATCATTGGGTTGGTGAGATTGTTCTAGTTGACGAGATTTACTTCGGTAACTGTACTGGTGGTTCTGTTGTTTGCTTTACGTTTAGGTACTTGAATGATTGTCTTGTTTTGTTTGAGTTGTGGAGGTAGTTACATTGCGTATCTCAGTATTAGGTATGGTGCTGATAGCCCTACAGTTGTTAGCATTACTGGCATTCCGTACTTGAGGAATTCTGTGAATGATATGTGGTATCCGTGTTTATCAGCTATTCCTGCTACTACTACGTTTGCACTAGCTCCGATTAGTGTTCCGTTACCTCCTAGACAACCACCGAGGCTTAGTGCCCAGTAGAGTGGTCTTGGATCTATGTTTAGTGTTGTTGATATTATTGAGATTACTGGTATCATGGACATGACGAATGGTATGTTGTCTATGAGTGCTGATGCTATAGCTGATATCCATAGGATGAGCATGAGTAGCACCTTGAGGTCTTGTGAAGATGCTAGTATTGAGTTTGCTATGAACCTTATTACACCGAGTTCCTCAACACCTTTGATCACTATGAACATACCCATGAAGAAGACTAGTGTTGGCCAATCAATGTCCTTGATCACGTCCTCTAGGTTTATGCTCTTTCTCAGTAGTAGCATGAGTACTCCGGCGCCTATCATTGATGGTATTGCTGGTGGGTACTTGAAGATGTCTTCAAGGAAGAAGAGGGAGATTGCTATGGTGAATGCTATGAGGACTTTCTTCAGCATACTCTTCTCAATTGGTCGAGTGGGGTGGTGTAGTTCCGATAACCCTAGTAGCTTCACCTGTCTCCTATATGCCGTGAACCAGCTTCTGAAAAGTAGCTTTGTCAGTGCTATGAATGCTATGAAGTCAATGACCACTATCGGTGTTAGGTTCCTGATGAACTCCATGAATCCCAGCTTAGCTACTGAGCCAATTAGTATGTTTGGTGGATCACCTATCAGGGTAGCTGTTCCACCTATATTCGATGCGAAGACTACTGATAGCAGTAGGGGTCTTGGGTCAATACCCAATCTCCTACATAAGCTAATGACTACAGGTGAGACTAGTAGTACTGTCGTTACGTTGTCTATGAAGGCTGATACCACTGCTGTGAAGCTACTAAGCACCACGACTAGAACAAATGGTTTTCTGCAGAATTTAACCAGCATTCTAGATGCTATGTAGTCGAAGACACCAGTTCTGCTGAGTACACCTACCATCGACATCATGCACATTAGTAGGAGGATTGTATCCAGGTCAACACCTTCAAGTAGTGTTCTGAAGCTTGTGAAGTGGAGTACGATATTTAGTCCCACGACTAGTCCTGCACCGACAATTGCTACTGCTGGTCTTGGGAGTAGTTCTAGACCTAAGAGTACGTAGACTACTGCCAATACTGCAAATCCTAGAGCTAGGTTTAGTGGGTCTGGATTCATAGTTCCTTGATACCGTAGTCGTGTGTTATCACCACGTGGTTATTACGCCTTTCGGTTTGGTGTCTAGTTTGTTTACGTAGTTATCATGGCGGTACTACAGTGCTATTACCTACACGCGGTGGGACTATTTTTACTATTGTAGTTCCGTTATTGAGTTTCTCGATTGTGATGAGGTAGTTGCTATATATCGAGATCTTGGTCCCTACCTCTAGTAGGTGTATGGATGTCTCTACTGCGAGTTTACGTAGGTGTTGCTGTAGGTATGTGGTAGCGTGTAGTGTACCTATGTAGATGTTCCAGGCTAGTACTAGGATCAGTGCTAGTGCTGTGAAGTAGATCAGGTACATCAATACATCAGGTAGTGACGTGGCTACTCACCTCACTTCAATGCTATACCTATCACATATAGTACAACTCCCCCTCTTGTCGGTACGATGAACTTTAGTGGATATACTTCCGTGACGTTGCTCTGAAGTACTAATCTCCGTGAATTCACTACCTCAGTGCAGTTACCTAGCTTCAGTACCCTCACCTCCACATACACTATCTTTGGCCCAACTACTTTCTGAAGTTGCTTCAGCACCCAGGTTGTGTTCAGTAACTTATCCCTCGGTGCATGTACAAGGAGGTAGTTCACTACTCTCTGTGTTGTCTGTAGGTGCTGTGTTGTTGATATGTGTGGTGTAGTTACGTAGAGGTATGTAGTGAATATTGCTAGTGCAATGACCATGAATATTATCTCTAGTGCTCTCACGACCTCACCTCACTGTATCGGTACTAGGTAGTGTCCATACGTGAAGCATAGCCAAGTCACTGCTGCTGTAGTGGGTAGGTATAGGGTGAAGTACATCGGGTTTAGTTCTCTAAAGAGTGCTACTACTATGCTGAATACCACTGCTGATGCTGTGAGTAGGGTGGTAGTTAGCTCTTTTACGAGATTTACATCTACTGGTTGTAGTACTGGTAGTGGTGTGGGTATTGGTCCCTGTAGTGAGTAGTGAGCTAGTGTGGTGTGTACCTTCAGTACTATGGATGCTGCTACTGTCATTAGTCCAAGCGCTATCACTGCGTAGATTGCTGTGTAGGTTAGTCTAATCCTTAGGTCGGTAATGAACTTCCGAAGCAATGTCGCGTATTGATGTAGCTGAGACGCATCTGATCTAGTACTTCGGAAGAGTAGTGTTAGGTATAGTGTTAGTGCTAGGGCCTTAGTTATTGGTGCTCTATACCTAAGCAACTTGCTGACATCCTCTATACCTAGCTCTATTGGTGAGGCGGTTGGTAGTACCTGTAGCTTCTCGATTAAGGTCACTACTTCATTGAAGCTATCTACTGATTTCCTGTAGTACTTCACTGTCTGTGGTAGCGATGCTATTGATGAGGTGAGTATTGCGAGTAGTGGATCTCTAGTCACTAGGTAGATTGCTGGTGTTAGTACGAGGGGTATGTACGTTGTGTATGGTGGATTCTCAAATGTTGAGTACTCTAGTGGTATTAGTGATGCCGTTACTATAGCTGTTACTGTGATGGATAGTGCTAGTGATGTGTAGAATACGTAGGGTATTGCTGGTCTTAGTGTTGGTATGAAGAGGAGTATGAGTGATATCATTAGTGGTGCTGTGAAGAGTAGTGTGAATATGATCTCTAGGTTCATTGCTGTTCTCTCTGCAATGACTTCGCTTCTAATTCGGAGTTCATTGAGTTCGTGCTCTAGTTTGTTTCTCAGGATTTGTTTTGAACCTAGGAGTTGTGCTTCCTTAATGTACTTGATGACCTCTATGAATTTATTGTGGAAGTTTAGTTTCCTTAGCTTGATCTCACTTAGCTCACTAGGTATGTAGTTGAGGATACCGAGTTTCTTTAAGAATGTAATTGTTGATATTGGTGGTAATGGGGATGTTGCTGTGATTATGAGTAGTTGTATGTAGCTTCTACGGGTCATGTACCAGTTCCGTAGTCTACCTATGAACTCTCTGAAGGGGTTAAGTAGTTTCAGTGAGGTTTCACCTCCTTTAGCTCTTCAAAGCTGTACCTTTCCGAGTTTACGTGGTGAATTTGCTTCAGCTCTTCGTATAGAGTTGTGGTATCTTCTCTCACTATGGATCTGAAGCTCCTTAGTAGGTCTATGAATGTGTCTTCAGGTAGGTACGTACCATCTACATAGACTGGTACTAGGGATTTAGTGAGTGGATTCGATATGTAGACCTCACTTACCTTCCTCAAGATTGTATCTCCACCAATGACTACCCTAGTTACTACGAAGGTATCAATGTAGTCTAGTATCGATGCTCTTGGTATGTGTTTACGAAGTTCATTACTTAGGGTCTTTATTGCTTTAAGTATTGTCGATGCATGGTATGTAGATGCTGTTGGTATGCCTCTAATCCTAATCCAGCGATCAATATCTGCATGAGTTAGCTCACCTAACACTATGAGATTTGGTCTTTCGTACTGTATTGCTTCTTCGAGTAGCTGTCTTACAGGTCTCGAAGGTGTTGCTAGTAGTCTAGAGATGAAGGGTGAATTGGGTAGATTTAGCTCTGGTACTGTCTCGATTACGCAAATTCTCAGGTGTGGATGTAGTTCAGTTATCGTAGTGAGTATGGAGTTAAGTAGTGTTGTCTTACCTGAACCACTTGGACCAACTATTAGGGTGTTTCCAGAGAGTACCAGTGTTATCAACCTAGCAGCTAGTAGAGGCTCGACAATACTCGTTAGCTTAGGAACCTCTATTACTCTGGTTGCCGTTAACTCAAGACCCCTCTCTACACTGTACTTGAAGTATAGTCTAAAGCCACAGAATTCACTAACTGCTGTGGGTTCAGCTAGTGATACTCTAGATCGAGAGTGTATTGCTAGATTTAGAATTGCTCTCGCTACGTCTTCTCTACTAAATGTCGGGAATACAGCTCTTAACCTACCGTACCTCCTATGTGATACACCTATTTCACCTGCTATGAAGAATTCGTAGATATTTGGATTATCAATCAATGCCTTGAGAGGACCCCATACATCGTCTACGGTAGATGGGTATATCACTACCTCTCGTCTATCTAGGTAGATGTGGTAGCTGTGACCGGAGTACACCTCTACTACGTAGTTGAGAGATTGCTCACTGTTATTAAGAAGGTAACTCACTGAGTTCTCAGTCCTTAACTGAGGTACAGAGTCTACAGTGTGCTCAGCAGTGTACTCACCTAAGCTCTTCTCAAGTTCTTTAACGACCTTACTTATGGACTTACTCCTCAGGAACACCTACTTCACCACTATCCCCGTCGTAATGCTCAAGAAACTTGATCAAACCTATCAACCTATCACGAAGCACTACGTACTTCCTCCTCTCTTCCTCTAATCGCTGAATCTCCCTATCCAGTACCTCAATTCTGGAGCTGAGTTCATCCACGTACTTCCTCAGTAAATCACGAAATCTCGAAGTATCTACTAGGAGATCTAGGAGTAGCGACAAGACCTGATTTTCAGAGAGATCAGACCTAGCTCCTATAGCTGAAGTCTCACAACCTTCACGATGACTCTCACCAACACTCTGATCCTTCACTTCTTCACTACGTAGCTTAAGTCTTTTCCTACCAACAACCTCACCCATACCTCTCACCTACATAACCTATACACATACCTACAGGACCTCCTGATATCATAGATGAACTTACATAGGTTAACTAGGTCTTGCGAGAACTGTTTCGATAATCTACCAAATTTAAGGAAGTACTGTAGTCCTTGACCTAGTAACTCTAGACTACTCTCAAAGGACACTGTGTAGACTACAGGAAAGACCTCACCTAGCTTAAGCTTTAGGTCGAGAAATTCCTTCCTGTACTTGTTGAGAACAGCAACTACATACCTATCTCCAGGTATCGGGAGTTTAGTTACGTACTTCACTGTGAGTTCTGAACAATCACTAACTAGGACAACTACATCACACGAGGTAGCTAGCTCATGGTGGTACTTACTGACTGAGGAGGGGAAGTCGAGGACTACTAAGTCGAATTCCTTCTTCAGTACTGGAAGTACGTGACGTAGCTTCAGTAGTATGTCGTCTGTAACTAGTACGTCGCTACAGGATACGAAGTATAGTCTAGATTCCTTACCATTGAGGTTAATTCTGTACTCGCAGAGATCTACTTCATCAGCCTTAACAAGGTCGACATATGTTGGGGGTACAATTCTTGAGAATAGTATGTAGGTTGCTGAGTTGACCTCGTAGCCGAGGTCTATAAATAGGACACTTGGTCTCTTAGGTACCTCAATTGCTGATATGAGGAGACTAGTGAGGAGAGATAACGTGGTCTTACCAGTACCTCCACGTGAACCAGAGTAGAAGGCTACTGCTAATCCACTACTCAGAATCCTCACCCCCACTATGCTCAGTACTGAGGACACGCTCTAGCTCATGACAGATGTCAGCGAGAGAAGCCCCATCTAGTAGATCACACCTACCGAGTACAGTGAGCTTGCGTACTCTAGCAACCTCACAGTACATAGCATGAACACATCTACACCTTACGTAACACCTCAATCTCTCACGAAGTACTCTAAGCAAGTCCATAGGTCAATCACCTTACTCGATACGTACCTCATACACGTGAACTCTCCAGTAACCAGGACCAAAGCGCCACGTCTGCACTTCACCACTATCTTTGAGCAGCTTAATCACTAGATCTGAACTGGTGTAGAGTGAGTAGGTTATCCTCAAGCTCTCACGAATGAGTAGGTATGCACGCTGACCAGTAGTGGCTGAGTAGTACTTGAGGTAGAGATCATTGCCTAGGGTAAGTACTTGAATACTCGATTCAAGGTATGTACTTGTTGAGTTAGATCTCAGAGACCACACTGATCCCTCTATGCTCTTAATTGGGTAGCTACATCTAAAGACCAATCTCACATAAGATACCTCGCGTAGTATCGTCAGATTCCCTGCTGAAATTACCAGAGTTGCATTGTGGCTTTCAGCCCATAGCGCATAGCCTAGACGTAGCTCACGAGCATTACCTTCGAGCATTTGCTGAAGTTTGAGCAAGTACTCGAGACTAGGGACATCACAGTACGATACCTTTGAACGAAGTACAGTAACTACATGAAGACCAGTGGATAATGCTACAACAGCGCAGACAAGCAATATCAATAAGGTCAGTAAGTGAGTTGACATATCACCACCTCACTGCACGTACCTCAACAAGTCCTTGCTCAAGACAACGTAGCTGAATAATTGCCAATCCATGTAGTTCAAGTACATTGTGTGTAACGACAGGTAGTTTAATCACGGTATACTCCGTATCTAGGTACCTCATCCCATGCGGTAGTACAGTGAAGAGAGAGTGAGGAAGTATCATCACCGAATTCTCGATAATAACGGGTTTGCTAAAGTAAAGTATCAAGACCTTACTGCTACCGTAACCTAGCTCACTAACCCTGTAGATTTCAGCAATCAACACCTTAACGCTATACTCTACATCACTTGGATAGCTAATGTTCCAAGATGATGCCACTACAGCGATTGCCACAGCTACTATAACAGTAAGCAGGAGCTGTTGAGTACTCACGTACTCAACACCTCGAGCTTAATTCCATACTCATCACTGAGGGTGTAGTTGCTGTAGGTTAATGATATGTAGAGTATCCACGTACCGTTACCTAGGTACTCAAGATGTGCAACACCAAGCCTATCCCTGAGGATCGGGAAGATAATTACCTGTGTGCTAGGTACCAGGTATCTGTGCACGTATGTTATGAGGAACTTCCTGTACTCTATGAACTCTGTAACCCCATACCCAACCTCAACACAGTTGTAATATAGATTCACTACGAGAGGTAGATTAGTCACTACAGTAATGTTGAAGTAGTTAGTTGATCTACTGAGGTACAGTGTGTAGTTCAGGTGCTGAAGTCTAGGATCTAGACCATAGATGTGTGCTACTCTCCTCAAGGCACTTACGTAGATTCTCAACTGTCTATCTAAGGCATCGTAGCTGAGTTCACTAGAATCAGCTACAGCAGAACGTACTACAGTAATTACCTGACCTACAGGTAAATCTCTCAAGATGATTACTGGATACTGTACCCTAGCTAGTAGTGAGTAAGCTGCTAGGAGTAAGGAGGCTAGTATCAGCGCAGCAAGCAGTAGTACTTGACCCCTGAAGGACGTCATGTACTATGCCTCAGGAAATTACTTGAGCCGTAATCGCTATCTCACCTGCATTTGTCTTGAGTACTCCCTTGACTATAGAACCTGTGATCTCACCACTTAGGGATATCTCTAAGGTCTTAACCTCACCTGGCTTAATGATCTCATTGATGGTACCTGAGACTCCTCCTACACCAACAAAGCCATATACCTCCAAATTAGCAGTACCTACGTTCTTGAGCGTTACATAGAGGACACCATTTATTACGACAGGTGTGCCAAGGACCATAGCTAGTGGTTGTTTAGCTGTTACCTGAGCAACGTGATAGAAGAAGTAACCAGCTATCACAGTAGCTGCAATAGCTATCACAGTGATTAGAAGCATTGTCATGGGATACGATATACCTACACGATCAAAATACCTTACAATAACCATAAATATACACCAGAGAAAAAGCGTAAGCTCCAAGATAAAATAATTAAGATAAGGTATCTCAGCACCGAATATCTATACCTATATGTAGCTCACTTCAATTCCTAGAGCTACGAGCTGTTTAACTACAACTTCAATTCATAACTTACCGTGGTTTAGGTCTACATAACCTAGCTTAAAGTTAGTATCTGTACTTTGATAGTTACTGATGCTCGTTACTCACGTCCTAGAAGTACTTTCCTAAGTACAGTAAGTTCACTTCTCCTAAATCTAACGACGTACAGTGGATGGTAGTACTCGATAACTTTGATGCCTGCTAAGGGTACTTCACTTATTGACTTAATTGCAACTTTGCCTAGAGCGACTACTCTCCTAGGTTTGAGGATAGATAGCTCTAGCTTCAGTACTTCAACGCACTTTCTCCTCATTTCCTCTAACTTCGACTTAGATATTGGTCTACACTTTATGGCTGTACTCCAGAATATTCCTTGTCTCATGAGAAAGTCTATGACATTCTCCTCTGGTACCTCAAAGACCTTAGCTAGTACCCTTCTCAATCTATCTCCTTCACCTAGATTGTATATGTAGTTCTTCTTTCTACCAGGTGGTGGAGATTCGCTAATAACTAATGTCTTAAGAGGTTTAGGTACGTACCTCTCATATATCCTAAAGATAGAGGGCGGTTTATCAACTACTACACACTTCTTACAGTTCTTTATGTAGTCCTGGATTACCTTCGGTGAAGTCACTCTCAATCAACTCTAGTTTATAAGGTTATGGACGGGTGACTCCCTTCTAGTTGCTAGCTGAGACCTATATATCGTGTAGTCTCCACTTATGAGGTACGATAGTACGGTTGCTATCATTGCATGTGGTAGTAGGTTTAAGCTACCTGTCATCTCGAGCACCATAACCATTGTTGAGAGGGGGGTCTTAGCTACACCAGCGAAAAACGATGTCATACCGACTATCGTCATGAACTTCACCTCATCTATCGTCACTAGATCTGGATGAATATAGGATGCTATGAGACCTAGTGAGGAACCTACGAAACCTCCAATTACGAGACTTGGAGCAAATACACCACCACTACCACCAGACCCTACTGTGAGTGATGTAGCTAACATCTTCAACATCGCTAGTACCAGTAATGTGACTGCAGCAGGTACACCATACACCTCAAATACGTCGAAATCACACATGATAGCTCTCTGAAGCCAACCATAGCTAGTCTCTAAAATGTGTGGACATACTGAACCTATTACACCAGTTAACATCCCTCCAATAGCTGGCTTCAAGTAATTAGGTACCTTCATGTTGTCAAAGAACCTGCGGATACTGTAGAAGGAAATTACGTATAGTCTACCCAATAGACCACAGATAACACCCAGTACCGCATAGAGAGGTAATGTACCTGGATTCACGTAACCTATGTGCATACCGAAGATAGGTCTAGATGATGTGAACGATACATAGACACCATAACCAACGACACTAGCTATTAGAGCAGGGTACAGGACCTCAATCTCGAAGTCTCTCCTGTACAGTACCTCAGCACCGAAGAGAGCGCCACCTAGAGGTGCCTTAAATATAGCACCGATGCCAGCACCCATACCAACTGCAAGAGCAATCCTCCTATCACGTTCACTCAACCTAAACAATGAAGCGACTATAGAGCCAATACCTGCACCTATCTGAGCTATAGGGCCCTGAGTACCAGCACTACCACCTGAACCAATGGTTATAGCTGACGAGATTAGCTTTATCAACGGTACCCTAGCACGTATAAAGCCTCTGTAGTGAAATGCTGTTATCACTGCATCAGTACCTGCACCCCTAGTCTCGGGTGCCAGCTTAAAGACCAAGAGACCAGCTACTAAACCTCCTAGACAAGTTATGAGAGGTAGTGCCCAAGGTCTCAGGACTCTAGTACCCTTCTCAACCTCCATAAGTTCCTCAATAGCTACCTCACCTAATTCACCAAGTGGTTTAGGAACTACGTAACCAGCTAATGTACTTAGGAAGAAGTGCGTAGAGCATTGAAGTAGTAGATGAAATACGTGAGCAAGTAATCCAACAGTAATCCCTATTACGCAACTAACAACCAACCACTTAGCTAAGTAATTGCTTAGGTAGCTACTTGAGGTAAGTAACTTACCTGTTGAACGCCGCATCGCAATGCCCACCTAAGTTTCTTCACTTACTCTCATCTGTGGCTATAGTGCACGATCTCTTAATTTGGAAGCAGCATGTTTGGTACAGTATTCATGCTCTCAACTTTTGTCTATAATTTAGAAATTACTCCTTTCAAGTACGTACTTAGTCCTTGAATTGAGATAGTAAGTGATTTAAGTGCTCTCAATTCCTCTGGTTGTGGTGGTGTCCTCGTGTCTGTTGAGCTTGCTAGACGTAACAAGTGGTTAATTGACTATCAAACACCGACATCATACCACGCATACTGCATAAGGAATGTGATTTACAGTGGCGTAACTAAGTATCAGCAAATCGATGTTGTGGAACTATTTGACTTCGGTAAAGCGCTCATACTTGATGGTAAGATTCAGTCGACGCTATATGATGAGTACATTTACCATGAGTGTCTAGTTCATCCAGCGATGATAACTCATCCAAGACCTAGGAGAGTCTGTATTGTGGGTGGTGGTGAAGGTGCTACAGCTAGAGAGGTACTAAGGCATGGGTGTGTTGAGGAAGTTGTTATGATTGATATAGATGAAGGTGTTATCGAGGTAGCTAAGAAGTACCTTCCCGAGTGGCATCAGGGAGCATTCGACGATCCTAGATTAAAGTTGGTGATCGCTGATGGTAGGAAGTACCTCGAGGAAACAAATGAGAAATTCGATGTAGTGATAATGGATGTTACAGATCCTCTGGAGGGAGGTCCAGCAGCACTCCTCTACACAAAACAGTTCTACGAGATAGTCAAGAGTAGGTTAACTGAGGATGGAATACTTGTTACTCAAGCAACCTCAACACACTTCAGTAGGTACACCTTCGTCACAATCTACAGGACCATAGCAGCAGTTTTCCCAATAGTCAAGGCATACTCCGTCTTCATCTGGTCATTTGATGCACCTTGGGGATTCGTCATAGGGAGCCTCAAGTACGATCCACTCAAGCTAACAGTGGATGATATTGAGAGGAGATTGAAGGAGAGAGGTGTACAGGGTCTGAGATTCTACAATCCAAGAATGCACTTTAAGCTATTTGAGCTACCAACAGATGTTGAGGAAGCTCTAGAGAAGCTGGAGGTACAGGTAGCAACTGATGAGAGACCAGTATTCCTCCCAGCTTAACCCCTCAACTCTCTCAACAATTTCTCCTTACTAACACTATCCACGAGCAAAATCAGTGAGTCACCAGACTTAATGACCTCATCTAGCTTAGGATTCACAATGACTCCACAACCTCTCCTAATACCTATCAACGTAGCATTGTACCTACTCTTCAACTCCATCAATAACTCACCACAGCTCTTACCTACAAACTTCTCTGAAGGTACCTCAATTACATCATTGCCATAGATTGCTGTTGATACATCCTCAAAGAACATAGCTACACCTGGTTCGAACACGTAGCTAGCAAGTAACCTACCAATGAAGCTCTGAGATACAATAACGTAATTAGCTCCAGCTTGCTTCAGTAGTGCACAGTTCTCCTTCCTACTAACCTCAGCAATCACCACAGCTGACGTATTCAGCTTCCTCACAAGAAGCACAACCATGGAATTCCTAGCATCATCACCAGTACAAACAATAACGTACCTAGCTCTTGAGACACCAGCTCTCTCAAGAACACTCAACTTAGTTGGATCACCAGAGACAAAGGCAAAATTATGTAGATCACGTAGTTCAGGAGGTACCTCACTCAACTCAGCAACCAAGACAATCTTCTCACTAGGATTATTAGCTCTAAGCTCAGTAATCAACTCCTGAACCGTCTCAGACCAACCAATAATAACAACGTGATCACTCCAATTAACTCTAACTAAACCTCTCAACCTATTCTCCTCAAAACTAGATATGTAGGTAGTTGCAACACCAACAAAGAAGCTAAATACAGCAACACCAACAACAATCAACACCATACTCACTAACTTACCTAGGTATGTTCTAGGTGTGATATCGCCATAGCCAACAGTTGACGAAGTAACGAGAGCCCAGTAGAGAGAATTAAATACATCAACACCCTCAACAAAATGGAAGATAAGACCAAACACCAGAACAACGAGAAGCATAACCAGTAGTACCTTACCGATCATCTTACGAGTAACCTTAACCAAACCCTTCAAAATGAGTGAAATCAATCTAGATAGTAGAACTACAACCACGATGAACGAATTGCTAACCCCCACTTTTAAGCTTTAACACTCGCAAGGAAGAACCCAGTAACACTAAATAACTCAAGTACATGAGTTATGGAACTGTGAGGAAGCTACATGATTAACTACGTACTACTGCTATCACTATGGATACTGAGGACAATACACGAAGTAGCTACATCAGTAGCTGAGCTAGCTAGGAACATCGATAGGGAAGTGATCCTCCTCATGAAGAGAATCCTCGTTAAACTACGGGAGCAGAGAGACATCGAGATAAAGCTGGAACTCAGAGACGAATCTACCTCTCTAGTTCACGACATAGTCCCATACCTATCCTTTAGACGAGTAGTTGGAGTACTCATACCAAAATCCCTCACAATAGACCTAACGACAATAGGTAGAGCATTTACTAACATCGAAGATACGGTAGTAGCTGTACTCGTGTACACATCCAACTTCTCAACGCTACTCAAGCACACAAAACCACTGAGAATCCTCAATACAGCACTCATAGCATCCGCAATGACTAGAGCAGTAGTAGGTAATGAAGTACCACTACTGGTACTCGTACCTCTACTAAGGAGAGTTAATCCAAAGGCAAGAGTACGTAGAGTTAAATTCATCAAGAAATTGCTTAGGTTACTGGTACCTGACATTAGTGAACTCGAGCTAAACCTCCTAGATATGGACGTGACAGAGCTACTAGCGTACACCTATCTAAGGAAAAAGTACAGATTGGTCTACTACATGGAGGCACCGTACTACGACTTCCTGGTCAGTGATGACGTTGGTAGAGTCTACGTGTATGAAGCTACTAGGAGGAGACCAGAGCTATGGAGTACACTAATTAGGAAGTTCATCATGTTGAAGAAAGTAGCTAGTCACGAACTTCGTCTGACATCCAAGAGCTACAGATTGCTACTAATTAGGAGAGGAGGACCTTACCTAGGGTACAAGGTCGTTGATACACCAATTAAGACCTTACTGCAACCAGCTTCACCAAAGAACATGTACTACTTCTTCGAGAGGTACCTACCTCTACAGTATTAAAGGTCCGCAAGTGGTACGTAACGTGGAGGTCGTGTACCGTGATACCTAGGGTCAGAGTTCATGGTGTTGAGCTACCTAAGGTACTGGTCGGTACCTCTCCAATGATTGCAGCAGGTCAATTCAGTGATAGAGCTCATGACTACTATCTAAAGTTCGTTCTAAGCAAGGTAAATCGTGTAAAGTTCTTCAAGTACTGTCTTGAACGTGGTTTAACCGGTATTCAGCTGATAGCATATAGCTTCTTAGCTGAGTCACTATACGAAGCTATGAAAGATGTGGGTACTGAAACCATCATTGTTGGGACGTTAGTACCTGATGACCCAGATAGCTTCTCCTGGTTACTCAAACTAGGTGCAGACATCGTACTCCTACACGCAATCACTGTCGATACATCACCAGTAGAAACCCTAATGACATACCGAGACATGATTAAGGAACAGGGTATGGTATTTGGAATAGCTACACATACACCACATAGAACACTCACCAAACTAATACGTCATCTAAGGGAACTAGATGTCGCTATCATCATGACACCACTCAACAGGTTAGGTACATTCCTAGACGCCCCCCTACCTCAGGTAGAGGCTCTATACAACAAGATATTCAGTGAATACCGCGTACCAATCATTGCAAAGAAAGCACTTGCAGCAGGTAAGCTAAGTCCAGAGACAGCACTTCCATACGTACTGAGTAAGAACTTCGTTGCATCTGTAGCTGTTGGGTTAGGTAGTGAACAGGAGGTAGATAATCTAGTTGACTTCTGTCGAAGGTACTTCCACAGTACCTAACGTAGTTGTGACCTTATTAGGAAGTACTTCTCTAAGGTAGTTAGGTGATGAAGTTTCTGGTCACTGAATAGTGAAGAGAGGGCCCTTGACTGATTAGAGGAACGTACTGGTGTTCACTATGCCGAGAGTAGGTAACGTACTCATATCGTACTGTGGTATTGTCTGTGAGTACTGTCCAGCATATAGACTAGGTAAGTGTCCAGGATGCGATGCACATGCTGAGTACTGTGAATTTATTAAATGTACAAAGCGGAGAGGGGTAGACAACTGCCTACTATGTAGTGAATTCCCCTGTAAACTCCATATAGAGGGATTTAATTGGGTAACAGAGGAATTTGGTGAATTGAAATGGAAGGTATATAGTGAAATTTTCCTCCAAATCATGAAGAAGATAGTGAGTAAAGAACAACATTAGGAGTTGAATAACATTAACAAGACTAACGAGAAATCTTTACCTACCCTCAGCAGAGTTCACATACCCTACACAGATTACTACTACACTAATCTTCACAACACTACCATTAACATTACTAGTGACCTAGCATCTCTAGTGTATGAGACAAACAATTGAAACCACCATGATGAACTGAAAGAATTACAACAATACTCATACCCCCTCACCCTAATTAAGTAGCTTTGAAGAACCACTGAGTAGTTATGATCTACACTACGGAGAATTCGAGAAGGACAATGGAACTAACAAAGCTAGAGATAAAGATATTGGATATGCTAGCTAAGTACGGCAAACCACTCAGTATCAACGTTCTAACCAAGAAGCTAGGTATTAAGGAGAGCATGGTGAAGAAAGCACTTAAGCAACTTGAGAAGAAAGATCTTATTGAGCGCATTCCTTGGCATTATATCAGATCTAGAACAGGCAAGATAATAGCTAAAGTACCTAATCGATGGAGAATAAAGGATAGAGGCCTAGAAGTGCTGAGGAACTACGTGAACAACCAAACCATAAGCGATCAAGATAACTAACTCCCAACAGACGACATAACATGACGCACAAGATAAAAGTACAGGAGGTAGGTCATGAGAACTAAGGCTATTCTCTACGTACTTACAGCACTAATTACTACAGTAGCTGTAGCACTACTACTCGTAACTCAACAAAGTACAGAACCCAGAACCCCTAAACCCATGAACCTAACCACTCAAGATAATAAAACAATTCTAATCTCCAAAGTGAAAATACATGAGGAGAGGACTAAGGAGAGAAGACAGGTAGAGGAAATAGCGAAGAAGAGACCAATTGCTTGTTACTATCTGATGAATATCGACCTGAAGAAGTTAAAGGGTAGAACCTTCGAGGTGATGATCATTGAGTTTGAAGAAGGATTAGGTGAGAGTGGTGTAGAGTACTTAAAGCATCACTGTAGACTACTCCTAGCATACATCAACTTCGGGTATGCTGAAGATTGGAGAGATTACTGGTCTAAAATCAGGAACGCTACATGGATTCACGAACCTACAGAGTATGAAGGTGAGTACTTCATTGAGTACTGGAGACCTGAGTGGCACAACATAGTCATTGAGAAAGCAGTAAGAGCACATGAACTCGGGTTCGATGGAGTACTACTAGATAACGTAGATGCGTGTGTAGTCCTGAAGGGAAGAAATCAATCATGGATACAGGGACTCAACCTAACACAGCTCATGATAGACTCCATACACTCCATATCGTCCAGGTTAAGGAAGTTGTGTGGAAGAAGCTTCAAGATATTCGTGAACATAGGCTCAGCAGTGAAGCTACTAGGTAACGAGAAGTTCCTCAATGCAATTGATGGTGTATTGAGGGAAGAAGTCTGGTACACAACAAGTAACAACAGAACAGTCACCGTACCACCTGAAGAAACTGAGTACGTCCTCAAGTACCTAATTCACGCGAGGAATAGAGGTAAGGTAGTTATCGTCGCTGACTTCGTCGATAGCATTGAGAGAGCTAGAGAATTCATGGATAGATGCTGGAGACTAGGATTCATACCCATTCCACAACCAGTATGGGCAAACGACTACAGTGAACCACCACCAAGAGAGTGGTGTGACCTAGATCCAAGCTGAGTGAGGTTTTAAGAGACTACAGGAACAAAGTACTTCAGGTGATGAAGTGAGGAAGTTAGGTAGACTAATACCACTGTACCTATGGTACATGAGGTACATCAGGAAGAGATTCGGTAGATTCATACCAATGAGGTTAGTTAAGTATGGTAGTGAGGGTAAGAGTAAGGATTCAGTACAGAGATAACATTGTCGAGACGTCAGCAGTAGCTAATTCAGGATATGAAACAGATGTACCGGAGATCCACATACCACTAGCACTCGCAAGGAGACTTGGACTAACACTAACCGAACTACGAGGTGAAAACTATAGAGTAATCGGCGGCATAACCTCCGCCTACATCCTGGGTCAAGTACTGGTTCAGGTAGTAACATGATAGATCAAGTAATTGGGTAGAAGCAAGAGCAATAGCTGTACCAGGCGAATACGAAGTAATTCTAAGTGATAAACTCCTGGATGCACTTGGCATCGAGATAGTGAGAGCAGGAGTAGGCTACTGGAGATTCTCTGGAGAACCAATAGACCGCATAAGAGAAAGTGCACAAGCACAGTTCTGGATCGAGTAACGTGGATTCCAAATAGAGGAAAACGCCTTACGTAATACATTTAATCGAGATTCGCCTAGGTAGAGAACGAGCATGGAGGAAGTAGTAATCTACGTAGTAGGCTTCTCACTAACAATAATAGGACTGCTATGTAGCTCAATGTACTGGTTAGGAAGGAAATTCAAGGAAATAGATGTTAGATTCGAGAAGCTGGAGGAAAGAATCGGTAACCTAGAGAGTAGAATTGAGGGAGTAGAACGAAAGTTTGTTAAAGCTATTGAAGCTCTGAAAGGAGCTACATTAGCAATACACACAGGACTAATAGAGTTTCTCGGCCTTAAAGGTGTTATCGAGAGAAAGGAAGTAGAGTACCTAATGTCAGAAGCACATAGAGTAATGGCACTTGTGAGATTGAACCCAATAACGAAGGAGGAACTTGAGTTCGTACTGAAGGTACTCAGTAAACGTGATCCAGATAAGGTAACTATGGAGGAAGCTGAGAAGCTAATAGAGATAGGTAAGAGATGGTGGATGGAGGATGGTCGTGAGGAAGCGTACAGGCTATTCATGACAGGACTCTACATAAAGGCATACCTGATATCGAAAAGAGTGAAACAAGAACAAGCCAAGTAAATTCACACTAAAGAGCTAAGTCTTCAACTCCTAAGTATACTGAATATATAGCTTGAAGAACGCTATGTCATCCCAAGACCAAACACCTCACACACCCTAACAACATGAAAGCCTAACCCACATACGCAACGGCACACCCAAATACTTTTATCTACGCAGCACCACAGTAACCACTCGTGAGAACCATGCTCTCAAGAAACCCCCTCGACATACACCCACAAAAACTCGATAAAGAAGGAACTGCACAAGCCCTGAGATTAGCCATAATCGGTGAACTCGATGCAATAAACCTATACCTACAGCTAGCAAACGCCATAGAAGACGAAAAGATCAAGCACACACTACGCGAAATAGCTAAAGAAGAGAAAATCCACGTAGGTGAACTCCTAGAAATACTCAAACAAATCGATCCCGAACAAGCAAAAGCCCTAGAAAAAGGACGAGAAGAAGTTAAAGAGCTAACGAGATAGAGGCTAAACCTTAACACAAAGAAAAGAAGAACAGTAAAGCAGATGTAAACCTCATAGCTGAACTAGGTCCCTAAAGATGTGTCAATACTGAACCCAAGATATCTTGTAACGAGGTACACAAAGCAAGTACAAACTATCGAACTCCTACAGCAATGTGCACAACATAGTTAGTACTTACAGAGACCCTATGCTGAGACAACTAGGTAGAAACCACAACCCACTGAAGATAGAACCAACTTCCTCAGTCCTATCGTTACCTCATACCCCCCAACAATACCTACCTTGAAGCACAACTTCACAGATCCCTCATCTTCAGGTATCTGAAGGGTAACATCAACCTTCTATAGGAATCTAACGCTACAGACACGCAGACATCTAGCTCCTCAATCGAAATAACACTCAACTTAATTTCTCTAGACACAAGCCAAAGACGTTTCAGGTCAAAAGAGTATACTCTCTCATAACTCCTACCGACATTAGTCACCAACACAAACCCTCCATACCTCCGAAGTACTCTTGTTCCACCTCTACATCCCTTACCCACAATCTCACAACCACCTTACACCCACTCCTAGCCCCATAGGTAAAGTTTATCCATCACAAAATACTCAGCCCCCTTAATATCAAGAACAGCAACCTCCCAACAACATTAAGACCACCACACCCCAACCTAACAGCAAGATCAACGTCATAACATGAAAAACCCCTACAAACTAAAGAACCAAACAGAATATCAACTTCAGAAAACCTCTCCAAAACCCTACTCACAGCAGATAAAACATTATCAAACCACAGAACTCCACAAAACCACCCAACCAAACAACACAAGTGAACGATAAAAGGTTCTTGATACGAAGCTCAAAATTTAGAAAAGCTGCTTAAGCTCCTAACCCGGATAGATTTAAGGAACACTGTTCTCTCGCTGCGTATGTGAATCATGTAAGGGGGAGTTATAACATAAATCCCAGGTGTGTGCTAATGTCTTCAGTCAGAACTGCTTCTGTATTGCTAGCTATACTTCTAGCTGGTTTAGCCATAGGGTACGCAATAGCCTTCTTTATTTACACACCAAAAATCAAGCACTATAAAGCTCTTTACCAGGAATACAAGTCAAAGTTTGAAGAAGCTAGAGAAACAAGTAGAAAACTTGAGAGGCAACTGAATGAACTGAAGAAGAACTACGAAAAACTTAGTGCCCGGTTTGAGGTACTGAATAGAAACTACACTTCTTTGAAGGAACTGTATAGCGAGTTAAGGCATAAGTATGAAGTACTGGAGGGAGAATACAAAAGGGTTAAGAAACTATATAGTACATTGAGAGAAAGTTATGAAGCCTGGAGAGGGTACTGCCTCTCGTACATAGACCTTAAGCTTGCTGTAAAGAGAGCACTCGATGTCGTGGAGCTACATAAGCTATTACCTTATGTCAAGAAGATAGTTACTGATCCTCATGATTTATGGAGAAGCGAGAAGGAATTGTACCACTACGTAGTGAAGAATATAGCCTACGCTAAAGATCCTCCAATTCCAGTACCTCCTACTATTTCCGAACTAGAACAGAGGTTATACGGGAATTACACATGTAATGAGCTTATTTTATCGCCCTCCGAAGTACTTAAGTTAAGACAGGGAGATTGCGAGGACCAAGCAATTTTATTGTACGCATTAATTATCGCCTACGAAAGGTACTTACATGGAAAGGAGTACATAACGTGGCTTGTGCATATAGATCTCGGTGATGGCTCTTCTCACATGGCAGTAGCATTCCCCGTTAAAGTTGATGAAGGTAGACACGAGCTTACAATACTGGATCCTGCTGGTAAGTATTACACTTCAGGTCCCATAGGAGAACTAACCAGTAGGGTACCCCTAATCGAACTCAAGAGGTACTCGACGCACTGGCGTGATCACGGAGGGATAAAACGCATCACTATATATGATATTATCACTGGGGAGCTAAAAGTTGTAGTAAGCGGCGATATAGAAGAGGTAGCTATATACATCGAAAAAGGAGAGTTTCTCAAAGAGTAGTGATCAGGAGTAAAACTAGTAAGAGGAGGACTGCAGTAGAGAGTACAGCGATAGCCATGCTTTTAATTGTCTCTCTTTTCTTAAGACTTTTTGCTAACTGTTTTCTTAGGGAATCTAATGTTTCAGAAGGAACTATGGAGAGGATATGCGGATAGAGCGTCCTTAGCTCTTCATTAGACAGATACACTAATGGAGGCCAGCTTCTAAGTAAATTACATGCACGTTCCCGTGCTAAGCTATCCAAATGCTTTAATACCTCATGCAGCATTTCGGTCTGTTGTAGTTGCTGAAGCAATTCTTCATCACTCAAGTATTCTGCATAAGCTGGCAATTTCATTTCCTTAATGCAGCTCCTAACGAACTCTGGTAATTTATCGGGTATTTGCCTACGAAGTTGATGAAACGTAACATCCAGCTCACGCAATGTTGAACACTTGTCTAATTCATGTGCCACATACTCAGCTAACTTCCTTCGCAACAGGCTACATACCTCCTCCAAGACTGCTTCTCTTATTGCTTTCCTAACAATTCCTGAACGAGGCAGGTACTCCCTAAGCAATTTAAATCGGACATCCTCCTGAATCACATTTAGCAAGCTGACTATTTCATTGGGCGTACGGCCAATTTGACTTAAAACCTGTTCCAGGAACAATGAGGCAAACTTCTCCTTCTCTGGTATAAGTTCCAAGTTCTTGAGAAGATCAAACAGATATCCAGAAATCTTCATTGCAATGAACTCCATAGTTGGACTTCTTACAGATCTTATAGCCTCAACAGCCCTTTTGACATAGTCACTAACTAGAGCATTACCCAAAGCTTTACCAAATATCTTCAGCAACTGTTCCGTCGTTGGTGGTTTAGGAAAGAGTTCGCGTGCAACTCTGATGTAATCTGATAACGTATACTCTCTACACTCCTTGGCTATTTCAGACAATACTCTTAACGCTTCATCAATCATATCCCTTGAAAGGTAATCAAGTAACTTCCTATACTGCTCTCCATGTTTTTCCTTCATATGCCGTATTATTTTAGAAAACTCTTCATAGCTCATTGGCACATGCCCTCAGCAGCCATAATCATAGATTCCATATTGCTGAGTCTATGTATGGTGCTTCTTCCGGTCTGATCATGTCCTCAGTTATACCAAATACCCTCAGCTTTTCAAGTATAGTTCTCGGCAATCTTAAGTTTCTTGGTGGTCTCATACCGAAGACTCTAACCAGTTCATAAATTATGTAGTGTCTCAACAAATCACCGCCTATGTACCTCATATGCTCAAGGTCTTCATACAGTTTATCTGGATCTATGTCAGGTGGCATAGACGTATCTATACCATACTTTTTACACAAGTCAATTAATTGCTCTATTATCTCGATATGTGCTTCCCATAATACCAGCTCTTCTCTTAATCTCCTCAGCTCTCCCTCTTCCTTTAGTGTCTTCAAATACTCAAATGTTGTCTTACCAGCTCTCCTAGCTCTCGACTTAAGCTCTAGGACCTTAGCCTCTGCAAAATCCCAACCAACACCACCATACTGTAGACCCACTGCAAGCAACTGTTCAAAAGGAATAATACCTCTTAGTAGTACCGTAGCTCTCTCTATGATAGCTCTTTCACGACCTACCTTAACAAGCCACCTCTTGATACGTTCACTATCGATACTCATAATGTTCACACACTAGCTACCTTCCAAACATTATTATATAGCAATTTTCATCAAGGTAACAACTACCTGCTAGATTCTAGACCTCTCTCAACCCTCTTAATCTGTAACAGTACCTCATGAACTTTTAAATGAAGCTACCGATGATGATACTTTGAAAAGGCTACATAATATTAACCTCTGCGTCAAACCGAAGACGCAAGAGGCTTAAGCCCCTAGAACTTCCGAGGAGTGAAGAGTGATTAAAGCTTCCTTGCGTAGGTGATGGATTCATACCCTACTCAGGAAACAAATCAGCAGAAGTTGAAAGACAGTATGGGATTGCTGAGTATTAAGCAGAAATAACTGCCATGCATGCTGCTTATGCTACCTCAGAGAGCCGCTCTGTCTATATTTGCGTTCTATGATGTCCCTAGCCTTTCATTAAGTTTCTTAGCTGATGTCAGTTACTTCACTGCTAAGTACATCCTTATGTTTAAATTCACCTCGTCGTAAAGCATACTTATCACCAGGGAGTCACGTAGTGCTATGGCATCATTGGCTACGTATTGTCTATAGTCTGAAGCGACAAAACAGCTCCTTACCCAAACAATGCTTAGCAATGTTGACGTAGTTAATTGCTGTTGTTATTGTCTTAATGTTTTAGTCCTACCTCATCCCGTATGTAATACCTCATCCTCTTTTACAAGAGAGGGTGAGAGCATGAGTGGTTCATAGATTGGTTACATTGCTTTGAATCGCAACTCTCATTCCAGTCATAATCATATCGTACATGAGGTATTTAGCAGATTCTTCGGAGGAGAGCTGGTGCGACAGCAACGCACTCCTCTAAGAGCGTCTTTACGAAGTTCTTCTGTCATAACTTCAGAGGTGAGAAAATAGCTAAGGAAGTACTTAAGGTAGCAAAGAAGAGAGGTTTAAGCGAGACTAGACAGGAGAAGAAAGGTCTGTAGGATGAATAGCTTATTTAGGGAGAAGGCCCTTAGGCAACTGGACTTAAATCACAATCGCGGGTATCAATCACCGGGATGCAAGTTACAACTCAAAGATGTATGGAGATATACCAAGACCAAAGAATTTACTAACATGAGAAAGAGAAAGTACATTACTTACGCCAGTATTTCATTCAGGTATATCCACTACAGAGGTCGAGGGTGCTACATTATGTCATAGGGACGGACTTTAGAGGTAAACCACTACCTTAGATAACCGGAACATGGACTCAGTAAATGGTGGCTGCATTTGCGTAGACGGGAAATCTGGAGCATTAAGCTAAATATACTAGACATAAAGGATCGTTGGCTTAAAGGTAAGTTAGGTGAAGCAATACTAAATGTTCTTGCAGAATATCTAGGGAGAAAACCTGATGTGTTACTTGGTGAAATCTTCATACTGGTCGTACGCTGTCTTGATCTTCGATTACTACTGCACGGTCTTGCAAATGTACCTTCGCAGTTCTTAAAGCTAGTACTTGATAGTGATGTTGACTCTCTTGAGAGATTGCTAGACTATAAGCTCAAAGATCTGAGAAATAAGTTCAGCAACTATATGGGTAACGTAGCTCTAGCACAGGAACCGGTACAGGAGGATAATGAAGTTTGTCTACGTCATCTGGAGGGTATTTTGTTGAGGAGAGATAGATTCTGGTATATTTATTCGATACGCAAGATAATTCGCTTACTCTGCCCGCTCCATAGTGTCTGTAAAAATGTAGTAGATTGTCCCATAGCTCGAGCAACAAAAGTGAAGGATGAAAGAGTATTAGAGCTATGGGAGGAAGCTTACGCAATAGCAAGAGCATATGATGTTGTTTCCTGGATTAAACGAAACACAAAAGACTTCGAGAGAGTGCGTCCCATACTCAAGGTACTACTAGAGAAAGGCGTTCCATTAGAAGACCTTTACCGAGCATTTGGGCTTGAGAGCTTTCATACTCATGTAGATTACGTAGCACTTGACAGGGAAGGAAATGTGTGGGCTCTTGAGCTGAAGACCATAACTGGTAAACATATGATAATAGCTCTATCGAAGAAGGAAAGAGAAGCTATGTACCAGATAAGGAGGTTAGGGTTTAGATATGGAGTAGTATTGATCCAATTACAAGAAGCTTGGAATGTTAATTTGAAATTAATAGAAATTAATTAACGCAGAACGAAGCTAGGTGAATCATTCTAGGTGTGTACACATTCTCTGACTTGCCTGAGAATTTGAAGTGCACATACTATAGCTTACATAAGCTTTATGCGGGATTAATGAGCTAACAGTCATCGTTGTGGTGCTTAGTAAAGTATGCTTTTTCCCTGCTTACTCCTCTGGGCGTCTGCGAGAACTCAATTGTTCCCTTATGTCCTGTAGCAGCACTATTATGCTGTCTAGCTTGTTGCCCATATCCTCTAGCCTGGATTCCAGTCTTGCTCCAAGTTCTTCAATTTGCTTCCTGCTTGCAGTCATGAATGATGTCATGAGGCTTGCTATTGAGATTACGACACCTATTAAATCGTACTCCAGTGGTGTGAAGAGTATTATGATGAGTATTCCTATGGTGAATCCTACTATTCCTAGCCAGAATACTATGAATGATGGTATGTCCCAGCTTGTACCCAGGAACCTTATCCTCCTCTTTTTCCTGTTGTTTCGTGTCACAGGTTCTTCACCGATATTTGTTCTTAATGGGGAGGTGCTAGACCTGGGTTTGGTGGGGCCGCCCGGATTTGAACCGGGGTCACGCGGGCCCAAGCCGCGCAGCCTAGTCCAGGCTAGCCGACGGCCCCTTGTCTCTGTTGTGTTGTGTCTTTGGTGGGGTTTTATATTTGTCTCCGTGTTTTGGTGTGTAGGTGTTTTTTAGGTGGTTTTCTGTTTTGTTTTTCTTGGGTGGTTCCTTGTGTTTAGTGAGGTTGTGAAGAAGGTGTGTGGGCGTAGGAGGGTTGAGGAAGAGGAGGAGGGTGAGGAAGGAGCTGAGTTTCTTGGTGGTCTTTTTGAGGGTGAGGGTGAGTAATTTTGGTTGTCGCTATCTGTGTTAGGTTGAGGTGTAGGGGTAGTGGTAGGGAGGTTCAAGACCTGAGATCCTGTTGCCTTTGAGTGTTGTTGAGGAGTTGGGGTTGTCTAGGGATGAGGGTGTTGTTGTTGAGAAGGTTTTAGCTGATGGTTCTAGGAGGAGGTTTGTGAAGGTTTGTGATGCTGTTGAGGTGTTTGTTATTGCGGAGGATAGGGTTGTTGGTCCTGTTGTTGCTGATGTGTTGATTTCTGAGAAGGGTAGGAGGGTTCTCATTAGTGATTCTTTGGTGTCTATGCTGGGTATCGTATTGCTTGATTTGAGGGAGGGATTGTGGTGTTTTAGGGATGAGTTGGGGGTTAAGGTAAGGAGGTAGTTTTGTTCTCTGTTGGTTTTGGGTTTATTTTGTTGTTTGTTGTACTTCTTCTTGTGAGTTGTAGGGAGGTTATTCTTAGGTTTTTGGAGTCTGTTGGTAGGGATGGTGTTGCTCAGAGTGAGTTGTGTAGGAGGTTGGGTCTTCCTAAGAGTACGGTTTCGTATTGGTTGCGTGTTCTTGAGCGTGAGGGGTTAGTTGTTAGGAGATTTGTTGGTCGTTGTGCTTATGTTTGGTTGAGTAAGTATGCTCCTAGGGGTTTTCTTGGTAGGGTTAGGGTTGGTGTTGTTTTTGCTCTTGAGTTCCCCTACCTACCGTACTTAACTAGGTTGTGTAGGGATTTTGGTCTGGATGTTGAGGTTAAGTTCTTCGATAATGGTGTTGAGGCTACGAGAGCTCTTGTTAAGGGTTCTGTCGATTTCTGTATTTCTCCTTTCGTTACTCAGCTTATGTACGGTGCTTTGACTGATGCTCTTGAGGTTGTTGCTGTTGCTGGTTGTGGTACTGGTGCTTTGGTTGTGAGGAAGGGGTTGTGTGTTGGTGATTTGAGTGAGTTGTGTTGTGGTAGGTTTGGTAGTACTAGGTCGTCTACTATGGAGGTTGTTTTGACATCACTTCTCTACAGGTCGCGCTGTGATGAATTTAGGGTGAGCTTCTTCTCTTCAGGAAACGATATGGTATCTGCTCTCGTCTCTGGTCTTGTTGATGCTGTGAATATTTGGGAGCCATATGTGACTTCTCTTGTTAATTGTGGTGTAGGGTACGTACTTGTTGATCACAGTGAGTTGCTTGGTGTACATCCATGCTGTATGGTAGCTACTTACCGAGGAGCATCTGAGGATCTCGTTGGTAAGTTCATTGAGTTGTTGAAGGCTTCGGTTACGGAGTTTGAGAGGAGGAGAGACTACGATTTGATTGCTCAGTTCTTTAGGTTACCAAAGCAGTTGGTTATCAGGTGTTTGGAGAAGTATCATTCGCCTATGGTGTTCTCTGAACGTGGTGTACTTCGGTTCATGAGGAAGGTAGGTGTTCCTCTCGTACCTGGTAATCTCGTTAGGTTTAGGTACTGATAGGTTTTGAATTATGTTAGTGTTTTGTCTGCGTACCGTGGAAATCTTAAAATAAGTGTATGTTCAATTGAACAAGTGATGTCTAGGTACCTACTCCACGTTGTGTTCTCTGTACTGTACATCGTGGTCGTGATGTATGTTGTTCCATTTACTGTATTCAGTAAGTGCTGTGACCTAGCTCTGTACGTGTACTGGGTTATTGCTGTTCTACTCTATCTCCTGTACGTAGGTATGTACCTGAGGTTTGTGAGGTGATTTTTGTGATTGGTACCTACGTTATTGCTGCAGTTCTCCTGTACTTTGTGCTTGCATCTGTTGTCGCTACTGTAGCTAGGAGATACTTAGCTAGAGGGTCACCTGAGGATTTCTACATTGCTAGTGGTCGTGTTGGTGGTTTTGTATCTGCTATGACCTATGCAGCGACTACCTACAGTGCATTCATGATGATTGGTCTTGTGGGTTATGCGTATGCTACTGGTGTTGGTGCTCTTGGCTTTGAGTTAATTTACTTAGTTTCGACTCTGTTTCTCCTGAGTTCTATTGGTCTTACTTTGTGGAGACTTTCTCGTGAACTTGGGTTCACTACTCCTTCGGAGATGTTTGTTAAGTTCTTTGGTTGGGATAGGTTGGGTATTGTTGTTACGGTGATTGCTGCTGTGTCGTTGATCCCTTACTCCTCTATTCAGTTGATTGGTGTTGGGTTGTTGTTACACGCTATTACGGGTGGTGTTGTACCGTATTGGTTTGGTCTTGTTGTTGCTCTTGTATTTCCTCTGTTCTGGGGTGTTGTTGCTGGTTTTAGGTCTATTGCGTGGACTGATGCTGTTCAGGGTATGGTTATGCTCGGTGGTAGTCTAGCTCTTCTGTCCTGGGTTTTGCTGTGGGGTTTTGGTTCTTGGAGTGTTTTTGTCTCTAAGGTTAATGTTCTCGGTGATCTACTTCACGTACCTAATAGGTTTTGGAGTGTTGAGGTCTTTGTTGCATTTACTCTTCCTTGGGCTTTCTTCGCTATATCTAATCCACAAGTTGTTCAGAGGTTGTATGTTCCGAGGGATAGAGCTTCGTTCACTAGAATGGTGCTGTACTTCGCTCTCTTTGGCCTTATCTACACGGTGATTGTTACTTTGCTCGGGTTAATGGTTAGGGTCTTGGCTGAGTTCGGTGTTGTGGAGTATGTTGATCCTAGGAGGAGGGATCTCGTTACACCAACACTTCTGAGGTATGTCCCTGTACCGATAGCTGTTGTTGTGAGTGTGAGTATTGTCGCTGCTGCTACCTCTACACTGAACTCCATACTCCTAACGCTATCATCTATGGTTGCTAGAGATCTCAAGTACATGACTGGAGGTAGGTTGAGGCCTGAGGTAGAGGTCAGGGTATGTCAGTTATTCATCGTCTTATTCAGTCTCATTACCCTAGTGTTCGCAGCCCTGAGACCAGGCTACATCGTTGACTTAGCTGTACTATCCTCCACACTCTTACTACCTCTAGCAGTGATGACATTGCTCGCACTAGTTGATACGAGGAGTAGGTACTTGGGTAAGCTAGCTACTATACCGCTCATAGCTTCAGTATCTACGACGCTTGTGTTAGCTTACGTGAGGAAGGTATTTGCTCACTACATACCTGCATTGACCCTACCCACCACAGCACTACTGACCTCTCTTGTGCTGTATCTAGTGGTACGTGCTTTAGCTAGGTAGATCAGTCGAGGCCTACCCTCGATCACCATTCACTCAATCCGGCGTGCTCATCACTACGTAGTAAGGTAAAGGCACCAGTTTTAATCACTTTTCTCCCACCTACCTACCTACCTACTTGGAGGGTTTTCTCTGTGAATCCTGTTGAAGCTCTTATCTACGTACTTCGTGAGTACCTCAAGGTGCATGGCAAGCATATTGAGTCTATGTGTAGGGTTCTTGGTCAGGAGTGTATTAGGATTGAGGTTGGTAAGGTGTTGTATAGGTACCATAGTGAGGTAACTGGTTACTCTAGGTTTGAGGACATTATTTCTGAGATCTTGAGTAGTGAGGAGTTGCAGAGGAAGCTCATGGAGTATGGTGTACGTGTTGAGGTTGATGAGGAGAGTGGTACGAAGTATCTAGTAGTCGATATTTCATCGCTGAGGAAGCTCATGACCTAGCTATGGAGTAAGTGATAATACGTACTTTGCAGTACGTTATCTATCGATGACTTCGCTCTCACCCCATGAGGTTGCTGTACTTGGTCTGATACAGAAGGGGTACGATACTCCTGAGAAGATTGCTAGGTACCTAAATCTTGACTTAGATAGTTGCTATGAACTACTCGATAAGTTGGAGAGAGATGGGTATCTAGAGAGCTATGTCAAGGGTTTCATATTTAAGAAGCGTGCATATAGGTTGACGATGAAGGGGTTTGAAGAGCTGTGTAGAGCTAGGGATAGGTTAAGTGAGTTAGCTAGTAAGGTAAATGATCTGTTGAAGGTAGGTGATAGGGAGAAGATTCGTGAGGTAGTTATGCCATTTATCGACTGGTTACCACTTCTACTCATTCTCGATCTCGTTGACTATATGTGGTTCTACTCCCTGCTCTCACTAATTGGTGTTAGACCTTGGTGGTTTCCTGTGTTTGTAGGTGGTGAGGAGGTTCCTACTGAAGTAGCTACCTCTGAGACTTCTGAAGAGAGTGGTGAAGATGTTGAGGAGGGTAGTGAGGTCTTTGAGGGTGAGGAGGAGTATGACCATGGGGATTATGGTGGTGAGGATGTGAGTGATGTAGGTGATTACTTCTAGTCCTCTTCTCTACTTCAATGCTGTATGGGTAGATTTGTTGAGGTTGTTCGTGGTTTGTATTACGAGGAGGAGTTGCTTAGGTCACTTACCAGGTTTATTGAGTGGAGCGAGTTAGTTGAGTTGTTTAGTGCTGTTAAGAGGCCTTGTCGAAAGTACTTTGTTCGTGTTAATACTGCTCTTATATCAGCTGGTGAATTGGTTGATTTGCTGAGGTCTAGAGGGTTTGAGGTGTATCAACATGAGTTTATTGAGGAGGCTATTTGGTTTCCAGTAGAGGGTCCATTTGAGTTACCTGTTGCTGATAAGGTTGTTGTTGCTGATAAGTATGCTGCTGAGAGTGTGTATCAGGGTGCTGATCTCTATGCTCCTGGTGTCGTGAAGGCTAATGGTGTGAAGCGTGGTGATGATGTTCTCGTAGTTGCTCCTACTGGTGAACCTGTTGGTTTTGGTGTAGCTGTTATGGATGGTGAGGAAATGATCAAGAGGAGGAGGGGGCTTGCTGTTAGGGTCTTGATATCCGTCTATAGAGCACCTAAGGTGAAGGAGTTACCTGAGTACAGGATGGGCCTTATCTACGATCAGAGCTTACCAGCGCAAGTAGTTACGAGAGTTCTCGATCCACAACCTGGTGAAGTTATTGTCGATATGTGTGCTGCTCCAGGTGGTAAGACAACGCATATAGCTCAACTACTTAGAGGTAGAGGAGTGGTGTATGCCTTCGACGATTCTAGTACAAGGATTAAGCGACTTGAGTACGAGGTTAAGAGAATGAAGTTGAGGAATGTAGTCGTCATCAAGCACGATTCACGGTATATTCACGTTGATTACCCTACGTTGAGAGCACATAAGGTCCTCATAGACCCACCTTGCTCAGCACTAGGTGTTCGACCGAAGCTCTATGACGTTAAGAGCTATCGTGAGGTAATTGGGTGCTCGGAGTATCAAAAGCAGTTTCTGAGAGAGGCTGTGAAGATCCTAGTTAGGGGAGGGGTCATAGTCTACTCAACTTGTACCATAACACCTGAGGAGAATGAAGAGATTGTGAGGTATGCGATTGAGAAATTGAGTCTAGAGCTTGAGGATACCGAGTATAGGAAATTGGGTTCACCAGCTCTACCACTACTTGGTAGGGAGAAGGGAGTAATCAGGTTTTACCCGCATAGACACGATACACCAGGGTACTTCATTGCTAAGTTCCGTAAGAGAAATTAGGTTACTTACGTTAAGTACCTTAGCCGATGATTGAGCCCGATAGCTACTGAAAGGTGAAGAGTAAGAACCCCACTGAGGTTGACCTAGAACACGTAGCAATCCCTAACCTTGAGATGCGGTACTACCTCACTAACGTAGAGACCATGCTCAATAGAGGCCCTATAGCCTAATCTCCTACCGATACCCTCAATTAAGTGAAGTACTTTCGATGCCTGTATAGCTATGTGATCCACCTTAGCGGCAGACTTCACCTCACCTCTCTCAATAAACCAACCAACTTCAGGCCACAATACAATCAAGTCATCAGGTCTCAACTCAGCTCTAATGAGACCATCCACGTAGAATCCACGTTTAGTCTCCTCAATCATCTCACTAAATCTCCAATCACCAGGTTTAACAACTAAGTTACTCTGCATAGCTTTAGGTACCGTGAAGAGACCACGGGCATTACCTGTCGGGTGTGTACCAAGTACGTGAGCAGACCAGCGAGTATGGAGTAAGTTCGTCAGTACACCATTCTCGATAAGGACTTTACTCCTAGCTTTAACACCTTCGTCATCGATGAAGTAGCTACCAGCACACCACTCTATGGTTGGGTCATCAATGACTGTCAATTCCTCACATCCAACCTTCACACCAATACTAGGTATCCTCCTCTGGATTAGTGCTCTATCAGCTTCTAGATAGTGAGCAACCTCGTGAATTAACGCACCAGCAACTGTAGGGCTTAAGATAACTTCAAATTTACTTCCACGAACTAGAGGATTTAGGAGCTTTGCTGTAGACATTGCACGTAACCTCTCACAGATGGTATCGATCATAGGTTCAAGTCTTGACTTAATCTCACTGAAGGGTATTGATAGGGCGGTGTACTCAGCAGCTGATACGTTACCTATAACAGCAGAGATAAGCACCTCAATTATTGACCTACCTTCGTGAACTAACGTAGTGTCACTATTCGCGTATACCTTATCGACTTCAGTAAATACCATCACAACTTCAGTAATCACATCCCTAGAACTCAACTTCTCACGAATTCTATCACTTACGTACTGAATTAAGGCTATAACGTCCTCTAGCTGAGGAAATTCATGTACTTTCCT
This sequence comes from Thermoprotei archaeon, assembly GCA_003649205.1. Classification (GTDB taxonomy): domain Archaea; phylum Thermoproteota; class Thermoprotei; order Thermoproteales; family B15-G16; genus B15-G16. The sequence continues at coordinate 33,675 of QMRC01000002.1, forward strand.
GAAGTAACCTCTCGTCGGTTCAATAGGTGGTATCGATACCCTGAAACCACCAGCAATAGCACTCGATGCTCTAGCAACGTGATGAGCTTCATCAATTAACTCACTTCTCCAAGGTGTACACCTTGAAGCAACACCCCAAGCACCTCTATAGACGACTCTAGCTACAGAAACCACATCTTCATGTCTATTAACATCAATATTTGAGCCACGTAAAGCTACTTGAGTAGTCTTAATATAGAGCTGAGCAGCATCAGCATACTCAGCACCAAGTTCCTGAGCCTTCTCAATACCCTTCACCATTAAGTCAACTTGCTGAAAAACCATAGTGTATCATGATGCATGAGTTACCCGAGAGTATATATGTACTGCCTCAATTCATACGCATTGCTAAATACCCTGCTTAAAGGCATCACTAAGTAAGCTGCGTGAAGGTTAAAGTATGGAGGACCACGTCTAGTGAATATCGTCAACACTTTACCACCATGAGCTATGTGGTAACCAGCGAGAACAGGTTCATGACCACGAACAAGGACTCTAGAGTTAACTAGCTCTAGAAATCTCGTAGTTACATCAGGACCAAAGAGCTTACCAGCACCTCTAGGAGATGGCACCGTACCAGTAATGTCATCTCTAGGATCATTCCAGAGAAGCTCTTCTAAATGAGGTTCCTGAGGATGCTTTAGAGGTGCTTTGGAGATATCCTCAATAGATTTAGCAGCTGAATCCGCACCACCATGAACGAAGAATACGCCGTTCTTAGCTCTGCACGCTACGAATAGTTCATTAAATAACCCCTCAAGCCTATGAACAATCTCCACACCTTCACTACCAAATAATCTTCGAAAGTAAAGAGGTGAATCATATGGATATACGAGGAGATCTGGCGGAAACTCATGATTACCACGAAGTAGAATTACCTTATCTGGAAATTGAGTGAAGACTCTCAATACCGCATACCACACCTCAGGTGTTCTTGAACCTCTATCACCGTAGTCACCTAGAAATAATAGGTAGAAGTCCTCTCTACTCCTCAACTTATTGGTGACATCATTCACTCTAAAGACATTGAGTAACGTATCGTAATCACCATGGAAATCACTCATCACAACAATAGTACCCGTACTAGGTAGTTCAACAAGGTAATCACAGAAAACTAACTTACCTTTCTCACCACGTTCACGAAGCTCTCTAAGCAAATTAGTAGCATGTTCAATCAACTCTATGAATTCACGAGCAGTAACATTACTCAGATCAAACATACTCACCACCTACAACGAATAAGCCCTAAGAAGTTCACGAACTGCTTGAACCTTCTTCCTAGGGAGATCCTCACTATAGGACCTACCAGGGTACGGTCTATGCGTTGTCGCTATAACCAGATCTCTCTTACCATGCATCTTCAAGAAGTACTCAACTAACTTAGTTAACTCACTCACGACAATAGAGTCATTGAAGATCAAGTCTATCGGTAAACCTGTGAAGAATACAGTACGCTTACTCAAGTCACTAAGTAATTTCCTAACCTCAATTATCCTACCAACCCACCTATAAGCAGCATCAACTGTTGACTTAGGACATAGATCTAGTGGGTGTAGTGCATCGTAGATAGAAGCTAGTTCACGAACTAAGTTGTTCCTAGTTATGTCACCATCTGTATGCAGTATTGCGTACTTACCTCTTCGCTTGATCGCATTTGCGAAGAGTCTATGCCAGTACAGGTACTTATCACGAACAAAGTCCCAGTTATAGAGAGTACCTCCGTACCAGCACACATCATCAGCTATCCTAACTGCATCAACGATATCTAGCTCAGCACAGGCCTTAACTAGCTCAAGTATGTAAGATGCTATCCTATCATATATCTTAGTAGCTTCACTGTACCTAAGTTTTAAGTAGAGTGCAAAGTCAAACCTATGGTATATCTGACCAAGTTCCCTAGCTCTACTAGATTGCGGTGGTGCGAAGAATGCTTCAGCTGTCTCAGTAGGACCGAGTATCTTACAGATAATGAACTTCTCTGAGGAGTACCTACGTGCTTCAGCTAAGAATGTTGTAACAGCTTCATTCACAACATCATCAGTACTAGGCCAGGGATAGGAATCACAATAAACTCTACTACACCAATCAGTAAGTGACTCATTTTCGAACCTCCTAAATGGACCGCCAATAGAGTTGTACCTTCTCCACTCTCTTATCTTAGCCCCAATACCAACAACATCACCGAGAAAGTACTCTTCATCCTTACTGTCTGACTCAACGTGCATGGGAATCCAAGCACCTTCACCACGTTCAAAGACCTCGTAAACTACTCTCTTGGAGTTCAAGGCAGAAGACCTCCTACCAAGGAATTCAGGTACGTACTCAGAATATAGTTAATTCACTCTTTCGGTAAAATACCTACCTCTTCAACTCATCGAGCATACGCTCGAGAATTCTCGAAAGTTTACCTATGTGAGGGAGCTGCTTACCTTCATCCCTACTCCTCTCGATAACTTTCTGAATGAATGACCTATATAACTCAAGTACCTTAGGTAGCAGTTCCCTACACTTCTCCCTCTCATCCTCCCTTATGTACTCAAGTAGAAATGAGTGATCAGTTACATAGTAGTGAAATGCCTCTTCATATGAATCAGGTCTATATCGTCTAAGGTATGAGCAGAGTAGCTTACCGTCTCTAGAAGTAGCCTCAACGAATACCTCCTCCTTGTTCTTCGAGAATATGTACGATACCTTGACCTCAGTATCATTCCTAGTGTACTTCTTGATGAAGTGCACGTATACGTCGCTCGGTGTACGTTCAAAGATCTCATCAGGGTACACTGATACCGTGAAGTTCTCTAGATTCATCTCTAGATCCCACACATACCACTTATCTGCTGAGACATCACCCTCAATGAAGATTTCAAACCTATCACCTACTACCTTACCTCTAACCATTGTGAAGGACATCCTGATCACCTAGTCAGCTTGGAAGAGTGTTCGTCATAGCGTAAGCTCATTGGGAGGTACCCTTCATCATCAATAGTGAAAGTAGGGGTAAAGTATTTTAGCCTTCTCGAAAAGAAGACACATGCCCGCGACAACTGATTGGTGAAGACCGCAGGGTCGTCTGAGCCTATCGATGAAGAGCACTACCTCTTAAGAAATTTCTTGATCTCCTCGAAAACTTCAATAGCATACACTTCTTTCGATGGAGCGGCTGAAGGTGGCTTGAAGATCACAGGTATACCGAGAGTTTTAGCTCCTTCAGCTAACTTCCTATCACCAGTCACGAGAATAGCACCAAGTTCACGAGCATACTTCAAAACATCTAAGTCATCTTTAACAGGAAGATACGTGACACCATCAGCACAGTACCTATCACTAATCCCAGAGCAAACCTCAAAAACCTCAAGCTTGAGACCATGGTCACGAGCAATCCTAACAAGCAACCCCCCTAACTTCCTCAAAGTCTCATCACACAAAACCCTAGCACACAAACCCCCAGAACTAGTACAGGAACAAGAGCTAACTAATCTCAACCTCCTAACAAAATCCTCAAGTTCACTCAAAGACTCAAAACACAGCAATAGATAAACCTTCAAAGCAAACCCCAGAAGAAACACAACAGACAACACATATCAAACAAACGGACAGTATAACGACAAATCACAGAAAGAGCGAAACAACACAAGTAATAGGAGAAGTAAACCCCCGAGGAGTGAGGTAGGGTCCTAGATCTCCGTTCCCTCTATACCTAGGGTAACCCCCTAGGTATAGAGGTACTTGGAGACCTAGGGCTCTACCCCACTCCTCGGGGGCGTTTGAAATTATGTCTGTGTATCTTATAAGATTTTTGGTGTTATGTTTTGAGGTATTATACTTGTGGAAATTACGCTACTTTACTTAGTTCACTTGATCAGTGCTTTGGCCCTTCTTCATCTTTCTGTGGCTACCATCTTCATCATCATATGTCTTCTTGTTTGTCTGCATTATATGGGTATCTGTATTCATGTACTTTCGCTAGGGTGCATGCTTAAAAGTTAGGTGATTGTGTAAATAATTAGAAAGGGGGTTAAGGTGCCTCGTGTAGTTCTTGTATCGACTTATCCACCTACTCACTGCGGTGTGGCTGAGTACACTAGGTTTTTGGTCACTTCACTTAGGTCACTTCCCTACCGTAAGCTGGAGATTAAGGTTATTGGTGATGAAGGTTCTATGTCAGGTACAGATTCTGAAGCTGGTGTTGAGATTATTCCTACGTTTAGGGTTGGTTGTGCTGATTCTCTAAGTAGGGTTATTGATGTATTGACGGAGATTGATGGTACTGATATACTACATATACAGCATGAGTACGACATCTATACTCTGAGTCATGCCTTGGAGAGTGTACTTGAGGAGGTTAGAGATGAGAGGTTAGCTAAGGTTGTAGTCATTACGCTACATACAGTGTACACCCCTGTTAGAGGTCTTGAGAGCAGGGTCGAGATTCAGAGAGGTCTTATTGAGCAGGTAGATGCTGTTATTGTGCATAGCATCCAGCAGGAATTTGAACTCTATACTCAAGGTGTTCCTCCTAGAAAGGTGTACAGGATACCTCATGGCACCTTAATAAATCCATACCTACACTACTCCAGGAGATTTCTGTCAGAGAAGCTGGGTATTCCATTTGAGAGGTTGAGAGGTATTGTCCTTACGGTACCTGGATTCGTTAGAAAGGATAAGGGTCTCGATATCTTGATTCAAGCACTCTCAAAGCTTAAGGACTTGAAGCTAACTGTTGTCGTAGCTGGCGAAGTTAGAGATCGTGAGGTTAAGAAGCATATTGAGGAAGCTACTAGAGAGGGTAAGATGATAATGATTGAGAGATACCTGAGTAATGACGAATTGTTGATGCTGGTAGCACTGAGTGATGCTATTGTGCTACCATATAGAGATGCACCAGGTATTCTAAGTGTTAGTGGTATATTACACATATCGATGGGTAGCCTAAAGCCCTTACTCGGTTCGAGAGTACCTAGATTGGTTGAGCTGTATCAGAATGCACCGAGATTGACCTTTAGACCCGAAGAACCTGAGGAACTGGCTCAAAAGATTAGGTGGTTAGTTAAGAACTACGACTACACAATAGCGTACGCAAGTGCTCTATACAGCTACGCAGTTAGAACACAGTGGTTGAGAATGGCTAGAAGACACCTCAGTCTATACCTCGAGCTAGTGAAGGATAAGGTAGAGGGAAAGCAAGCTTAGGTACCATCCACCACAATATCTAATCCCTTGACCTCTCGCTCAAGCTCATTAACCAACCTCATCAGCCTCTCTAGCCTTGACCTAGCAATCATCTTGCTAACTTCAAAATTCATTGAATTAGGTAAGTGAATTAACTTCGTAAATACGTGATCTACACAGTACTTATCCTCCATGAGAGGTCTAGATTGGGGAATAACCTCAGTAAGGTCATGAATAGCCCTTCCCAGGTACGCACCATACGCGATGACTCTAGCAAATCCAATAACACCAAGAGCATCTAACCTATCAGCATCCTGTAGAATAGCTGAGATGATATTAGATGGCTTCAAACCACTAGACCAACTATGCTCAGAAATAGCAGTTACAATAATTCTCACACACTCACTACAAAGACCAAGATCAGTAAGTAACTTCCTAGCAAACTCACCTGATCTAGAAGCATGATCCTCCTTACCAAATAGCGGTATAGCAATGTCATGTAGGTAGCAAGCAATCTCAAGTAACTTCAACTCCCTTAGATTTAGACCAAGTACTCTACCCAACTTGAGAGCCACATTACTAACCCTAATGACATGAGTTAAGTCGTGCGATATGGGTACCCTACCTCTAGCACCCTCATACACCTTAACCACGAAGTCTCTAACCCTATCAGCGACATAATTTAGTAACTCAACATCACACATACATCCACCCAGTAAAAATGGGTAAAAATCAATAATTATTGATTAAGTAACTTAAGTAACTACGTAACAAATATATGCCACCTACGTAGCAACACGTAAAACAAGACATGTAGTGTAGTATTTTGAGGAGTTTAATTACTTACTTCAACGTGGTGTTTAGGTAGATGGTAGATTACACACCATTACTTGAGGTACTGTTGCTGATTGTACTAGCTAAGGTTCTTGGAGAGGTATTTAGTAGAATTTCCCTCCCTCGTGTCATAGGTGAATTACTTGCAGGTATCATATTAGGTCCATCAATTCTCGCTGTGGTCGCTCCGACTGAGGAGCTTGAGATCCTATCAACTATTGGTGTAGTATTCTTCATGTTGTCAGCTGGTTTAGAGATTGACCTAGAGAGATTAATGAAGCACTTTAGGGAAGGACTCTTGGTTGCTGTATTTGGCGTAGCGGTACCTTTCTTACTCGGATTTATACTAGGTTACCTCTACGGTTACGGACTTGTAACATCGTTTTGTCTAGGTACGTGTTTATCAATAACAGCTATTGGTCTTAGCATACGTACGCTAATGGACTTGAACATGCTGAATACGAGAGTTGGACTAACTATTGTAAATGCTGCTGTTGACGATGATGTCATTGGTCTCGTGCTGATGTCCATAGCTACTGCTCTAGCTATTGAGGAGGAAGCTGTGAGCTACCATAGGGTAGTTACGTCAGCAATTACTGCTGTCGCTTTCATAATCGCTAGCTTCATGATCGTACACTACCTAGGTACTAGACTACGCTCAGTAGTTTCACGATACTTCAGGGCAACCAGCTCGAAGCTAGTACTAGCAATATCGCTAGCCCTACTCTTTGGTCTAGTAGCTAGAGCATCCTCACTTCACGAAATTATTGGGGTCTTCATTGCCGGTATGTTGCTTAGGAATGTACTTGGGAAGGAAGTTGAGAAAGAGATACTTGATTTTACCTTAGCTTTCTTCGCACTTCTCTTCTTCTCGTACATTGGTGTGAAGACAGACATTGGGTCTATCCTAGAGATCACTGAAGTAGCTATAGCCTTGATAGCGTTTGCATTCATAGGGAAGATCATAGGCGGTGTTATTGGTGGTACTCTCTCAGGTCTATCGCTTCCTGAAGCTTTAGTAGTTGGTATTGCTATGAACTCACGAGCTGCTGTTGAGCTAGCTATAGCTAATATGCTGTATACTGTCGGTGTACTGTCACTAGAGCTCTTCTCAGCAATAGTGTTAATGGCAGCAGTAACGTCAATAGCCACGCCTTTGATGCTAAAGTTCACTACCACACTGCTGTGGGATAAGTTAAGTAGAGTTCGGTGTTGAGGAGGTTCCAGGAGGGATTTGGTGCGGCCGCCGGGATTTGAACCCGGGCTCACTGGCTCGGAAGGCCAGCATCCTAGACCAGGCTAGACGACGGCCGCTTGTAGTCGTGTAGTTTTGTGTTGTGTGGTGTTTATAGATTTTTCACCGTCTTCCTCCCTTGCTACTTGGGGTTAATCTTTTCTGTGAGTTATTTTGCTGGTGTGTAGAGGTGTGTTATGTGGTTTGTGCTGTTGTATTTGATGTGTGGGGTACTCTCTTGAAAACTCGTGTATTTCTTGAGCGTATTGCTCGTGAGCTGTGCTCTCTTCTCGGTAATGATGACGTTGATTCGTTGTTGGGTAAGTTGTTGGAGGTTCATGAGTTGTGTAAGATTGCTAGGAGGAGAGGAGCTTTTCGTGAGGATTGGATTGTTGAAGATGCTATTAACTTTGTTGTGGAGAGACTTGGTATTAGTGCTGAGTTGCTTAGGAGGGCTATTGCTAGGGCTGTGTTGTCTGTCTCTTGTGAGGAGTTGATCATTGATGGTGTTCCTGAGGTTCTTGAGGAGGTTTCTAGTCTTGGTTTGAAAGTTGGTTTGCTCAGTAATGTTCTGTATTGGCCAGGGAGCTACACTAGGCTTGTTCTTGAGCGCTGTGGTTTAGGTAGGTACTTTGAGGTTCAGCTGTATGCTGATGAGATTAGGTGTCTGAAACCTAAGCGAGAAGCCTTTACCAAGGTTGCACAGGTTCTTGGAGTTGAGGTAGAAGACATGATCTACGTCGGTGATAGCGTTGTTGAGGATGCTGTTGGCGCTCTCCTGTCTGGTGCTAGAGCTATCTTACTCTCAAGAGATGTCAGGGATGTTGTGAACATAGGTAACCTAATGTACATAGCTCCTCACGTTAAGTTCGTACCCTCTATAGTTCGAACAATTGTAAGTAAGTAGTTTCCTCTTAGTTTCCTCTAGGGTGTTAGCAGTGGTCTATATCTCCCATCTTTATCCTGGTACAGGTAGCCAGCTAGGGCTAGAACCCTGATGACATTTTGCTCCTTTTCAGGTAGTGACCTCAGCTCGTCTTCACTTAGTGGGTTTTGACTTAGCTTCTGCAGCACTCTATTCAGTAGCTCAGTACTCACGATGTAGGCTTGCTCACCTACACGAACTACCCTGATAATTCCCTGCCTCTCTCGCTCAATTATCTGCGAGTACGTGGTTAGTTGACGCTCAATAGCTTCTCTCACAGTAACTACACCAACCCTATCGAGTACCTCCATCAAGGGATCCGTAACTTCAGTAGTCACTATTCTCTCTACGAGCTTAAGCCCAGACTCAGGAAGTTGTTTAGTTCTCTTCCTCCTCACCTCAATTAACTTCAGTACCAACTCAACTAATCTAACTAGTTCCTTCTCACTCAAAACTGATAACCCTCCACTCCTGTCCTCTTAAGTACATTATCACCTCTATGAAGTTTCCTATACCTGATGTCTTGATCTTACTACCCAACACCTTCTCTACCTGAAAGAGCCCAGCCTCATTATCCATATCGACAACTATAGCTATTGGCTTGTTACCACCTCTAACTATATCAACTCTCTTAATAGCAATTGCTGAGACCGCATGAATATCGACCTTACCTGTCCTGTAGGGTACTCTAGCTCTACCTTCAGCCATGTCAGTACCATCAGCAACCTTCACTACACCAGCCTCCAAGCTTAAGCACTGAACCTCTTCATCATGTGAGTATATCGTGTGTAGGATCTCTTGCTTTACCATGTACATCTTCTTCCTCTCACTACCGTAAACCTTCCTCAGCAATCTCCTAAGTACTCTATCAGCTAGGTAGTACCCATGTATTGCATGTCCATCCCTATGAACTGAGTTCCCTATGTCGTGCAGGTAAGCACCACAAAGCACAACTAATTTAGCATCTTCTAGATCACCTATACCATCCTTAACTACATTTGGTACAGCATAGTTTCCACTAACTAGTATGTTCAACATCTCAAGCGCACTACCAGCAACAATTCTAGAATGTGTAACACCGTGATCATTGTATCGAAGTCTACTCACCGCCATAACATTAGCCATCTTCAAGTAGGCTTGTACTTCAGGATCCTTCTCAAGTAGGTAGTACATCTTCTCAAGCTTGGGACTGTGCTTGATATGATGCATCACTAGCTCTGGAGATACCCTCACCATGGCAAATCACCGTCAGCACATCAAGAAAATGTCGAGGAACCTTAAAAAGCCTCTACTCGTATCCTACTAGGTGATGAGCCGGGTTTCAGATCAGATCTGTGAAGAGCACACCCTTAACTGATCAGCAATCCTATAACTCTTCATCAATCAAGGCCGAGGGTTTCATCACCCAGCTAAACCTCGTAGATACGGTATTTAAGGATTGACGACTACTAATTCAGCCTGGTGTCAGCTCTTCATCGGTAATCCGGTCTGGGGTACTCATCACCTAAATTAGTCGGTGTTCCACAACCTATGAACTTTACTACCGTGATAACTAGACATACAAAAATCCACACATGGCGTTTAGTATATCTCGGAGTACCTCAAGACCCCCACTTAGGCGATGACCGGCCGATGGCTGGCTGATAGATGAAGATTTGGGTAAGCTAGGGGAGCCTCATCTACGAATTAGCAACCACACTAGGTTGAGCAGTATTCTAGGTGATGGTACATTCACGTCAACTTTTGAAGCCTCCTCAATAAGCTTCTCTGGATTGCTCCTAATTAACTGAACTACATCCTTCATTGTTTTCAAGCCTAGATTTATGAAGCGCTCAACTAGTTTACGTGCTACCCCACTACTTAATCTATCTAGGAGTCTAGGTAGTATCCAGTTTGTGAATGAGATATCGTGCTCGATGCACCTAGCAAGTAATTCCCAGTGGGTATCTGTGAAGAAGTTTAATGTGAAGAACTTCTCACGCTCCAATCTCGAAAGACCCATTGGGACCATGAGTAGTGGGAATAACCAACATTTAGTGCCTTTCAGTTCATCAACTAGCTCCACTGTAGCAACTACATCACTTTCCTCTTCACCTGGAAGACCAAGGATCATTGTATAGCAGGGGTACCAGCAGTTATCATTCATTATCTTCGTAGCCTCTACACACATCCAGGGCCAATCATCAGGAGTCCAGGGCCTTGGCTTACCACCCATGTGAATACTAATTAGTTTGGGGCTACCTGTCTCAATACCTACCTGAGGTATGTATGGTTTATCCTCACTATACTCCCAAACCTCAGTAATGTACTTGACTAGGTTCGGTGCCTGTAGAATGCTTGAGATAGATACGTGACAGAAACCTACATTCCTAGTTAACTTAGCAATAGAGTCAACTAACCTCTTAACAGCATCCACATTCACTCTTATGCCGTTAGCACCATAGAGGAAACCGTCTTCAGTAACTAAGCCTATACCTCTGATACCAGCCCGTACATTAACCTCGACTTCCCTCAGTATCTGAGGAAGTGGTATAGATCTAAAGTCGAACATTGTTGGGTTACAGAAAGCACACCTCCTCGGACATCCCCTAGTAATCTGCACAAGTCCATTCCTCGAAGGACCTCTTATTGTAGGGATCTTATCTACAGGTACTGTAGGAGCATAGAATTCACCAGAGATCTCCTCACCACTCAGCACCTTCTTGCAGATTTCAGGAAATAGGAGTTCACCTTCACCATGAATTAGAGCATCGATACCTATCTTCGTGTATACTTCTTTCAATTGCCATGTGCCTGGACCGCCGACAATGATCTTAAATCTGTACCTATGCTTAAGCTTTCTCAGCTTATTCATGAGCTTCATGAAGAGGTACTGTGTGCAGGTTTCCCCACCACCTGCTAGTGAAGCTAAGGTGTATGATACTGGAGCCTTCCCTAGTGGATCAAGTACGTGAACACCTACTACCTCAGTATCGTCGGTAATTACCTTGTGAAGGTACTCAGGAGTTGTAATAATTACCTCGCTCTCCTTAAAACCAGCTGCTAAAAGGGCTGCCTCTATCTTGCGTAGAGGATATGGTGGAGTTAGTGCTCTATACTCTTCATCGACCTTTAGCTTAGGCGCGAGAACATTGTACATCACTGGTCTAGGTACTAATCTATGTGGTAAACAGAGAAGGAAACCAAGCCAATCAGCACCGCTGTAGTCTGTCATTGTTGCTCTATCTGATGTTAGCACAATAGTGTAGCCCATATTTACCCCCTATATTCAGTCTCTGAATATAGAGAAGCAGGAACAGACTATTTCAATTTTCTGTGAAAGAATCAGCATCAGAGGCGTTCTTCACCTATCAGTCAAAAGCAAGTTCATCACTACTATAGAACTACAGACGTAGTATTCACCTAATACGTTTACTCTCGAGCTGTTCACTACTTTACTTAAGTGTGTTACTTATCACCTGATGAGACCTACATGGGATGAGTACTTCATGTTAGTTGCACATCTCGTGAAACTCAGGTCAACGTGTATTAGACGTAGGGTAGGTGCTGTGTTGGTTAAAGGAACTAGAATTGTGGCGACAGGTTACAATGGCGTTCCAGTAAAGTTCAGACACTGTACCGATGTTGGTTGTCTTCGTGAGGTGTTGAAGATACCTAGTGGACTATGTCATGAACTATGTCGTGGATTACATGCTGAGATGAATGCTATAATTCAAGCTGCAGTCTTCGGTGTCTCTACGGTCGGGTGTAAGCTCTACGTAACCACGTACCCATGCACTATGTGTGCTAAGATGATTGCTAATGCAGGTATTAGTGAGGTAATATACGACAGTGATTACGAGGATGAGCTAGCGAAGAGTATTTTCGATGAGGCAGGTATCGTAGTTAGGAGGTTTGTATTGAGAGGTGAGTTGATGAGGATTGTTAAGGCATTAGAATCTCTCTACAGGGTACCGGAGGTAGCGCCTTCCCCTGAAGTTATTGAGCTAGCTAAGAAGCTCCTTCCAGAGTACAGAAAGCTCTGTTCACTACTTTCGAACACACCTCTACTAGACCTTAGATCTGAAAACTGATTTTAGATACCTAGGTTATCTACAAGGAACGGTGTCTTTGTGGTTCATGAGGTAAAGTTCACTATTGCATCTAGAGAGATAGAGATTGGTGGTCCAGAACCTGAACTTAGACCAGGTGAGAAGCTAGTTAGGAGAACTGCATCTCTATGTCCTGAGTGCTATAGGATACTACCAGCAATAGTACTGGAGAGGGATGGTGCTATATGGATTAGAAGAGTGTGCCCCAAGCATGGTGAAATCGAGGAAATTTACTGGTCTGATGCTGAACTGTACCATCGTGCTATGGAATGGGAGATCAAGGGATTGGGTATAGATAACCCACAGGTAGACCTTAAGTACCCATGTCCATTTAACTGTGGTCTCTGTTCACTTCACACAACCTGTACAGCATTAGCAAACATAGTTGTGACAAATAGATGTGACCTAAGTTGCTGGTACTGCTTCTTCTACGCTGAGAAAGCAGGTTTCGTATATGAGCCAACGCTCGAGCAGATTGAGTACATGCTCAAGGTAGCTAGGGACTTGAGACCAATACCTGTTCCAGCCATACAGCTAACGGGTGGAGAACCAACACTGAGAGATGACCTAGTAGAGATCGTACGTATAGCTAAGAGACTAGGTGTAAGACATGTACAGCTCAATACAAACGGTATTCGACTAGCTTTTGATCTAGATTATCTAAGGAAGTTGAGAAGTGAAGGAGTTAATACACTCTACCTGAGCTTCGATGGTGTTACACCAGAAACCAATCCAAAGAATCACTGGGAAATACCCTACCTCTTTGAGAACTGTAGAGCAGCAAGAATGACCAGTGTGGTTCTGGTACCTACAGTGATTAAGGGATACAACGATCATGAACTTGGTGCAATACTGAAGTTTGCTGCAATGAACATTGATATAGTTAGAGGAGTGAACTATCAACCAGTTTCACTCACAGGTAGAATGCCTAGACATGAACGTGAGAAGTTCAGAATCACTATTCCCGATGTGATAAGGAAGATTGAAGAGCAAACAGAGGGACAAATAGCTAGAGAAGATTGGTACCCAACACCAAGTGTAGTACCACTTGCTAGATTCCTATCACTAATCTCAGGTAAGTGGTACATTGAGTTCACAAATCACCCAGCATGTGGTATGGCGACGTACGTCTATGTAGAGAAGAGAGGTGAGAAACTAGAGGATACGAAGATGATACCGATTACGAGGTTCATTGATGCAGAGGGATTTCTAGAGTATCTAAGAGAGAAGATACCTGAAGTGTACGAAGCTGGGAAGTTCACGAAGTATATTAAGGCTATAGATGCACTACTGAAACTACTCACCAAGTTCATTGATGTCAACAAAGTACCAAAAGATCTTAACCTAAGAAAAATCTTAACTAAGATATTTATAAAGAGAAACTACAAGGCACTAGGAGAATTCCACTACAAGTTACTATTCATAGGTATGATGCACTTCATGGACCTCTACAACTACGACATTGATAGAGTGAGAAGATGCTGTATACACTACCTAGTTCCAGACGGTAGAATAATACCATTCTGTACATTTAACGTACTATCAGACATATACCGCGACTACATACAGGAGAAATACAAAGTACCACTCGATGAATGGGTAAAGATCAAGGGCTCACACACAGTAGGTCCAGCAATTAAGTACAGGAGAAATGTAGAGAAGCTAGTGAGAGGAGAAGCGTACAGGAAGCATTACGAGGAAATACTCAAACTGGTGAAAAGGTAGTGAATGAAGATCAAAATCATAACTCACTGCAGCAAGAGGAAAAGGTACACGCTAAGCAATAGTGGAATCACACCAACACTAGATCTAGCAAAGGAAATTGAGTACAGGACACTACTGAAACACCTCGTACTACCTGCTATCGAAATGTATACGGGACCACACGTGAAGGTACTTAGAGGACTTAAGAACAAGCTAGAGAACTTAGGTCACGACTGTGAGATCTACTTCGTATCAGCGAGATACGGCTTAATCAACTCTACTCAACACATTATACCCTATGAAGCACATCTGAAACAAGTCAAGGACCTACGTACATGGATTGAGGAGAGAAATGTAAGAAGTAAGTTGAGAGCAGTACTCCATCGATGTAACGTGCTAGTAATCGCTCTAACGAGTACATACCTCAAGGTACTACAGCAGTGTAGTGATGTACTTGCCAGCAATACACCTCCACACATTTGGCTCATCGCGCCTCAGAGCTGGATCAAGACATTTGAGAACCTAGTCCCCAAGTCCTCCCTAAAGAGGGTATACACCTTCAAAACATACGGTCAATTCCTAAAATGCCTGAAGCTCATGTGTGATGAGTTGATTAACGAACTAAGGAAAGCCCCTAACCGTACGCCTTAGAACGTGAGGGATTCTACGTAAGGTGCAACTCACATTCCGTGAACTTCATAGAGAAACGTATTTCTACTCGAAACTCATCACTTCACATGCCCCGCTTACCTCACGCGGTTCTGAGACCTAGGTTTAGGGATGAAGATGAGGACCGACGGTCAGGCGGGGTACACATTCATCCTCTCTTCAACCTATGGCTAACGACTTCATCCCTGAATACACCAATGAGAGGCTCCTTGAGTTCAGGACTTAAGAATCCATGAAGCATACCTTCAGTATTAAATGCCACACCAATCCTACCTCTCACATCAACTACTATGACACCAGCAGTATTATCACCAAATAGCTTGGTCAACTCCTCAATAACTACCGTTGCTGCATCCTGTGGATGATAGCCTCTCCTCACCAGGTCACATACTCGATAGCATAGGCAGAACCTCATTATGTACTCCCCAACGCCTGTTGCGGATGCAGCTGCACAAGAGTTATCAGCATAGAAACCCGCACCAGGTACCGCGCTATCACCAACGCGACCAGGTAACTTCAACCAGTAACCACCTGTAGACACAGCTGCTGCTACATTACCACTCCTATCGAGAGCCACAGCACCAACAGTATCCTGTACAATACCGAGTAACTTAGCCAACTCAACATTCCTACGAAGCCAGGTAAAACCACGACCCTCAACCCACTCCCTCAAATACCTCTCAAATCGCTGAAGTCGATCTCCATCAATAACATGCTCCTGATACTGACCAAATACCTTCGCTAACCACTCAGCACCTGCACCAACAACAAGTACATGATCTGTACGCTCCATAACAGCTCGAGCAAGCTTAATTGGGTTTCTCACATTACGGACAGCAGCAACAGCACCTACACTCAAATCGCGACCCCACATAACCCCAGCATCCATCTCTACCTCCCTCCTAAGATTGAGCGCAGAGCCACGACCAGCATTAAAGAGACCAGAATCCTCAAGACGAGCAACAGCCTCAACAACAGCATCTAATGCAGAACCACTCTTCAAAACCTCAAAACCCACCTCAATTGCTTCACGAAGAACCCTCCTACACTCAAGCAACCTCTCCTTAGGAACCCTCCTCCATCTACCAGCACCACCATGAACCAAGATACAGGGCACAGAACCCATAGCAATCACCTAGGTAATCTTAACCGTGAACGATACGCCAGCAGGATCTAGCTGAAGAACTGTAGTCAAGTACCTCTGAAAGTCCATGACACACCTGAGGTACTCAGCAAATACGTAAAGTCTAGGCCAGAGAACATTATGAGCAAGTACCAAGCTACCTCGAAGCAACTTACCTTCAGCGCACTTCAAGTAATCTAGATACTCCTCCTTCTTAGCGTCGAGAAAGAGCAGAGCTATGGGACGTATCAAGGCCTTCAGAATGTACTTAACATCACCACGAACAACATCAATAAATACGTCAAGACCAAGCTCACGAGCTTTAGCTCTCAAGAACTTCAACTTCTCCCTACACACCTCAATACCCAGAACCCTACCAAGACCACCAGTGGAGACACCTAATGCGAGAAACAACGTAGAAACACCGTAACCAGCACCAACATCAACAATCAATCCTCGACACCCACGTAGTATAGCAGCACAGCAAAGGAACACACCAGTACTCGGAGGTACAGGACTACCTCTGCGACTACAGACTTCAGCATAGTAATCAATCAACTTCTGAAGAACCTCACGAAACATACCTGGTTAGAGAAACGAGGAGGTACTAATGTCAATTACTCACATACAAAATTCAAGCGATTTTAACTTCCATGATCGTAGATAAACACCACAGTAAACCTTAGAGTAGGGAGAATCCATGAGGAAATGCCTGACGTAGTGTCTACAACTGTTAGAAAGCTTATGAGAAGAGCACTGTACTAAGCATCTTCTACATACTTCTCTGGATTGCTAGAGGGAACACACTACTTAAGGTAGTTCTGGTCTTAGCATTCCTCGTAGTTGTAGCTACGTTCTTCAATCACCTACTTAGACCTCTAATTCACATAGGAGAGGTACGGCACCTCTTACTCAGTAGACCAGTGCCAAAAGTACGCTACCTTAAGCTCACGAGCTTCATAGTGAGCGTCTTCGGTCTAAGCGCTATTACTGCGGTAATCCTACATTTAGAGTACTACGCTACTATCTTCGGTATAGTCGCAACAGCACTAGCAGTAGCTATACTCTTGACTCTCTACCTACGGTCACGTAACTTAGCTGATGTACCTGAGTTCATAGCTACAGCCGCATTAGTGATAGCAGTCATCCTCTACCTGGTAACTCCAGGAATGGTCTTACCTGCAGTAACCCTACTATTTGCTACTGCGTCACTAATCTCGTGGTGGTATTTCTGGAGAATGTGAAGAAGTTACTTGAGTACAGGGAAGTAGTGAATCCATATAGATTAGCGATACTAGTAGCTGTGTACATCTCAGGAAAATTGACATTCACTGATCTGTCCAAGCTAGTTAACCTAAGTAAAGCAAATCTAGATTACCACCTCAAGGTATTGGAGAGAAGTAACCTCATTCAGCGGAGAAAGTACATCACAGTGCTAGGACCTAGAACCTTCATAGTGTTAACGGAGAAGGGTAGGAGAGTCGTGAAGGAGCTAATCAAGTTATTTAAGGACTTAAGTTCATCAATGCAGTACTGTGAAGGTTAGGAGTATGTACAGTTACATCGTACATTAGACCAATTGCTATCTCTCGTACCAGGGTACAGACCCAACCTCCTCCACATATCTAGAGTCTCCTTACACAATGCATACTCAACACCGTAACTCCTAACGATGTCAATAATCAGTGAGTAAATCCTAAACCTCTCTTCTGGATCCACAACAAGACCCCAACCTTCCCACTTTCTCAAGTACTTCATCCACGAAGAATCCTCGTAGAGACCTCTCCTAATAGCAGCTACGACACGAGGTGTAGCTCTCAGTGTACCTACAGTAACTCTCTTCAACTCATCAACATAGCTAAGGAACCAATGAAGGAAATCACCGTAATACCTCTCCCATCCAGGTACAGGAATAACAGGATCTAACCTCACTCTCACCTCAAAACCTCTCTTAGCTAAGGACTTAAGAGCACATACCCTATCCTGAGGACTAGGAGCAGCTCTCTCATACAACCTAGCAACTTCGGGTGCATTCAAGCTATACGATACAACTACGACCTCTCTACACCTATCATTGAGCTTCAGGAGCTTCTCAATTACAGTGCTCTTAGTCACGAAGAGTAACCTATACTCAACACCGTACTCCACATTCAGTTCATGAACTGTCTTCGCTAAGAAGTGTGAGAGAGGTGGATCTAGGCTCTCAGCAGCTAAGCTATCAGCTAGTTCACCAGCATTCAACATCACCTCCCGTAGACTAGAGCTACACTTCCTGTAGAACTTCTCTAGACACCTCCTAAGCTCAGGGTATGGAGCTAGCTTGAGGACACCAGGAACCCTACCGTAAGCTCTCATGTAGCAGTACAGACAGTTATGAGGGCACCCTACACCCCACTTAAGTACGTAGTGAGGAGGACAAACGACAGGAGAGAACCTATATTCCTCAACCCTAGGCCTATAGCTGAAGACCAATTTCATACCCGTAACAATCCTCTAAACAACTCAAGAACTTAATCACCTATACTCAACGTATCCCCACAAAGCAATTCAATCACCTTACTACCAAAGACCTTACGACATACCTCAATACCAACATCACCACTACAGTGCAGTGGACAAATAGCACCCGTAAACTCTCTTAACTTCAACACCTTCTGCTTAGCAATCTCAGGAGTACCGTACACGAGATGGAGACCACCAATGAGATAAGTAACCTCATCCCTACCAAGTACCTGCGAAACAACACCTCTCAAATCCTCTACATTATAGTGAAAACAACCTGTAATCAAGACCGTAGTACCTGAACTCAACTCAATTAATATAGGAATCTCGAGTAAGTTAGGTTCATCCGTTAGAAGAGGTCTCAGCACGAAGAAACCAGGCATTAACTCAGTACTTCCCTTAATCCTCGTTACCACCTCACGACTAGAGATGCCCTGTCTCCTAAGTACTTCACCAGCTCTAGACGTCAGTATAGGACCATACACCCTCGCACCTGGACATATAGACGTTACGAGCTTTGGTAAAGCACCATAGTGATCGATGTGCCAGTGAGTAATGACAATGGTAGATACCTTACTGAGATCTACATCTAGAACACTAGCATTATGCGTTAAATTCCTCCAATCACGACTAGTGTCGACAAGTACGTACTCACTACAACTATCGTACTCAAGATCTAGAAATAGCGCTAAACCTACAGCTCCTGGATGTGTAGATCCTCTAAACTCAGTTCTCAACCTACTGTGCCTCGCTCTATAATCGACTAGTACAGTTAATTTCACACTACGAGGTTTCTCACTCATCACTAAATCAACGAGCCTCAGGTACTTAGCACTTCACTAAAGACGTAAAGTTTTAACTACAGTCAAGGAAACTTTACATCATGGGTGCCTCAATGGAAGGTAGGAGAATGATGTACCTACTCACCATAGCTCTAGGAGCAGTGCTAGGAGTGTTGATCGCCTTGAAAATGTATGTACTGTTCCTAGTGACCTTTGCTCTGGGTCTCGTACTACGCCATGCATTGGAGAGGTACTTCAGGAAGAGAGGTGAGGTACTGTACGATGAACGTGATTACTTCGTAATGTACAAAGCAGCATACGTAACGCTGATGTTCATCTTCGTAGGTCTAGGTCCAGGCATCGCTGTAGTAATTGTACTCAGAGGTTTAGGATTAGTAGCACTAACTGCAGAGCAAGAGCTAGTTCTGTGTACACTAGCTATCTTAGTATCGATTCAGGTACTCATATACACGATATCGAACTTAATACTTCGTAGACTTCACGGGTAGTGGGAGCTAAGTATGAAAAGTCGTGGAAAGGAGAAGGTAGTAGTACTCCTTAGAGACTACAGGTTACAGAGAGGAATAACACAGGAGGAACTAGCTAAAGCACTTGGAGTTACTAGGCAAACAATCATAGCGATTGAAAAGGGTAAGTACCTACCCTCACTACCACTAGCACTTAAGATAGCGAAATACTTTGGAGTCCACGTAGAGGATATTTTCAAACTGATCGAGGAAGAATGAGGCATGAAGTTGAGAACCTCACTAAGTACTATACTCAACAACTCACTGAGCCTTAGGACTAGTTCTGAAATTATTAAGTACTTTGCATGATTGAGACCAGTAGCGTAACTAGATGGAAAACCAACTCAAGATCAAAGTTTCACAACATTGCACTCTGGAAATAGACATGAAATGTCATGCTTAACTACTGAATGAGAGTAAGCGAAAGTGTACATATGAAAAGCATTATGAAGGATGTAAAATGCGAAAATGAAAAGTTTATAAATTATGCATAACATCATGCACGAGGGCGAGGGGGTAAGGGTCAGCCTCCGAGCCTAGGCCATCTCCCTTGCGGGGTCTCCCTGCTAGGCCGTCATCATCCCCCGAGGAGCCCCGCCTCGTGCTCTACCCATACCCTCCAAGCTTGCTTAAGTCCTTTTTGCTGAATTAAAGTAACATTTCCTCTGGACTATAGGGCGGGTCTTGGTGTTCTCTGCCTGTGTTTCATGTCCGCTTTTAAGTCCTTGAGAATAGTTTCGACAGGTACTCTGGGTGTTCCTCTAGGTACTTGAGCAGTGCCTCTATTAGCTCTGCGTACTTCCGTACCTGTTCCTCTTTGCCTAATACCGACGCAATATCTAGAGCTAGACCACAGTACGGACAAAATCTAGCCCCCTGTGTTACCTCCCTATTACACCTCGGGCACTTACGAGTCTGAATATCTGTCTCTGATGTAGTGACAACTATCTCGAATTCGTGCTTGTTCTCACGAACATCACTTACCTTACCTGTCTAAGCTCCCTCAACCTCAGACCTGTCTCATACAGCACAACGAAAAAGCACTTCCAGTAGGGGTCATGAATCATCTCAATGACCTTTCTCGCTACCTCAGGCTCAACGTGTCGCCTAACACTGACCTCAACCAAGTCGTACTTAGGTACCTTAACCTCACGGTACACCTGCTCAAAGTAATTAGCTAACTCAACTCTTCTCCTAGCCCTGTACTAAGCTATGAGGAACCTCAGGAACTTCTTCAATGCTGAAGCATAGCGATTAACAGCAGGTGCCCTACCTTCTCTCCTAGGCTCAGACAGGTACTACATGATACCCCACTCACACAAGCCCTCGACTCTCTGACCAACGAACCCGAGGTACATACTTGCTCAAGATAGCAGTGAATAATGCTCCACGACAAATTCTGAGAAATTAACCAACTCTCAAGTGCTTTAACCAACTCCGTCAGGAGATCTTCGTCATACATCTGGTAAGTAGGACTACTAGGCATGAATCCCTTCACGAGAACTTAATCAGTCGGAGTCACCTTCTTCACCATTCCGTAATGCGCGAAACCCTCATCACCTAGCTAGATCACGAATTGTAGTGTAAAAACCTATCGTAGTCCCAACTCCTTCTAGTCACGATAGATGGATAGATATTAGGGTGTGTGTAGTTAATTTAACTGGAGATGTCTTAATGAGTTTGTCCGAGAAGTTTCTCAATAAGTCATTAAGAGAGTTGTTGGAGGAACATCCTGAGGTAGTTATTCCTACAGTTTACGTTCACGAAAGAACGAAGCTCAGTGATGTAGTGTCACTACTACTGTCATCGGAGGTAGAGCTAGTTGTCGTAACTGATAATCAGGGTAGACCTAGAGGTATCATAGCTGATCACGATATTCTCCGACTAGTTGAACCAGGGAGGAGAGCGCTATTCTCACTATCATCAATGAGGAGAAGACACTTCAGATACCACCCAGATCTCTCAGCTGCAGATGTAATGGAGAGAAATCCACCAACCCTACACTACAGTGATCGAGTTAGGGATCTCCTAGATGTTATAACACATCACAGAGTAAATTACGTAATAGTTGTCGACGATGTTGGTAGACCAGTGGGTGTAGTGTCCTCTAGACACGTAACTAGAGGAGTCTTAAGTAGATTGAGGGAACCTGAAGAAGCGAGTTACTGATCTCCCTTCCACTTCCTAGCTACCTCAATGAGTTTACGCACAACATCTCCTGCATCTTTGCCGAAGATGTATATGTGAGGTTCCTTACCCCAATCACCATAGTCAATTACCGCATCAGGTACGTACCCCACCTTCTTGATAGCTGTCTCGATACCCCAAGGTATTGAAGCACCCTCAGTAGCCTTAACATGCTCTGGTTCCTCTGCTCTATTGAATGACGATATTCTGTAGCCTAACTCCTTAAGCACCCTCACCAACTCCTCACAGTACACTATATTCGCACAGGACCTAACTTCAGGATTGAACTTCATAGCTGTTAAAACAGCTCTAGCAACGTGCCTAGAAGCACCGAAGTCAGGAGCTGAAACAGCTTTAACTCTACCACCAACCCTAACAATCCTACCTGGAATACCGACAACATCCTGAATAGACTTAGCGTACGGATGAGGTAAAGCTTCAACTAAGTTCATTTGGACCTCTGGTACGAGACAAGAGACAACATCACCGTATCTCTCCAAAAGCTCAACAGCACACTTAACACTACACAAAACTCTGTACCTCAGAGCATCCCTCTCAAGAGGAGCAAGAACATTAACAACACTATACTCGGTACCTAAGGCAATAGGGTATGAGTACTGTATCATCGTGTCGAGGAGAGAAGTACTAGCCTCAACAGCATCGACAACACCCATACCCTTAGCTAAGTGACTAGCTACTAGCGAAGACAAGACACAACCAATTCCATGAAACTTCACACCTACCCTAGTATGTTCGAAGAACTTAACAACACCACTACCCCTATCGTAGAGAACATCAATTACCTTCGACGAAGTAGGTAAATGACCACCCTTAATCAAAACAGCTCTAGGCCCTAACTCCGTCAAGTACTTAGCAACCTCAACCACATCATCAATACCCTCAATAGATCTACCCGACAACAACTCCGCCTCCTCAATATTTGGTGTCAGCACGGTAATGTAGCTACCCAACTCCCTCAGTAAGTATTGAAGAACTTCAAGAGGTGTCAAAGTAGTACCATCCCTAGCTCTGTGAATTGGATCAACAACGAGAGGACACTTCAGCTCAGTTACCAGATCACGAACAAGATCAACACAGTGCCTAGACCTAATTACACCAACCTTAATACACTTAATTTCGAGGCACTTAGTCACTGAATTAACTATTTCTCTTTGGACCTTATGATCAACATCATAGACAGCATACACCCTATCGAGGTCCTGAACAACAATACACGTTGGAACCACAACTGCGTAAACACCAACAATCCTACACGTAAGTACATCAGCTACATAACCAGCACCACAACTAGGATCAAAACCAGCAACTACGAGAACAGTAGGTACATTCAAAGTAATCACCACACTACAGCTCTAAAGTAGGTGAACTACGAGATTGGTGTGAGAACAGATATAAATAGGAGGTGTCAGCCGGGAGTGACCCGCAACCCCTCACTCTGCCGCATTAAGCGGCTGTCAGGAGCGGCGTGTATACAGTGTATTGAGGACCTTAAATACTTTACGCGCTACTGAAATATTGACCTAAAAATTTATTTAGTGTTTAGACAAGTAAGGAATCGACGTCTAGGTGATTACTCGATGGATCAACGTAGCGTATTCGGCACTGACTTGAACTTAGGTAAGGAACTCAAACTTCTGGATTACAGATACAACACCGCCAAGAGGAACTGTGATAGAGTCATAAGATGTGATGTTGAGGACTGCATAGTTGAGAAAACCTCCTAACAACGCTACCCCTGAAACGTAGCTAACTACCACACTGCAGCCATGGAAAAAGTGAGGTTTAAGTCTCGAGTAGAGTGTAGTCTTGAGCAGATATGTCTAGTATAGCGGACTTAGTTAGTAACTACGTACGGTACGTAGTGCTCGAAACGTACGCACACGCTACTGAGAGCTTAGATAAGGTTAAGCAAGCATTCATCAACGTACTTCCTGAAGAACTAAGGTCTAGAGTACCCATCGTCTACGAGGTACAGGAAGGACACTACGGTAATATAGTGATCATAGTAAGAACCTTCATAGATAGGAAGGACTACATAACGATGCTCATAGAGTACCTATCTAAGTCCATGAGCAGTACCGACAAGAACCAGCTAGGTAGTAGCCTCCGGATAAGAGTTGATGCTGCTGGTAACCTATACCTGAGATTTGATAAGCAATTAGCCTATCGTGGTATTGTGAAGTTATGTGATGGTGATGACGTTATCAAGATCAAGATCTCGTTCAATCTTAGAGCTAAGAAGTATGGTATTGATAAGCTCTGTAAGGAGTTGGGACTAATTGAGTAGGAGAAAATTCGTTGATATTGGTCTTAATCTACGTAACTTCTCTGTTGACATACTTGAGAAACTACTGAGCTTCCTCAAAGGCCTAGGGTACAGTGGCTTCTCTACTAGGTTGATCGTTCAGTGTGGTGAGGATTTGGGGAAGGTACTTGAGATTAGAGATGTACTGAGGAGCGTCAGTGAACGTGTTGGTCTTGAGTACATTTCGAGAGTAGATATTGTTTCGAATAGGAAGGGCTTCATTAAGCTGTGTTTGAGGAGTATTAGGAGATCATTTGAATTGGTTGCTATCGGTACCTCATCTCTTGAAGTTGCTAGATTCGCAGCTAGGGATAGGAGAGTAGATATCGTCTACTTCACTAGTGGTAGTAGGAGGCTTCTCGATGATGTTGAGTGTAGAATGCTTAGTGAAGGTGGTAAGCTACTTGAATTATCTCTCTCAAAGCTCTTGCTAGACATTAGTAAGTACTTCGCAACATATAGGTACGTCGTTGAGATGTGTAGTGAGTACGGTGTCAACATCGTATTTACTAGTGGAGCATCTTCAGTTCACGAGTTGAGAGCACCTAGGGAATTAGCTAGTGTATTAGTAGCTCTCGGTCTACCTGTGGAAAGAGCACTAGACGCTGTCTCAGATATTGTGTGGAAAGTTGTTGAGGTTAATAGGAAGAAGTTGAGAGGTATTATCGTTGCTGAAGGGGTTGAGGTAGTTGGTAAGGAGAAGGAGGAGAAGGTACGTAGTTCTGAAGGTACTGAGTAGTGAAGACATTCCACTTCAATTACTTGTTAATCACTTAGAGAGATTCCGTGAAAAGCTCTTTGGACTACTGTACTGTAGATGGGTAAACTTCAGAATAGTTTACGTAAATGAGAACGCTCGAACCCTAGTCATTCAAACCGATCACAGGTCTCTTCCCTTAGTTAGATTACTCACATGCTTAGTGACTGAGGTTGAGAACTGCAAAGTACTGCTCTACTGTCTTAAGGTTACAGGTACTCTGCGTAAGGCGAAGGCACAGGCAGATAGTATGGGTATTCAGGTGAAGTACATGGAGAATCTCTTTAGGGAACTACTACAAGCTATGTAGTACCTCTATCGTCCGTATCTTGTGTGTCAGTTATTTAACTCATTTGGTGCTCACATGAGATTGGTGTTGTAATGAGCTTGAGGACTGAGCTTCTTACTAGGTCACTACCTAGAGTAACGTATGAGAAATTAGTGAGCTACCTCACGTTACTGTATAGGGTAGGTGGTAGAGCTAGGGTAATGGACTTAGTAGAGAGCGGTGTTGAGACCAAGGGTAGGGATGTAACGTTATTCTGTAAGAGAGTTGAACTTATTGTTGGAGACGGGACAGGTTACGTCACATTAAGTCAATTCGGTAGGAAATTCATTGAGTTACTACAGGTAGATCAGAGAAAGGCGAAGTACTACCTCCATAGGTACCTCTACGATAAGCTACCACACTATAGGCTATTTATTGATGTCGTTACAGAGCTAGGTGAAGCAACACGTGAAGAAATCCACAGAGTACTCAACGATAAGGTTAAGGAGCTACTACCAGGCTCATGGATTAACAGGAACGCTATGACAGTGCTCATGGACCTAGCTAGGAAACTCGACGTTATTGAAGTTCAAGGAGGAAAGGTAAGACCTAGAGTACACGCACTAATTAACAAGCTCATTAACTCAATGAGCGAGAACGTAGTTGAGCACGAAGGCTACATCCTGGTGAGAACTGAAGACCTCTTAGCTAAGCTACAGGAGAACTTCAATCTCAGTGAAGAAAACCTAGCAAAAGTACTTCAGAAAACTATTGAGCGTAGTAGGGCTGATGGGCTAGTGACGACAATACTAGCACCAACATCACATCCACTCATCTCACCAGAGATCTCAATTCTAAAGATACCACGTGATAAGCTACCTCAATTCATGGACCTACTGATACAGGAGGTGATCACACTTGAGAAATCCTAACCTAGTAGATGCCTACACGATATTCGGCTTCCTCGATAGGCCATTTCACCCTGTTGGTTTGGTCCCCATTAGACGATTTCACAGAGCTGTTGGCTTAGGACCTGAACTCAGTAAGGTATTGAGTACCTTAGAGAGGTTTATAATCAGTAGAGAGAACCTACTCTTCCTCGTAGTTGCTGAGTACGGTTGGGGTAAGAGTGAGCTACTTGACGAGATCGAGCACATAATCCACGAGATGTTTAGCGACAAGGTTGTGGTAGTTAGAGAGGTTCTCACACCCGAGCTAAAGCTACCTCTAGACAAGATCTGTAAGCTACGTGAGGAGACGAATAAGCACATCGTAGTGTTAGTAGATGAAGTTGATGAACTATCCAGATTAGCATCTGCTGTTCTACGCGAAGAGGAGATACCAGACTCAATTAGGAAGGCTTTTGTAGACTTCGGAACTAGTCTCAGAGCATTACTCGAACCGCGCGTATTCTCATCAGTACTCAGAGGTAAGGTCATAGACAAGGTACTACTCATTCTAGCCGTAACACCACAGCTAGCTACACTACTCTCTAGGTGTGTACCAGATGTATTCACAGCTGTTAGAGGTAGGATATGTGGTGAAGTTAGGCTAGAGAAGTTCCTCTACTGGCAGCTAGAGGGCTTAGTCGTAACGAGGTTGATCTCGTACTCATCACCAGAAAGAAGGCAGTTAATCGAGAAGGGTAAGCTACATCCATACCACCCCTTCATTAGAGATGCACTACCAACGCTGTACACACTAGCTAAGAGCATCGAAGTTAGAGAAACACCCTCACCGAGGCTCCTAGTTAAGCTACTCTCAGCACTAATGGATGAGGCAATACTCCACTCAATACGAGAAGGTACTAAGGAATTGAGAACAATAGGTGTTGAAGACATAGTCGAAGTAATCTCTAAGTGCACTGAAGCAGGTGAGAAGATAGTAGACAGAGAGTACTTGGAGGAGCTACTGAATGCAGTACAGAAACGTGAGGAGAAACTAGTACTCAAAATACTAGCACTCTCCGAAATACCACGAACACTAGACTCAATAGAGTACGAGCTAAGAACTAGGTATGGAATCACCACAAATACCGAGCAAATAATCAACACATTAATTGCTAGAAACTTAGTGAGAAAACTGGCAGCAGTAAAAGTACCACTAAATCGGGAAGTACTAACAAAACTGAATAGACTAAGGCTAAAGTTTGGCCTACCACCAGTACCAACAACCATAGACAAACTCTCCATAGAGTATCCCAACTACGTAGCTAGATACGAAGGTACAGTCGAGAGAGAAACGAAGATCCTGATTGAGATCTACTTCCCACCACTTCCTGAAATACTCAGAGAACTACAGGAACAAAAGCTAGAGATCAACTACGTGTACACAGTTCCAGAGGAGATAAATGCCATAGTCTTCAGGAAGAAACTACCTAAACATCTAGAGGAGATCCGTAGGAAAATACATGAAGCAAGCGAAGAATTCACAGCACTACTAAAAGCACCAACAATAGACTCAGAACTCTACACAAGACTACACACAATAGTTGTCAGCAAGATCGTGAACATAGCACCAAAAGGTACTCTGAGGTACGTAAAGACTAGCGACCTAGGGACAGTATCCGTAGACGATGTAAGAGAAGGACTTAGAGTATGCTACGTAACAGTACTAATCAACGAGTACACACAAAAGTTCATAGACCTAGACAAACTACTTGAAGTACTGAGGAAGATCATTAGACAAGGCTTCATCAGCGGTTACGAAGGTAGGAAATACGTCAAATTACCTTTCGACGCTCTAGTACTAGTAGTAGTTAGCACCACAAGGACAACACAGGAAATACAGGAAGAAATCACTAAATTCCTTCAATCAACTAGGTGGAAGATCTTCGACCTAACATCAGATAACTTCGTACACATAGAGATCTACGGTAGAGACAAGCTAGATGAACTAAGGTACGCATACATAGGTGCTCACCTAGGTCTAGGAGATGTACCGGAGGAGTACAGGGTATTTACACAGGTAGCTCAAGAACTTAGATCGAGAGTAGCTGGCTCACTTCAGGAAGTACTTAGACGCTACATAGACCTAGGTCTCGTAGTAGGACTACGTCTAAAACCCGGTAGGAGTAAGGACATAGCACTTAGAGACATAGTTAGGAAGTGGATACTCAACGAGAAAATCACCGATCAACCACCAGTATTCTGTAGTGAAGATGGTACACCTAGAATATCACCAGTCGAGCTCACCCTCTACAGATACCTACAGTCTGCCCTTGGTGAAATGCCAATAAGCTGTGAAGTACTTACCGAGCTGATTAGATCAGCGTACCCAGTTAGATTGTGGAGGAACTTCAAGGAAGACGACCTAGTGAAAGCTATGAAGTTAAGAGGATTACTCATACCACAATCAATTGAGGAAAGAGCATACTACGTAATTGGCCCAAGTACAGTAAAGTACGCCATCAAGTACCTAAGGGCGAGAGTTAATGCAGCTAGAAACAAACTCAGACTAGAAACCACAGTCGTGATCACACATAGATTACTAAGTAGAGAAATAGTGGTTAAAGTACCTGAAACAAGTACGAAGGTAAGAGAGCTAGAGATGAAGCTAAATGACATAGAGAACGAACTCAACATCTTAGAGGAAGTAGCAAACGCACTCAAGTCACCAGAGAGCATTTTAGAGGTATTCATAGTCAGATATGCAAAGCTAAACATGGAAATAGATGAGATATGCGAGAAACTAGATGAAGTAGCTAAAGCACTAAGTGACGAGATCAGCAATGTCAAGATGGATGTCCTCAACTTCCTAACAACACTAGAAGCAAATCTATCAGATGTATGGTCAGCAATAAACAAACTACCTGACACACTGAAGAACGAAGTCAACAAAGTAGTTACAGACTTTGTGAATGACATACTGAAGAGATTAACATCGTGCAAGATCTGGGACCTCGAATACCTAAAAGCAGTACTAACAACAATGAGAAAAGACATAGAGAACCTAAGGAACTACGTACAAGACTTCACCACGGCAGTGATGAATCTCCTCGACTACACTAGAAACTACAGTGAAGCAATAGACGTACTAATCAAGATAACAGACAATACAGCACTCAAACAGGAGAGACTAAGCACAGATGAGGTACTCACCGACATAGCTGAGGTAGTGAAGATACACGAGGTAAGCACCTGGAACAAGGTAATAGAGAAGATTAGAGAGTGGTGCACAGAACTACAGCAGAAAATAGCTGAAGTAGATAGAGAGGTTAGAGCTAGACTACTAAAGACAGAAGAAGAGTACCGAGTACTCACGAGAAAACTCGAGTGGATCAACCAACGAATACTCAAGACAAAGGTAAGTACAGAACTCAATACTCAACTACTGGAGAAAGTCAAGAAGATATGCAGGGAACTGAGCACAGAACCCAAATTACTACACCTCTACACCTTCGATAGACCACTACTGTTCACAGAGCTAGAGAAGTTCAGAGAAGCCAGGGAAGTAGTGACGTCACTACTCCATGAACTAGCAAATACCTTGAAGACAAAAGTGGAGATCCTAGACTACATAGCGTCACTAGGATACAATAGAGGTATTGACGTACAGGAGTTGGTAAAGATCTCGAACTTAAGTGAAGGTGAGGTAGTTAAGGTACTTGAGAACCTAGCTAAACTAGGTATTGTCGAGAAGAAGTACGTGACCTAGGAGTGATGACCATGTACATACTCCTAGCACCTAAATCCACAGCAACTACTAGAGCACGAGTACTCGCAGAAAAACTACAGAAGAAACTAGGAGTAAATGTAAAGATTAGCGAGAAACCAGTAGAGAACACAAAGCTCAATATAGTGCTACAAACATTTTGGAACTCAGAACTACTTGACCTAGTTAAGAAAGTGAGGTGTAGGTACCTCATAGTTGCTGATAGTGAAGATCTACTGAAGGAATTTGGTATCCACAACTACGCCAGCAAACCAGCTATAGTAATGGTTAGAGGCTCTAGGAACTACACACTTAAAGCACACATCGGGACAAAAGCATTCAAGAACGGTATAGACCTGGTAGCGTCACCAGATGGTACACCGTATTCAATTCAGATAGGTACAGGATACCTAATAGCGATCAAGCCCTTTAAAGTAGATGAGAAGTTAGTAACTGAGAACTTCGTCGAAGATATTAAGCAGATAGTACAGGCACTAACTCACAATCATGAGAAGCAGAGAGACATCACTAAGATAGTTGCAGTACTGAAAGAGAAGATAAGAGAAGAGAGGAGGAGAGAGTACTTCTCAAAAACTGCGAGAGCGCTTGAGTACATAGCTAGTGGGGACGTAACCAACATAGATGCTACAACACTAGAGCTACTAGTTGACCTTGGTCTCGTCAAAGTACTTGAGACAGAATCTCAGTACAAGTTCATACCTAACACAGATCTCGCAAGACAGGTAATTAGAACACTAGAACGTGAAGGTTACCTATGACAACACCACTAGAGAACATCATAAGGGAAGTATACAGAGCAGCTGAGAGAGTATTCCCAAAGGTAAGATCAAAGCTCCTCGAACTAAGTCGTGAAGTGAATAAGCTAAGTACTGAATTCGCTAATCCAATTGAGAGAAGCAAATTGAGATACATCGTAGTAACGGTTGATAGTGGCTTCATAAAGCTAAAGTACGCAAACTTCGCTATAGCTATAGTCGTAGCACATGCAATATCATCAGTAGGTAAGGGACAGGTAGTTAACGTAGCAGCTGAACCAGTCATGATAAAGACCTTGAAGAGAAGTGAGTACGCACTCCACTACGTATCCAAAATCATCGAGTACAGATGCCTACACAACGTACTTGAGAAGGTACTCAGAGAGAAGACCAGCGAAGATGTAGTGGTCCTACTCGATGGAGCACTAACGTACCCCGAAGAGAGAACCGATGATATCGAACTCACAAAACTCTACCAAGAGTACCGTAGAGAGTACGAGAAGGTACTTGCAATACTAGAGAGTTACAGAGATAGAACCTACGTAGTAGCTATAGCAAAGGACCTACCAGTAGACAAGTACCTAGATGCTCTCGAAGAACTAACTGAGTACAGAGGAGTAGAGAAATTCCGTAGTCTACATACATGGCTCTGTAGAGCTACAGAACTACTCCACGAGAGAACTGCAGTAGACATACTACTCAGAGCTAGAGGAGTACCATCGTACCTACACCCAGTTAGAGTAGATAACTTGAGAAAGTACAGAGCACCTACAGTACCACAGATATCTAGGTACGGCGTCTACGGCACATACGTGAAGCTAACACACTTGAGAAGACCACTCTACGTAGAGTTCATTGGGTGGAATCTACCCAAGGTAAGCACACTGATGACGGTACTGTACGAAACATCTATCTACAGCCCTAGGCCAGGTTACCCGGCACCACTCTTCATAGTTGACAGATTGACTAAGGTCGATAAAGCCATAGCGAGAGCCATAGCAACAGCAATAGAGTACGCAGCAAAACACGCACTAGGTGAGCTATATGTACAGGTCTTTACACCCACATTAAGGGAAGAGTACGAGCACTACTGATGCGAAGTACGTACCGACTTGAGTTCTCTGATCAAAGCTCTACACTTCTCAACAGCATCAATAGCATCCCTACCCCAAGCATCAGCACCAATACTCTTAGCAAACTCCTCAGTTGTAGGTAAACCACCAATAATCACCTTAACCCTATCCCTAAGACCTCTCTCACGAAGTAACTCGACAACCCTCCTCATCTCATCCAGCACCGTAGTTAGGAGCGCTGACATAGCAACAATACCAGCACCATACCTCTCAACAGCCTCCACAAACTTTTCAGGCGGTACGTCAACACCAAGATCAATAACCCTGAAACCAGCTGCTCTCAACATCGTAGCTACTAAGTTCTTACCAATGTCATGAATATCACCACGAACAGTACCAATAACAACCGTACCAACCTCACCACTAGCCTCAATACACTCAACCAACTTAGGCTCCAAAACCCTAAGACACTCCCTAAAGATCTCAGAAGCTAAAAGCAACTCAGCTAAGTAGTACTCACCACGCTCAAACCTCTCACCAATAATCCTCATACCATCACTAAGAGCACGAAACACAATATCCCTAGCCGATACACCATGCTTTATAGCTTCCTCAACAAGCCTAAGTACCTCATCCAACTTAAGCTCCACAAATGAATCACGAATCCTAGCTAAAACATCACCACTACACTGCATACACACCGAGGAGTGAAGTACAGATGTATAAGTTTATAATGACTACTCTCAGGGAGAAGCGAGGTGATCCCTGTGAGAACAAAGCTATCACCCATCACATTGACAATTCTGCTAATTACAGTACTAGTAATTGGGTGCGTACTATACACGTACCTCACAAGAGAGGAAACTTCAGGTGCAGTTATAGAAGTACTTCCTGACACCAAGTACTACACCGAGGTACTTAAAGCAATTAGGAGCAGTAAGAAGTACATACTCGTAGCAATGTACTTAGCTAAGTACGATCCAGATGACCTAGAGGATAGAGCAAATGACCTACTTAGAGAACTCATCAAGGCTAGACAACGTGGAGTTAAAGTCTATGTGTACCTAGAGTACAGGACATATAGCGGTACCATTAAGGAAAATCTCCTAACAGCAACCTTCCTGAAGAGATTTGGAGTAGAGGTGAGGCTGGATAACCAGACAGATACAGATCACATGAAGTTAGTGATCGTAGATGGTGAAGTAGCGTTCGTAGGAAGTCATAACTGGAGTGAAGCTGCTCTAACGTACAATCACGAGCTATCAGTCAAGATCAAGAGTAGAGAGGTAGTGAAGGTACTGGAGAGGTACTTCTGGTTACTCTGGCACAGAGGTTAGCTATGGGAATTAAACTTAAGAATGGGTAGTGAAGATCCTGTATCCTGATGCACGAGCATAAGGTAGGAGGTAGGTCGCTAACTGTACTACTCGTACTATCATTACTGTACTGTGGAGCATACGTATCGTGTAACATAGCTGCACAGAAGCTAACACAAATAGGCTTCTTCACTGTACCAGCAGTGATCTTCGTATTTTGGTTCGTCGTACAGCTACTAGACATAATAAATGAGTTCTATGGATGGGAAGTAGCGTTCCAGGTAGCTACCATCTCCATGATAGTTAACATAATTGTTTCACTACTATTACTCGTAGCCGTGTACCTACCACCCTCACCAGTACAGTCACCAGAACTACATGAATGGTACTTCAGATTCTTCACGTGGAGTCCAAGAATTACATTAGCTAGCGTAGTAGCCTACCTCATATCCACCTACGTAGACACCAAGATCTTTGACTACCTGAAGAAGATAACCAAGAGAAAACACTTTTGGCTAAGAGAAAACATCTCAACAGCCGTAAGTCAATTAATCGACTCAACACTCTTCATACACATAGCGTTCCTAGGTACAATACCGTACGGTGCCGTACTGTACACAGCAGTATGTCAGTACAGCTTCAAGATGTTGATAAATGTACTAGATACTCCACTGATGTACCTGTACAGATACCTCGTATCGAGAGCACTACAACAAGTAATCACAGTACCGAAACCACAACTAATACATACTGTACAGTAGCTAAGGTAGTAGGTGAGCACAATGAAGAACATTGATGCAGCACTACAACTAGTACCACCGAAGAGCGTCTTCATGATCTTAGTAGCTGTAATGATCGTGAACACAGCAGTAAACGTAGTACCTGGAGTAATGCCAGAGCTATTGAGGAACACAATTGGTATAGCTCTGTCCTGCTTCTCCCAGCTAGTGATAGCGTACCTACTGTACAGTGGCTTAAAGGTTGAGAGCTTTCACGTAAATGATCTACTATCTACGCTACAGGACCTATGTAAGATCATTAGTGAGAAGTATCCCGAACAAAAGCAGGTACTGTATGAACTGGAGAGAGTAAGAACCTCAGCACAAAAGGTACCGAGGAGAAGAGTAACGTTACTGGTTACAATCTACGTAGTGTTTGGACTAACTTCGCTCCTACTAGTCCTATACAGTGTCTGGAAGCTAAGAGGATTACTCGAGCAATTAATTACAGGTATCAGCATTGAGGAAATATACCTGTACCTAGGTATCGCAAGTTTAGGTGGATTACTCGCAATAGTTAGTGTAGTAGCTCTATTCTACGCACTACACGTACTTAACAAAGATCTACTCGAGGTGGAGAAGATCGAGGATAGTGTAGCTCTCATACTCAGGACATCAGGTATAGCCTCTACACCTGAGAGAACATACACAGTACCGAAGAGAAGTACAGCTCTCTACATCGTACTCTCACTGATAACCCTCGGCATATTCATACTATACTGGATCTACGTCGTAATACTGAGAGACCTCAGAAATCATCTCCTAGAGGATAGAGCAATAGCACAGCAAATAACGCACCTAGTACTAACCTAACTTCAAGCACCTAAACCATTACCCACACGTAAACTAGGTAACTACCCTCTATTTTTAGGTACAATCACGTTGTCACAAGTACTAGAACACTGAGAATACAGCTTCACAAGCTATTAGCACACGAGCTAGAATTGATATACATTGTACCCTAGTGCTTATGAGAGTACTCGTAACCAGTACCTTCATAGTAGTGACATCACTTATTGGAAAACCACCACAGCAATGGCACCAACCATACCCTCAACAACCCCCTCAGCAGTAACACTACCACTCGTAGTCACGCTGTGAGCATTCGTAGTCACCCCCACAGGTGAGACAAGGTAAATTAGCAAAGAAATTTGCTACCTCAGAGATAGTCAACGTCCTTGAGAAATAGAAGTTGGTAAGTACCTGATAACCGTGGTAGTACTAGCTGTAATAGCGTACATCATAGCACTAATCACACAGCTAGCAAATGAAGTAGGCATATTGATAACCATCACAATCACACCACCATACATACTCCTCAGAGGAAAGGTACTGAGCCTGTACTCAAAGTAACAGGTAGACCCCTCAACCCCCCCTACATCTTTGAACTAGAATCAAGAGTACTCTACGTACATAATGTCGAAGAGGTGATTTACTGAGTAGACCAATTCTAGTCGAAAGTATTAGTACATGAATTAGGTACTTAATCACTACCCTGAGACTAAACTTCGAGAAACCACTCAACCTAAGACCAAACGAGAACGGCACCTCACATACCTTACCAGTAGGTGTCAGCGAGAGTACATCCAGTAAGATCTTCCAACTATACCCATAGTACCGACGTAACTTCTCAAGCAAATCCCTACGAGCTAGGAAGAAACCACTCTGTAAATCACGTACAGCCCTAAACCTAGGAACTAGCAACCACGCAGTGAAAGTAGCGAACCTAGAGATTAAGCGACGAATAGGACCCATACCCCTAGCAGAACCACCAGGAACAAACCTACTAGCAATAACCAACCAGTACCCACACCTAGTAGCTAGCAAGAACATCTTAGGCACTAAAGCAGGAGGATGCTGACCATCACTATCCATCACAACAACGTACTCACCACTAGCCCACTTAAGACCATCGATAATAGCTGAGTAGAGACCAAATCTACCAGGCCTCACAACAACTCTCACAGGATAGTACTTAGAGAACAACTTAGCTACATCAGCAGTCCTGTCAGGACTAGAATCATCAACAATAACCTCGTAATCAATACCACACCTAGACAATACAGTACACAGATCACGAAGTACACGCTTCAAACCACGAAACTCACAGTACGTTGGAATAATAACAGAGACAGAAGTCACCAACCTAAACCACACCCAAGCAGAACTAAGGATTAACCTAAACAACACAGAGAAGGCATCATCATTAACATCAAGACCACGGTAGCACTGCAACAACGTAAAACACTCAAAACAAAAGCAACACTACTGGTCAGTACACTACAGAGAATACATACCTCCTATCACAATACCAAACTCGCTAATCTAGTTGCGTCAGGTACACTAACTACATAACTCTATAACTCTCTTAGTAAACCCATGTAGAATCTACTGATGTACTTCTACACCCCGACATCTGAATGCTGCTAGGATTAGTGCTGTTGCTAATGCTGAGGGATACAGCTACTTCAACGTAAACTTTCTTACCTATGAGATGCCGATCCCTCACTTCCTCTAGCCTTGATTTTCAACTACTTTTAAGCTGTCTGTTCCCGTGTATTACCTCTTCTCTTCCTCTCCCTCCTCTCCTGGTAAATTAACTCAATTAATCTCCCAATGACTCCAATTACGAGGCAGTAGTAAGCGTATGTTGCTAGTTCATTAGCTCTAGCCTCCTCCCCTATCGCTAGGTACACTGCTGCACTTATGAGAAGTACCATGAATGCTACTATGAATAGCCCTGGTATACCTATGCTCTGTAGGTACCTACTAACCTGTTTCAAGTGCGACCTTACTCCACCTCTAGACTTTCTAAGGACTGCTATTACTGCTCTCGGTGCTGTAGCTGCTGATGAAATTGCTAGTAGTACTATTGTCATTGGCGTAACCAGTGTTGGCACTGTGTAATCTGTAGTTACACTCTGTGAAGCAACTCCCGTTACCAATGTCCCTACACTCGGTACTGAGTACCCATAGTACCTCACCCAGAAATCAACAGGTATCACGAGTACCGGTGCTTGCGTTACTCTCTTTCCCACTTCTAGATGTATCCTCGATATTGGTAGTAACTCAATACCCTCCACCATGAATGGTATTGCTAAGTACATCACCACTACTAGCACCGTGACTGTTAATGCTACTGGTACTACCCCCATTACCTCTACATTACAGATCCTAGCTCCCACCAACCTAAATTGCTTCTTTACAACCTCAGTTACTGAGACTACTGCTAGTGGTATCAGTGATGCATACGTTAGTTGTGCCGAGAAGCCCCATCTCATTGCTGTCCTAAGACCAACCACTACCAATCTCGAGTACGCTAGAGCAGCTAACACCATGGTTGCTACCACAAGTACTACTAGGTTCCTCAACCACTTATCTCCATCCACACAATAGCAATACGGCACTGGTAGCGTTACTACAATTGCTAGCAGTGGAGTCAGTATCATTACCGAATTCACAGCTTTCTCGGTAAACTCGCTGTAACTTATAGGTTAAGTTATCGTAGTCTCAATACCATGACAGAGCACACAACTATACTCCACATATCGTCCTCAAGGGAGAAACACCAAGGTACATCAGGTGATTACGTTACTGTCTCGACGCTAGGAGGATAGAGGGGGTAGGTAAGTTGAGTAAGTTCCTATCCAATCTAACACATCCTCACAGTTGAGGATGTGTACGAGCTTTGTACTAGCGAAGAAGCTTAACTCGACACTAATTACCGAGAGTAGAGAGCTAGGGGAAAACCTATGAGGACTTAGTGTGGAGGTTAAGTTATTTAGCTCTGTAGTGGGTGCTGTTTTCTCGGTGATGACATGTACTCTATTGCTGATGCTGAGTACGAGCTCAGGAGAGTAACTGAGTACTGGAACCACTTCTCCAACCTACCCCCAGTAGCAATTGGTGAGGTAAGTGGCCTCACTCTCGTATCTGACCTCAAGATCGCAGTTATCACCGGTAGCGAATTCGGTTCTAGATTCATCAGCAACCTCTGTAACTACAGCGGTTTCTGCACTAGGTGCCTATCCTGTATCGGTGATAGGTGTAGATACGGTAAATTCGATTTCTCCAAAAATGTAGTGTACGTCCACGAAGTTCCACCCAGAACCGAACTACCGAGTGTAATCGATGAACCTGAGAAGTACTTACCAGAGAGATTACCGAGTGTAGACATCGTAGTAGCTACAGGCCTCCACAGCGATCTATACTTAGCACTACCT
The DNA here is from genome assembly GCA_003649205.1 of Thermoprotei archaeon. Taxonomy (GTDB): domain Archaea; phylum Thermoproteota; class Thermoprotei; order Thermoproteales; family B15-G16; genus B15-G16. The sequence goes on from QMRC01000002.1 coordinate 71,632, forward strand.
GACCTCCTCAGGAAATCAGACGTAAAAGCACTCATAGTATTTAGAGAGGACCCACAAGACGCACCCTACGGCGTCATCAAGGACCTAGAGGATACCTGCCGTAGCTACGGTATCGAGTTCGCAACAGCTAAACCAGCTTGCTCACTAATACCCGACCCCAAGATGAGCATCATTACGAGATTCGTAAGGGAATTCAGAGTCGGCAGACCACTAATCAAGATAGAGTGCATCGATGGAGTATTCAAGAGAGTTGAAGTCATAGTATCTACACCATGTGGCTGCACCTGGTTCGTCGCTAGAAACCTCCTAGATTACAGATTTCAACCCAACGAGAGAGGTATCTTGGACCTACGTAAGAGAGCATTCATGCTACACCACACATACCCCTGCAAAGCATCCATGGAATGGGATAGAGAACTCGGTGACTCACTAATGCACATAGCATCCTTCATCTGCGCTGAATCAGTATTCCAAGGTCTAGGCATGCACGATGTCGTCAGGAACCTAGTCATTGAGAGACTTAAGAGGAAAATAGTTTAACCAAGTTACGAACCCAATAACACAGCTATCGAGGTACCTAAATGCAGTTTAGTGAATTAAAGCAGAAGATACTTGAACTACTGAGAACAGACATAGAGTTCAGATACGCTGTAGCAGGTCTACTTGGTCTCGAAGAGATCCTGAGAAAGCTAGATGAACACAGCAGAATACTGAAAGAACATAGTGAAATACTGAGGAAACACAGTGAAATACTTGAGAGACACAGCAAGATTCTCGAGGAGCACAGTAAAATTCTCAAAGAGCACACTAGATTACTTCATAGATTAGTCAGGGATGTAGCAGACATCAAGAGAACCATTGAGAGAATTACGATATCCCTTGAAGAAGAAGCTAGAGAAGTCATAGCACATAGACTCAGAGAGAAACTAGGTATTGAAGTACCACTATCGAGACTAGAACTACCTGAACTTGAGATTAACATCTACGGAATTGCTAATGACTACGTAGTGATTGGTGAATGCACAACAAGACTAGGGATCAGAAAAGTAAGGGAATTACTTGAGAAGTACAGAGTATTGAGGGAGAGGTACAGAAATTACCTAAGACCAAAGATAGTGCTCACAATATACGCAATGACATGCACTAGAGAAGCAATTAAAGAAGCAGAAGGTACAGGGATCTGGCTAAATACAGCAACGAAGGAAGAGACTACATTAAGGGTATTGAGTCTAGATTAGAGAGCTAAAATAGCTTCAGCTCTCTTAGTTGCTTCGTGGTAGCTCTTTCACCAAGACACTTAACACCAACCTCACATTCAGTAACCTTACCCTCAATAGTCCTGAATATCCTCCTACTAATAGGTCTAATACCGAGATTCTCAGGCTTACAATGTTGAATCCATGTGTAGGTACCCTCAGTATCAACAAGTAGCTCTAGCTCGAGAAATCTCGAGAAGTTACAGGGATTGTACACCCTAGTACTGGGAGGATCTCTAGCTTAGATATTAGGGAGACTCATCTTCGACTTCAAAGCCCTCACGGTAGATGCACTAATCTCCGTGGCGAATATGCTAGCAAGGTTCGAAGACTTATTTAATTAGGTTAGTTGTTAGTATAAGACCTAACATTACATTGATAGTGTTAATAGCTGTCCAGCGTTGGGTTGGTACGTGTAGTTTATCTTCTGTTTGCTCTGTCTGTCGTGGTTTGCCTGGTGTATCTCTTTATGAGTGTAACTCCTAGGTACACAAATGGTGTGTCTAGCGCTGCTATCAGGACTTTGAATAACCACATGCTGACAATAATATTGAGTAGCACCTCAGGTGGTACGGCTCCGTAGAATGCTAGTGTTGTGAATACTGCTGTGTCTATTAGTTGACTAACCATGGTTGATGCATTGTTTCTGAGCCATAGCCACCTACCTCGTGTGATCTCTCTCCACTTCCAGAATGCCCATACGTCATGGTGTTGACTAGCTAGGTACGCTACTATGCTCGCTAGTACGATTCTTAGCTGAGGTGAGAATACTCTTTCGAAGAGTTGTTGCTGTGTGAGTTCTGTGGCTGGTATGAAGTAGTCAAGCCCTATGAGTAGTAACGTAGCGATCTCCGCTGCTAGACCTGCCCACACGATGTAGATTGCTCGTTTCTTACCGTAGATCTCGTCTACGATGTCTGTTATGGGAAATGTTATTGAGTAGGAGATGGTTCCTGCCGGAACCACGAGTCCTAGGAACTCCACTAGCTTTATCCCTGCTGCGATATTTGCATACACTATCGATGCTCCGAAGATACCTGAGGACAGTACTAGTACGATGAGGTCTCGTTCGCTCAGTGGTACCTCTCTCAAGGCTGATCACCATGTTGTTCCAGATCTTGAAAGTACAGGCTTATAAAGTGTTGTACTGTGTGCGCTATGTGGAGTATGACCTTAGTGTCTCCCGTGGCTACGTGGTACGACTATTCTGAGGATCTTTGAACGTTTTGCCTCGAGAACTGTTGGAGGATGTACTCAAGCTCTAGAGTGTATAAAAGCGTGTAAACGCGATTTGTTTAGGGACCTCAAATCTAGGTTTAAGGAGAATTTCGGAATATACTCAGGAAATTGTATAGCTGACTAATAACGTTATAGAACTTAGCAGTTCTACTACACCTTGATTCTAAGCCACCTTTACTTCATTTGAAAAGTAACAAGTAAGACTTCAAACAATGAAGATTAAACACGTCTATACAATACATGTCCATAATTAGTCAAATAACTCCCAATCTCAATAGAATACTTCTCCCTGACCTACCACGTATCTATCTGAGATATGTACACTATCCTGCGTGGAAATAGTGTGTGAAGTACTCGTAAAGCAGCTTTATCACAGGACAGAAACTCTACCTCGCTTCTAAGCAAGACATCACTAAAACTATAAACACCGTAGATAAGTCTGGTAATACCGTCCCGAGAGAGGTGCACCTTATTGCTTGCTGGTACTGTACTGGGTAGAATCTCCACATATCCCTTATCGATATCTATCCTAGCGCATCCATAGGGGGAGCACAGATCTATAGATGTCGACACAGCTAGACCTACTTCCTCAACCCTCCTCCTGAGCTCCGGCTCTAACTGCTTACATAGCTTGTACTGATCAATGACGTAGTCCATGTACACGCTACCACTAAATCTCTCAAACATATCGAGCACATCACTGAGTTCCGGAACATAAGGTACGAAGAGCCTAACAACACGAACATCCTCAGCGATCAACCTCCTCAACACCTCCCTAAGCACAGACCTCAGATACCTACCATCAATAGCTGCAACCTCAAGAACAACCCCCTCCTCTCTAGGCCAAACTCCTCTCCTCATTCTCGAAGCAACGAGACCCAGAGCATACCCAACAACCCTACCACCATCCAAAGCCACAACTCTAACACCACTATCCCTCTCATCGTAGAGGAAACTATGGTAGAACGTCTTCTCCAAAACCCTAGCTCTCCAGTACTCAAGTGGTCTCCAAACCATACCAGAGAACCTACTACTCCAAATATCATACACCCTAGCAACCTCCTCAATCCTCTCCTCATCCAACTCCTCAAACTCAAGATCAGGACCACCAGACAAAACATCCAAAGCCCTCTCAACCCTGTCTCGAGCACCAACAAACTCATAGAAAGTAAACGTATCAGCATAACCAAGGGACCTATACACCCTATAACCAGCACTACCGTACTCCGTCAATAGCGAGGATAGAGCAAGACCAAACTTACGGCACACCTCCAAAGCCAACTTCATCAATGATGTAGCAATACCCCTCCTACGGTACTCAGGATGAGTAGAGACATTAGCAATCCCCCCAGTATCCACATAAGCAACACCCACACGTAACCTCCTAACAACAAGCTGTACATGACCCACGATCTTACCTCCTTCCTCAGCTACGAGAGCTAAGTCCCTCCTAAAACCATAGTCACTAGACTCATACGAAACCCAATCATCAACAGTCAAACCCCACACACCATAGGACCTAAAGCAAGTTCTCAAGAGCCCAACAATACCAACCTCATCCCCAGGTCTATACCTACGAAACACAACCACCACACACCACCCTTACAACCCAACGAAAAACAACAGTAATAACTAATAGAGATCAGAGCCTCAAGCACTCACCATTAACCACAACCTCGAAACAACACCTTTTCACAGTATCGATTTAATTCACCTAGTCGCAAGAGCTAGTTTCGACCACCTGCTAATGAATTTAGTAAAAGTAAAAGTCCATAGTCTTGCTACAGAAGACTAGAACCCGTACTTAGGAGATGAATTCTCAGCTCACGCCACAGTTTGAGGAGAGCATGACCGCAGTTAAGAGATCAGGTTGAAAGTTTATTACTGAAGTTAATAGAGTTCTAGCGAAGGTCTTTAGATACATTTCCCGGTCTATAGAATTGCTGTTATGATCATCGCTACGGCTATTGATACAGGGAGCAGCAGTAGGTCTCGATACAGAATTGGTAAAGTATGTGAGAGACAATACAGAGGTCTTCCAGTTGATGTACACTGCACTGACAGGTGAAGTCAAGACCCTCAAGACACTAAGTGATAACCCCCAAGCCCAGGAACAACATCCAAAAACACCATGATAGTTATCGGTATCGCCATACCACTCTCAGCTGTAATTCATAGCACTACCCCACTTAAAGAGACTTAAAGGGAAGAACCAATTTAGGTCTCTTCAATGATATGGTATTAGGTAAGAACCTATACACTCTCAACATCTCCAGGGAGATAATACGGTCTAAACTTTTGAATCACCACAAGACACTCATAACCGTGCTCTCTATCACAATAAACGTGGAGAACTCGCTATTAGAACTTCCCATAGATTTGCAGGAGTTTACATAGTTGCATACATAACCACTAAACTACTTAGCGTAGCCTCCATGGACGTCACCGTATATCAAATTAACTAACCTCATCACGAACTCGCTACACACATCACTCATCCTCATAGGTAATGCATTAACAACACTAAACCCAACTAACATATAATTCACATCGATGAGACATATATCCTAAGCACACTCGTAAAGTCACTAATGCCACCTGCTGTGATGAACCTCATCCTTGCGCATACATTCAATCTTAACTACGTACTTGCTTCCACAATCCTAGCACCACCAACACCGACACCCATAGCCATAGTAGTAACCATGACCATAGCCCTATAAACGGTGGTGTTAGTATCCCTGTAACCACAATGTAGATTCCTATCTCCCATAGTTGAACTATGGAGTTGATTAATCAAGACCTGGAAAGGTTCTAAAGTAATGTCAAGGTTTAACCAAGTGTCGTAATGCGAACATGTATATTTCAAGGACCTGTTCCTCAGTATACTGGGGATGAGCAGTGATTAGAATCCCAAGAAGTAAAGTCGTGTACAGTTTTAGCCCCAAACATAGTCCAGCCGCTTATGCTAAACCAGGTGAAGTAGTTGTCTTTGAAACCATCGATGCACTTGGGGGACAGATCAAAAGTGAAAACACTAGCTTAGAATCTCTAGATTGGACAAAGGTTAATCCAGCTACAGGCCCTCTATATGTTGAAGGTGCTGAGGCAGGGGATACTCTCGTAGTGGATATCCTCGACATATCTACCGAGGAACAAGCAGTAATACTCGTAGTACCTGGGTACGGTGCATTACATGACAAGAAGTTTAATCCCAAAGTCAAGCTACTGCAAAGACGTAGAGATTACCTACTGTTCAACAACATAGAGATACCGGTAAAACCCATGATAGGTGTAATCGGTGTCGCACCACCTGAAGGAGAGGTACCTACAGGATCCCTTGGTGCTCACGGAGGTAACATGGATGTAGCCCTCATAACACGAGGAACAAAACTCTACCTACCAGTATTCGTAAAGGGAGCACTCCTAGCAATTGGAGATCTTCATTTAGTACAAGGAGATGGAGAGCTATGTGTATCAGCAGCTGAAGTGTCCGGAGAAGTAATGGTTAGAGTAGACGTAGTAAAGGGGAAGAGACCGAGATACCCGGTACTGGAGCTAGAAGATAGGTACGCAATACTTGCCTTCGGAAAAACACTTGACGAAGCAGCCTACCGAGCAACCGAAGAAGCAGTTGAAGCACTTAAAAGAGCACACAACCTAAACTTCGAAGAAGCGTACATGCTAGCAAGCCTCATAGTGAACCTAAGGATAAATCAAGTCGTAGACCCACTTAAAGGTGTAAGAGCAGAAATACCAAAGAAATACATCGACATAGATAACATACTAGTAGAGACCAAACAAAGCTAGAACAACACAACAAGAATACAGACGCCTAAGGAAGGAACCATATGGAAATTTCAAGAGTTTACTTTCTCGACCTACTTGACCTACCTCCTCTAAACGTCAAAACTACCCCAAGAACGGTCAAGGCAATCCCTACAATAGCTCCCAAACTAGGTTTCTCATTCAGTATGAGCCATCCTAGAGTAGTAGCACCATAAGGCTCAAAGGCCATAGCAGTTGTCACTAACGTCGCAGGGTAACGCCTCATAGCGTAGTTCAGCGCAGTATGGCCAATAGCCATAGGTACTAAACCCATGAGTACAAGGTAGACAATACTCTCCGCTCTAGTAGCTAGAGGATTTACACCCAGTACACAGCAGATAACACTAGTTACGAGGAACGCCACCAAGTAAACACTAACAACATACCCCATCGTATCCCTACTAGATTTACCCACTACACGACCTATCTGGAAATAAATTGACCCAGCAACCGTAGCCGCAAAGGCAAGGATTACACCCATAGATGTTGCACCACTCCAAGGCTGAGAAAGCACGTAAATACCCAGTAACGTCACCACAACACCAAGCATCTGCAATCTCGAGAACTTCTCCCTCAAAACAACGTACTCAAAGGGAAGAGTGACCACAGGATACGAGATAACTATTCCACTCGCAGGAGCAATCGCCATGTAGTTCAAACTCTCAAGCCATAGAGAAAAGTGAATAGCAAGAGCAACTCCAGCAATCACCGTGTACCAATCCAACCTCAGAGACCTCTTAAACACAGTCACATAGCACAGAAGCACAATCGAACCTACCAACAACCTCCACCAAGCAGCAACATAACCTGAAACAAGCGCCAACCTAGCCAAAACAGCTGCCCATGATATCGCAAAGATACCCAACACCAAAGACAACGCATATCTCAATCAGCTAGCACCTCAAGTACACCAAATAGACCTAGTGGGTTACAAAAGGGTATCACAACTACTTACAGCAGAACTGAACCCAGCACCTTCTACTCCGAAGCCTTTACAAGGGCCTTTAGTAACCTCCTCACATCATACGGTGAAGGCACGTTGTACTTCGCCCTAGAAGGAACTATACCAACCCTAATAGTGTACGCATACTCAGGCAACGTAGCAAACATCTCCTCATCAGTCCTATCATCACCAATAGCCAGTATGAAGTCCCACTTCCTCTTCTTAAGCCAATTAAGTACAGCTCTACCCTTACTAATGCCCGCACTCCTAATCTCTATAACCCTATTACCCTCAATAACCTCCAGGTTATACGTAGCTACTAAATTCGTGAGAAACTCCTTAAGTTCCTTAGCCCTAGTCTCACCGAGCTCTACACCAGCTCTCCTGTAGTGCCAAGCAATGGAAAACTCCTTCTCCTCAATAAACGAACCTGGAGTCCTATCAACATAAAGCTCCAAAATCCTCCTAATCTCCCTCTTCCAATCACTCTTCAAAGGCACAGCAACTCTCCATGACCCTCCTCTCTCCTTAATCCACGCACCATGCTCAGCTACAAGACTTATGCCTAAATCACCAAACCACTCATCGAGAGTCCTACGATCCCTACCACTAACTATCACAACCTCATTCCCAGGAGTCTCAGCAAGTCTCCTCAAAATCTCCACAACCTCACCATCGGGTCTCGCGAGATCAGGTCTCTCAACAAGAGGAGTAAGAGTACCATCGTAATCCAGCAGAATTAACCTACTCCTACTCCTAACATAGTCACTAACCAACCTCTCCTCCACATCTACAGTCAATACCTTAGCCTTTAACCTACTCTGCTCCTCCTTCACCTCATTAAGACTCTCAAGGAAATCATCAGCCCACCTAAAGACGTCGTACCTCTTCACCCTAAGCTGCATAAACCACATTCTCTTAGCTCTCTCATCCCTAGGCATCTCCAACGCCATCTTAATAGCTCTAGCCACCTCCTCCCTATTATTAGGATTGACTACAAGAGCCTCAACAAGTTCCAGAGACGCACCAGCCCCCTCGCTCAATATCAAAACTCCATCACCATCAACCTTAGACGCAACAAACTCCTTAGAAACCAAGTTCATACCATCCCTAAGAGGAGTTATGAGAGCAACCTCTGCAACCCTGTAAAGCGCTAAGAGTTCCTCCACAGGAATGTACCTGTACATGTAGAGTACAGGACTCCAACCAGGTGTAGCATACTTACCATTGATCTTACCAACAAGCTCATCAATCTGCTTCTTAAGCTCAACATACTCTTCCACACCCATTCTAGAAGGAGAGACCACCAGCACAAAGACAACCTTACCCCTATACTCAGGATACTGCTCCAAAAACAACTCATAAGCCTTAAGCCTCTGCACAATACCCTTCGTGTAGTCAAGTCTATCAATTGAGAAGATGACCCTCAATCCCTTAAAGGTCTCCCTGAGAGCTCTATACCTCTCCTCAACCTCTGGCGTATTGAGAAGCTTGATAAGCTCCTCGTAGTTTATACCCATCGGAAAAGCATCCACCTTAACCACACGCCCACTCACATAGATCCTACCCAAGACATGGTCAAAACCCAGAAGCCTCCTCACACTACTCAAGAAGTGCCTTACATAGTCATAGGTGTGGAACCCCACTAGGTCAGCTCCGAGAATTCCCTGTAGTATCTCCCTTCTCCAGGGTAGTAAGCGGAAGACCTCCGACGATGGAAACGGTATGTGTAGGAAGTACCCTATAGGGACGTCATCCCCCAACTCCCTACGAAGCAACTCAGGCAACAGCATGAGGTGGTAATCGTGAATCCAAATCACATCACCAGGCTTATAGATCTGCAGTACCGCCTCCGCAAAAGCTTTGTTAACACGAACATAAGCATCCCAGTACCCAGGCTCATACCGTACCTTCTCAGAAAAATAGTGGAAGAGAGGCCAAATAATCTTATTACAGAAGCCATAGTAGTAATCCTCTATGTCTTGCCTCGTGAGGAACACCGGGTACAAATTCTTAGAGGCTAAGACCTCCTCAATCCTCCTCCTATCACTCCAACTAATCTCCTCCAGAGGTATCCCCGGCCAACCAATCCATATACTGGAACCCCTACGGTGAACAGCCACAAGACCCGTCGCTAAACCACCTGTACTAGGCTCAACTACAGGTCGTCCATTCTTCCTAACAACCTTCACAGGTAACCTATTAGATACAAGTATCAACCTATTCCCAGGCCGCATCCACAAACCCCACCACACAGGTAAACACAGTCAGTACCTTACTCTAGCCTCACGAGAAGGCACATACCTAAACGAAGTGAAATCCCTAAGCACCTTAACCAAGTACCTGAAGACCCTACAAACACATTCCCCTATTTTAAACTACTCACATATGTAACTAAACACATCCACGAACGTAACACCCCACATCAAAACAACAACACACAACACCATACCATAACACCCAGCAATTCACAACATAAAATTAATCACTCAGCACTATCCAAACAACTAGTTGTTTCCCCTCACGAGAAGAGTACTGTCCTCACAGCAGTTAAGATAGACATCGAGTAGTACAGTAGAGCAGCTATAGCCCTAAGCTTCCTCTCCTCAAGTCTAATCACGAATCTAGCGGCGGTACTAGCGCCTAAGTACGTACCCGCTGCAAGAGGTAGTGCGAGAAGTACATCATACACTCCATGAGCTACGTACGATGTGAGCCCGAACGCAGCAGTAATACCGACCATCATCTTACTAGTAGCGAGAGCCTCCTTAACACTGAGACCGAGAACAGCAATCAGTATGGGGACCTTGATGACACCACCACCAATACCTGTCGTAGCAGAGAGAAAACCAGCAAACATGGAGATAAGGAGAGCAAGCTTCAAACTCCTGGGAGGTCTCAACCGAGGTTGAAGGACAATTACAGTACCAGCAAGAGCAAGGGCGCAGGAAATAGCGAGAGCAACGTAGGAACCAGGTAATCTCACAGCAACAAAACCACCGAGAACAGCACCAACAATAGTGACAGACTCAAGAACAAGACCAACCCTAACCCTCACCAAACCCCTCCTAAGGAACCTCACCAAACCACCAAGACCAGTACCGAGAACAGCAGTTAAGCTAGCAGAGACAGCGAGATGAGGCTCAACACCCAGCAAAACAAGGGTAGGAGACACAACACTACCACCACCAATACCAAGAAATGTACCAATGAAACCAGCAATGAAACCAATCAAAACCAGTACAGGTAAGTAAGGCACCAAACCTAAACACCACACAAAAAGCTTGAAGGTCAAGTAAATCAATTACTGAAAGAGTAAGAAGATGAACCAAAGCGAGTAGAGAACTTTATGCACGTACCACACGTAGATAACTAGTGAGTACGAGGTCTCAACCTCATGTCAGAGCTAATTCAGGAAACAATACGTACACCCAAGGTGATTTAGGAGAAGATCAAGCAGCTAAATATCGACCTAGATACCCTAGTAATAGAGCTACTAATCAAAGAGCTGAACATCAGCTCTAGAGAGGAGATACAGATACATCTACAACTTGCTCAAAAACACTTTGAGGAAGCAAAGAAGTACCTAACTGAAAATAATCTAGTTCAAGCTAGTGAGAAGCTGTATAAGTGTGCCGAGGAGTGTATTAAGGCACTAGCTATGAAGTACAGAGTACCTGAGGTTGAGGAATATCGTAGAGAAGGTAGGTAGTGGACGAAGCTCCTCTCAAGAGCAGCTAAGAGATTGGCAGCTACACTAAGTAGTGAAATCATATGTATTGCATGGTCTATAGCATACGTCCTACATGTATGGGGATTTCACGAAGCATCACTAGAGGTATGTCATGTGAGTAGCTGTGTTAAGTACATTGAGCAACTACTCAAGGGAAACAATGAGGAGAGTAGAGGTACACAATACACAGTGATTTCACTTAGTAACAAGGTATAGGTGACTAGAGGTGAGTTAGTGGTAAGGTAAGTGAAGATTTTAAGCTGAAGAACCACTGTATATGTAGGTCTAGGGAGTTATGAAGCTTGGAAGAATTAGAGGTAGAATAGGACACATATACCCAATTAGAAGGAGAGTAGGACACATATACCCGCTATCTAAGGTGAGGAAACTCCATGGCAGTGAGGGTAAGGCTCAGGATTAGATGTCTTAAGTCGGGTAGAGAGGTAGTGACATCAGCTCTCGTCAACTCAGGTTTTGAAGCGGAAACACCACAACTACTCATACCGCGTAGATTAGCAACAGAGCTCAACCTCTGGCCACCACCAGAAGAAGCAGTACTAATCGAAGTAGGTACAGCAGGAGGACCAGTACGAAACTACCTCATACCAAATGTAGCAGAGGTCTACGTAGAGACCCAAGATAGAACCGTAGGACCAGTGAAGTGTGACATCATGATCTCTAGCTATGAGTACGAAGTACTCATAAGCGATAAGCTAGGAGGTGAGTTAGGGATCGTAATCCTAGATCTTAGAGGGAAGTGGAGGTTCAGTGATGAGGATAAGGTAAGAGAGACAGAACCACCACAGTACTGGTTCTAGTAGCATAACAGCATGAAGAACACCCTCTCTAGACCTCTACAGTAAGTGAGATGAACCATCACTTAAAAGGAGCACCGTACACTACTAAATCGAGACGAGAACACTAGCGGTGTTGACGCTATGGGTAAGCTACGAGAGTACATGGAGCAGTGGTTCAAGGAGGCAAAACACGATCTAGAACTCGCTAAGAGATTTCGAAATGAACAACTACACCACGTAGCATGCTTCTTCGCACAGCAAGCAGCTGAGAAAGCACTAAAGGCACTGTACTACATCTGTCGTAGACCACACCCTCGAACACATGACCTAGAGAAGCTGTACCTAGAGCTACCACAGGAAGTACAGTCCATACAGCACGACTTCACCATAAAAGACCTAAGAACACTAACAGACTACTACGAGAAATCAAGGTACCCAGACGCCATCAGAGGACTACCCTCCGAGAAGATAGATAGAGAGGATGCAGACCTAACCATAGAAATAGCTGAGAAAGTAATTTCCTGGGTCGAGAAAATCATAGCAACACACCCCATTGAAGATCCTGATCCACAAGCCATAGACATAGCTAGAGAAGTAGTTCGAAAACTCAAGACAAAAATCACAGTAACAGAAGCATACGTCTTCGGAAGTAGAGTACGAGGAGACTGGAACACCTACAGCGACCTAGACATAGTCATAGTATCACCAAACTTCAAAAACCTCAAACCACTAGAAAGACTAAAACTCACACTAAACATCCTAGAAAACCTCAACACACCATACAGAGTAAACCTCTTCCTCTACACACCAGAAGAATTCAAAGAAGCACTCAATGGCGCATCACCAGCAATAGTAGATGCCTCAAAGTACTGGATAAGAATAGACTAGAGCACAAACCTAAAGTAATTATAGGATAGTGGTAGACTCAACACCGACACGAATTCCTGCAGACACAACTCAGCACTAAGAACTATGATTAAACATCTGCTTGACTAAGTGAACTACCTTCTCCGCAATAGATAGGAACCTCCTTGCAGTACCCTCAGCAATCTCTCTCCAAGGCTTCCTCAATCCAGCATTAGGATACCTAGCAATCACGTAGTAAGGAGATAGCTCTGTCAACAACTCAACATCACTAACCTCTAGCTCTAAACCAGCTACATGAAGTAGCTCCAAGAGGTCATGACTTCTAGGAGGTCTAACTCTTTTAAATCCAATAATGTAAGCTTTCAAAGCCTTTTCTACAGCTTGATGTGAGAGGAATACAGCAAGATGGTAGCTACCACGCTTAAAAGCTTCTTTAGCCTCATTGAGATCAACTAGAGCACCCTCTAACCAATCTAGAGCCTCCTCTCTAATCATAACTACAACCCAAATTAAGCAATTCTGATCCAGTACTCCATAGCATCCCTAACGACAATACTCCTCCTCTTAACCTCCTCAAACTCCTCAGGAGTATAGGCCAAGATATCAAATCCCCTATTAGGTGGCAAAAACTTCCTCAAGATAGCATACCTCTTACCAAAATCCAATCCCCTAAACCTAGGAGAAACAACAATTAAATCAACATCACTATCAACTAACCAATCACCACGAGCAAAACTACCAAAGAGATAAACCTCAACATCACCGAGAACTTCCTTAACCTTCCTCACAAAATCCCTCAACATCTTCAGAACATCTTCAGGAACATTACCGTACAAGAACTCAACACCTCAATACCACAACCGAGCTAGAAACTAAAATCACTAACTCCACAGATACACCATAGTGGAAAAGTTTTTGTCTCTACATCAGTACAGCAATCATGTGAAATCCATGGAACGAATTGAAGAAGCTAGAAGGTGGTTCCTCCAAACTTCAAGAGATATCAAAGCAGCTAGTGACAGCCTCCACGCTGCAAACTTCGAGTGGTCATGCTTTCAGGCACAACAAGCTGCAGAGAAAGCTGTTAAAGCACTACTGTACGCTCACGGTAGACATGCCTGGGGACACAGCATAGTTGAGCTACTCAACATCTTGAAGGAATTAGAGGAGGTACCTGAAGAACTCTACGTAGCTGCACGCGAACTAGATAGACACTACATACCCTCACAATACCCAAATGCATTTGAATCTGGATACCCAGGTATGTACTACGATAAACCGACAGCAGATAGAGCACTTGAAGCTGCTAGGAAGATCATGGAGTGGGTGAAGGAATGCTTGAGAAAACTTGGTGTAAACGTGTAGAGGAGCTCATTAGTAAGCTCAGCAAGGTATTTGGCATCGAAGCAGTCATAGTATTTGGATCATGGGCACGTAGTGGAGGAGGTGAGTGGAGCGATCTCGATGTACTCGTAGTAACGGATGATGTCAAGAACATAGACATACTCGAACGATTTAGAATAGCTACCGAATACAAGCCACCACGAGTAGACGTGTTCCTGTACACATATGGAGAACTCGAGAACATGATGAAGAGAGGAAATCCACTAGCACTATCAGCACTCGTAGAGGGGATACCACTAAAAGCAAGTAGCAGAGTCCTAAAGCTCATGGAAGTAGCCAAGCAAAGGTACATAAGGAGAGGACGAGTTTGGATCGAGACAACAAAACTACAGTAACCTCACGCATTAGATTGCAGAAGATAGCGAAGGTCCTAGAGAGCAAACAGCACTAGAAAAAGCCACACAGAAATCAACCCAAGATACAGTAATCACAGAGTCAAACACAAAACACCTTAGAACTTACTTGTCAAGTCCTCACATAAGTCTCTTAAACCTCTCATCAACCTAACTAACCTAGAATAGAACCCTTATAACTCATTCATGAAGGGAGGAATACAGGTGAGGTAATGTACAAGGTAATTGTAGCCACACTAGCATCACAAGCACCACTCACAGCAATAGCAGTAGTAACACTCTACTACCTACTAAGTCGAAGAATAGATAAGCTGGAACTGAGACTAACCAAGTTAGAAGTAAGAATAGATAATCTTGAAGTAAGAATGTCAAACCTAGAACAGGAAATGAAGAGAGGATTCGGTAACCTAGCTAGCTTCAACGATACACTAATTACACTACTACAGACGAAGACAGTAATAACTGAAGGAGAAGCACTAGTACTGAAGAACTACCTAAGAACAATAACACCAGGAACAAGCACAAAGTACTACACAGAAGAAGTAAGGAAGAGACTACTGGAGCTACTAGATAAGAAATTAAGTGAGTACACCTGGGAAGACGTATTCGAACTAGAGGAAATAGCTGAACTAATCAATGAAGAAGCTAGAGTAACAGGAAGAATGGACCTAGCAGACTACTACGGAAGACTAAGAGCATACATAGCAATAATTAGAGGAGATCTCATAAGAAGACACGTAATGCCACCAGAGAAACCACCAGAGAAGAAATGGTTAAAGAAAATACAGCAACAACCTACACACCAAACACACAACCCCTAGACCTCACAACCAATACAGCACTATAACTCCCTCAACTCCTTCAAAAGCTTCAGAAGATCAATACCACACCTCTCAATCTCAACCACAATAGGATTCCTCTTAACCCTCATCCTCTCAAATTCACTCAACGTAACAACAATAGGCTCAACACGAGGACACATCAGTAAACAACCCTCAATAAGCTCAAGACGCTTAACAGGACTCCTAGGTAAATCACCATCAACAACAATTAACACATCAACATCACTCCACTCATTAAAATCACCACGAGCAAAACTACCGAAAAGCCAAGCACCAACAACACTAAACCGCTTAGAGACACACCTAACAAACCTCAAAGCCTCCCTTAAAGCCTCTTCACGTCTCCTCAACCTCTCCTCAAGAACCTTCCCCATACACCCTCAACCCAAGATAGAATACACTCCGCAAGCTTAATAGCTTCCTCAGCATCCTCCCTCACATAGTAATCCTCAGGAACACCTTCACACCACACATCAGGGTACCTAGTAGGAGTATAGAACCTATCCAACCTCCTACACGCACGCAAAACCTCTTCAGGAACCTCCACACCCAGCTCACTAATGTACTCAAGCAACCTACTCAATGCACGACCAAAACGAGGACGACCAACACCCCACAACAAAGCCTTCAAAGCCTTCTCAGCAGCTTGATGAGCCTTAAAACAAGCCCAATTAAAATCACCACACAAAGCATCACGCCTAGCGGAATCGAGCGTAAGCCTAGCACTCCTAAACCACCTCTCAAACTCAACAGAATCAAGCATAGAGACACCAGCAAGCAGCACTAGCTGAGGAGAGTAAAGCTACACCTCCAGAACCTCTCCACGACACTCAATACCTAACTTATCAGCAAGCTCCTTAGCCCTCTTCCTAATTCCAGGAGACACAATCAACATCTTCGGCTTAACCCCAGTAACCCTCTCATAGAGCACACCTACCCTATACAGCTCAGCTACATCAGCTCTATCAACACTAGCCTTATACTCAACAAGAACGTGCTCACCATCTCTAATCAACAAATCAACCTCAATCCAAGACGGATAACCAAACACAACACCCTCACTATCGTAGTAAACCCACCTCTCAACCCTATACACCTTAAGCAAATCCTCAACGAGGTACTTAATAGACTCCCTAAAAGCACCCTCTGTAGAGAGACCATACTTAAGACCAAGAGCTTGAATACTCGCTACCAACCTCTCAAGAACTCTCATATGCTCCTCAAGCACTCTACTATGCTTAAGAGCTTGCTCCTGTAAGCTCCTAACCTGCTCCTGCAGTACCTTCATCTGCTCCTGTAAATTCCTAACTTGCTCCTGTAAACTCCTAATGACCTCACTGTGTTTAGCTACTTGTTTTTGTAGGTCTCTAACCTGCTTCTGTAGGTCTCTAACTTGTTCCTGTAGAGACTTAATAGCTTCAGTATTCTTGTCAATTCTCTTAAGCACCTCTTCAATACCTAGTAAACCCACTACAGCATACCTAAACTCAACATCCTCACGAAGCAACCTAAGAAACTCCTCCCTCAACCCCGACATAGCACATACACCCTAGTGAACCCACAACAGAGAAACCACCTACACTCCCTCAAGCAAACTCCATCACTTAAAGTCAATCCAAAAAGCTACACTCCAGTAAATAAGCTTTCATTTACTCATCAAGAACCAGGTAGAGAAGCTAAGCAAAACAGCATTAACGTACACACAAAAAACAAACACCCACCACTACCCTTAATACACCCCAAATACCCACAACCACTGAGGTCGATTGAGTGCCCATTAGAGATGAAGTCCTAAATTGGCTCACCGAATCCAAAGCAGATCTCCAACATGCAGAATCCAGCCTACAAATTGGCGACTACAACTGGGCCTGCTTCGCTGCACAGCAAGCAGCTGAGAAAGCACTAAAAGCACTGATAATGCACACCCTGGGTGAGTACCCTCGTGGACACGACCTCATTAAACTCTACAGAAAGGTAAAGAACTACACAGACCTCAAACTCAACGAAAGTGCACTAGCTAGATTATCAGCATACTACACACTAGCAAGATACCCAAATGCAGGTCTCGAAAAACCATCAGAAGAAATCACCAGAGAACAAGCAGAAGAAGCCATAGCAATCGCCAGAGGTGTAGTCGATGAGATCACAAAAACTATCAGAGATCCGTAGAGAAGTAATCAACACACTAAGAAAACTCGCACAGGAACTAAACGCAACAATCTACCTCTTCGGAAGCTACGCACGTGGAGATCACATGCTAGATAGCGACGTAGACATAGTAATTGTATCAAAAACCTTCGAAGGCATGAACTACGTAAGTAGAGTCGAACTAGTTAGAACAAAACTACCACCACACATAAGCTTCGACATAATCCCACTAACACCACAGGAATTCAAAGAGAGAAGAGAGAAACCATTCTTCAAAGAAATATCTAGGTACTGGATCGAAATAAAACCACAACACCCTCAAGCCTAAGGAAAGAAGGAAGTATAACTAATTCCACTACCTCAACAGAGGAGAAACGTAGTAAAATGGTGTTGAGTATGGATAGAGAGATTGTCGTCAAGAAGTTAACCGAACTATTTAGAAACCTCAACGACATCGAAGTAGCAATACTCTTCGGCTCAATCGCTAGAGGCTATAGACATCCACACGACATAGATATAGCCGTGAAATTCACCACCAAAAAATCACCACTCGACCTAGCAAACCTAGTCACACATAGCCAGACACCTAGGTACTACCGAAGATCACATAGACATAATCGACCTAGACTACGCTAAACCCATCCTACTACTCAGAATCCTAAAGGAGGGAATAATCCTGAAGGGAAATCCAGAGACCCTAAAGGAACTATACGAGAAGGCTTCAAGAGGAAT
Source organism: Thermoprotei archaeon (assembly GCA_003649205.1). Classification (GTDB taxonomy): domain Archaea; phylum Thermoproteota; class Thermoprotei; order Thermoproteales; family B15-G16; genus B15-G16. Next base: position 89,774 of record QMRC01000002.1, read on the forward strand.
TGAGCAACTCATCGAAATCAAGCTATGGAGTAACCTAGATCCAGAACCCAGAGTAAACAAAATAGTCATAACCTCAAGAGTTGAGGAAGTTAGGAGAAACACAGAATTCCTCAAGAGAGAAATCCTGACAAAGAACGTACATGAGCTAGAGTACAGAGACATACTAGCACTCGAGAGAGCACTACACAGAATTGCTGAAGCTATACTAGACATATGTAGACACCTCGTAGCAGTCTACTCACTAGGCATAGTCGAGAGCTACGGAGAATACCCCAGAAAACTAGCACAAGCAGGTAAGATGCCTAGAGACCTAGCTGAAGACATAACCAAACTAGCAGGACTAGGAAATATCCTAGTCCACAGATACCTAGAGATAGACCTCGAAAAACTCCACAAAACAGCACAAGAAATAGCTAAAGAAGTAGTACCCAAATTCCTACACTGGATCAAGAACATAGATCCACAAGAAACACCACCCCTCCCAAGTAAATAGGAAGCTCGTACAGCATACATCAACACAAGAGAAGCTGAGCAACCATAACCTACCAAGACAAAAACCATACATACTACAGAAAATAGACGTAGAGTACACACGTGAAACCTAGTAAATGTAGACGAGGTAGCGAACATGTTCTTCAGAATGAGAACAAGCAACACACTAAGTAGATCAAGCAAACACCACAAGAAGATCAATTAAAAGGTAGAGAAGATGACTAAACACCCCAGTAAGCACCTCCTACAGAAAACACTCAAGAAAGTAAAAGAAAGCGAAACCACATACCTAGTACTCTCAGTAGCAATACCAACAATTCTAAGAACAGTACCAGAACTCATATACCCCTTCCCAACAGGATTCGACCCACTCTCATACTACTTCCCAGCAATACTACACCTAAAACAAAACCTAAACCATGTATGGAAATTGATTGAATACGGACCAATACCCTACATACTACTAACACCACTACCAACAAAAGACACCATACTCCTAGGCCTAAAGATACTCAATATCACCGCAATAACACTACTAGCACTAACAACATACCTAACAGCTAGAGACATACTAAAACAAACACCACAATGGAGCTTCATAACAACGCTACTAACAACAAACTACATAACAATGGCATTTTCATGGCTATACCCAAGAAATACACTAGCATACGCCCTATCACTACTAACGACATACCTACTACTAAGAGATAAGATACTACACGCATCACTACTAACAGCAACCACAGCACTAACACACCCCGTACCCACAATCTTCATAGTCACATCATCCATAACGACAACACTACTCAGAAGAAAAACCAAGTACCTAATACCTGCAATACCGACACTCACACCACCACTACTCCTAGCAATAGGCTACAAACTAAACCTCACAACAAGATCCCTACTCGAGAAGTACTTACAGACACTAGTAAACGCAGCAACAGCACCACTACACCAACACCTAAACCCCCTAAACCAATCCCTACTACTCTACCTATACCTACCAGAAATACCACTCATAGTAATCACACTAATAATCTACAAACGCTACAACACCAGAACAATACATAGCAACCTAATCATCTACCTAACACTACTAATCACCACCATAATCTACACAAAATCACACCTCGGAGATAGATTCGTATACATGATACAGCCACTACTAATACTCACAACAACAACCATAGTACACACAAGTAAACCAACCACAATACACCACATGAAACAATACACGAGAGAAATAACGTACACACTCACACCCATAGTACTAGTAATGACATTACTAACAACAGCATACATAGCATCAACAGGAACACCACCAGTACTATACTTCAAAAAACCCTACGTATTCAACGACGAAATCTACAGAAAATTCCCATCAGGAATGGCGCAAGGACCAATACCACTAAGAGACGTAGAGCCAACAATGAAACTACTTAAAACACTAACACAAGAAGTAGAACCCCAAAAAGTAACACTCTACATAGCATTCAGAGGATTCCTATACTACATCAACGAAGAATACGCAGAAAAAGTAGAGTATACACCAACAGAAAAACTACCTCCAAACAGATACACAATAACTTGGATCAAAGAACCATGGTTCAAACTCCACATACCGAAAAACACAGAAATAATCGTAGTAAAACAGGAAGGAAACCTAGCAATAATCTACATAGAGAGCAAGTAAGTCAATCGCTAGAGATATCGACCTCAGCCCCCTCACCTAAACACAGTAACCAAAGGACAATTCCACACCTGAGCAGCGACAGAACTGTCAAAGAACTCGCGAAGAGGAACTACGTGATCTGCATCCACTGCACTGAACTTAAACAGTACACAAGTCAGTACTTTCACTACTCGAAGACTCATACATCAACAGCTGTGATTTCCTTGGTTTCTGAATCTCTATACAGGTGAATTAGTGGGTGTATTGGTTCTCCTAACTCGTATTTTGTTGGTTCTCTGAACCTGATGTGCAGAATTGAGTACTCAGGTACCAACGATATCTCGGCTACCTTCTCAGGTAGTGTGATATCGCAAATTCTCTCTATGTACCTGAGTAGCGACTTGATATCTACCTTAAGTAGGGGATCTACCGCCATTTCTTCTTTCTCAATCTCCTGTAGGTTTCCAACCCTATTACGTGTGCTGTCTTGACGGTACTTTGCTAAGTAACTACACTCAACCTTGCCGTGCATAGTACTTTCCTATTCCTAGTTCTATGTTTTCCTGCTAGTGTTTTATAGTATGGAGTTTCCCCTGTATTAGTGGTTGCTCTAGTTTATTCTCCTGGTTGTGGTGTCTTTGTTTATTTGCTTATTGGTCACTTACCTAAGGTTCTTGGGTTGCTTGTGAGTTGCTTTAGGAGGATAGCTTATTGGCTTTAGGGTTATGTAATGGGTATTAGCTTCTTAGCTTCTTCACTTGATACTATGTGGATCTCTAGGGGTATCCCCATGGAAGTCCATACTTGTCAACGGCGTTCCATAGGATGTCGGCTTTTAACTTTGTTTTCTCTTGATCTGTTAGCTCTCTATTCACGATTATGAGTATGTCTATGTCGCTTAGTACTGTTAATCTATCTTCTGCTGCCCCTCCAAATTGTATGCTTTTGCCTCTGGTAGTATTTCCTTTATTGATTTTGCTAGGAGTTGTATGTAGCATCTCCACTCCTTTAAGCACTCTATCTTCCACTTAACCCATCCAAACTTCTACAGGAGAAGACCAAGTACTGACTCAACTAAGATAGCTTGAGAAGACAATAAACAATTAAAGATAGTGAGCAATCACTACACTAGAGAACTAAGGTGGTACCACTACATTGAGCGGAGAAAGAGTCAACATAATCAAGGATAGAGCCTACGCATTCCTAAACCTAGCTAAAGAATTAATCGATAAAAGACCTGACATAGCATCCTTCAACATCCACCAAGCATGCCAACTCAGAATCAAAGCAACACTACTTAGATTCACAGGTGAAATACCTAGAATCCACAGCATTAGAGAACTCCTAGGAATACTCGCAAAGAAGCTAGAAGACCTCAACTACAGAGAAGACGCCCTAAAAATCATCAACTTCATAAGAAAACAGAGAGAAGCACTCATTGACATAGAAGCAGCATACACCGAGTCAAGATACGGAATAGGAATCACCACTAGAAGCATGATAGAGGAAATGCTGAAAACAGCCGAAGAACTATTTAAGCTCCTAGACGAAGTCGAAAAACATGTACTGGGCTAAATACCACCTACAACACCTCAAAAAATGGAGAGAAGCAGCTGAAGCTATAGCAAAAGCAGTAAAAGACCTACACATCAAAGCAGAAGTATACGTCATTGGAGGGGCAGCAGAAGATAGATTAACAGTACTAAGCGACATAGACATACTCCTATGCCTAGAAGAGAAACCAAAAATCGAAGACGTATGGATATTGAGGAGGAAAGTACTAGAGATAGCTATGGACAAGTACGGACTACCCATAGACTACCCCATAGAACTCCACATACAGGACAAGAAAACCTGTAACCAAACACTACAACACAGAAAAGCCATAAAGATCAACACATCAACCTAACACACATACAAAAACACCAAGAGAACACAAAGTAACTAGGTGAAACCAACATGAATGAAGAGAGCAACAACTCCAACACAATAACCGTAAAACTCCCCAGCATCCTCGCGAAGAAACTCAGAGATGTAAAAGAAGCAAAAGCAACGAAAAAGTACATAGAAGAAAGAATTCACGACATAGAAAAGCTAGTGGAACTAGCGACAAATTAAGACTCAGTAAAAAGGCTATAGTTTTTGAAACGATTGAGCAAGACTAGGTACTGGAGAAGGACAATCACACCCTAACTACCCAAAGAATAGATACCTATGGACGAGAGAAGTGATTAGATAAAGGTACACAAATAACCCTATACCCGGAATATCAGGTGAGTCCCGTGAGTGGAGAGAAGGTGCCTAAGTTCAACATATGAAGTCTACTTTATCGAGAAGGAAGAAGCATAACCTATGAAGCACAACAATAGAACTAACAGGTCTCATACCAGAATACGAGTACAGGTAAACTTAGCACACCTCCCAAACCCACAAAGATTAAGAACTAGAACTTCAAGGATATCGTCATGAACGTTGAAATTACTATAAAATTACCTGAAGTAATTGCTAAACACATCAAGAATCTAGGTATCGACATAGAATCTAAGATCATCGACATGATCATTCAAGAACTTAACCTGGATCCTGAAGAAGAAGTTAAAGCTCACGTAGAGCTTGCAGTAAAGTTCCTAGAAGATGGAAGAAAGCTCATCAATAGGGATCCAGCTCAAGCTAGTGAAAAGCTGTATAAAGCTGCTGAAGAGTGTGTAAAAGCATTAACAATACAATTCAAGCTAGAGAACATCATGAGGAAAATCAGAGAAAGAGGTAGGTGGACCGTTACAGAACTTGAGAAAGCTGCTGAGATCATAAGCGACAGGATTGGTTCATGGTTCTACGATGCTTGGGATCACGCATGGACCCTACACGTATGGGGATTCCACGAAGCAAAACTAGATAGCGAAGCCGTGAAGAGAAGACTACCATACATAGAAAAGATAGTGGAAGAAACAAAGAAGATAATTAGAGGTCTTTAGGAGAGATCACGAAGCTTACTAAAGGCACAAAGCTGCAATGCCACTCATGAAAGAAATCCCCAACAAAGCAAGACACATCTACACAATACACCTCTTCGAAAGTTTTCCTAAAGGTATGGCATACCTGAAAGTGATGTAGATACCCCAGTAGTATACTCAATCGAGAACGAGAACCTACATAGCAACCCAGCAGATACCTCTAGTAAGGTATATAGAGAGCCAGGTGAAGCCATTGAGTACACAACAATGAGCATTAACCTGTGAATTAATACCCACAGGCACATCTACCGAATAAAGATAGAGCGCCATCAGCTACTATATGAACTCAATCCACAGGGAAAACACCAATAACCAATACAAACTACACTAACCACAAAGAAAGTTCTTAACGTCACAGCCCCCTACTAGAAGTAGGTAGTAGACCTGTATGAGAATCTTAACTAGAGATCACGTAGTTCAGAAACTCCGTGAAGTACTCTCTAAGAGGAAAGAAGTTAAGCTAGCTTACCTCATAGGCTCCATCGCAGAGAGAGGATTTAGCTACCACGACGTAGATGTAGCAATCCTACTCGACTGCAACCCCAACGACAAACTCAAACTCCTAGGAGAAATACACAACGACATATGTAAAGCACTCTCCATAAGCGACGACCGTGTAGACATAATACCCATAGACGAAGTAGACTGGCACTTCAAATACAGAATCGTCAAAGGAATCAAACTAGTAGACAGAGATGACGCTAGCCTACAACTCATTAAAGAACTCAACAACATCTACCCAGAACTACGACTACTACTTAACCTCAACCTCAGAGAGTGGATGAGGATGAACGACCCAAGAAGCATAGACTGGACCATAGTTAAGAAACGCATGGACTACGCCTTCAAAGCCACAGAAATCCTCAACGAAATCCTAACCAAACCCCTCGAAGAAATAACATCATCAACAATACTCAAACTAGCATTCGAACGCCTAGTACACACAATAGTTGAATCAATTCTAGACACTGCACGACACATAGTATCAGTAAAAGGATGGGGGCCAGCTGAAACGTATCGAGACTACATCGAAATACTTCACAAACAAGGAATAATCTCACCCGAACTAGCCCAAGAACTCTACAAATTCATTACCTGGAGAAACATACTGGTACACAGATACATCGAAATAAACTACTCAAAACTATACGAAGACTCAAAGAAACTAACTACCATTGTAAGAGAGTTCGAAAAACAAATAATCAAGCTCAAGGAAAAGCACGAAGAAACCAAACACAACAAACCACAACAACAGCCACATAACCCCCAAGAGATTTCACAAAGCAAAAAGTACTGAAGATATGGAAAACCACGCAAAATACCTCAGATAAGTAATCAAATACACAAGAGAAAGACTGAGAGAAAAGAACTAACAAAAACCAAAAATCAAGAACAGGAAACCTTCACAGTATGAGGGGATTAGCGGTAGAGACAACATAGCTTATAGAGGAGCGAAATCAATAATTTAGAGATGAGGGGGTAACAATTCACGAAATTAAGTTCATAAACAGGGTACCAGAACTCAAAGCCTTAAGGGATTGGTGCGCAAAACAGAGAACAACACCTCTCTACATCTACGGTCCTGAAGGCTGTGGAAAGACAAGACTACTGAGAGAATTCATCAAGAAATTCAATGAGTACTTCGGAGATGACGCAATTGCAGTATACATCGATGCACTAGAGAGAAGCTCAGTAGAGAAAGCCATACTAACGTCGAGATCCGTGAAACTAGCTACAGAAACCCTCGAGAAAATAATCGAGAAATTCTCCGGTCTAAGCGTTGGAAGAATTCTCGCTGAATCAATAACATCAATACTCGAAAAAGCAATCATAAAGAAGAAACTCGAAGACAACTACATCCTCATAGCAATCGACGACATAACCAGAGCACTTGGCCTCCAACAAATTGAGTGGTACATCAAGTGGCTTTACGAACTCCTATGGAAGATCAGAGAAGAGTACAGACCAAAAGCCATAAACATAATAGTAACGACATCGGAAGGAACCAGCCTAAAATTAGTATCAAGACACAGACACGCACACATCACACTACTATGGAACCTACCCAAAGAAGCATTTAAAGAACTCTTCCACGAACTAAAACCACCAAACAACACAGAATTCGAACAAGTATGGAAACTACTAGGAGGAAACCCAGGAAGACTAATTGAACTAGCTGAAGAATACAACTGGAACCTCGAAAAATGGCTCAATAACCTCATGAAGAGACTAAAACCACTCGCCGAAGAAATCGCTAGAAGAGGACTAATCAAAGAACTGAAACAACTAATCGAAGACCCCGACAACGTATGGTACAAAGCATCCCCCAAAATAGGTGAACTATACGACCTCCTAGTAGAAAACAACGTATTCATGTACAAAGGATTCACAACACTAAACGAAACCGAAATACCCAAAGACCCAGAACTCGGAATCGGACAAGACTACACATGGCAAATACCCGCATACAGATACATACTAGACAAACTACTCAAAAACAAAACAACAACCCCCACACAAACCTAAAAGAAGACATAACCCTAGACCTCAACCAAACGAAAAATCCTCAGCAAGAAACAAGACCTAAAAAGTACCATAGCTACTACCTACCAAAACAGAGAAGACAACTCAGGGGAACAAAGTGATAGAGCTAAAGTTCGTAAATAGAGAAGAAGAATTAAAGACATTACATGAATTAGCAAATAAAGGAACAACACTACCAATCTACCTCTATGGACCAGAAGGTTGTGGAAAGACAAGACTACTAAAGGAATTCATAAAGAAAGTCAATGGGGTAGCCCTGTACATAGACGCACTTGAGGGTGAAGACCCAGAGAAGGCACTACTCACAACACCACTAAACATACTCACCGACATAGTGAAAGATTTGATTAAAGAAGTAGCAAAACCTGTAGGACAATACCTATGCCTAAGTCTATGGAAAATACTCAAACACATAGAAACCAAACTACAGATAAGAGGTAAACCCCTAATCATAGCTGTAGACGACATCACAAGAGCAATAGGTCTAAGTAAAGTCGAGTGGTACACAAAGTGGCTATACGAACTAATTAAGAAACTACAGGAAGACTATCGACCAAGTTCCATTTTAATCATAGCAACAACAAGCGAAGGCAAGAGCCTAGACCTAGTAATGAGACACACATACACACACATCAACCTAGTATGGAACCTAGACAAAGAAGCCCACCAAGAACTAATACAACAACTAAAACCACCAAAAAACATAGACCCAGAACAACTCTGGTACTACACAGGAGGAAACCCAAGAGCAACAATCGACATAGCAGAAAACAACTGGAACATAGATAGCTGGATCCAGAAAATAGAGGCAAAACTAAGACCACTCATCAGAACCATAAGAAGCCTAAACCTAACCAATGAACTACAGAAACTAATCGAAGATCCAGACAACATAGAAAAACAACCATCACAAAAAATGGAACAACTCTACACAATACTCGTAGAAGCAAACCTATTCATGTACAAAGGATTCAGAACAATAAACGGAAAACACATACCTAAAAACCCAGAACTAGGAATAGGAGAGTACTACGCATGGCAGATACCAGCATATAAGCACGCACTAGAGCAACTACTACAGAGATAACAGTAGAATTCACTACCTATGTAGCGGATAAAACCAATCATAAGGCTTCACACACCTAGAATCATCCACCCCACCATTAATCCTCCCAGGAACAATCAACGAATCATTCCAAGACCCTCAACCACAACCACATTAAGATAAACATCATTCAACTTCAGCAAATAGTACACAGCACCCATCTCATCAACGTAAACTTCACTAGGACCACCCAAAACTCTCTCAAGAACACGAACAAACCCCCTCAAAAATTCTCAACACCTAACACACTTAAAACATCCCTATGCCTCTTTACCACATGTAAATAAAGCCTATGAGAAATCACTACATTACACCACCAACAAGAAACCTCAGAACACAACACCCAACAACCAAAGACAACACATATCCAAAAAGAGTTAAGTCTAAGCCAGGAAAAGAAACCAGAAAGAGGAAACTAAGTTACAAAATGAGGCTTAAGACATGAGTACAGAACCCAAGTTCGTCGACAGAGAATACGAACTAAAGACCCTGGAAGAACTATCGAGAAGAGACCTACCAACACCACTCTACATCTACGGTCCTGAAGGCTGCGGAAAGACAAGACTACTGAGAGAATTCATAACAAACTTCAACGGAATAGGAATCTACATAGACACACTAGAGAGAACCAACATAGAGAAAGTACTAACAGTAAACCTAGCAATACCAGAGCTAAGAGAGTACATAGTGTCAATAGCCAAGGAATACCTCGGAAACATAGGACTAATCCTCGCACAAAAACTATACACAGTACTAGAGAAAATAGCCACAAAATACAAACTAAAAGGCAAAAACCTCGTAATAGCTGTCGACGACGTAACACAAGTACTCGGAATACACGAAATAGAACGCTACATGAAATGGCTCTACGAAGCAATAACCAAGATAAAACAAGAATACAGACCAGAATCAATACTCATACTAGTAACAACATCAGAAGGACAAAGCCTACAAAGAATAATAAGACACACCTACACCAAAGTAAACCTACTATGGAACCTACCAAAAGAAGCCTTCACACAACTAGCAAATCAACTACAACCACCAGATAGAGACACAGTAGAGAAAACCTGGGAACTAACAGGAGGAAACCCAAGAAGACTAATCGAAATAGCTAAATGGTACAGATGGAACATAGACCAATGGCTAGAAGACCTAAAAGAAAACATAAGAGACGTAGCTAAAACAGCAATAAAACTCAACCTAGTAGAAGAACTAATCAAAGTAATCGAAAACCCAGACAACATAGATGTAGTAACAACAGAGAAAATGGAAAGACTCTACAAAATCCTACTCGAAAGAAACCTAGTAATCTACACAGGAATACCACTACTACAATCATGGACAACAAAACAAAGACACCTAACACCCAACACCAAACTAGGAATAGGAAGATACTACTCATGGCAAATACCAGCATACAAATACGCACTAAAACAACTACTACAGAAACAACACCACTAACACCCACCCCTTAGAAAAAGAACACCAATAACCGATAGTTTATGTCAAGACACACCAAATCCCTAAGACATACAAGACCTAATCTAAGAACCTCCAACAAACAAAGAAAACAATTAGACAAAACACAAAATCCCAACCCAAAGAGAAGACACTAAGCACACAACAACAAGAGAAAACACTCTCAACACTAAACCCTAAGAAGGTACCCACAAGAACCAAAGAAGACCTACTAGCAATAGAAAATACAGCATCAGAAGCTCAAAAAGTAATCCAAAGAGTAGAGAAAGAATTAACTCAAAGAATTCTTAAAATCTTAGACATGGTGCTTTCAGGTAAGCTCACTCGAGAAGAAGCAACAAAGATATTCCTAAAACTCTACACATCAGCTACAGTACCTAACTGGCTAGAAGAACTACTAGGTAACCTCATACTAATCGATGAACCAGAGGAACACGCCGGCTTATCAGAGCAAGAACTAAAGCAAATAACACAGAAACTACGCGAAAGAGCAAAAACACAGCAAAACCAAGACAACTCCACCACCAAAAGACAAAAACCACTACCCGACGAGACTACTGACTAAGTAACAACACTCAAAGCTACAGAGCACCTACATAGTCTGAGGCTATGAATACTGCTCTACGGTATCTATACCTCGTGGGGTAGCCTATGAGGAGATTCATAGGGTTGATCAGAGATCACAGGACTAAGATTGGAAGGATCGTTGCTAAGAGAGTGAGTGTGCGTAGCTATGGTCGTGAGAGTGAGGATAAGGATAGAGAGGAGCGGAAAGGTTGTTGAAACTAGCGCCCTAGCAAATAGCAGTTACGAAGCTGAAACACCACAGCTACTGATACCCATTCGCCTTGCTGAAACCTTGGGCCTGTGGCCTCCTACAAAGGAGCTTACGGAGACCGTGTATGAGACTGCTGGTGCCCCACTCAGAGTATGGATAGCTCCAAGAGCGTGTAGAGTCAGGGTCATAGCTGAAGATACTGAGTCCCCCGATGTCATAGCCGATGCAGTGATCTCACCGATAGCAGACGAGGTTCTCAGCGATAAGCTCATCAGCAAGCTTCAGATAGCGTTAGAAGATGTAGAAGAAGGACTATGGAGATTCCGATGGGAACCAAGAGACAAGCTGAGACGCAGCGAACCACCCAAGCTCTGGAAATAGCCCATTACTATCGACACCTCACCTCATAGATTATAAGGCTTTCTAGAGTTTTAGAATAGTTAGGTAGAACTGGTATGAGTGAGGAGAACTCTAGCTTCAATACAGTAACTCTAAAACTCCCTAGTATCATCATGGAGAAACTCAAGGATGTAGGAGTTGACGTAGAATCGCTAATAATTGATTTAATTGTAGACAATCTAAACCTTAAACCAGAGGAGGAACTTGAAGTTCATAGGGAACTAGCTAGAAGGTTCCTAGAGGAAGGTATGAAGCTCATCGATGTAAATCCTGTACAAGCAAGTGAGAAGCTATACAAAGCAGCTGAGGAAGCTGTGAAGACACTTGTACTCAAACACAGGCTACGCAGCATAGTGGAAAGAGTTGAGAAACGTGGTAGGTGGAAAGTAGAAGACCTCTTCGACGCTATTAGTGAGTTGAGACAGATCTACAGCGATGACATTAGGAGGTGGTGGGACTCTGCATGGAATCTCCATGTATGGGGATTCCATGAGGCGAAGGCTACGAAGAGGTACGTGGAAGAAAGGATCCGTGATGTAGAGGAGCTGGTAAAGCTAGCTATAGAATGAGGCTCAGCAGTACATATGCATAGTCTACAGAAGATGGTGATGAGATGCGAAGCTCTATCAATACATGACTTTAGCGCTGATATAGCGCCATAGATAAGTTTGATGAGGTGCAACCAAGTCATAGATACGGGTGTGAGCTTGATGGAAGCCATCTACGTCCCTAAGAAGCTTGTTGATGAAGCTAGGAAGATGGGTATCGACATAAGCGAACTCGTACTGAATGCTATCGCTAACGTGCTTGATTTAGATCCAAGTGAAGTTGCTTCTGCTAGGCTTGAGCTTGCTGAGAAATCTCTTGAAGAAGCTAGAGAGTTCATCAAGCAGAGAAATGCTGTTCAAGCGAGCGAGAAGCTGTACAAAGCCGTTGAGGAGTGCATCAAGGCATTAGCAGAGGTATTCAACGCTTCACAACTCAAAGAAGTTAGAAAGAGAGGAAAGTGGGATACATGGCTTCTCGGTATGGCTGCAACCGATCTCTCGAAAAGGCTCGGCGAAGAAAGGATTAGGTTAGCATGGAAAGACGCGTACGACATACATGTATGGGGTTTCCACGAAGCGAAGTACAGAGTAGAGGATGTGGAAGCAGCACTCCCACTAGCAGAGTGGTTGCTCAGCTACACGAAGCAAGTAATAAGTGAGAAGCTTAGAGAACATAAAGAGAAGCAAGAGTAGGTACATGAATGAGCATGAGTACCTACGTAGAGAAGCTCATCCCTAGAAACTTAGTCATCGAGTCCTCTAGAGGTGCTCAAGTGAGGATCCATGTGATCGAGCAAGGTATCTGCAAGGAGGGAGCAACTAAGGAGATCGAGAACGAGCTAGAAGAACTCATCGGTAGCACAAAGCCAGACCTGCAGAGCATCACTAAGAAGATTGAGGAGAAGCTCCACACCGTGCTGACCAGCAAGCACAAGCTGCTGATCTACCTACCGCTCCTAAACCCGAGGACAAAGGCTAGAACACTCTGCAAAACCCTAAGAGAACTACTAGCAAGCAACGATACAAACACCCTACAACACAAACCCATTGAAATCCCACATATGAAATTGAAAGCTAGAGGTGTAGAGAATGTCTGATCTGCTGACGCACTACACTATCAGCTACCTAGTTGCGAGCAGAGTGCTGAAACCGAGACACGCCTTATAAGCAGTAATATTCAGTCATATACAGGAGATGGTGAGCCCCAACGAGGAGGCAGGTCACGTAGCAAAGGTGGCTCCCCGAGGGGAGAGGATGCTAGCTCTCAAAGCAAGGGCTGTTCTCGTCGAGGGAGACCTATACGACCTGTTCTCGGAGCTCTAGCCTCACTCGTAGGGAGGTGCAGAGGATTATCGACACGCTTTGGGAGCTGGATAAGTTACCAACATTGAACCAGTGTCACCAGATGTTCTACAGGCAGCTAGAGAGAAGGGGTTCCGAGCACATCAAGCTAAGCAAATGTACAAGTATGGTCTCCCGCTCGTGAAATCCGCAAAGAAGAATGGAGGCACTAAACCACTCCTCAAGAAGCTAAGCGTCAGGCTCGACAGGTACGATGCAAGCATAGACTTCAACACCTGGACGGCGACAGTGAAGCTTAGGAACAAGACGTTCAAGCTAAAGCTACTGCATAGACGGAGCTACCTAGACAAGTTCAGGAGTAGGAAATGGTACGAGGTAGTCGTAAGGTGGTTACCTGGAGCGCAGGTAGAGGTTATTATCCCCTTCCGCTTCGAGCACCTAGCTAAGACCATGAAAAGATGAAGCTAGCAGAGAAAAGAAGTAATAGTACTCACCGAACCAATCGATGAAGAGAACATGTAGAGAGCACGGTACTCAAAATGCAGGACATGGTACATGGCTAAAAACGAGCACTCCCATTTACCATGTGGAGAGCCATCACATCACCATCAGCTACCCGCTCTACTCAATGCAGCGCGATGAAGATCCTCAATGAATACTCGTTGAAAGAACTGCATCCACACTGAGATACCATGAACCCATTTACAGCTAACAATACTGATGATAGCAACAGTCAGGAACCTATGGACAAAGGAGCCGGTGTGGAGGAAGGAGCAAAAGTAACCTAATAGAGAGGATAGATTAGTAGAGAAATGTTTGAGAAGAGCGTTACTATCAATGGCTTTAAGAGCATACGGGAAGGTAAGCTAGATGAATTTACAGAAATAAACATCTTCGTATGTAGAAACAATACGGAGGAAGTCTACTGTACTCGAAGCTCCAACCCCCAAATAACCGCAGGAATACTACACCCCCATAAATCCATAAATCCAGAAGAGGCAAAACTAGTACTAAGTCTGGAATCCAGGCACAGGAGGAGAGGGGCTAACCCATGAGCACCAGTATAAGCATCCCCCTAAAACTCTACGAGAGGCTGAAAAAGGAGGGGGTAGACATCGAAGCACTGGTAGTCGACCTACTAGTGGAGAGGTTAAACCTAAACCCAGACGAGGCCACTCAAATACGCCTAGAGCTAGCCGAGAAGTACCTCAAAGAAGGAGTAAAGCTAGTAGATAAGGACCCAGTACAAGCCAGCGAGAAGCTATACAAGGCAGCTGAGGAATGCATTAAAGCCGCAGCCACACACCTCAACCTCAAGGACATACTAGCGAGGGTAAGGAGAAGAGGGAGATGGGTACTAGCAGACCTAGAGAAGGCAGCCCGAGCAGCAGGCAAGAAAATCAGCGAAGACATATACATAGGCTGGGACCGAGCAAACTACCTACACGTCTGGGGCTTCCACGAAGCAAAATTAGACGCCGAAGACGTGAAAGCAAGAATCCCATACATAGAGAAAATGGTAGAGAAACTGAAAGAAGAACTAGGGAAGAGAGAACATAAGTAGAAGGTAAAGGTAAAAGACAGCATATACCTAGCATACCGGTGAACACATGAAGACCACTAATCACCTTACAGTAAGCCCCCCACAAGCCCACGACAGTTATAGGACCAATAACCGATGAACTATAACCTACCCAGATTCAAGGTAGCAACACAGCTCCTGAAGAGCACTAGAGCTAATCCCCCTCCTCGACCTCAGCTACAGCAACGAAGAGCTAACCATAAAGATAACCCAAATCGTAGACACCCATGAGATCTACAGAGCCAACATAGATGACAAGACCCTGAGGATAGCTAACGCCAAGGACGTCAAAGTCTTCAAAGCAGACCTCTCCAGAGACCCCACACCGCTACCCAACAAGAGCATAGATACTGCTACAGCGCTAAAGGTCATTGAGCACCTACTAAACCCCCGACCATATGCTCAAGGAAACACATAGGATTCACAAGAAAAGAGATTACCTCCCTATAACAACACCAAACTCAACAAGCTGGATAAACAGAACAACACTACTACTTGACTATTAACCATATAATGCTGAACACACCCCCTACTCAACCTTAGTCACACTAACAGTGACCCAACTTCAAAATGATGCACCAGGCACACCAGCATTAGGAATAGCACTACTAGCCCTAAAACAATATAGGACATAGATCACTCAACAACTATACCTCATAGTAGCAAGCTAAAGGAACCTATGGACAAGAGAGTTAGTGTGATCAAAAACAAAGATAAGCTAGGTCTAGAGGATACACCTAATGGATATTGTATTACCCAAGACAATTGCTGAGAAACTACAGAAGAAAGCTAAGTACACCGTCACATCAGTTGAGAAGTACTTACTCGATGTCTTGACTAAGGACTACGATCCTGAGACTACTGCTGAAAAGCACCTTAGCACAGCACTAGAGCACCTCGAGCAGACTAAGGAAGAGCTCAAGGAAAGTGATCTTAGGCAATCCAGTAAAAAGATCCGGAATACATGTACACCTGCTATCAAGGCTCATGCACCTGCTAGAAAGAGCAAGAGAACAGAGTCACACACAGAATTATGGGTTTACAAGAACGAAGTTACTAAGAACTCGATAACTGAATTAAAATGGTACTCAAAGTAGCAGACACCACACATAAGAACCTCTACGAAGAATTAACAACAAGAGAAAATGTGAAAGATACACTGAGAGAAGTAGAGAAGCTTGTGAAGACCATAGTGAAGAGACCTAGAGGTGATACAAAATCACGTCCACGAACCCTCCACTCGAACTTAAACTAGATACCTGGTTCTACGAGACATACGTACCCAGAAGATTCACGCTGGATAACGGTGAGGTAATTGAGTTAACCGCTAAAGAAGTTGAGGAGAAACTCTCAAGAGAACCACTATTCCTACTCTACGTACCACCAAAGCACATAGACGATGTGTGTAGACTACTCAAGGAAGAGGAATTCACCGAGACATGGCTACGTGTGCCCAAGGGTGAGAAGTACAGTCTTGTGAGAAGGCTCATTGAACCGTGGGAACTCCATGTGAGAATCTACGAGAGTGGGTTCATAGAGTCCGAGGTCGAAGTGAGTCGAGACTACATTGAGCACCTAGGTGAGTACCGTGTGTATGTTGTCTACGAGCTCTTCAACTTCTACAGCAAAGTCTATGACAGGTTACACATACTGTACAAGCCCAGGAACAGGTGGGTCGTTAAAGTGTGGGATAACCTACGCATCAGAGTAAAACCACCAAAGCTACTAACACCCTGGAAACCCATAGCAGTGGGAGTAGGCGTAGCCATAGCTGTAGGCCTCCTCACATACGCACTAGCTAAGCTCGAGAAGGGAGATCATGAACACTCCCAGGAAACTACTTGAAGTGTACAACCTCTGCATAAGGTACCTCCACGAAGCTGAGAAACTCTTAGGCAAGGGAGACCCTGTTGAAGCTAGTGAGAAACTATACAAGGTAGTGGAAGAGTGCGTCAAGGCACTAGCCGAGGTACATGAACTTGAGGAGTACAGAAAATCTCTTGAAGTAGGTAAGTGGAATGTTGCTAGACTTGAATCTGCTTCACGTAAGTTAGCTGAGATCTACGGTGACGATGTGTACATCACCTGGAAAATTGCCTACGAGAAACTACACATTAGAGGCTTTCACGAGCGAGAACTAGCACCGAACGAAGTTAAAGAGGAAATACCTAGAGTAGGGATGTTACTTGCCATCATTAAGGACCTCGTAAAGAAGTTAAGCAAGTAAAGTACACTACACAGTACTTGACGAAGGTAAAGGAAACAACAGCTCTAACACCATTACCCAGACACAAGCAAATCTCATAGACACATCAACAACCATTTAAAAACTATGAGAGACCTAACCCCCTCCACAGCCCCCACAAACCCCAGTAACTTACGAACTCACCAACAACCACAAAAGACACAACAACCCAACACATCTACCACAACTAGTAAGACTCTAACCTCCCTCCAACCCCCCAACTTTAATCACTAGCGCGAATAGGAGACTCAACACCAATACTATGAATAGTACCATAAACCCTATCTCAAGACCCAAAACCCAAGATCTTCAACACTGCATAGATCCCCGAAACAACAACCCCAACAGCTAAGACATAAATAATCACCTGAAGCACCCTATCAACCAACGACAGATCCCCCCTAGACACATCAACCACACCACCAATTAAGTAATGCCCTAGCTCCACCCTTAAAACCCTCTTACACTACCTCAGAACCCCACCCTCGAAGCCCCCACCCTCAAAAACAACATCTACCCAGTCAACAGAACCAAGCGCACTAAAATTTATGTTACCGAGTACGTAATTCCAAGACAGTGAAGACAATGTGGGAGTACGTAATTGGCGGCGCTACCATCTTTGGATTAATCGTCACTCTAGGTGCTTGGTTAAACGGTAGAATGACTAGAAGAGTCATGATACAACACTTCAAGGAGGTTGAGCAGCATTTTGAGAGAATTGAGAGATACTTCGAAAGATCAGATAGAAGATTTGAAGAAATACTTAGAGAAATCAGGAGGATAAGTGAGGAGTCCAATAGAAGATTTGAGGAGATGAATAAGAGATTTGAAGAACTACTTAAGAAAATGGATGAAAGATTCAATGAACTCATCAAACAACACAATGAGTTAATTAAGCAACATAACGAAATACTGAAAATACTGAGGACTAAATAGTGAAAACAAATCTAGGGTAACTACGCTTACTGCTGATAGAGAATATCCTAAGATCCTTCACAGTCCTAGTCTCGAACCTTGGGTACTCGGTACACCCTTAAAGGTTAAGCCTAATAATATGGTTGACACAATTACATTAGGATAAAAGTCGCGCAAACGTTATTGAGAAAACCTGATACAATATTCACTAGAGCACTAAATACCAGAGGTCTTACCCATGACAGAAGGAATCTACCCGGCATTGTTACACTTGCTGATGGCAGTAAGCTCGTCCTACGTGTTGTAATCGTCGGTGTAAAGCATGTTGGTTTCTCACCATTTGGAGGAGTAAACTTCACAATCAAGACCGCAGGAGGCATAGCATCGCTCTACGTACCAGACGAACTAAAGAATAAAGTAAAGGACAAACCCCTCACCCCTCCTGATAAACCTCCAGAGGATGGATGGGAGCTAATAGATATCCAGAGTCAAGAACCAGCAATAGAAGAGGTAGAAGGCAAGAAGTACAGGATTAAGGTCTTAGCTGAAGCATCCATGGTTTCCCGCAACATGAATTACAAAACCGACGTAGGTGAACCACTCTACTGGGTCCACTGGAACGTTAAAACACAATGGAAGCCCTCGGGGTGAAGCATATTGAGCCAGCTAACTAACACAGTAGACTCAACAATGAGCTACGGTCCAATACAAGAAGTACCTGTATCGTCACAAAATACAGCTAGCAAACTCAAGATCTTATCAAAAAAGCTTCGCGCAATAAAAACTCATAGATGCTGCTGAAAGCTGAGAGATAATATCACAGAAAGGAACTAGAAAAGGCTGAAGAGGTTAAGGTTCAAGCTACTAACTTGTCTACTCAGCCCTGATATAATGCTGATGTATTGGAGATGATTTTTTCTAAAGTGATCATTTGTTAATCTTGTTAACTTTTACCAAAAAGCTTTGTATCTCCTTAGCTATTTCACTAACTATGGGTCTTATAATTAGTTCACTTGCTCTCCAAATCTCAATACCAATAACCTCACCTCTCTCGTTGAATTCCACGTACACGTCTTCACACACCTCAACAGTATCATGAGCATGGTCTTCCTTGAAAATTAAATACAGTATGTCATGTCTATTATCGTACATAACCCTCACAACAATCACCCTCTAGAGACTTCGCAAAAGTAGATTTACACTGAGCATATAATGCGTCCAAAGACCTCTTAACAAGACTCAGAGCCTTTTCCTGTAAATGCGGCAAATTAGAATCATTTTTCGCAATTTCGATAAGTGCCTTTAACGCATATAAATTACCTTCCTCAGCCATTTTACCTAAGGCATCTAATGCAGCCTCCTGAACACTCGACAACTGAAAGGGATCATTGATAATTTTCTTAAGATCCTCTACAACACCAATTTCATTGAGAATTTTGTTGAGAACTTCATTGTAAGAATTACACGCATAAATACGCTTCAACTGCTCCAACCTTTCAACCGTCTTCTTCTCGACTCTAATATATGTATACCTACTCATACCTGACCTCTAAGATAACCACGTGACCCCCACTTAAAAACTTTTTGTACTTACCATTATCATAGCATTAACCTTATATTTGGTATTTACAAAACATACCATAATGCACCTTAGACTCACACATCATGCCAACGAAAAGTTGAGAATCAGAGGAATTGATGTAAAAGAGATCGAGCAAATCATGAGAAAACCATCAAGAATGCTCTATGACCTACTAACCAAAAGGTACATAGCAATCGGACCTAGACCAACAAAACCAAGCCAATATCTGGTAGTAGTGTACGAAAAGATAGACAATGATGTGGAAGTGATAACAGCGTACACTACAACAAAAGTAGACAAAGTAATTAAATCAAAGGTAGAGAAGGGAAGATGGTTCGAAATCAAGTAGAGAACATAAGAAGAAACTACAGCTACAAACTAGCTACAGCACCCAGACTATACCCAACATATGAACAGTGAACAAAACCAAGCCACATGACGAGACCAGACCCACAACATCACCACTCAATCAGAGTATGCTTGCCAACACACAATTCTCGCACCAGCACCAATCAAACTATCAACAATCCCACCAGGAACACACTCAATAAAAACACCATACCACAACAACACCATCCTCAACTTCAACACCATCCGGCAATCACCACCAACACCAGTATACGGACCAACGTACGTACCAGGTTCAATAACTGTACTAGAATAGTGAAAATGAAAAAGAGACTCAACACGTCACCAGACTCTGAAACCTAACACTGGTAAAGATGAAGTTATAGTTGAAACCAGGATGTACTTCGATTGCACCTCGATAATGTCTTAGTATCTAAAGAGTAAAAGAGCTAGAGTTATTGTGATGTCAACCTTCTCGCCATTACTTAGAATGTTTGGCAAGTAATTCCCTCTTCACAACATCAAGTCTTCCATCATTTTCAATAAATACCTTAACTGCTTCAGCAAACAGTGGTGTAGTCCAAGCAAAGTACTGACCAATACCGGGCATATCCTTAGGAGGAGTCACACCTAGAAAGTCCTGCACCAAAAACGGAACAACTAAACTATCCTCAATCAAGACCTGTCGAATCAACGATATAGAGGGATCCATCCCCTGCAGTATGTCGGGATCCTCAACCACCTGAATTAATCGTCTAAGCAAATCACCCTCATCAATTCCACGTTCACTACACAACACACTAAGTTTCTGAATAACACTAGTAACAAGACCCAAAACATCATCAAGATACTGACTAAATGACCCACGATACTCATATACCCACTTGATGATTTCACGTGGATTACCACCAGTCACCAAGTACACAGATTCTGGATCGAGATCACTACCTAACTCCCCCAACAAATCACGTACACCATCAAGACCTAAATTCCAAACAACACTCACCCTAACCTTACGCGTCTTCAACAACTCACCAACCACAGAACCATAGCTAGTCGAAACAATACTACAAACCCTATACCCCTGTCCAAGCAAATCATTAATGAAGTTATAGAGGTGCTCCACAACCCTCTTTGCCTCCTCACCACGCACTTCATCAACAACAACCAACACATACTCGTAACCATACTTCTGCAATAGGGAAGAAATCTTATCCAACAACTTAGAAAGTACAGAGAGTAAGGGCGAACCCCCTGCCGCTATGCTGCACACCATATCGAATAAGTCACGTAAGTCCTCACGCATCGAAAGTGCGCTACGCAATCTACTCAGAGATTCCGGCTCTTCACAGAGGATGCTGGATAACACGTGAGATTGTTTTGAAACACCATACGTGAATGCATTGAGCAGAAAACTCTTACCACAACCTCTAGGTCCATAAAGTACCTGGACAAAAGCGCTAGAACCTGTAAGAAGATCAACAAGCCTACATATCTCATCTCTACGATCAACAAGCCTACAAACCTGTCTATACTCCCTAGCTCTCTCAAGTACATCCCAAAACCTCAGACTACGCGTAAACCAAAGGTAGAGACAAGCCGAAATAATATCGCCCAATATCCCACCTACAACTCATAAACCACACAAAAGTTAATAATTCAATTAACAAAATCACCTCTGTATTTCCACATAACCCATCAACATCAATCACTTACCTTGACTATATCATTAAATCGCTCCGCCAAATACTTAGCTAACTCCTGAAGATCCTCACTAGATAATGCCCTACAAACCTCCCAAGGCACGTAAATCCTATATGAACACAGACTACGAGGAACAGTCGCCACAACTTCAATAGCTTCACCTCCAGCTCTTACCAACACACTTGATCTACATACAATTTCACATCCACCTCCAATTTCGAATACCGGCAGGGAAATGAACACCAAAGGAAGACCACACACATCAACAAAGTCCAAACACCGATACCTAAGAGACCTCACAAACAAATCCTGTAAATCCAAGAACTGAGAACATAAACCACGACGCTCTAAGAAATCAAACATAGCATTAGTAAGCTCAACCTCAACCTCCAACTTACGACGAAGATCAAGACGAATATTAGTCCTCAAGCTAGCAATACAACACGGCAGTCTCTGCACCTTGAGATCCTCAAGCAGGTACTCAGTGTACCTAAGCAACAACCCCTCCCGCTCCCTAACCTCCACACGCCTCTCACGCAGAAAATCCGCAATACGCACTAACAAAGCCTCATCCGTAGTAGCTACAAGACGAAGAACCTTAGTACCAACATCTAAATCCCTCTCAGCAGATGAACTCAAGTACGCACAGGTTATGTGCAAGAGAAGTTCACGCACAGCCCTACTCTCATCAGACTCATAGATCTCAGCATACTGGTGAAGCCTCCTAACAAAAAGCTCCTGAATCAAAGGGACATAACTATCAGGAACCACAACTACAAGTCTCTTCCGACCCCCTACCTCCACGAGACTAGGTCTCAAAGCCCTAGCCATTCGCGACCAATTAACAACAACCTCACCCCACACATGGAGAGAATCCCTATTGAGGTAATCCAAGCGATCAAGATCCAGCACACAATCGTCCATAACGAATCTGATAAGAGGATCAACAAAGTCCTCATAGAAAAGCTCTAGATACCTACTCAGATCAGAACCCTTCAAGACACCATCAAATGACTTAACAAATACAGTACCCCTACTCGATGAAGGGTAAGCCAAAGCAGCCTTTAAAACAGCCTCACCAACAAGAGAAACTCCACTCCTCCTCAATAAATCAAGAACAACCCTACGCAACTCAGCCAAATCCACACTAAATAGAGGATTACTAGGCTCCTGAGCAAGATTAAACGCCACATGCAGCATAAACTTATCAACACGCTCAATAGAGCACAAACCCAAGAAACTAGTCACCCTCCCAAGCAAATGCCTCAAAACATCCTCCAACACATGACTCCAACTCGAATGATATAGATCATGAAGAAGAGCCGCAGCAACAAGACCAGAAGTAATATCCTCCACCAAGCTCTTAACATCCCGACCCAACACCTCCTCAAAAAACCTCCTGAGCATACCAACCGAACCCAAATACCTACAAACTAAGTCACATAGCAGGCACTTCCACTCCCCCAAAAACAAATACGTAAGAACAGCAACCCCAACACAGTGCTCAAACCGAGTATGAGTAGCACCAGGATACCTAAGCCACGGTAAGATAGATAACTGTCTAACAAACACCAACCTCTGAAATTGAGGCAAGGTCATAAGCTCATATAGAAAACGCGGAACCCTCACATACCCATACAACGAATCATAAACAACAACATCATCGCCAGAAACCAACCACAACCACCCAACCAGAAAAGACAAAACAAATACATAAACCCTACAGCAACAGCAACACGAACCAAGTATAACACCCCATAAACACAATCCTCAACTACAGCCCCATTCTCAACATGATCGCACAATCACCTTACAACACTACAATTCAGCATCAGTCCACCAATCTCGAGGATATCTCCAGAAGCAACAATACCTCGCCATCATCCTTCACGAAAAATAAAGAGCAAGAACAGCACCACCAGAACAAACAACAAGAAATACATCACCTAAGATGCGTATCAACCCAAGACCAAACACCAAACCCATAAAGTACCTAGACCAGCAGAGAAACTAAAGACCCAATAAGAATCCGCAAAACAACACAAGAACTAGAAGAGAAAACCAATACTAAACACCACAAGAAAACACAGTACCCAAACTCTAGAGACGAAGGCAAAGGAGCAAACAACAAGCATGAAGAAACAAGAACCTTGCAAATCAAAGTCAAGAAATAGAGACCTTAACGAAACACCTAGAAAACAGACAACAAAGCAACAACACAGGAAAAACAACGAGGACAAGTACATGACCACCCAACCAACAATATCAATAATCATACCAGTAGGAAAAGAAGGAGAAGACCTCTACAACCGCATACTAAAATTCAAGAGAGAAATGGACCAAACAGCAAAACAACACAACATAACCTACGAACTCATACTAGTAACAGACCTACACCACAAACCAACACTAAAAGCAATGACAAAACTAGCGAGACAAAACATAGCAAAAGAAAAATCAATAGAAACGCAGTACCCCACACAGGAAAACTACAGAACACTCCTAGACACAAACACACCCATAACACCACAAACCACCACCAAAGCAACACCCTCTAGCAACCTGAACACACAGAAACCAAAGCTCAGTATCATCATACCGACGTACAACGAACGAGATAACATACCAGAACTCATCAAGAGACTTGAGAAAACACTCAAAGACATTAACTATGAAATCATCTTCGTAGATGACAACTCACCAGATGGTACAGCAGAAGTCATCAGAAAGTACATGACTAAAAACCCTAAGATCAAACTCATCGTTAGACACAAGAAAATGGGACTCACAACAGCCATGATAGATGGGTTTCTAACTTCAAGAGGAGAACTCGTAGCCTTCATGGATGCAGACCTCCAACACCCACCAGAACTCCTCCCTACACTCTACAGGCTCGTAGCCGAAAAAGGCTACGACATAGCCATAGCATCCAGATACGTCAAAGGAGCTAAAATACAAGGCTGGCCACTATGGAGAAGAATAGTAAGTAAAGGAGCAATCCTCCTCGCACACCTCCTCATACCACAAACCAGAAAAGTCAAAGACCCTCTCTCAGGATACTTCCTAGCAAAGAGAACAGTACTAGAACCAATTATAGAGACAATACAAAAAAGACATCGAGTACAAAAATCAGTCTTCGGCAAAATCCTCCTCGAAACCCTTGCACAAATCCATGCACTGAAAGTAATCGAGAAGCCATACACCTTCACAAATAGACGTTGTGGACAAAGCAAAATGCCACTAAGCATATACCCAAAGTACATCTGGTACCTCCTCACACTCAGCAACTACTTCACTCTCAAATACATTGCCATAGCCACCATAGCAGCACTCCTCGCCAAATACACAACACCAACCCTAGGCATAACATCACTAGCACTCAGCATACTTATTCGATGGCTCACACTCCACAAAGAACTACCACTAAAAACACTACTCATAGCAGAAACAACATCAACAACCATCAAGAAACTAATCACCTACACCCTCCACACAACACTAGCACCACTCACCACCATAAGCTGGATCATAGCCACAGCCACAGAACTCTTCCTAATACATAGGTTAAGGTAATACCAATCATAGCACTTAACACGGTAGCCCTAGCAACAATACGCTTCGAACACCGCAATGACATAGCCGAGAGACAAGGTGAATAACTAGGGGAAACATCAATACGTAATACTGCAAAGAAACATGACATCTAGAGCAAAAGCAAATGACAGAAAACTTAATGAATGGAGCACCCTTTATTACTAGCTAGCACGTAAGGTTTCCAGTATGAGGATACTATGGTTTCAATGGCGAGACATAAAACATCCATGGAGTGGAGGAGCAGAGATATACATGCACGAAATCTGTAGACGACTCATCAAGTACGGGCATAAGATCCATGCAGTAACTTGCTGGCACCCTCAACTAAAGCACTTTGAAAAAATAGAAGGCTACACAGTAGAGAGAGTAGGAAACGACCTAACGTACCCACTGTACATACCCTACATAATTACCAAGTACATCAAGTACATCGATGTGATAGTAGAAGACACAAGCAAAATCCCCCTCTTCACCCCCCTCCTACGCATGAAAACTTCACCTCCTGTAGTAGCCATAGTCCACCACCTAAACCGCGACATCTACTTCCAAGAACTCCCCCTACATAAAGCAACAATAGCATACATCCTCGAGACATTAATGCCTAAGCTCTACACAACACTTCCAAACACAATACTCATAGCAGTATCAGAAAGCACAAAACAAGAACTTATCAAGCTAGGCGCAGATCCAAAGAGAATCTACATAGTACCCAACGCAGTAGACATATCAACATGTACACAAGCACCACCAGAAAACAAGAACTGCAACCCAACCATACTCTACCTATCAAGATTGAAGGCATATAAACAACCACACCACGTGATCAAGGCATTTAGAAAGCTAATCAAATCAATACCTAATGCAAAACTAGTAATAGCAGGCAAAGGCACATCACATCTACGCAAACTAATAGCTAAAACACATCTAGAACACATAATAGAAGTGAAAGGAGAAATCGACAACAAAAGCAAAATAGACCTCCTACAAAAAGCCTGGGTCTTAGTTCAAACCTCAAGAAAAGAAGGCTTTGGAATTACAGTACTCGAAGCAGCTGCATGCAAAACACCAACAATAGCATACAACGTACCAGGCCTCCGCGACTCAATAAAACACATGGAAACCGGAATCCTAGTACCACTAAACGACATAGAATCACTAACACAAGCAATAACAACACTACTACTAACCCCCAACCTCAGAAGAAAACTAGCAGAAAACGCCTATAGATACGCACTAAAACACAACTGGGAGAAAACAGCAAGAAAATTCGAGAAAATAATCGAGGAACTAAACCATGAATAAACCCCTAGTAAGCATCGTAATACCAACCCGAAACTCAGCCAACACACTCCCCCTATGCCTAAAGTCAATAATGAAACAAACATACAAAAACATAGAAATAATAGTAATTGACAACTTCAGCAACGACAAAACTAGAGAAATAGCTAAACAATTCGGAGCAAGAGTCTACCTACTCCCCTGCGAACGCACCAAAGCAAAGAACATAGGTACACTACTAGCAAAAGGAAAGTACATACTATACCTAGATTCCGACATGATACTCTCAAGAAACGTCATAGAAAAGTGCGTCAATACCATGGAAAACCAACCACACATAGGAGGAATAATAATACCCGAGATATCATTCGGAAAAAGCCTCCTAGCACACCTACGACTATACGAACGCATCTGCTACTTCCACACCGAAATGGAATCAGCTAGATTCTACAGAAGAGACCTCGTACTCCAAGCACACGGATTCGACGAAGATCTACTACTCTACGAAGAAGCCTCCCTACACGAAAAAGTACAAAAAATGGGCTACAAAATAAGCAGAGTACCAACACCAATAATCCACCTAGAAAACACGCACCTCTGGCCCTTCCTCAAGAAAAGACTAAGATACGCAGTAACACTACATAGATTCATCAAAAGATACCACAACAGAAAAGCCGTAGCAGACCCAACATATAGAATGAAACTAATAATTAGAATACTGAAAAAACTCTCCACACCCATCCCAATAATATTACTAATACTACTACTCAAATCAATAGAACAAGCCGCATACTACATATCAATACTAACCAGCATAACTAATATAAAAAGCCAAGATAGCACATACGAGATCCAAACAATAATACAGGATAAAACACGAAAAAAGCAATACCTACACGACACACAAAAGAGAGTACCGTGCCGAGAAAGATTCCACTCTAACTAAAGCTTCAATAAAGCATCACATCAAAAATAATGCACACCTACCCAAGAACCTAGAACATTAGTAAGCAAGAAAGCTTATAAACTAATTATAAACTAAAAGTAAGTCAAAAGCGTAGAAACATAACACCAGTGATAGGTCACATGAAGCAGCAATCAACCGATATTTAGTACGTGCGGTGAAAGCAGTGAAATGGGAAGAATACGCTACGAAGCATCCTCACTTTGTATGCGAAGATACAGTCCCTAAACTACTTGAGGAACTACTGAAGTACCTCAATAAACTGAATAAACCCTTCTCAATCATCGACCTAGGATGTGGAGATGAAACTACCCTATACGCTCTACATAATAGAGGACTACTCGAAAACGCTAGTAAGGTAGTAGGTGTCGATATCTCCAAAGAAAGAATTAAGAGAATGAAAACATTCTGTCCATTTGCTAAAGGCATCATCGGAGACGTATGTAACCTAAAACAAATCCCAGATAACTCATTTGGTGAGATAATCTCAAAGCCAAGTAATAGAGCTTTTAGATTCGACATAGTAGAGCATGAGTTCTCTAGACTTGTCACAGAGGGAAGAAGCACATAGAATACAAAAATAAGAGTTATGCATTACTACAGATATACCTTCGCCTCAACATGAAGAAGTAAGAGGGGTGAAAAGTGAGTTGAGGAACAAATTCTACACACTGATGCTAAAACTTTACAACAAATGGTCCAATAGGGAGAAGCGTGCCTTTCTTGAATTGCTTGAGTATAACCCCAGAGCTAAAGTACTAGACCTAGGATGCGGTAACGGCAAATTCACCCTCGAGATAAAAAGGAAAATAGGTACTAGACTAGTATATGGAGTCGATATTCACGAACCAAGTTTAAGAAAGGCTTCAAAACATGGAATCATAGTTGTTAAGCATGACTTGAACGTTTTCCCTTATCCTTTCAACTCTAATGAATTTGATGTTATAGTTTCTCGTCAGGTAATAGAGCATCTGTATTATCCCGTTAAATTTCTCAAGGAGATCCATAGAATGCTCAAACCAGGAGGTTATGTAGTAATATCAACAGAGAACTTAGCTAGTTGGGATAACATAATCGCCTTATTACTTGGCTATACACCCTTCTCTATGGAGTTCGATGAAGGCCTAGTTAAGGTAGGAAATCCCTTAAGTCCTCATGAGAAAAGACTTAGAGATAATTATCAGCACCCGCATGTCAGAATACTTACGTATAGAGGTTTAATAGAATTGATGAAGTTCGTTGGATTTAAAGTTGAGAAAGTTGTTGGTAGCGGGCACATATTCATAACTAGACTTTTTGAAGAAATAGACAGGAGGCACTGTAGATTTATCACGATTAAGGCTAGGAAAGAGCAATAAACCTGTCATTAGGTATAGGGGCTAAAGCAGCAAATTACAGCATAAGCCTCATTACGAATTCTGGTCCTTTGATTAGGAGGGAAAACGATCGAGATTATTGTTAGAAATCGCAACCCATAGTAGGGTAAGAACACATTTCTACATGTGCTATACCGAACCTTAGTTAGCACCTCTTCTAAACAATTTCTTCACAATTAAGTTGTAACGAAGAACATGAGCTAGCAGTTCACATTTGCAACTCGTAGGAGGCAATATGGTGAGTTCCTTCTACTTGAGTTGAAATTCGATAACACTTGTATATTGTACCTGCGCCAATCAGTATAATCCATGATATGGATTATATTTGCCAACGATGCATCGTCATTCATGCCACTGTACCATATTGTATACCATGGCGTTATATAAGGTAGAAGCAATAGGTGTGGCAAACACGTTAGGGAGAGTAAAGAAGAGATTTTAGGATGAAAATTTGCTTAAAGAACTTAGCAAGAAGAACAAAGATATTAAGGCAACTAGGAAAACCTCCAAGTGCGTTATACAGTAAAGTGAGGAAATGTTATAGTGTCAAATTACTTGTTGAAGACCTTGGTAGCCACATACTCACCTTTCGAGCTTTACAACAATCCAAGAAATGTTGAAGAAGTTCTTAAATGGGAAAGTATATTGAAAAAGCTCGGGAAGAAAATAAGTCAACTTGGAAGATATATCGTCAGAGACAGTGCAGATAACAGAAATAGAATTAAGCTAAGGAGTAAGCCCTTAAACTTAGAAGAGCTATGTAGACTAGAGGAATTGACGGAAATTCGTGAAATTTCTCTTCAAAGAAAAGACTAAGAAAGCTCGGTACTGACAATGAAATTGAAGTACCGTGGGCAAAACTTCAAAATATAGAAATTGAGTAGACCAAAATACCGTGTAGCTAATTTTGCAAAAACTTAACTGTAGTCTATATTGTGGAAACGCCCCATAGAACTATTAAATGTACATTTAGAGAAGTAGAATTGGATTTTACTAAGCTCAAGGAAATCAGGAGAATGTGGCTATATGCATTAAGGTTAAGAAACTTAAGAAGAAGCTTTTGGTTCAAAAGATAAGGTATGGTTTGAGTATCGAGGATGTATGTTTTCCAAAGCTAGAGAAGCTTACAGCGCACTAACAAGCTTCTTAGAGATATACAGAAACACTGAAGTGCATGTCGTTCTAATTGAAGAAATGTTGTTAGCAGGATTTCTAAGCGAGCATAACAAAGTTTAGAGTCTCTCATTGAATTGGAGATATACCGCAAATTTAAGCAGAAGAGAAGAAAAATTGTAGAACAAATATATTTGGTATATTTGGGAAGCATAGGACATAGAGCAAAAGCTAATCCAAGTGGGTGTCTAGTTATGAAGAGCATAGACGAGATTAAAGATGCTAATTATAATTTCGATTTTAAGTACCAAAGAGTGATAGTACCCGAAGTTATTTCTATACATTCTAATTCACCAAAGATACACTACTTCTCCTTTGGAGAATTCTTCTATGAAGACCTATTTCCATATACCAATTGCTGTATCAAAATATTCTTTGACTTTAAACCCAGAAAATACTTCATTGATTTACTTAATGAATATGGTGATGGAAAGTGCACAAAGTATTCAGACTCCGTATTTTTAAAAGGAATCGATACTAATTCGTTAAGTACCATCTACAGGAAAAAAGCAGGTTTTGTAGACTTGTTTATGCTTACTAAAATTTCTCAAGATAGAATAGAACTTTATGTTAATAAGCATTACTATTCCTTATTTAAGCTAAGAATAGAGAACGTTGTACCTCCCGGACTTCATCTGAGAGATATAACTTATTTGAAGTTGCTACTTAACGATTTCCTGACCTTACATGCATCAGCTTTTGCTACAAGTGAAGACGAAGGTTATCTTGTGTTGGCTCCTCCAAATACAGGAAAATCCTTTGTAGTTACGAAATTAGCAGAGGACGGATTTAAGCTTCTTTCGGAAGATCTGTCTGTCGTAAATTTGCGGGATCTATGCATCCATGCTGTTCCGTACACAGCAACATTCTACCATGAAACATCAAAATTAAAATACATAGCTCCATTAAGCTACTATATTCCGGTAAGGAGAAAGGTGTTAGGAGAACTCTTTAAAGGCAAAATAATCCCCAAGGCAAAGTTGAAGAAAATATTCATTTTGGAGTACGGTCGACAACCAGTCTTCGATAGGGTTGATGAAGATAGCGCATTAGTAGAGATTTTGAATCTGACTAGAAATGAGTTTAACCTTAGATCAAATTTGGTCATTAATGCTATCTTGTATCATCAAAAGCTTGATTTAGAATCGATTGAAAAAGAAAAATTTAGTAGATTAATTAAAAGGATTGATGTCATCAAAATTAGAGCTAATTCTCCATATGAGTACTTGGATATAATAAAGAGGAAAGTAAGGTGATTGACTATGCAAGGATCTATACATGGTGACCTGATGGAAAAACTCATACTGATATGCATAGCTACAACTATTACATTTACTGTGGGATTTAAAGTTATTTTAAGTCCTGGTATCCCCATAATGGCTGAACAAGTAGAAGTCTACGACGAAGAGCACTTCCTAAAGGCTGCCCAAGTTTGGGATGATCAGATAGGTATAACATCAATTGCTGATGTACCGAAATACTATTTGTACCACATAATCTACTTCCTTTCTAAAGCCATGGGTTTTGAAGTGACAATAAAGCTTTTTCTGATCCTTGTTCATCCTGTAAGTTTCTTAACTAGCTACTACTTTTTAAAGAAAATTTTAATTGAGAAGAGCAAGATAACTACCCTAACTGTTTTTCTCCTCATATTAATTTCCTTAGTTTATACTTTCAATCCTTGGATAACTCATCGATCTAGAAACTTAATATTACGGTGGCAGTACGCTCTATCGCCCCTGCTATTCTACTTGTGGATAAAAATTCTAGAAGATAAAAGATACCTTCGCTACTCCTTCATATTTGCAGTACTCTTTTCACTAGTTGAAACTTCACGGTATATATCTAAGTTTCTCCTTCCAGCATTCCTTCTCACAATCTTTTATATCACCTTTAACAGAAAGGCAAAAATTGTTGTAAAAAGGTTATTAACGACAACAGCATTTCTTGGAAGCATGCTTCTGCCCGTGTATCTTCCACTACTACTTACAAGTCTTACCAGCCAACCAACAGTCATTCAAGCCTTTACTGTCAGTGACATATCTGGTGAAAGACCAATAAATGCGTTTGCATTATTCTTCACGAATTACCTTGGTTCTCATTACTCCAATCCTTACCCTCCATCTGACAAAAGACCGTTTCTGTTCCTTTCTATTACTATCCTAGCATTATCTTCCATAATCTTCATGAATTCAATAATTAGGAGGATGAGAGGGAACTCATGGATATTCATCAGTTTTCTGGTACTTACTCCAATAACTCTGTACTTATCAATGCTTAAAGAGGCTCCACTTTCAAACTACCTGATAAATCTGATGGTAGACTTTCCTCCTCTTGGAAGGTTGTTTAGACAAAGCTATCACAACGCTACGTTTCTACCCCTATACTACGAGGTGCTTCTCGCCTCTTTAATTGTGTTCATATATGAAAAAACGTATAGTAGTAAAGGCAAGAATAAAGTAGGACAAATTGTGCTGGGAATACTATGTTTTATAATTCTATTTTCCGCATTGACCTCAAGCTGGCCCTTACTAACGGGTAATCTAAATGATTATTGGAATCCTACAACAATACCAAAAGACTACGTATATGTGAACAAATTAATTAAAGCTGAAAATCCCCTATTTCATGCTTTATGGATGCCTACCTTCGGGGGTAGAAAAGCTGTTTGGGTAAACGCTTCTTCCCCTTATAATCGTCCGCCAACAGGTATATTTGACCTAAAATCCTCGTCTCTACCAACATATTTGTACACGGAACTCTACTTCTTCGATTACTATAATCCTATTGGTTGGAGACCATTTTACCGACCTTTAGACGGTTATAAAGGCCTTAAGTGGGGTAATATTTTCGGACCTTTAAATATCAAGTACTTAATTATCCACTATGATTTATCATGGAACAAATATGAAGAAAAAATCAACTACACGAATTTGTATATAAAATCCATCGCTAATAAACTTAAAAGCGATCAAACCTTAAAAGTTATTTATGAAGGAAAGTATTTAACTGTATTCCAAATACAGAATGTGTCTCAACGCATTTTCATTCCCAATACTACGAGCATAGTTGTAGGTGGTCTACCAGCCTATGCCTCTTTAGTAGATGTTATATATATTAATGAATTAAATGTTGGTGCTTCTGTAATTTTTCTAGATAGCTTAGATATAAAAAGTATTAGAGACTTTCATCACATTCCTGACCACATTATCATAGTAGGTAATAGTTCTATAATACCTTTTATCTTAGCAAAGCTAGACAAGAAAATAGTAATACAACCTGCTGCTTTTGTTAAGAGGGTTGTGGCACCTGAAAAAGTGTGGAGTTATGGCTATTCCACGTCGAGTTACAGCTTTCAAAGTACTCTGAAAAAACTAGGTATTAACGAGTGGGCTTGGGACTTTGATTACGACTGTGGTCTAGTCTTCACATGGGCTAGATATAGTATTCCATCTAATCTCAAGCCCTCTAATAGAGATCTCATTAAGTCTTGGGAATTTAGTTCACAGGATGACTGTCTTCTGTGGATAGAGAATACATTATCTAAATCTAAACAGTTTAATGCATTACAGAAGCTAATTTGCATCGATGGTATTCTCAAAGTTGAACTTTACAATTCTACTTGGGGTTGGAAGACTATTAACTCACCATTGATACCGGTTGATCCTCAGCATGTCTATCAATTTGTTGTTAAGATTCGTGGCGTTAACGCTCACAAGGTCCATATTAAGATTGCTGAGTTTGATTCCAGCAAGAAAATAATTGATGTTAAGTGTGTTAAGAATGTTGGTGATGGTACTTTCGACTGGAAAGTGGTTATGCTTAATTACGTTCCTAGTAACACTAAGGTCCGCTATGTTCAACTTCAAATCTGGCATGGACATCTAACCGATAAGCCTTTACCTAACATCATCATGATTGACTATGTTAAGGTTTACGATATCACTAAGTACAGTAAGCGAGTTACTCTTGATGTACCTTTCAATGTGCCTGGATCAGGTGAGTACAGGTTGCTTGTGCGTTATTTTGAGAATGAGAGAGGTGGTGCTATAAGGGTTTACCTTGATGGTAGGCTTGTTGCTGAGGTTAGAACTGTTAGTCAGTTGAATAGGTTTGTGTGGAGAGATCTGGGTACGTTCAGGCTTGAGGCTGGTAGACATGTGCTTACGCTGGAGAATGTTGAGGGCTTTAATGCTGTCAATGTGTTTGTTCTGATACCTGTTGAGGAATTTAACAAGATTGTTGAGGAGTTTGAGAAGCTCTTGGAGGGCAAAACCATTATCTATCTATTCGAAGCTGAGTCAGACATGTTTAAAGTGAAGGCTAGGACCGTTAAAGACGTTGATGCTAGTAACGGCGAGGTGTTGTACCTGGAGTCGGGTGGGTATGCTTGGCAGAGGTTTGAGATTGTTAGGAGTGGTTATTATGTGGTAGCTGTGAGGTTAAGTGGTAGTGCAAGGATTGTGATTGACAATAATAGCTTCACAGTATCTTCGAGTGGTCTTGGGTTCTGTTATCTAGGGCCTATATACCTTGAGAAGGGTGAGCATACTATTCGTGTGGAGGCTCTTGTCAAACCTCTGTACCTTGATGTTGTTTGGATCTACTCTGTTAAATCGCCTAACTCTAGGGTGACTGTAGAGGATTTATTCAAGGTGGAGGAGGAGCCTGCTAAGGTCATTCGCTATGAACGTATTGATCCAACGTTGTGGAGAGTAGAGGTGGTGGCGAGGAAGCCGTTTATGCTGGTCTTTGCCGAGGCTTATGATTCTCTTTGGGAGGCTAGGGTGTATAAGGGTGGTAAACTTGTTGAGAAGGTAAGGTCTATCCCTGTGTACGGTGTTATTAATGGTTTCTGGATCAATGCTACTGGTAACCTAACTATTGTTATTCGTTATGTTCCTCAGGATTGGTTTGAGTTTGGGTTGAAGATCTCTGTAACGACGTTTGCTCTATGTGTCTTCTACCTTGTGTGGGATTGGAGGAGGGGTAGGGGTGATAGGTGGGCTGTGTTGTTGGGGGAGTGGGTTAGGTCTATGCCTAGGTGTTTTAAGGGTGGTGGTTTTCGTGGAGCTGCTTGAGGTGTTTTGGTAGTTGGTCTGTGTTGTTGTGTTTGTTTGATGTGGTTGTGTCTTTGGTGTCTTGGTGTTGATGTTTTTGAGGTGTTGGTTTTCTTTGGGGTAGTTGGTTTCTTGGTCTTGTGGGGTTGGTGGGTTTTAGGTTGTTTATTGTTCATTTGTTGCTGGGGTTTGGTGATTTTTGTAGGTGGTGTCTTGATATTTCTGAGGCTATGGGGCTTTTTGGTTGGGGGTCTAGGGTTCCTCTTAGGGAGGGTCTTAAGCGGATAATTGAGTGGGTTAAGGTTAGGTTACGTGAGGAGGGTGTTTTGTCGTAGGCTGTAGGTTTGTTTGGGATTTTTCTTTTCTTGGTCGGTAGTGCTTAGATAACCTTCAGTGTAGGTGTAGTTCTGGGTTTTGGGAAGCTATATGGTTGGTATTGCTACTGAACAGGTTTTGGTTGTTCACTATGTGTTGTATAGGCTTGGTAGTTGTGTTCCTGTTACGAAGTTGCGTAAGGTCTTGTTCCTCTGTGACTGTAACGTTGTTAAGAGGTTGGGTAGGAGGCCGTTCTTTACGTGGGTTAAGTACTTGTATGGTCCGTATTCGAGGGAGGTTGAGGCTGTTGTGGAGTACTTAGTTGCTGAGGGTTGTGTGGTGCGTGAGGTGTAGATGGGTTTTAGAGGTAGGGTGTATGAGGTCTATACTGTGTAGATTAGCCCTGACTTGGGTTGTTTAGTGAATGTTGTTGGTAGTGATGTTGTTGGTGTGCTTGAGGAGGTGGTGTCTAGGTATCGTGATCAAGATGTTGATTCTCTCAAGGAGACTGTCTATAGGATTGATGAGGTTAGGGATGTGGGGCTTAATGAGGTTATTGTGATTATTCCGCCTGTGATCTGTGATAGGGAGGTGCTGGGGGTGGTTTATAAGTTCGTTAGGGTTGATCCTAGGGACTTTGATTACTGGTGTGCGGTTCTTCCTTTTGGTTTTGTGCCTGTGCCTAGTAATGTCGATCCTGAAGTCTATGTGACGCGAGTTCTTAGTAGACAGTTGGAGATCGAGAAGAGCTTGAGGGGGTTTGCTGAGAAGATGAGACAGAAGTACTCTAAGAGGACTCTTGAAGCTTTCTTAAGCTATACTCCTTCTCCGGAGGAAGTTGATGAGTTAGCTGGTGAGGGTTCTTCCGAGGAGTATGAGTTACGTACTTGATACTAATGTATGTGTTTACTATACCTTATACGTTCTCAAGCAGATGTTAGGGATTGGGAGAGTTAGTGATCTAGAGTTATGCTGCTTTAACTTTTTACAGAGTTTAGTGTTGCGAGGTAGGAGAGCAATCGTGGGTTTGGTGTCGGTTATTGAGTGTGTTGATGTGTTTAAGGCTCTTGCGAGGTGATTTTGTGTCGATCATAGGGATCTATTCGAGGTATTTATGATCTCTTTGCTTCCTCTTGTTGATGTCAGGACTATTACTCTGCAGGATTATCTACGTGCTCTTCAGGACTTTAGGGGGTCGTTCGGGTTTAAATCCTAGGTGGGAGTTCCTAAATCATGCAAAGTTTCTTGTATTTTATCACGTATGTTTTTCGGGGAGAGTAATTTACCATGGGAAGTACTGTGGTTCAACAAATCTGACTATAGCCGGACTCGCGTATAGGAGAGGTATAGGGGGTTCAAGAGGTATCGGGAACTATGAGGAATTTACTATATCCAATCCTAGACCTAGGCTCAACTTGGGTAGAGGAGATGTATTTTACCTGAGTGAGGTACTGAATCTCGTTACCCATAAGGCATCTCTCTATGTTAACCCTAACTATCTGAGGAAGTATCTATTGGATCATCTAATGCGTATGGAATCTATTTTACATAACAGCCGTAGGATTATCTCAGGCACATCTCTAGGTGAGTTGTATGAAACGTGTGTGGATCTGCTGGTTGTCTATGACCAGACATATGCTCTTCTTGATGAAGTGCCTGGGAAGGGGCTCACAAGGGAGATAGAGGAGGAGCTAGCGAAAATGAAACCGCCTGTAAATCCATTTGAACTGGAACTAATGATACCAATTGATAGGGATCAAGCGGAATTGCTGGCAAAGGACTTGGGGCTACAGTATGCAGCACTTCGAAAGATGATAAGGGAGTACATAGATGTTTTAGAAAGTGCATGTAGGTTGATTAAAGAGAGATACTTAGCGAAATTGGAGAGGGTAAGGGATTATTTCGATGTGAAGGAACGCAGTTTTATGGAATTCATAGAACGCAATAACACGCGCCACAGAAGGAGTCTCGAGAGGATAATAGGAACAGCCGCGAAGTTTGGGAAGCTAGGACAACTATGATGGAGGCTCTGGCAATGGAATGTCGCGGGTAATGATGTGTGCACTGGTGATGTTGAGGGCTTTCTTTCAGCTGTTGCTCTTCTTGGTCGGAACTAGTTTCAGGTATATGTAGTTCATGTAATAGTTCTCTTCAGCATAAGCATTTCACGCTAGAGGATCTAGAGGATGAACTTAGCCTCTAGCTGTGCTGTAAAGGATTAGTGTGTCTTTCGGTGTAGGTTGGCCACTTCTTGAGTTTATCTTCCTTTACTGCATGAATTTACTCATCAATGGACGTGTCTAGGACGTATGGTTGTGTGCATGATTTCTGTTACTGAGCTTGCTTTGATGTAGGTATGTGCTGTAGCTTGATCTCTCAGGTTAGAAACTTTGAAGTAGTGGGATGGGTGATGCTGATAATGTATGGCCGCTAGGGGTATTGTTTTTGAGCGTTGTATTGGTGAGTTGTTTACATGTCTTGGGTTTGAGGTTAAGCGTGTGAATTTCACTTTCACGTGCCCTATCCATGGTAGACTTCACGAAGTAGATCTCGTTGTTGCAGCAGTGGAGAAACCTCTCATAACTACTTGGTACGTACCTGGCAGTTGTTTTGCTGTGGAGTGTAAGGTAGGTCCTGTACCGGAGAGAGTTGTTGAAGAGCTATATCTTAACCAGTGATTTCTCAGCTTCGAGCGACTGCTTTGTGTGGATGGTTGCTTTACTCTCCATATGTTGTTAACCATAGTCTTACTGCTTCTTTGGTATGAGGTAGGTCTTACTTAATCTACCTAATTTCTTCGCAGGTACACCTCATGTTGCTACCTCTCTTTTCCTCCTTGCGAACTTTTCCTCATTATGCTGTTTTCTTGGTTTAGTTATGTTGCTATCTTGTTGCTCTCGCTGAGTTAGTTTATGTTTCTCTCGTACGTTCTTCATATTCTTTTCTTGTTGTTGGGTTTGTTTTGTTGCTGCTTGTTGGTAGTTCTTTGTTAAGTGTATGTAGGAGTGTTTGTGTTTTTGGTTGTTCTGTGTGTTGTGTGTTTGTTTGATTGGTGGGATTTTGTTTTGAGACTTGGGGGTGATTTCTGTGCTGTTTTGGTTGTGTTGTTTCGTGTTCTTAGGAGGGGTGGTGTTGTGGTTTCTGATTTTGGTCTTGATCCTGGTGATGTAGAGCGATTGCTTGGTGTGGAGGTACGTGATAGGTGCGGGGATAAGATTTCCGTGTTTAGGTTACTTGGCTTGTGTTCTTGTCTTCGTCGTGGTGTTTTTTCCTCCAGTTCCTGATCTTGTGGTTAGGCTATCGAGTGAGAGTTATGTAGTGTTGGAGCATAAGATTGGGAGGTTGGATAAGGTGAAGGCGAAGTTTAGGCGTTTATTTGATAGTGGTGTGCTGAATCCTGCTGAGACTTTAGCTATTGCTAAGGTGGATACCCTAGTTGTTGGTTCTGGGGCTAGGTTTTTGTACATGGTGATACCATTTATCAGAAGGGTAATGTTGAGTTTAGGGCTGTGAGGATTAAGCTTTGGGATGTAGGGTTTGTGAGGTGTTGATTGGTGGGTTGAAGTCAATACTTCGAGTTAATTGTGATCTTGCTGTGGCTGTTGTGTTTTGTTATGTTTGAGGGTGGCTGTGTATGCATACTGTCATGATTCTAGCCTAGGTGTATTGTGAGGTAGGGATAAGCTCCTTGTCTTGGATTTATCGTGAATTTGTCAAAGGTGTTTAGGTGTTTTTCTAAGTGGATTCTTCATATTTAGCTGCTGTTGTTTGATCTCTATTGTCTGGTTATTGCTTGTTGTTTTTATCTCTATGCTATATTGGTAGTTCGCTGATTTTTCTCGTTAGTAGTTCGTTTATTGTTCTTTCTGCGCATTTCTCAAGGTTTTCCCTTAATTTGCTTGGTATTTGTCCTGGTACTTCTGGCGTGTATGTTGTTCTTACTATGATGAACATGAATGGTGTGTGGGCGTGTTTGTTGAGTATGGTGATGATGTTTTCTATTTTTGCTGTTTTGTTTCCTATTACTTCATCTAGTTTTCTGAAGGCGTAGTAGTTGATTAGTAAGTAAATGTCTACTTGTCCTAAATCTCTTCTTAGTTCGGGTCCGAGGTCTTCATTTATTGTGTATTCTATGCTTGGTATGTGGTAAGTCAATATAGGGTCCATGAGTGCTCTATCTATTAGTAGGTGGCGAATCGCTGTTCCGATGTCTGTTTCCATGCCACTTGTCTTGCCTGTTCTTGCTATTCGTTGAATTATTTCTGCTAGGTGACTATAGTCCAGGGTTATTAGGTAGAAAGAGAAGTTTCCTACTTTCACCAATGGTCTTTTGAGTACTTTTACGTTGAAGTTAAATGTCTTCACGTATAGGGAGTCGAACTTTGGGTCTAGTATTGTCTGTGTGAGTACTGTTATGTTCTCTACTAATTGTGTGAGGTCTGCTCCGCGGTGTATGAAGCTTAGCATTATGTCATCTATGTTGTATAGCGCCTTTATGTTGATTACTTTGCAGTACCTTAGTATTCTGGATGTGAGGTCAAGGAGTACTTGGTCGGGTTCTAGGAGATATGCTATCAGTGCTCTGGTTAGGGTCTCTAGTCCTGCTACTGCATGACCAATGTATGAGAGTACCCTCATACAGGTGTATACTAATCTTGTGTAGAGGCTATCTAGTAGACTTCGTGTGAAACTTTCATAGATCTTCTCGTACAGTACTCCTCTCAGGTAACTTATTGCTTCTTCAAGTGCTGATGAGAGTTTTAAGGTAGGGGTTTCTCCTTGAAAATTGATTTCGATGTACTTTTTAGCTATCTTCTTATCTTTCTCTCCTGTTCTTGCTCCTTTCAACAGCTCTTCTATGAATTTCCTTAGTTCCTTAAGTTTGCTCTCGAATGTTTGGTAGTGTTGTTCTTCAAGAAGGTATTTGTGTGCTTCTGTGTGGTGTGTGTCTCTGAGGATCCAGTCTAGTCTGTCAGAGTTTATTCCGCCTATTCCTTTGATTGAGCCTAATATCATTTGCATGACTCTGTACTTTAGCTTTAACTCTTTACTAGTGAGTTCACTGAATATTGGATCCCATTCTTCAACCACCACTTGAGCTATGATTTTTTGTACTAAATTCCTCTCGTACTTAATTCTGCTCTTCCCTATGAACTCAGTAATTGCTCTCTTAAGCTGTTCATTTTCGAGGAGCAGGTATGTCGTTATTGCTAGATCGAGTTTTTTAGGTTCGAAAAGATACATCTCATACACTTCGGACATGTGGGATACTAGTCGTCCAGTTACTCCATCAAGTGCATGTCCAAGACCACTATGCCCAAGGTCGTGTAGGAGGGCGCTTGCTTTGAGTATTAAAACGTCCTCTTCACTTAGTATTTCGCTTATTTTACTATATGTACGTCGTAGTAATTGAGCTATTGCTGATGCTATTTCCATGACTCCTATACTGTGTTCGAATCTACTGTGATTTGCACCTGGTATGAATAGGTACGTATGCGCTAGCTGCCTTATCTGCATTAATCTTTGTACTAGCGGTATCTTTATCAGTGATGTAAGTCCATCATCTATGATCACATTGCCTACTATTGGTATTCTGTATGTAAAGCTCTCTGTTTGTTCTTCCACATTAACTAACTTTGAGTACCTAATTTCGTACTCCCGTACTAGAAACCAAAATAGATCTTCTAAGGGCGTTATACTGAGCATGCTAGTTCAACTCTACTTCACTGTGGCTTCTACTGCCCTATCGATTCTCCTAACATATTCGTCATAAAGTTTAACCTCGTGCCTAAAAGGAGAACCACTTATGAGTTTTGCAATACGTTCAAGTGCTCTCCTGTCTCTTATCTTAACTACATTCCTCTTTTCATCATACTCTATTATTCCACACTCTGATAACGCCTTTAAGGCTGCTTTAAATTCCTCTTCGGAGTCAAAGAGAGCTAATCTCTGTTCTCTCGGTAATTCCTCAAATACAATACGCTGGAGTTCACCGTACAAAATCTCTGTTACCTCTCTCTCACTACCCTCTCTTTCCTGTATCTTCCTTTCCATCTCAATCAAGAACTTACTTATTATGTAAGCAACGAAACCAAGCATTTTCTCCCCAGATAAACTGATAGCAGCTTTTCTCTTAACCTTACCTACGACCAATTTATCTGCAATATCGTTTAACTTTGAAGTGTGCCGATGTATTAACTGCGACTAGCTGCTTTTAAACCTTGCAACTCCTTTCATGATGAAAGTAGATTCACTGCTATTTCGTTGAGCCTTATTGCTCTGTGCTGGTCCTGTGCATCCATACTCACATTGTACGTGCTGAGGATAATTAACCTATGAACTGTGTTGGTAGTTAGTGAGATATGATCGATAAGCTAGAGTACCTTTGCTGCTCTCTTTATCCTCTCTAGGTACTCTCTCAGTAATGGCATTTTTCGATCAATGGATCGTTCTCTAGGTCCTTTGCTATTTGCTCTAGGGTCTTTAGATAATCTTCATTAATTTCAATGACCTTTTCGTTTTCATTGTACTTCACTATACCAAGCTTGCTAAGGTACTTCAGATCTCTTTCTAGATTTTCGTCAGATTCGTGGAATACTACTCCTTGTTCTCCCCATACTCTGTTGAAGACGAATTCTGTGAATTCATTGAATTTGAGTTTTGTTTCCTTGGTTATGCCTTTTCTCTTTAGTAGAGAGTAGAGCATGTAGCATGTGTAGAGTCGTATTTTTTGACCCTTGTGTTGATTTCAAGTACTTTCTCTGTCCTCTTTGTTTTTCTCATGCTTGGGTATGGTGTTTGGTGGGTGCCTGTGTTATGGTCTTAAATTTGTTTTTGGTTGTGTAGTTTATGGAGTATGAAGGTGATTAGTCTATCTGGAGTTGCTAGGTTTCTTGTCATGTGTTTTTGGTTCTAGTATTTTGTCGATTTGTTTATGTGGGTTTTGGTGGTTTGTTTTTGCTTTTTCTTTCTTGGTTTGTATGTGAACATTTGTTTTAGAGTATTTGTTATCGGTGTGTAGGTCTGGGTTCATGCCTTTGTACTTGGGTACTACGTTGCTGCTGAGTACCTTCTCGTATGTAACTTGTGTTGGTTTAGTTGCTCTAGGTCTTCACATATCTTTCTTGAGGAGAGTTCATAGGTTCGTTTTAGGACTTGTTCTCTGTATTCTCTTGTTTTGGCTATGTGTTCAGTTTCTATGTTGTGATATTCGGTTAGGAAGAGCTGTGTTGTGTGGATTTTGAGAGTAACTTTTTTAGAATGAGGGTAGGGCCTGAGTTTGGGATTTGAGATCGTGATTTCTGCTGAGGAGGCTATTGCGAAGGCTAGGCAGGTACTTAACAACATGGGTTTATCACTGCACTTCCTGTTTGAGGTTATACCGGGGAGAGAAGAGCTTCATGATGTGTGGTATGTACGTGCGCATACGGCGGTTGGCGCTTTGGAGGTGGTTATTGATCGTAGTAAAGGTGAGGTTCTTGCTGTGAGGAGGCTTGTTAAGAAGGTTGAAGCATGAGCTTTAGGAATTTGTTGGAGTATGTGAGGTATCTTGAACTTGCGAGACAGTTACTGGATAACCTTGAGGAGCTTGAGAGGAGGGGTGATTTTAGGAAGGCTAGTGAGGTGTTGTGGGGTGCTGTAGTCAATTACACGAAAGCGTTATTGGCTTTAGTGTGTGAGAAGCCGGAGATTGTGAGGTCTATGAGACATAGAGACCTTAGAAGGGAGATGAAGTATATTGTGATGTCTGTAGGTGAAGATCCACACCTTGTAACTGAAATTGAGGCTCTTCACGCTAACTTCTATGAAGACTTCATGGATCCTGACGATTATCTGATGTATAAAAGGAAGGTTTTGAAGTATCTAAACATAGTTATGAGGAGAATTGAGCAAGTGTTTGAGCAATTTTAGGTATCTAGTCTCTAGACTTTAAGGAGTTTAGTAATCCCTTAGCTTTAGGTTAGTGGTTGTTTAGAGTTTGTGGAGAGTCATTGGATTTGGGTATGGGGAACTATGCTATCTGTGTCCTTAATGCTTCAGTGGGGGGTCGTATCAAGCTTCATGGACTTCACTTGGTACCTATTACATTTTACATTTATTTAGCGAGTTGGTTCAGGAGTAAGATTGGGGTTTGGTAGTTAACGCCATAGCTCTCTATATTTCCGTTGGTTGTACCTGAGGTGTTTGAGGTTTGGGCTTTGTTGGATGAGTTGCGTAGGAGTGGTGGGTATAGGGGTTGTTTTGTTGTGGTTGATGTGTGTGAGGTGAGGGTTGTTATTGAGTATATTCTGGAGAGGTTTGTGGAGTTAGTTGTTTAGTGTAATGGTTTTTATTCCTAGGGGTCTGTGTTAGGGTGCTTGGGGGAGGTGAGGGGACGTAGTTTTGGTCTGGCTGGGATTGAGTTGATGTTTAAGGTGGTGTCATTGGTTTTGGCTACAGCGGCTTGACTAAGATCTTTAGTCGTTTACCTGAATCTATTTCTGGTCGTTGCTGTGACTATGGTGTTGTTACTACCTTGTACGGGTTTCACGGGGATAGGCTCTACTTTCCATTTCTTTCTACTTTCTGGGAATTAAGTAAAGGAAGTAGTGTGAAGGGGAGGGGTGTAGGAGCGTTATTCACGGAATGAGGGTACTCTAGTAAGTATGTCGTCGAGTGCTATTAATTCCTGGTCGAAGTCACTGGTAGATAGGGTTTCCTTTTCCTTAATCTTTCTAGCTATTTCCTCAATTA
The DNA here is from genome assembly GCA_003649205.1 of Thermoprotei archaeon. GTDB lineage: Archaea > Thermoproteota > Thermoprotei > Thermoproteales > B15-G16 > B15-G16. Next base: position 133,985 of record QMRC01000002.1, read on the forward strand.
TTTTGTAGAGTGTGTCTAGAACTTCTTTTACCATCTTTTCGACAGCTTCTGTCAGTTCTCTTGGACCTCCCATTAGCTGGTATCTGTATGAGAGGAGGGGTCTTAGTCTAGAGGGGAGTGCCATGAGTTGATTGTCTATTATTTTTAGTGCAGGTATGTTCTTCACCATGCCAACTGTCGTAATGATTGCTGCTATATTGTACATGTAATCAAGTTCGAGTGCAGGAGAGTACTTGACCCTTTCTAGCTGTGTTTTAATTGCTTCAGCTATTTCTTCTCCTGCTAGATTAACCATGGGCTCATCTCAGGTGTTGATGGTTTTATACGTCTTACTAGCATAGCTGCATATATGTTTAGTAGTCTATCTCGTGCTTTTTTTGACTTTCTTTAAAGCTTCTTCGAGTTTCTTTCTCTCTTCTTCGCTAGTTGTTTTAGATAGAGCTTCTTCAATCATTCTCTCAGTGCTCATTATGTTAACTGCGAGCTTTAGGAGGTCCTCTATACGGGGGGTTGGAGAGACTGCGATTCTGTTAGTAGCTAATTCTATGTGTTTAGCCATTTCTTCGAAATTAGCTTTCATGTTTCTACACCTCTTATTGTTTGTGATTTGATCCATTTCCTAATTGCTTCTACGGGATCTGCAGTATTGTGTAGTAGTGCATCTATTACATCAGAGTACGTCACTTTCTCTCCATATTTGCTAACGTACTTTCCTACGATTTCTACTAGCTTTCTATGTACATCTTTCCTAATTTTTATCGTTACACCTTCTCTAACCTTATCCATATCTTCACCGTTACTAACGTTAGTAACATCTCTTTAAATTACTTCCCCTATGTAAGCTTTGTGTTTTCTTGAGTTAGGTGTTTCTTCTGTTTTGTGGTTTGGGGGTTTGTACGTTATTGGTATGTAGGTTGTGTGGGTTGGTGTGGTGTTTCTAGTTGGAGGTGGTATCGCTAATGATCTTGATAGTGAGGTTGATCTTGAGTGCTCTGATCATGTAGGTTTCTGGTCCTGCTGCGTAAGTTGTTTGGGGTGGGTTTGTGGGAGTGTGCTGGGTTTGGTTTTGCTGCCTAGGATTGATTTAATTTATCGTGAGGTTTCCTTCTCGTGATGTTGTTAGGCGCTTCTTCTATGTGCTTGCTCAGCTCAATTACGGTGGTATGTGGTATTTTCTCGAATAGTGGTTCTTCTGTGTCTATTTTAACTGATAGAGATGCTCTCAGGGTCTTTGGGGGTGTTGGTAGGGTGCTTGAGCTAGCTAAACGTAGTCTTGTTGGTATTGGTGGGTATGCTAATACTTATGTTGTTGGGGATGTTGTTTTGAAGTTAGTTGATGTTTTTGATCATAGGGTTTCTGTAACGTTTAGGTTGTCGAGGTTGTACGTTGTTACGCATTTGAGGAGATTTCGGGGGCGGGAGTTTAGGGATGCTGTATTTCAGGTACCTAGTTTGCTTGGAAGTGATGTGCTTCAGTGTGCACATGTTGATTTGGATTACGTGGTGATGAGATTTTGGAGTTTGACGTGATAGCTATGTGGTGTAGATGCTGGGGTTTTCTGCAAAACAATATTATGTTGTGTACTGGGAATTTAGGTGGTGGGTGCTTGTTGTGATTCGGTTTTTGAGACTCATTAACTTTAGGTTATTTGAGTATCTTGAATTGCCTCTCAATCAGGTGACAATACTTGTTGGTAGAAATAATACGGGGAAGAGTACTGTGGTAGAGGCTCTTGCTATTGTACTGTCTTTGCCGAGGAGATTTCATGATGTGTTGGGTTTAGATATTGTTGAGGTCATGGAGAGGTACAGAGGTGGATGTAAGTACCTTGTTAGGACTGGTGCGCCTTATTCAGAGGTAGAGCTTAGGCTAGATGATGAGACTATTAGGGCGACTGTCTTGACTGGTCCGCTTCAGGATAAGGAGGGTCTGCTGAGGGAAGCTGGACATTTGTGGGAGGGTATTCTGCGGTTACTTATGGAGAGAGCTAGGACTAAGTTCAGAGAGAAGTTGAGGGATTTAGAAGCTGAGATTAGGGCACTAGAGCATAGGTACAGGATACTTGAGTCAAGAGCACTTGAGAAGAAGCTTGAGGCTTTGAGAATGCAGATGGAGGATCTTGTTAGGAGGGAGAGTGAGTTTGTTGCGCAGTATCTAAGGGAGGACTTGAAGAGGGAGGACCTTTTAGCTGCTGTGCTGCAGCGGGGGGATTCACTTCTTTGTGCAGGTTATGTGACTTTGAGAGATAAGGAAGTTGCAGTTGAGATATTTGACAGTGAGTGCATAGTGAAGTTACCGCAGGTTCTAGTTCGAGTACCCTGGCTTAGGAGAGACCTAAAGGGTTTGCTCACAAGACTTGAGCAGGAGGTGGAGCCTCTGCTTAGGGTAGTGGAATTTCTCAGAAAGGAGGTCCCTTACTTCTGGGACTTACGTGGTGAGAAGATTGTGTTTAGGTTTGGTGAGAGGACTGAGATAGTGCCTTTAGATGCTACTGGTGATGGGTTGAGATCTCTAATAGAGCTTTTAGTTCCCATATCTCTTGGTGCGGAGTTAGTTCTTCTTGAGGAGCCAGAGCGCCACATGCATCCGGGGTACCTAGATATCTACTGTCGAGAGTTAGTGAAGCAGTTGAGGAAAGAGAATGCGAAAACACAGTATGTAATTACGACGCATAGTCTTGAGTTCCTTAGAGACATTCTAGATCATGCACGGGAGGAAGAGGTATTGGACAAGGTAACAGTGGTTCGCCTCCATAGACTACCTGACGGTACGGTAGATGCTGAGGTAATTCCAGGAAAGGAAGCCTACAATGAGTTGGAGGAGCTAGGAAGTGATCTGAGGGGGATCTAGCTACGGGTTCTAGACTATGCCTTTGTGAGGGTTCAGTGGATGCTGAGCTATTGTGTGAGGTGTTTAGACGAATTGTAGGACGGGAAGCACGAGTACGGAGGTTTACAGAGAAGGATTCTGTCATTCGGAGACTTGTAAGTGAGGGACTTAAGGGGCAGCAATCAACGTGTAGTTTCATAATCGTTGAGGAGGGTAAACAGAGGTTACTCAGTAATGCTGCACTGCTTGTGTCAAAGCTTCGTAGTATCTCTAGGGATTTTAGCTTAGTACTCCTTGTGGATACTGATCATAACTATCCCGGTGATGTGGCTCAAGAACTTAGGAGGAGGATCAGCAATATCGTGAGACAGAGGTTTAGGACGGAATTTAGGCCTCAAATTGGTGTAGTTAAGTCTACAGAGCACTACTACGTTATAACTGTTACTTATCCTCGTGGTAGAGCTATAGTAATGCACTTAGTCACGGTACCTCAATCGCTTGAGCATTGGCTTAGCATGTATGGTAATGATGTACGTAGCCTGATAGCAAAGCGAGGCACTATTCCATGGCTACAGAACCTTTGTGAAGTGCTTCAGAGGCAGTGATGTGGCTTTCTGCTTTCTCTATACCATCCGCGATATTGCTTGAGATAGTTGTCACGGTGCGATACCTGGTGTTGTTTGTAGTTCTTCACCATTTCTTCATTTCTGGTGTCTGGTTTCGGTGGAAGGTAGATTTTCATGGTACGTAGTACACGTCGATCCAAGTAAAGTTAGCTAGAACAGTGAGGTGCGGGAAGTTGTACATTTATCGCAAATCTCTAGTTACCTTAAGACGTAAGCAACGTACTGAACGACTTGAGTAATGCCTTGTTCACAGCGTTATCCATAGCTAAGTGGAATCAGCAGTACTACTCAGTAGCTCCAGATCTCGACATCAAGCACCAATTGCTCACTGTGTTGAAGCAAGTCTCTTTTAAGGAAAGTGAGCTACTTCAAGATCAGTGGAGGATGGTCTTGCTATGGGTGAGGAGAAGGTTCTAGAGTTCAACATTGACGAGGTTCTGAAGGGTAGGTGTATCATCAAGAGGTTCGGTAAGGAGAAGGTGGTCATCTGCAGGGAGGGTGATACGATCAAGATATACTTTGTCGAAAGAGAGGAGAGCTAATTTCTGGAAAGTGAGCTATGTTGAAGTTACTGAGTAAGCTACTCAGTGGTATACGCTTTGTGCTGGAGTACCGTAAGTATAGAGCCACCAGTGTAATTCGGATAGAGAGGTCGTGGCGCAAACCATGCGAATGGGCCATAGAGTACATCTGGGACTGGAGATAACTGAGAACCAGGAAGTTCGCTATCCATGTCGATGAGGCTGGTAACGTCAAGATCAGAGAAATTACGTAGATGTACGAAAAGGAAGTAGGTCCTCATCACTAGTGGAGCTGACTCTGCAAATTACACATTAAGTTGTGCTTTAGCGATGGGTGGTGGGGGTCACTTACCAGGAATGGGTGCTTTGTGAGGGTTGTGCTCGGGTAGGTGAGGTAGGTACATGGTTGGTCGTGAATGCTTTCTTGAGAAGCAACTCGATGATGGGCGTATCTTCGTAGATGCACTTAGGATTACACTAGTTACTCAGCTACCGATAGCGTTCGTGATAGCATTAGTCACGGAGTTTAGTCTTGAGTGTCTTACCTCTCTCATAGCCTTGGTAAGTGTGCTCTTAACAGTACTGACGGTAGAGGTTGAGAGGAGGAGTAAGTTACTTGTGGAATGGGGGGAGTAGCTCGTGAGTAGACGTGACGAAGTTCTCGAGATAGTTGAGTATGTGGTAATTGGGTTAGCTGCCATAGCGATACTACTCATTGGATGGCTACTTTAACTGCGATAAGGTGGTACTGCGGTAGTTTCTGTTGAGGAGAATCACGTATGAGCTGTACCTAGGTCCTGCTTACTTCTTCTGTGCTGGCTTGGGAAAAGCTGACTAGGGTGGTGTACTGTAGTCATCAGGGTCTTCAGGATAGGTCTAGCTGACATCTTCTCAGGTAGAGATCTGGTGAATGTGGTCTCTGGCCTGTACCTGGTAATGTCTGTGTCAGGGACCATGCTTCACTGACTACCTGACAGCGTGCTGCATAAACTCTGGGGAAATTGCTCTCAAGTTGCTGAGGGTCAGCAGGTTAGAGGTGATTCTAGCACTAGTCAAGTCCTTCGTCCTGAGTAACGCAGCTATGTAGCTCAAGTCCTAGTTCACCCTGCGAAAACCTCGAAAGGAGTGGGAAGAGCTTAGCAGGTCAGGACTCACTGACCTTTCCTAGGCAAGGCTTCGGAAGAATTGGTGAGCCCAGATCATGCTGGTAGCTCTGTACCTACGGTATTTCACTACGAAGCGTAGGATAACAGGCAGCTTAGTTAGCAAAGGGTAAAAGTTACTTCGCAGCATGGTTCTTGAGGGTTTCTCAGGTGACTGAACTCCGCATATCGTACGATCCTGTTGCGGATGCCCTATACATACGGCTACGAGATGACAAGGTAGCTGATAGTGTAGAGATCTGTAGAGACATCATCATCGACTACAATGCTAAAGGGGAGGTTATTGGCGTTGAAATACTGAACTTCTCGAAGAAAGACAGAGAAGTAAATCTTAACGAAGTTGTGCTCAGGGGTATTGAGGTGCTTATAGCACGACTTCAGGAAGTGAGAGAGTAGTCTACACGAAGCACGCACTTGAGAGAGCTAAGCAGAGAGGAATAGCACTTACTGAAGTTGAGGATTGTCTTCAGAGACCTGATGCAGTACTAAGTGAAGACGAAGTCAAGAAAGCGGTTAAGATTAAGAAACTCGACGATAAAGTCCTTGTAGTAGTCTACAGGGTTCTCAATAACAAAATTCTCGTGATAACTGTTTACAAGTCGTCCAGAGTTAGGAAGTACTTTCAGGTACCTGGAGTGTGAGCACGTAAGCTCTAAGCTTGGTACGTACTCGAGACGGTACTACATTGTGCACTAGTTGTCGACGTAATGACATCTTGCTTGGTCTCAGTATAACTCAGTACCGCAACTTGAGGTGGTGTCGTGGGTGTGGATGAGGACTCCATACTCACCCTACTCACTTAGCTTGTAGTTCCTGAAGTAGTTTCTCTGTGTTTACTGCTTCTGGATACCTCAGTAGGTCCTGATCTTCAGTAACTAGCTTCATCCCGTGTACACGAGCCATGTAGAGGTAGGAGGCATCGTAGAAGGTCAGGTTCTCACTAACCGCTAGGTCCAAGACATTGTGGATCTCGGTCCCAAGTCTCAGTACACGTATGCTACCGAGGATGAACTCGAAGAGCTTAGCTACAGTAGCTAGGTCCCTGATTCTTCCTAGCCTGTACTCTTTCCACAGCGCATTACCCACCTCATAGATTGTCAGGTCAAGTACTGTAAATCTGTCTGCATACTCGAGGAATTTCTTCCTCAGTCTCAGTACTAGTGGGTAGATAGCTGAGGCATCGAGTAGGTACTGTGAAGACGTGTAGATCACCTCTCAAGTCTACTCTCCTTCACAGCACGTATCCACTCATCAACTGGTACATCCATGGACTGTAGAGCCTTCTCAAGAATCTCCTCAAATTGCCGGAGCTTTACCCTACGAATCTCTTCCTTCAGTGCTCTCTCAACAACCGCCCTGATGTCAATGCCCAACCTCTCAGCCTCCTCCTTAAGCTCACGACGTACTCGAACTGAGAGAACTACAGTAGACATGCTATAACCACAATCTATCCACACATGGCAAGTATATGAAGTTTCCGTATACGTGACTATGTGTCGTGATTACACGTGTAGACGTTACTCCAGTACACGCTGCATGGATCTAGTTCATACTCACTGTCGCTTCACTTCGTGTAGGTGTAGGACCCTCCTCCACAGCACATCGCATAGCTCATACAGTGCGACATCTAGTACATACTACACCCTGCACTTCCTGACTACTCTACAAACTCAGTCACTACGCGCTTCAGTTAGGTGCAGTGCCGCTGTGGTAAAGGCTTCCAAGATTACTTGTCTCAACTACTTCCCCTCACGTCTTCGCGGATTAACTCAGCTGAGGACCTCACAGTACCTACTTTCTGTCTCAGCATCTCACGTAGTTCATCAACTTCACTAAGGATTTTCTCTCTAAGCAAAGACCTAACTCGTTCCTCGAGAAACTTCCTGACCTCCTCAGCCCAATCAATCTCCGAGAACTGCTCCATCAATTCCCTTAGCTTGCGATCAATGCGAACACTAAAGATGACAGTAGACATAGACAGACACCGTGGTCATCTACTGTAGACAACCTTAGAACCTCAGTTAAGTAGTTTCATTGTTGTGTAGTGAGATTGTAGAGCTATTGTTTTGGTGCGTAGTGTTGCTGGGTAAGGTATGTAAGTTTGATGTTGGGTATTTCCTCGACTTGGGGTCATTTTGTGTGTGGATGGATTTTCCTTACTTCGTAGTTGCTGTTATTGGCTTGATAATGTTTGTCTTAGGTATAGTCTTGTTCGTTTTGTTTACACCCTTAGTTATAGATGTTGTTAGTTTGATGGTTTTACTCGTGGGTATAGTCCTTTCAGCTACTTCTGTATTGAGTAATGTGACTAAGAATTACTTTGGTACAGCAATTGTAGGGCTAGGTAGGAGGTTTGAATCTTTGGAGAAGAGGTTTGATTCTTTAGAACGAGAGGTTAGAGGTGGTTTTACTTCTCTTGGGATGTTGCTTAAAGAGATTCGTGATGAATTACGTAGGCGATGATGGGAAACGATGTTGATTATGTAGGGATGGGGTAGTCGAGATAGGTGTATGGTCCGTGAGGTATCTTGTCATTGGATTTCTTTCTCTGCATGTTTTTGTTTTTTCACTCCTTTCTGTGGGGTGCTCATTGTTTATTCTTGAGACTGTAGCTTGTTGATTTATGATGGTGTTCTGGGTGGGGATGTGGATGTAGTTAATTGCATAGAGCTTTGCTATGGTCATTGTTGTGGTTATTGATTGGTGTATGCGTGGGTGTTTTGTCCTTGTTGGGTTGGGAGGGTTTCCTGTGATTAGGTGTGGTGTGTTTCTCAGGGTAATTAAGCTATGTGTTAATTGGGTTAGCTGTTGTAGCTATACTACTTGTTGGGTGTTGCTTTGGTAGTGATTTAGGATTTAGCTATGAAAGTTCTTAGGAGCTTATTATGTTGTCTCTTAGGAGATAGTTCATGAAGGTGATTGGGGGCTGGTGTTAGAGTAGTAGTGTGGCTCCTGTTAGTTTGATGCCTTCTCTTGGGTCTAGTACTATTCCGTACTTGTCCATGGTGCCTGAACCTATGATTAGTTCAGGTAGTTTAACTTTACGTCCTTCAATCTCGATCTTCTCTACGAACTTATCTACAATGAGTGCTGTTTCAGGTGGTAGTAACTCGATGTCGTCTATTATTATGGTTATTTGAGCGTACTTATCTGCTTCTGCAAATTCACCATTTACTAGGTAGAGCTTAATTGTTTTGGGGAGCTTCGTCCATTTAGGGCCAAAGTTCTTTTCGAAGAAGGTGCGCTGTATTACGGTATGGCTTGAACCTGTATCGAATAGTGCGGTGCAGTGGGCTACTTTATCCATGAACTTGATCTTTATGTTCTTTAATGCGCGCACTTATTGGCACCACCTACATTGTGGTTGAAACTGTGGTTAATATTTCTTGAGTTGTCTTGAGTTGTGGTTCTGTGGGGTTTGTTTCCTTCTATGTGCTTGCTTAGCTTGGTTATGGTGGTTTGAAGGCTTGGTTAGGCGTTTGAAGGGGTGCTGTGCTAGGTTGGTGGTTCTTCTCTAGGTTTTGCTGACGATGCGTCTTGCTAATTTGTGGAATTTCTTCCTGTATACTGTGGTGAGTATTATTGATCTTGCGAGTAGGTCCACATCCATTGCTATCCATGCGCCTACGGGGCGGTTGCTTCTAGGTAGTAGCTCTGGTAGGGTGTAGGCTAGTGCGACGCGTATGGTGTAGAGACATGTTGCATTTATTATTGTTGGTACTATGGTGTTTCCTGCTCCGCGGACGGCACTTGAAGCGCTCATAGCTGCTCCTAGTGCTGGTTCGCTGATTCCTGCTAGGATCAGGTACATCATTGCTAGCTTACGGGTCTCCTCGTTATTTGTGAAGATTGTTGGGGTGTAGGGTGCTGTGAGTATGAGTACTGTCCCCATGATGGTCATGAATAGGGTATTTACCTTTATGAGTTCCCACCCAATCTTCTTTGCTTCATCGAGATTTCCTTTACCAATGCTTTGACCAACCATACTCGTCGTAGCAATGCCTATAGCGAAGGCAGGTAAGTAGGCAAAAGCTTCTATGCGTATACCTATTGTGTGGGCTGCTAGAGGTATCTCTCCGCACCTAGCAATAGCTCCTATGTACGCCATGTTTCCTAGTGCGAATACTAATCTCTCTATTGTTGCAGGTAGCCCTAGCTTGAAGACTGTCCACGCCTCTTTCCTAGGTATTAATGGTTTGATGGTGAAGGGTAGTCTACGTATGAAGGGTAGGTAAGCTAGTACGCTAAACCACGTAGCGATGAACGATGCCATTGCTGCACCGAGAACACCCATGGGTGGAATACCCAGTAGTCCGAAGATCAGTAGTGGATCGAGGATCAGGTTAGCTATGGCACTTGCAGAGGTAGCTATCATTGAGGGCTTGGTATCACCTGTAGCTCTGAAACCAGCACCGAGCACCATAGCGGCTGATAGCACTGGTAGCCCTAGAGCACGTACCTGTAGGTAGGTTGTTGCATCAGCTATGAGTTCAGGACTTACATTACCACCTGCTAGTAACCTCACAATATCCTCAGCTACTAAGATCACCAATGCCGTTGTTGTGGAAGTGAGTAGTATAGCTGACGTGAGGGATTCACCTAGGGCTTTGGACGCTCTATCGTATAACCTAGCACCGTAGGCCTGTGCAGCTACGATCATGGAGCCCATGTAGAATAGTAGTGTAGAGACGAAGAAGATCCATGAAGCGTACCCCGCTAAACCCACAGCAGCTACAGCCTCATCACCTAGACGTGATACGAAGAACGTATCTGTAATGAAGAGGAGGCTATCAACTGCTTCAGCGATCATCAATGGCCAAGCAATGTTCCAAGCTTTAGCTAGTACGCTTCTATCAATGATCGTCATTTATGTCAGGGATAGAGGTATTGAGGATTATTAACCTTTGTCCATAACTCTACGAATCGCTTACAGATTTTAGTCTCTTCATGACTAGTCTATGAGTTTACGAGACCTCTAGTAAGGTATTACAAACGAAAATTCGTCTTCCCTAGCTTTTTAGTGAAGCTAAGTGGGGTAGCGTCTTCGATGTACTTAGACATAGGTAGTGCGGAAATTGAGGTCGTTGTCTGGTATTTAAGGAGTATCTTGGGGTCTATCGAGTATTGAGGGGTCTTTTCCTTGGTCCTGTACTCTATTCCGTACTATAGTTCTCCTCTTTCTGCGCGGAGTATTGCCTTGAGTGTGTAGGCTATTATCCAGAGTTTTGCTGCTTCGAAGCAACCATCTTCGAGGAACCAGCGATCTGCTATTTCCATGACTTTATCTAGCTTCTTCAAGTCGATTTCTTTTGGGTCTTTTTCCTTGATTTCCTTTAGGACTTGCTTTATGAATTCAGCTTCTTCAGGTTTTAGTGGATCTAGTTTATGTGTGAGCTTCGATTATTCTCCCTGCTTCTCTAATTAGGTACTCTCTTTCTTCTGGTGTGAAGATTTTCTTTAGGGTCATGAAGTCGATGAGGTTGCTGTGTAGTGCACGAATGAGTTGTGCTGAGAAGAGGGAGCTTCTTCTAATTTCTGCTCTAAGTCTCTGCTCAAGTTCCTTAAATCTCTCATCAATTTGCTCGAATCTCTTATCGATTTGACTAAACCTCTCTACAACGTGTCTGAATCTCTCATCTATTAGTTTGAGCCTAGTTTCGATTTCAGTAAACTTCTTACCGAGCCAGTAGGCTAGAGATGCGACTGATGCGATGACTGTAGTTACAGTACCCAGTAGTGTGATGAACCACTCCATCTTACTTTCACTAATCACGTATACGTACCTCGTTAAAGAGAGTTTCTGAGAGTACCGGTGTGACTTTGTATGTTTGCTGAGTACGTGAGAGAGGTCGTGTACTGGAGGTGGTGTAGCTTATGTTAAGCTTATGTTATTTGGTATATTTGTTACTATGTCTATGTCACCGAGTAGCATCAACCTGTTACGTATGTCTTCACCTCTGGTAGCAACTCCTTTACTGACTTTGCTAGGAGCTGAGCATGTTACCTCTACTTCCTCAGGTACTGTACTCTTCACCTAATCCATTCAAATCTCATTCTCGATATTCTCCAGGAGCTTCATCAACTTGATAGCTCTTCTCTCGTAAATGTTCTTCTTACTGTGTACCTAGTACCTACGTATGTTGCTTCAAGTAGAGTGAGTTAATAGCGTTTTCCTTAACAAACGTGTACCTGATAATCTTCATCATGTCGATAACTAGTGAGTTCTAATACGTCTCCCCTACATATCAACTATAGTCACATTGAGATAGACACTATGTGAATTCAGTAAGTAGTACACAACATCACTCTCATCAATGCAGACCTCACTAGAATTCCTTAAACTCTCTCACGATAACACGAGTAAATTCCACAAACAACATAAGACATGGTACTAGGGTAAGGATGTGGTGCTTATGATCGATCAAAGTACGAACTTCAAAATATACATCGAGGGTATAGGTAAGTGGATTAGCTTTGTTGATAGAGAGCGAGAGTTAAAGCAACTCATCAACCTAGCAACAAGAGGAAATCCATTCCCTATAGCCATATACGGACCTGAAGGTTGTGGAAAAACAACACTACTGAAGTACTTGACCAAACAACTCAAACAACATGAAAACTACATAGCGATCTACATAGACGCACTAGAACAGCAAGATCTAGCGAAAGCCATAGCATGCACACATCACGAACTATGGGAAGTAGTGACATCACTAGTCGCCATAACCCCTGTTGGAGAAAACCTAGCAAAATCAATCACCACAATACTTCGTAAACTCCACGAAAAAATATCACTGAAAGGTAAGAAGGTAGTAGTCGTAGTAGATGATGTGTACAAAGCAATAGGACTCAACAATGTAGCAAGGTACACAAAAATGCTCTATGAATGGGTTAATTACCTACACACAAACTTCAACGTAAGTACTGTGCTCTTCATACTAACAACGTCAGAAGGAGAATCGAAGAGAGAACTGTATCGACACACCTACGTACACGTGTACATGATGTGGAACCTACCGAAGAAAGGACTTGAGGAACTAGCTAAGCAACTCGAAGCACCAATAGATATCGAAGCGCTGTGGAAACTAACAGGGGGGAACCCAAGAGCAGTAATAGACCTCGCAATACACAATTGGGATGTAGATAACTGGACGAAGTACATAGAACGAAAAGTAACGTCAACAATACGCGACATAGATCCAAGAGAATTGAAGACCTTAGTAGAGGACCCAGATAGCAACTGGAGAATAGCTACCAAACTCGAAGAAAGAGGACTAATGATGGAACTCAACAGAGCACTAGTAATAGGAGAAGAACCAAACCCCAATCCAGAACTAGGTATAGGAAGAGAGTGGGCATGGCAATTACCAATCTACAGACAAGTAATCGAGAAAATAGTAAGCAGTAAGTAAGACAACACCTCTAAAACCTCAAATCCTGAAGAGCATCACAGCATCACTGTCAACAAACAAACTTAAGTCTTCGTCTACGTCAATTAATGTATGGTGTCTACGTATGAGTGAGGTACTAAGTATACGGATTCCTCGTGAACTTAAGAAGAAGATGGAAGAGCTGAAGAATTTCGTCGATTGGAAACAAGAAATCATCAAGTTCCTGGAAGAACGTGTCAAGTACTACGAGAAGCAGCGTGTCCTTAAGGAAGTGAATGAAATCATCAAGAGACATCCAAGACTCCCTAAGGGTACTGCTATAGAGCTCGTGAGGGAAGATCGTGATAGTCATTGATGCATCTGCACTAGCTAAGTACATCCTAGGAGAAGAGCAGTGGGAAACAGTAGCTCAGTACCTAGAGCAGGAGAGGGTACTCACACTAGGTATGGCATTAGTTGAGGTGCTAAACGTAGTGAGAAAAGCAGTACACATCCACAAACTACTCAGTAGGGATGTAGCACGTGAAAAGTACCTAGCACTAAAGAAACTCGTAGAGAATGAAGTCATAGAAGTGGAGAATGAGGTAAAGTACCTTGAAAAAGCCTTCAACCTTGCTCTCAGCACCGGGATTACCGTCTATGATGCACTATACATCGTACAGGCAATGGAACACAAAACACAACTACTCACCAGCGACCGAGGACAAGCAGAAGTAGCAAAGAACCTCGGTGTAACAGCAGTAATCGTATAGCACTCAAACCCCCCTACACAGGACCCCACCAGCACCCTACAGATCCAACCCAATACCTCAACACTCCAGCAACATTGATGCACTAGAGCATACTACTCACCCCCACCAATAACCAACTCATAGAAAGCAGAACACTGATTCTCAGAGCACCCTCAGAACAGAGTTACTCATGCTACCACCATCAAGATCTTACCCAACACACCACCCTCACCAAGCACATACACAAAGCACCTCAACCCCGAAACCAACGTCTCAACACAGGTAATTACTCTACCATACCTTTCCTCAATCTATGACTTGTTGACAAGATGTTCGTTGAACATTTATAAGGCTCCGTGCTACGTAATGTGTCACGGGATTGTGCATGAGTACTGTGATACATGTCCGTGTACCTAGGTATGTAAAGGAGAAACTTGAGAAGTATGGTGTGAACATATCGGAAGAGGTAAGGCGTTTCCTTGAAGAGAGATTACGTCAGTTAGAAGCTCAGAAACTAGTGGAGGAACTTAGGAAGCATCTCGAGAGTATGCCTAAGGTAGGTGATAGTGTTCCACTAATTCGTGAAGATCGTGAAACTCGCTAGCAACATATGGCTGTACTAGACTCATCATTCATCGTGAAACTAGTTATTCACGAACCGTACAGCGAAGAAGCACTTAATCTCTTCAGGAAACTCACTACATCTGGAGAGAAGCTACGTACACCATGCATAGCTCTAGCTGAGGTCCTCAATGCTATCTGGAAACATACTGTACTACTCAAAGATCTTGATCAGAGTCAGGTAGGGAATGTACTTAGGTACCTAACTTCTCTCTGGCGATTACTTCATGTTCACCCAATCGATGAACTTGCTGAGAATGCTCTAAATGTAGCCACTAGGTTAGCAATTACAGTATACGACGCATTCTACATAGTCCTAGCACTACAGTACAGAGAAGTGCTCTACACCTTTGACAGAAAGTTAGCAGCTAAGGCGAAGGAGGTAGGTGTAGAGACTGTGGTACCATCTGAGTCTTAATTGGGACTACCTCCTAAAACCATACAGGTAACTCACCTTAGAGGTTAGGGAGAGAGACTGAGTAAGCTTGCTCTTGTCACTAGTACCTTAAGTACCTACCTCAATTGTTGAGAGAGCACTAGAGGGAGAGATTCGTAGAGTTAGACTTCGGCAAATTCAGTATCTTTGGTTGTTACTCTATCACCTATGACATCTGGTTTCTCGGCTATGGTGATGTATACGAGGTTCTTGATGGTACCTATGTCGAGTAGGGTTTGTACTTTGGCTTTACTGTCCTTTACTGGAGATACTGTGCCTATTATCATCTGGTTTATGTGATTGGTTCTTTCTCAATTCCTGTTCTGTTTTGAGTTTGTGCTAGTTGTTGTGTTTTCTTGAGGAGTTGCTCTATATCTGGTAGGCTTGCTTTGACTTGGTCTATTGTTAGTGCTGCTTCGTGGAACCCCCATACATGTAGGTCGTACGCGATGCTCCATCCTCGGTTTATGGTTGGTTCGTTTAGTTTTGTAGTGAGTGTTTTTGCTGCTTTGGATAGTAATTTTGTCCACCATTTACCTTCTCTATGTGCTTCCTGTGCTTCTGGAATGTTGAATTTTGTGGCTAGTGCTTTTACGCATTCTTCAGCTACTTTGTATAGTTTCTCACTTGCTTGTACTGCATTGCCTTTTTCTAGGTATTCTCTAGCTTCTTGCATGAATTTTCTAGCTAGTTCGAGTCTTGCTTCAATTTCTTCGTTGGGATTACAGAGTTTGTGAGTGAGTATGTCGATGATGTATGTTTCTGGATCGGTGCTTTGTTCCCTTAGTTTTTTCAGGTAGCTTTCTAGGTAGTTTCAGGGTTATGCTATGTGACGTGGAGGTTGCCTCTAGGTGTTTCGTTATTTCCTTTCTTCTAAGTCTCCTCTTTCTCTTCGTAGGATTGCTTTTAGTGTGTATGTTACGATCCAGAGCTTGGCTGCTTCTTCGCACCCGTCCTCCATGAGCCATCTCTTCGCTATCTCCATGATCTTATCTAGCTTGCTTAGGTCTATCTCCTTTGGATCTTTCTCCCTAATTTCTCTCACGACCTCTAGTATGAATTTAACTTCCTCTGGTTTTAGCGGGTTTAGTGCTGTTTTATGTGCTGTTGCTAAGCGTTCGATTTCTCTTAGGAGGTATTCTCTTTCCTCGGGTGTGAAGAGCTTTTTCATTGTCATGAAGTCTATTAGGTGTGTATGGAGTGAGTGTATGAGTGAGGTCACTGTTCTGGCGCTACTTCTAATCTCTTGTCTTAGTTCCTTTAGTCTTTCATCTATTTTTCTGAATTTGTTGTCTATTTCCTCGAACTTCATGTCTATTGACGCAAATTTTCTACCTAGCCAGTAGGCTAGGGATATCACCGAGATTACCACTGTGAGAAGCGTGCTGATAATTCCTGTAAGTACGTACATTTCCATGTTCTCTACTTGAGCTGTGTTTAATGATTCTCCTAAGTATGTTACTGTGCTTCTCTCTTAAATGTCAGTATTTTGGTCTACGTTGTTTCTCTGTACCTGGTGTTGATTCGTAGTTTTCCCTAGTTTCATCTATGGTTTCGTTGTTCAGTTAGGCGTAACTTCTTCATCGTTCTGTTGTGGGCTGGATTCATCATCTTTTCGTTGGTCTCTGTTCTCTGGTGTCAGTACCCGGTATCGGCTTAATCATCGATGATCATCTTAGTCCTCCTTCATCATCGTTAACCTTTGTGTCTCTGTGGGGGTTTTATGGCGTTCTTCGTTTCTTGACTCTTTGTTGCTTCTTTGCTTTTCCTCTACAGGTAACTCATAGTGTTTCTTACCTCTGTTCTGAGGTTTCGCTATGTTTCTTTCTCTTTTCTTGATGTTATTTTGCTTTTTGTTCTCTTTCTTCTGAGTTTTTGGTTTTGTGGCTGAGTGGTGTGCTTCTTTGTGGTTTTCCCTGAGGTGTTGTTGCTGTGATTGTTTTGAGTAAGGGTTTTGTAGTTGTTTTGTTGTTGGTTACTGTGGTGATGATGCTTCCCGGGGAGCGTCCGATTGGTGATGAGTACGGTGCCTACTGACTGCTCTTTTAACTTGTTGGGAGGAGGTACTTGAGTAGGTTTATTGCTATGTTTAGTATCTTCTTCTCTGCTCTTCTAAGATCTTTTGCTATTGCTGACTTAGATACCTTCAGCATTGATGCTAGTTCTGTTAGGTTTACCTTTCTTGGGTATTCGTAGTAGCCTTTGCTTATTGCTGTGAGTAGGACTTTGTTTTGTGTCTTTGTTAGTGCATATTCGTTGACTATGGATGTTAGGTCTAGTAGTAGGAATGGGTTCATTAGCTTTGCTAGCATGACTATGTCCTCAGGTCTCACTCTTGTGCTTTTGCATATCTTAACGTCGTTGTACTCTTTGAGTGTTGATAGGATTTCTGCTTCTTGCTTGCTATTTACTGATAGGAGGAACCAATCCTCTAGTCCTTCCTGTGTGAAGAGTGGTCTCAGTATTGCTAGTGGTTTATCCCATATACACTTTATTGCGTGTGTTGGTTTGCATACTAGCTCTAGTGCGCTCGTGTCTTTGCTTCTCCATAGTACGCCTACCTTCTTGACATTTAGTTTCTTGAATGTATCGATTATTTCGTGTATGTCCCTGTTCCTATGGAGTACAACCATCTGTACATAGAGTCTTTCTTCGTCGATTACTCTTGAGTCTATGACATAGACCCCTATGTTGTCGAACTTCTCAGAGATAGATATAACAGGGCAATCTGGCTGCCACATCTTTATCAATGTTAGCCTCATGCCACATCCCTAACTATTTACAGCAATAAATATATTAATAAATAACAGTAACTCTAAGTTTCAACATAGTGAATATGTAAACCAAAACTCTTATCTATTCAGGTTAAAAAGGTAGTGTATGAGGTTTTCCTCCATGGCTTCTGCTGAGAAAGCCATTAAGTTAGGTAGGTTGAAGGTTGGTCTAAGGTTGAGAGAGATACCACCATTCATTGGTATCGCTGCTGCTTTCGGTCCAGGTATTGTCTGGGCTGCTATTGCTCAGGGTTCAGGTGAGTTCATTTGGTGGCCATACCTAGCAGCTAAGTACGGTACAGCACTAATGTGGATTCTACCAATCGCAGCTTACATGCAGTTCTTCGTCAATCACCTCGTAATAAGGTACACTGCAGCTACTGGAGAGGGCATCTTCTATGGGTTTGCTAGAATTCACCCAGCATTCGCCATAATAATGATGATAATGTGTATGATAACGTTTAGCTGGATGGCGGGTTACGCAGGTGCAGGTGCTACAGCACTAGCAGCGTTAACAAACTTCCCACCAGGTTGGCCTGTTAAGCTACAGGTAATCTTCTGGACGTACGTGACTGTTGTTCTCTTCGTAGCTGCATTGTGTCTAGGTGGTGTAGTGTATAATGTTGTTCAGTACTTCATGTACGTAACCTTCGCGATTGCAACCGTTGGTCTACTAACTGTAGCTATTGCTTGTCCAGTCGTCCATAAGTATGCTCCTGAGTTCCTATCATCACTACTACCATTCCCAAGACCAGAGTTCTGGGAGGTAATTGGTAAGCTAGAGCCAGGTGATGCATCTGTACTAGTGACCTGTATTGCCTTCGCCGGTATGGGTGGCTTCTTCAACTTAATGTACTCATACTGGTGGAGGGAGAAGGGCTTAGCAATGGCTAGGTATGTTGGTAGAGTCGTCGGTCTAGCTGGCAAACCAGAGCCAATTCCAGAGGCAGGTTTCGCGATTGATCCGGAGAAGCCAACACCTGAAGAAGCTAGGAGGAGATGGAAGGATTGGATGAAGTTTGCACACCTAGATAATGCTCTACTAGGTGTTACCAGCAACTTCGTCACTATCATACTAACGACAACACTATCGTACTCAATACTGAGGATGGTGTACCACACCTATCCAAAGGGTTGGGAGCTCTGTGTAGTACAGGCTAAGTGGTTCGAGATAATGTGGGGTCCAGTAGGTGCAATGATTCTGTGGATCATTGCTTGGAGCTTCATGGGTAACTGCTACCTAGGTATCATAGATGCTGTACCGAGGATGTGTACTGATGCTGTCTACGCTGTATTTGAGAGAGCTAGGAAGTGGTCGTATAGGAGATGGTACTACTTCTGGCTATTCGTCTACGTAGTACCTCTGTCCCTTATTACGCCATGGCTAGCTAAGCCAGGTTGGTTAATCATACTCTGTGGTATACTGAACTTCTTCGCTATGGTCATCTACATACCAGCACTGCTGTACCTCTACTACGTGATAATGAAGAGAGAGTACCCTGCAAAGTTCGCAGTACCGGGTACAGGTTGGCTCATTGCAGGCATCATAGCGTTCATATTCTACCTCTACACAGCGATATGGTACCTGAAGATTAGGTTCGGTCTATAACTCTCTTCCCAACTTTTTAATAGCTACTAGCCCTCTTCACTTCCTCTCCTAACAGCTCCAACACACCGTCTATGATTCTCAATCTGGATTTCCCTTCAATTTGAGGTCTGGAGAGGTTTAGGGTTGAATGATGCTGTAGTTTATTGAGTGTGTTAGGGAGGTAATACCTGTTATGGGTGTTGCTACTGGTAGTACGTACACTGCGAAAGTTTGGGAAATGGGTATTTCAATGTACCTAATCACTTGAGGGTAGGTGGTTGAGGAAGGTATGTGCTTTTTATAAACTGTGTTGAAGTGAATTGGTTACTAGTGTTATAGCTGAAATACTGCTCCTTTATCTGCTGATGAGACTGCTCTCGAGTATCTGAGTAGGTATCCCTTACTGATCTTTGGTCTTGGTGGCTTCCACTCCTTTAGTCTCTTCTCGATTTCTTCAGGTGGTAGTAGTAGATCTAGCTTCTTGTTCTTAAGGTCAATCCTTATTCTATCTCCGTCGCGTACGATGGCTATTGGCCCACCTTCTGCTGCTTCAGGTGATACGTGTCCAATAGCTAGTCCTCTTGTTGCTCCTGAGAATCTACCGTCTGTTACTAGTGCTACGGATTCGGCTAATCCCATACCTGCTACTGCTGCTGTTGCTGCTAGCATCTCTCTCATGCCTGGTCCACCTTTGGGTCCTTCGTACCTTATCACAACCACATTACCTGGAACTATCTTACCGTCTAGAATAGCCTTCACGGCATCTTCTTCGCAGTCGAAGACTTTCGCTGTTCCTTCGAAGTACCTTAGGTGCTCTGGTATTGCTCCTATCTTTATCACTGCTCCTCTAGGTGCTAGTGTACCTTTGAGTATCATGATACCTCCTCTTGGACTCCACGGATTCTCTACACTCCTGATAACGTCTCTCCTCAGTACCGTAACTCCTTCAAGTAGCTCTCTAACTGTCTTCATTGTTACTGTTAATCTATCCTTGTGTATGAGTCCTAGTTTATCGAGTTCCTTCATTACTGCTAGTACACCACCTGCTTCGTAGAGGTCTAGCACGAAGTATGGTCCTGCAGGACTCAACTTACATAGTGTCGGTACTTTTTCGCTTAGTTCGTCGAAGTCGTCTAGTGTTAGGTCTACTCCTGCTTCTCTAGCTATTGCTGGTAGGTGGAGTACTGTATTTGTTGATCCTCCTAGTGCTAGGTCAACAGCTATTGCATCTAGGAATGCTTCTCTAGTCAGGATTTTGCTTGGTGTTATGCTCTTCTCGACTAGCTTGACTATGAGCATTCCTACGTACTTTGCTAGTCTTACTCTCTCTGCGTAGACTGCTGGTATGGTTCCGTTTCCTGGTGGTGCTACTCCAAGTGCTTCTGCTAGGCAGTTCATGGTGTTTGCTGTGAACATACCTGCACAAGATCCGCAGGTTGGGCATGCTCTCTCTTCTACCTCCTTCAGTTCCTCTAGTGTTATCTTACCTGTCTTGTACTCACCAATTGCTTCGTACGCATTCTTGAAGTCTATGAGCTTGCCCCTGTACTTACCTGGTAGCATTGGCCCTCCTGCTATGAGTATTGCTGGTATGTCTAGTCTTGCCATTGCCATTAGCATTCCTGGTATGATCTTGTCACATGAACCTACGAGGACTAGTCCGTCGAATCTATGTGCTTGTGCCATTATCTCTATGCTATCAGCAATTATCTCTCTGGAGGGTAGTGAGTACCTCATTCCTTCATGACCCATAGCTATTCCATCACATACACCAATTACACCGAACTCGATGGGTGTTCCTCCTGCCATTCTAACTCCTGCTTTAACTGCTTCAGCTATCTGTCTTAGGTGTATGTGACCTGGAATTATCTCATTCCATGCACATGCAATGCCGATTAGTGGTCTGCGTATCTCTTCATCGATGTAGCCCATGGCCTTGAATAGTGATCTATGTGGGGTTCTCTCAATACCTTCCTTCACGATAGAGCTTCTCATCATGTGGGAGCACCTCCAAGTACTAGTAGCGTATGTGATGAATTATTATTTTACGTGGTTGACATGTTCTAATTCGTGATTGCGAACCTCGTAAAAATAGAGGGTTGGTACTGAAGGTATTGGGTTTACGAGTGACTTATAGGTACCCTAGTGCTCTTAGTCTCTCCTTAATCTTCTCCTCTTCTTCAGGTGTGTAGCTTGGTTTCTCTTCCTCTACTAAGACCTGTTCTAGGACGTACTTGATGAATTCCTCAACTGATGTGAATGTTCCTGTTTCCTCTATGAATTTCTTGGCTTTCTCGTACAGCTCTTTAGGTATCTTCACACTTACGTACTCATCGCTCATGTTGATTACCGTACCTCTCAACTGCGTACCAGTACTTAAGTATTCTAACTTATGGTGGTTGGAGTTCGAGTATTTGCTCTAGGATCTTCTCTACATCCTCTAACTTACCTACTTCCTGTGGTGGTTTCTCACTACACATAAATATCGCGTACTCTCCGTGATTACTGTCATCAGGTCCCTTAGCGGTCTCTAGGCTGTATACTGTGTTGAATCCTACCATCTCATTCGCTCCGTAGTGTAGGTTGTCGAAGTACAGTGTTATGTCTGGCATGTATGTTGTCTTTGGTCCTGTGTATGCGTTCCACTTGTAGTGTACTACGTTATTTAGCTTCCTACCGTTGGGGTCTCTGACCTTACTTAGTGCGTCAGCTACCTGTCTACATATGTCCTCGTACTCACTCCTCTTTACTACTCCCTTTGGCTCCCTACCTTCGAGATTGATCCATACCTGACCTACGTAAGCACCCCAAGACCATGCGATTGTTCTCTCCCAGTCGATTAGCTTCTTCTCGTCTAGTTGCTTCAAGGTCATGGGTTTACTTGGTTTCTCCTTGAGCTTTAGGAATCTCTCCTGAATCAGTACCTCGTTTACGTTGATTCTAGCGTACATTCTCTTAGCTCCGTGATCGCTCATGACTATGACTACGGTGTCTCTAGGTAGCTGTGTCACTAGGTTACTGAGTTCCTCATCTATCTTCTTGTAGAGGTTGAGTAGACCGTACTTCAGCTCTGGATCCTCTACGTACCTTGGGTGTTCTCTATCGAAGTACTTCCATAGTGTGTGCTGTGCTCTATCTACTGACATGAGTACACAGATAGCTAGGTCCCAGTCTTTAGTCCTTAGTAGGTACTTCAAGATCTTGAAGTCGTGCTCAATCTTCTCAATTAGCTTCCTATACAGCTTCCTAGGTTCTATTCTCCTGTAGTCGTACACATCTATTATGTACTGATCCTCACCACCAACTACGTTGAGTACTTCCTCCTTTAGCTCTCTAGGCCATGTGAAGTCACTCGAGGTATCTGGTGTGAAGAAGTCTGCTACTACGTATCCCCTGATTCTAGGTGGTGGGTATGTGCCTGGTACGAAGCATAGTACGGTCTTTAGTCCTCGTTTACTAGCTCTATTCCATATGAAGTCTATGTGCTCAACAACTCTGTAGCTGTAAAGTCTATAGTCTGTGTAGGTTCCTGGTACTCGGTATCTTAGGTCGTAGAGTCCGAAGTATCCAGGGTTTAAGCCGCTGAAGGCTGTTAACCAGGCTGGTATAGTTATTGGTGGTACGGTGGATTGTACTCTCCTGTAGTATGTCTCGTATAGTTGTCTCATTGTGGGGAGTTCCTTAATCCAGGACTCAATCTGTAGCGGTTCAGCACTGTCTATACCGAGGATGAGAACTCTAGTCAATGCCCACACCTCCGAGCTAGTGTTTTCTGTTGACCCCCCAGGTTACTCGAGCCCAAATTCTCTCATGGAGGTAGTACAGTACTGTCTTCACGAAATTTATGAGTATTCCGGTACCGATGGAGAACTCAGCTTTACCTGTCAGGACGTACAGTATAGCTATGGTAACGCAGGTAGCTAAGCACCTCCACGTTGCAGCTTTCACGAGGCTTCTAGTTCTTGACTCTAGTGCTACCTTCATCACTTAGTCACCACGTCACTAATTGATGCTCCGAGACTGAGTAGACGTCTGTAAATGTCTATATGCTCTAGGTACTCAGTGACTGGTGGTGGTAGCATCTTCTTCCAAGACTCATCACCTGATAGTATCTTTCTCCTGAGTTCGCTAGCAGATACCTCAATGCACCTATGTACGTTTCGATGACCTGGTACAACTACGTAACCGAGTAAGTTGAACGCTATGACCATCGGTGGCTTATTGCCGATGAAAGCTGTATCGCTTGGATTCATGTTGAGTAACTTCTCAACTGTCCTAGCCCAGGTAATGAGTGGGTGATTACTGAAGATAACCTTGTCCTCTGTTGGTAGTGGTGTATCCTTACCGAAGTCAGGTACAGCTCTAATAACTACCCTTGAGAGATCTACATCAGCCCACTCAAGTAACCTCCTCCAGCACTCAATCCTCTCGTTGACGGTTAGTGGATCCTTAGGACCTAGAGGTGTCTCCCTAACACCAATGATTACTGTACTAGCTATCTCAAGACCTAGCTTAACGCTAGCTAAGTGACCTTGATGAGGTGGTTGAAATCTACCTATGTACACTGCTCTCCTAAACAACATACCTAATCGCAGTGAGTAGCTTATCAACCTAATATATCAGTTAAACAACACGTATACATACGTGACATATCACGTACAGACTAATGACATTTAGAGAGTAATTTAAGTAGGGTTCTTAGGTATGTGATTAGTGATGAGTGAGGTATCAGAGAGCAAGAGAAGTAGGAAGAGAGATTACGTCAACATCTCCATACCTAGACCACTCTACGAGAGATTAGCTAAAGCACTTGAGGGTACAGGATTTAGAAGTCCAACTGAGTACATAATCTTCCTTATTAGGAAGTACCTACCGTTGCTAGAGTCAAAGGATGTGAAAAAGAGATTAATTGCACTAGGTTACCTACCTGAGGAGGAGATGACGTAGTAGGTACCTCAGGGTAGTGATTTGCATTAACCTACGTAATTTACATTAACCTTCCTTAATACCGTAGAGTTAGTGAGGATCATGGTCAGTAGAAGGCTTATCACCATAGTTACCGTTATCGCAGTGGTTATTGCTGTTCTAGCTATTGCGATCTATCTCAAGTACCAAGCAGTGAGCAGTAGTGTAGATAGTCTCGTTGTTGATGTTCGTGTAATGGGTCTCTTACCAACGGAATTTAGAGGTGGTAAGGCAGTTAAGTACAATATTAAACTGCTGATCTTAATCTACTGTAGAGTAGGTAGTTTTAGAGCAAGAGCTCTATCTATAAAGCTGTACTCAGATAGTACAGTACTTTATGAAGAGCAATTGAAAGACATTGTAGTCACCAGAAGTCCCATACCAATAATCTCGACACTGAATGTGGATGCTAAGTACATAGAAGCGTTTCTAGGTAGAAAGCCAAGAGTTGTAGCTAGTGTAGTAGCTGAAGTCACGGTACTTGGTGTGAAGATTGGCGAGATTAAGCGCGTAATCGAGCTTAGATAGGAACTTCAATGAGATAACTTAGGGAAACAAGCTCCCAACCAACACACGTAGAATGTGGCACTTATCGCAGATTAGTAGTAGAGTGTAGTCACCGTAGTTAACCATTGAATAGCTAGGTATGAGGATTGAGGAAAGGCTAATAAATATGAAGAGATAAGGTGACACGACAGGGGCCGTCGTCTAGCCTGGACTAGGATGCCAGCCTGGGGAGAAACCCCGCCCAGAACGCTGGTGAGCCCGGGTTCAAATCCCGGCGGCCCCAGGGGAGTACCGGGGTCAAACCCGGACTCCCCGCCAACTAATCCTCTCCTATCTTAATCTCTCCCCAGAAAGTCAATAGCTTGCCTCACGTGTCGTGCTAAGTCATCGAGACCAAATACTATACTAAGCCGCTGTAGTCTTTCAAGCCACTCGACGTGATGTCTACTCGCCCGGAATTCAGCAAAATACTTCCTATACTTCTCTGAATGATAATAATGAACTCTTTCAGCTGGTACCTTAAGGAGGTTAACTGCTAGCTCTTTGAACGGCTCTACCTGTCCTAGTCCTACACATCTTACAATGACGTACTTCTTGCCACACTTCCTCCTAACTAAATATATTCTAACTCTCTCCTGAAGTAATTTTCTCAAGTCATCTCGACTGAGCCCTACACCCTTGATAATCCTCAGTTTAGCATTTCGTCTTCTATGCCTCAACTCCATGAGATAGAGGAGACAGTTTTTGCGCATGTGCTCTATTGAGAATCTTATCCTGAAGTACCTACTTGGTCTCCAATTCTCTTTTATTTCACCTAGGGTGTAGTCTATGTACTTCATTTCTTTGAGTTTCTCTAAGACCTGTAGGATAGGTCGTAGCTTATGTTCACTACATCTAACGTAAATTGAGCAATGTACCCAGCCATGTTTATCCATGCGTACATTAACCGTGCCATCTCCGTCTACTAGACCTGATAAGAATTCAGCAACTTCATAGTAGGTATTAGGAAAGCAAACAACTCCTCTTCTTAGGCAGGTCACGATAGTAGTAACTTCTGGATCTTTAACTCTTAGGTACAACATGGGTTTTACTTCGTGAGGTAACACGTGTATACATCCAAGTCTAACATAGAGTCTTGGGTATGTCTTCAGTAGTATTGCACAGAGCTCCTTGTCTGTACTAGCAAAGCGTATGTATGGTCCCAACACAGAACCATCGGTCAGTGCTAATCCCACTCTATACCATACGTTGCTCATTGAAGTATTCTTTACAGTGATTTCCTCAACGAACTTACTGAATTCTCTCCTTAAGTACACTACCCTCTCATTGATGCAGTACCTAGCACTACGTGTCCTCGATCTAGCCACTATAACCAAAGAAGGTATATGTTTTATCTGCTCTCTCAGTTCTCTCGCTTTTTGCTTTAGTTGTTCTAGCTCTTCTTTGGTGAAGTATCTGTGTATTAACTCCATTACTTTGCTATGTAGTTTCTCTACGAATTCATCTATTTCATCGTACTTGATGGTGATTCTCGATTTCACGAATTGTAGTGAGTGCTATGGGTTATAGGGGTCTTACATTTGGTCGACTGTGTTGTTTCTCTCTATGTCTTTACTTCTTGCTACTAAGTACTTCACAGATCTTGATGACGAAGTCCTTTGCTACTGGTGGCCCCCATGCTGTTACTACGTTATCATCTACGATCACTGCTTTTTCAATGTACTCTGCTCCACCTTCTCTAAGTATCTTGACTAGTGCTGGATCTGGGTAGCAGGTTGCTCTTAATCCCTTTAAGATACCCGCCTTAGCTAGTATTGCTGGTGCTGCACAGATTGCTGCAACTACCTTACCTTTCTCGTGAAATAATCTACATAGCTTCTCTAGGTGTGGTAGTCCTGGTTCTGGTACCTTACCGACTACCCTTACGTATACTCCCGGTCCTCCAATTATGACTATTGCGTCGTACTTCGTAGCTAATTCACTTAGCTTGTCCTCTATGTCTATGATGTAGTACCTATACGGTATGTCTATGGTCTTATTCATAGCTAGTACGTCTATGGTTGCACCTGCTCTCTCAAGTACTTCTCTAACTGGTTGGTACTCCTTTGGTTGGTATCCTTCAAATAGTACGATTAATACCTTCTTGCCCTCTACCTTAGGTATTTTCGCTGGTATTGATGTTTGTATGTGAGTTAGTGTTAGGTAGAGTGCAGTAGCTATGATTATTATGGTGATTACTATGGCTAAGACTACTTTCTTCACATCAATCACCCTGAGTTTTGGTGCGTAACTGATGTTTAAGTTCTAGCTCATGGCTTTGCCTCTCCTCTCGAGCTTCTTCGAGATCCATCCTTCATTTACTTCTACTAGTTCCCATTCCTTCTTGAATTCTTGAAAGTACTTCTTGGCTTCTATCCAGAATCCATTGTCGTACACTACAATACCGTGTTCGAGGGCATCTAGTACTGCTATGTCGAAGTTCTTTAGTGCTGTGTAGAACTCGTCTTCTGTGTATATCCATGGTTGTACCATTGGGGTGTGGGGCATAAGCTTGAATCTCTCTAATCCCTTTGGTGCTGATTTGAGTACGATGAGGATATCTATATCGCTCCAAGGTTTCCAGCATCCTCTAGCTCTAGAGCCAAATACCACTATTGACCTAACGTTACTTCCTAGTCTCTTCAGTACTTCATCCCTAAACTTCAGTACGTAGACTCTGACATCTGTACCGAGTTCATCAGTACCTAAGTACTTAAGCACCTCATCACCTCCGATACAACTTTTCTAGCTAATTCAATAGCTTTCTTAGCTACTGTCTCCGTGTACTCGATTCCATATCTCTTCCTAGCGTCAGGATAACGTGAAGCGTAGTAGTGTATCGTCAATTCTCTAAGCTCTTCATCACTCACTGTTAGCTCTAGTCCATATGCTCTAGCTCTTGAGTACAGTAGACATAGGTCATGTATTCTGAGGAAGTTGCCATGACGTAATAGGTATGCTTTGAGAATGTGTTGAATAGCTTGTTCAGCGTGAAAGCAAGCATATGCGTAATCTCCTACATAATACCTCTCCTCTGCTCTCTTGAGCTCTGAGCGACTACTCTCAATCCAGTCCTCTACTGTAGCCATCTCTTCTCCACCTACTTAATCAGCTCAAATCGCTTTAATCACCTATCATCAAGACCAATCTTCATCATCGAGGGTAGGTGTGGTTGATACCTACTTAAGCTTTCCTGCATTGTTTCATCGACTCTATGATCTTGACTACTTCTCTAGCGAGTTTGATCTTGGATTTTAGATCAGTCATTACTATGTTGCTTGTGATCACGTAGATTTCGAGTTCCTTACTTATCCTCTCGCCTACTTCTCTATCTCTCACATCTACTACCATGGCGTCTACGTAGTCTCTAAGTATTTCAGCTACTGAGTAGCTCGATGGTTCGTAACCTATTGCTTTTAGGAATTTATGGAGTGGTCCTGAGAATGGTCTATTACCTACTATTGGTGATATCGCTACTACAGGTACTTCACCGCGTAGCTCCTTTATCTTCTCACCTAGTCCCTGTACCTTCAGTATAGGTAGTATGCTATTTACCGTGTTACTTGGTCCTATGATTATGGCGTCTGCTTGTTCTAGTGCTGTGATTACGTCTCTTGTTACCTTTGCTTTCTCTAGTCCTAGGAATGTTATTCCGTGTACTTCAGGTTCCATTCTGTACTTGACTAAGTACTCCTGTATGTGGAGGTTACCTATGTTCGTGAGTACGTAGGTTTCTACGTGGTTATCTGTTGCTGGTAGTACTGTGGCTCTGATACGTAGCTTACTTGCTAGGTACTTCGTTACCTGCGTTAGTGTGTACCCTCTCTTCATGAGTAGTGTCCTTGTAATGTGTGTTGCTAGGTCTCTATCACCGATGTTGAACCATGTCCAGTCTAGTCCGTACTGTTTTGCTTGTTGTAGGAAGTTGAAGGTGTCTTCTTTGATTCCCCAGTACTTACCTGTATCGAGGATGTTTGCGAAGAGGTATAGTACTGTATCTACGTCAGGTGCTATGTAGAGGTCATTCCACCAGAAGTTATCTGCTACGTTGACTACGACAGTTATATCTTCTTCAGGGACGACATGTCTTAGACCTTCGAGTAGTTTGGGCGTTCCTGTTCCACCGCTTAGAACTACGAGCTTCACCTTGATTCCCACTTTGTTTGTGTTGCTTGGGATTTTTAGTTAAGTGCCGTGTCTACTCCTTGGGGTAGGCTCAAATAGATGGGTTGTTACTTGTGTTGAGGGGTTGGGATGTGTTCTCAAGTCTCTATCTCTATCCTGGTTGAGCGTGGTCTATGTTCTAGCTGTGGTGCTTGTGCTGCAGTGTGTCCCTTCTCAGCTATTGAGTTTCCAGAGCCTTTCTCATTACCTAGGGTAATTGGTGATAAGTGTAGGTTGTGTGGTCTCTGCTATAGGATCTGTCCTCAGGTAGGTATTGTTGATGAGGTTAGGGGGAGAGAGGTTAAGCCGTTGGCTACGTACATGGCTAGGTCTACTCTAGCTGAGGTTAGGGGGGTTGCTCAGTGTGGTGGTGTTGTCACTACATTAGCTATGTACTTACTGGATAGGAGGTTCGTTGATGCTGTTGTGTCTGTTGGTAGGGATGAGTACTGGCGTCCAGTACCTAAGCTCATTACTGATAAGTTGGGGGTTCTCGAGGTAGCAGGTTCGAAGTATACCTACGTATCGGTTCTTACATTGTTGAGAGATGTCGTTAGAAGTGATGCTATTAGGTCGGTAGCTGTTATTGGTCTTCCCTGTCATATGAGAGCTATTGAGAAAATGAGGAGATTGAAGTTAGCTGCCTCTCAGAAAGTTAAGTACCTCATCAGCATCTTCTGCATGCACAACTTCGAATATGGTGTAGTGAAGTACATTGTTGAGAAGTTTGGTCTCGATATCAAGTCCATCTCTAAGATGGATATAAAGAGGAGGTTCATAGTTAAGTTAGTGGATGGTAGGGTTCTCGAGGTACCTCTCAAGGAGTTAGATCAGTTCGTTAGAGCTTGCTGCCGTAGCTGTCCAGAGTTTGTCTCCACAATAGCAGATGTCTGTGTCGGTAGTGTAGGTGCTGAAGAAGGTTGGAGTACCGTATTCGTGATGTCTGAGAGAGGTAGAGGAATTGTTGAAGATGCTGTGAGAGATCAATACCTTGAGGTTAAGGAGCTACCTGAAAAGGCCATGAAGATTGTGGCGAAGTTAATCAGTATGAAGGTTGGAAGTAGATAGTAATAACTCAAGTAGCTAAACTTTATTTCCTGAACCAATGTCAGTTAGAGAGGGATCTAGTTGAGTAAGCCACTTCACGTCAAGATCGGTAAGCTCGAGTCCCCTCCCTTAGCTGCTGAGAACATTGATCTGGTCATCGGCTCTGTAGTTATTGAGGAGGAGTGGGAACCAACTGGTCCTGCTTCAAGACCTTCACTTCCAATGCTGAGGGCTTGGGATCTATTCCTCTTGAAGAGGTATGAACCTATGTACGTAGTTGAGAATAAGCTACAGCACGCAAAGACCTTACTCACACTCACGGTATCCGGTGCATTAGCCTACCTAGCACTAGCTAAGAGAAGGCTTAGAGCTGCGTACCGTAGGTTAGGTGAGGATGCCCCAATTGAGTTAGGTGTTGCTGTTGAGGCTCCACTCACTAGGTTACTGATAGGTATTAGGCCAAAGGTATTGACTGAGCTTGAGGAGCCCCTGAGGTATGCTGAGGAGCAGATAGTCGAGATCAGTGCAGCTATCCACAGTAATCAGGAAGCTAGTATCGAGGACTTGGAGTCAAAGATGTTTCA
Source organism: Thermoprotei archaeon (assembly GCA_003649205.1). Classification (GTDB taxonomy): domain Archaea; phylum Thermoproteota; class Thermoprotei; order Thermoproteales; family B15-G16; genus B15-G16. The sequence continues at coordinate 163,972 of QMRC01000002.1, forward strand.
CATAGGTACAGCTACGCTACTGCTAACTGAGGTAGCTGAGATAGCTAATTTAATGCTAGTTCCGAAGGGTATTAAGGTACCTGAAAAGCTTGAGTTTGGAAAGGCACTCATTGACTTCACGAAACCTGTAGTACTTATCCTCGGTGATGTTCCTGAGGTAGTAGATGTTGTTGAGTACTGTGAGAGAAGTGGGTATATCGATAAGATCGAGATCGTGACTGGTGGATGCTATGCACTAGACACCGTTAGGGTTGGTAAGTACTTGGTTAAGGTCGTTGGTACGCTCGATGACGTTAGGGATGTTGTCGGTAGAGGACTTGTGGACGTACTCATCGTTGGTGAGCAAGGTGCTATACCAGACATAGTTGAGAAAGCCAAGGAGAAGGGTACTGTGGTGATTACGACAACAGAGAGAGCTTACCTAGGTCTACCAGACCTTACAGGTGTGGATACTGAGAAGATAGTTGAAGCTGTTAAATCAGGTACAGTGAGGGGATTTGCTGTCTTGGATGCACAGAAGTTAGCTGAGGTAGTACCTAGAGTAGCACTGGTAGTTTATGAAGCTAGAAAGGAAGTGAAGCCTAAAGCTCTTGAGGAGGTAAAGGAGGTCTTTAGCAGGGAGAAGTACGTAATGAAGCCACCACTCGGACCTGTTCCTGAACCTGTTATCAGGGATCTAGGTGTTCCTGTCGTGATGGGTACTATACCTGGTATAATAGCTGTTGTTGGATGTAGTAACTATGGACCTAGCTCACTTGAGGAACTTGGTGAGATCCTTGAGGAGCTGTGTAAGAGGAACTTCCTAATCCTCACGACAGGCTGTACAGCAATAGCACTGTCCAAGTACAGGACTAAGGAGGCAGGTCACGGGCTTTACGAGGACTTCCCAGATCAGACATTGGTGATGGGATCTCCAACAGCTATAGCACACATAGCTGGACTCGCACTCAAGGTACCACAGATCTTCGCTAGAATGCCGCTTAGATCAAATGCACCTGCACTAGTCGACTACCTACTTAATAGAGTTGGTGCTGTTGGTCTAGCATGGTCAGCACCGCTCGAGAGGGATGCAGCAATTGCATGGGGCGTACTAAGGTGTGGTGTACCAGTTGTTGCTGGTCCAGCACTAGCACCTGTTGGTAGGTTATTCCTTGGTGATCCAACTAAGCCAGAGAAGTACGTGATATACGACAAGAGGACGAAGAAGAAGGTATTCGTTGGACCAGTACCTGAGCACCTACTGTGTCTAGCTAAGAACAAGGACGAAGCACTGATACTGATAACTAAGCTAGTTATGAGGGCTAACGATGGTCACAGCGCTAGGGCTATCAAGGCATGTCACTACGTCGACATGTACAGGAAAGTACATGGAACACTACCACCAGACCTACCGAACTACATCAGAGCTGAAGCAGACATAGCGATAACGGTCAAGGACGAGGTCATGAAGTTCCTACAGGAGAAGGGCTGGAAACCACTAGAGGAACCATTGGTAGACCCAACGTGTCTACCGCTACTCCAAGAAATAACAAGTTTATAAGTCTCGAAGCAAGAGATTATGAAGGTGATTTACCTATCTCCAAACAACTATATAGTTGGTTAGGGTGATGTGTAGCTATGTCCTCTAGCATAGTACCCGGATTTCCCGTCGACATTGGACCTGCGTACGAGGGTCAGAGAATTAGGAGACCAGACATGTACGTTGAGTTCGGTGGACCCAAGATAGCTCAGAAGTTCGAGCTACTAAGGGTTAAGAAGTTGGAAGAGGTTGAGGATGAGAAGGTTGAGGTTATTGGACCTGACCTACCTGAGCTGAAAGAGGGTGAGAGCTATCCAATCGGTATAGTCATTGAGGTAGCTGGTGCAAAGCTCACACCTGAACTAGAGGGTGTTCTCGAGAGGAGAATTCACGACTTCCTAAACTACATCGACGGTGTCATGCACGTAGGTTCGAGAGCAGACATTTGGATTAGGATAAGTAAGAAGGCATACAGTAAAGGTCTCAATACACTGAAGCTAATTGGTCTAGCTCTGATCAAGCTATTCAAGAAGACCTTCCCAATGATTGAGAAAGCACAGGTAAAGTTCATAACAGATCTTGAGAAGGTTAAGGAGTACCTAAGTGAGGCAATGAAGGTTTACGAGGAGAGAGATAAGAGGGCACTAGCTCTAACAGATGAGGAGGTAGATACATTCTACGGCTGTATCCTATGCCAGTCCTTCGCTCCTGGTCATGTCTGCATAATAACTCCTGAAAGACCATCAGCATGCGGTGCTGTGTCCTGGTTTGATGCTAGAGCAGCAGCCATGATCGATCCCAAGGGACCAATATTCCCAGTACCTAAAGGTAAGTGTCTGGATCCAGTTAAGGGAGAGTACGAAGGTGTTAACGAGAAGGTTAAGGAGAAGTCACTTGGGAATGTAGAGAAGGTGTACCTATACAGCATGTTCGACTATCCAATGACATCCTGTGGTTGCTTCGAAGCAGTAGCATTCTACATACCTGAGGTCGATGGTATAGGTATAGTCCATAGAGGATTTAGAGGTAAGACACCTATTGGACTAACGTTTGGTCAGTTAGCAGAGCAGGTCGGTGGTGGTAGACAGGTAAGTGGCTTCCTAGGCATATCGATACTGTACATGAGGTCCAGGAAGTTCCTAATAGCTGATGGTGGATGGAAGAGAGTTGTGTGGCTACCGAGCGAGCTTAAGGAGAAGCTAAAGGATGTGATACCACCAGATCTCTACGATAAGATAGCTACTGAGAAAGATGTATCAACTGTTGAGGAGCTAAAGAAGTGGTTGATCGAGAAAGGTCACCCAGTAGCAGAGAAGCTAAAGGCTGCTGAAGCAGCACCCCCAGCTGCACCACCTGCCGCACCTCCCGCACCTGCCGCTCCAGCTCCTGCACCAGCACCGCCAACAGCGGTTACGGTACCAGCAGCGGCACCAGCAGCACCACAGGTACCCATTAGGATAGTGCTGCACAATGCTAGGATATACATCAAGAGAGTAGTTGTTGTGAAGAAGGGTACCTAGGGTGTTCATTCATGAGTACGAGACAGGAGGGGAAGAGGAGTACTGAGCAAGGTAGTGAACTAGGTACTGATCTCCTCAACTTCCTCCTTTCTCTTGTTGGTTTAGGAGCTACTGTTGAACTTCACGGTGTGACGATAACAGCTGAGAAGGTTGTCATAACGAGAATTGAGGGGAGTGGTAGTGAGTCAGGAGAGAAGGGTAAGGGAAGAGAGGAGAGAAGCAGAAGCTAGGAAGGTTGTTGCGGATTTACTCAAGCTACTGAGTACAGCTGATAGACTAGAGTTCGAAGACGTTGTGATTGATGCTAGGGAGCTAACTATCGAGTTCATACCCCCATCAGCTCCAACAGGTCCAACGTACCTGAAGCTAACCGTTGAGCCGGTTGGTGTACCACAGCCACCAGGTGGTAAGCTAGAGTTCATCCTTGAGGTAACTCCAACAGGCTTTAGATTACTCACACCACCAGTACCTGGTGCTGTACCTATTACAGTACCGCCCATAGCTGCTGTCCCTAAGCTTGTTGAGTTTATTAAGGTGGAGTACAAGTACCCAAGTCTTGAGTTCAAGGGGTCAATTGCCGAGGTCAAGATAGGTGCTACGAAAGCTGAAGGTGGTACGAGATCTACAGTTATTAAGATTGGTGGTGACAATAAGCCCCCTATCTTCAGGTTCCTAGGTTACGTAGTTAATAGACCGAAGGTAGCACTAGACGTATTCGATACAACTATCCCACTACCTAGAGCTGTGAGAGATGCGTACGGTGATGTTCTCTCAAATCCCTATGAGTGGGCAAAGAAGTGTATCAACGTGGTTAAGGCAGATCTAATATCGTTTCACCTAGTCAGTACTGACCCCGGTATCAAAGATGTATCACCACAAGAAGCAGCTAAAGAGGTTGAGCAGATGCTCCAGACAATAGACATTCCATTCATTGTCGGTGGTTGTGGTAATCCAGTTAAGGACCTAGAGACCTTCGCGAAGGTAGCTGAGGTAGCTGCTAACGAGAGACTCGTACTGGCATCAGTTACCTTCGGTATGAATATACCTAAGTACGTTGAGGTTGTTAAGAAGTTCAATCACGTAGCACTAGCCCTCATATTCATGGATGTGACTCAGGCTAAAGCCATATGTCGTAGGTTGATGGATCTAGGTCTCAGCAAGGATAGGATAATTCTCGACCCGACAACGGCTGCATTAGGGTATGGTACAGAGTACTCCTTTAGTGCAGCTGAGAGAATTAGGTTAGCTGCTCTTAGAGGTGACGAGGATCTACAGGTACCAATGAGCTGTGCCGCGACAAATGCTTGGGCTGCTAGAGAGGCGTGGATGAAGCTAGATGCGTGGGGTCCAAGGGAGTGGAGAGGTCCTCTCTGGGAAGCTGTTACAGCTATGACGATGTTGCTTGCTGGTGCGGATCTCTTCATGATGATGCATCCACTAGCAGCGTCCATAGTTAAGTCTGTTACTGAGTTCATGGAGAAGCAGACGGTTAGGGATGTTATTGAGAAGGAGGTTTCTGAGTACTATAGCTGGGTGACTAAGAGGTATTGAGAGGAGGTGACCTTACGTGCCTAGGAGGATTAAGCCTCTTGATGTCTATAGGTTACTTCCGAAGCTAAATTGCGGTAAGTGTGGTGAACCGACGTGCATGGTCTTTGCTACTAAGCTGATTGAGCGACAGACTACACTCGATAAGTGTAGGCCTCTCTTCGAGGATCCTAGATTTAGGGAGAACTTGAGGAAGTTAATGGAGTTGTTGAGGCCTCCTGTTAAGGAGGTTACCATAGGTGTTGAACCTAATGCTGTTAAGGTCGGTGGCAAGGACGTTGTGTATAGGCATGAATGGACTTGGAGGAATCCAACAGCTATAGCTCTCGATGTTCACGATGGGATGGGTGATGAAGAGGTTGAGAGGAGGATTAAGTTTGTTAATGAGTGGTTCTATGAGAGGATTGAGAAGAGACTCGGTATTGACTTACTTGCTGTTAGGTGTGTCTCTGGTAGTGCTGAGCGATTTGTGAAGTTTGTCGAGAAGGTATGTAAGTTAACTAGTAAACCGTTGATCGTGTGTACTCTTGATCCAGCTACTCTCGAGGAAGTATTGAAGAGGATTGGTTCTCGAAGACCTCTAATCTATGCTGCTACTGAGAGAAATTGGAGGGAGTTCGCTGATCTAGCTGTTAAGTGGTCTTGTCCTTTGGTTGTTTCAGCTCCTAACGACCTATCTAAGTTGAAGAGCTTAGTGGTCTCGATAGTGAAGAACTTTGGTTATGAGGAGCTGGTACTGGATCCAGGTACCTTGGTTAGTAATGGTGGTTTCCTAGATACGATATCGAACTTTACGGCTCTCAGGTACTCAGCTATTGAGTTTGGTGAGAGGGAAGTAGGTTTTCCACTCATGGCTATACCAGCTACTGTCTGGATCTTCGAGAGTGGTGGTACTGAGGAGCTGGAGTTTAGGGAAGCAATTATAGCGTGTTCGTTAGTAGCTAGGTACGCGGATATTCTAGTAATGCATAGCTTAAGCCCATGGGTCTACATGGCTGTTCTCTGTCTGAGGGACTGCCTGTACACTGATCCACGAGTTCCACCATCAGTTAAACCTGGACTGTACGAGGTGGGTAAACCAACACCTGAATCTCCTCTCGTAGTTACCTGTAACTATGCACTCACAGTATCCCTAGTGAGAGGAGATCTTGAGAAGAGTGGTATCGATGCTTGGCTACTGGTGATAGATACTGAGGGTACCTCTGTAGCATCAGCTGTTGCTGGTAAGAGATTCACAGCGGATAAGATAGCTGAGGCGGTTAAGGAGCTTAAGTTAGAGGAGAAGGTCAAGCACAGGTCGCTGGTGATACCTGGCTACGCAGCTAAGATAGCTGGTGAACTAGAGGATCTACTACCAGGGTGGAGGGTCTTCGTAGGTCCTAGAGAGAGTAGTGATCTACCTAAGTTCATTAGGGAGATTTGGAGTAAGGAGGTCCTGGGTAAGGCGTAGGCATGAGTATACTGATTGCTGTAAGCGGTAAGGGTGGTGTAGGGAAGACCGTCATCACAGCACTCATGCTAAAGGCAATTACTGAGGAAGGTATTGAGGATAGGGCTATCCTAGTGATTGATGCTGATCCGGATGCTAATCTAGCAGACGTACTTGGCATACCACTTGATGTAAAGAAAACTCTTGGTTACGTAGCTACTGAGTTCAAGAAGGAGCTAGAGAAAGCCTCTATATCCGAGGTCGATAAAGCTACAGTACTTCAGACACGAGTACTTGAGGTAGTTCAGGAACTACCTAAATTCGACTTCCTCGTTATGTGGAGAACTGAAGGTGAGGGCTGTTATTGCTTTGTTAACGCAGTTCTCTCCAATGTTCTTGAGTGGTTAATGGATCAGTACGACATAATCCTAGCTGATTGTGAAGCAGGGTTAGAGCACTTCAATAGACGAGTTTTCAAAGCAATAGACTACTTAGTACTGGTTACTGATCAGAGTAAAGCGAGCTTCGATACTGTTAAGAGAGTTCTAGATGTTGTTCATGAAGTGGGTATAAGGGTTAGGAATGTGGGTATCGTAGTCAATAAGTTCAGAGAACACTATAGAGAACGAGTTACGAAACTTGCTAGTGAAATTGGAGTAGAGATTTGGGGATTCGTACCATATAGTGAGGCCATTGAGGAATTTATGTCTGAAGCTAGATCACTGATGGAGTTACCGAGAGATGAAGCTGCTTATGTAGCTGTGAAGGAGGTACTCAAGAAAAAAATAGGTATTTTGTAGGTTCCCGTTCTAGCTCCTTAACTTCTTGACTATTTCACCGATTAGTGCAAGAGCTTCTTTCTTCTTCGGACCTAGTGGTGATCCCATTACAATGTGAGTTATTCCAGCCTTGATTAACTCTCTAAGTTTCTCAATGCACTCATCTGGTGAGCCTGAAATTGAGAAGTAGTCTAGCATTAAGTCATCTACGTTCTCAGCAGCTTTCTTGAAGTCTCCCTTAGCTAGTGCTTCTCTGATAGTGCTTACCTTACCTAGATCTATTCCTCGTTCCTTCAGTAATGTATCTGGTGCTCCTGCAACTATGAACGCTACTACTAGTCTAGCTGCATCCTTTGCCTTCTTTGAATCTGGTGCTACTGAGAAGCAGGTATACGCTACAATGTCTATCTTGCTGAAGTCCTTTCCAGCTGCTTCAGCACCCTTCTTAATTAGTGGTATTGCCTTCTCGAAGTCCTTGGGGTGTGATGCGTTTATCAGTACTCCATCACCTAGTTGACCAGCTAGCTGAAGCATCTTAGGTGCTTGGGCACCTATGTAAATTGGTATTGCTCTACTTGGCTTGAAGTTTAGTCTTGCTCCCTTAAGCTTGAAGAACTCACCTTCGAAGTTAACTACTTCACCAGCAAGTAATCTCCTAATGACTGTCACAGCTTCTCTAACAGCTGTTAGTGGTTTCTTCCTCTCAATACCAATAGCTTCGAGTGTTGCCTTATCACCTGAACCTATACCGAGAATAGCTCTTCCACCACTAACCTCATCTAGTGTAGCTACTGCAGCAGCTGTCCAAGCTGGGTGAATAACATATGGGTTTGTAACACCTACACCTAGAGTTATTTTACTTGTCTTGATAGCCATCATGGTTAATGCGATGTAGACAGTACGGTTGCAGTAGTGATCTGTTACCCATATACTATCTAGGCCATTCTGCTCGGCAATGATTGCATACTCGACTAATGTTGAAATAGCTCTATCAGGAACCAGCTCTATACCGAACTTCAAGTTAACCACACAGTATCCCCACCTATGGGGGTCCAGACTTATTGAAGAGAGAAATACATTGTTATTAAAAATTACGATGTAGCGAATTTACTTAATTGCTAGTGCTAGTGGTAATCAATGGTTGGTTTGATTTGGTGTGATTAATTGCTTTTAGTAACTGATGGGTTTGCTTGAGCTACTATAATTGGTAATTTTCCTCTCGTGTATCTGCTTCAAGTCAAGTACTTATACTTCTGAAGCTGTTTCTGGTTGAGGGTTAAGTACATTAGGTAACGAAGTCCATACCTAGCTACTGTAGTCTTTGGTGATCTCCATGGGTGAAGTACCTAAGGTAGAGATAATTGGGTTACTCGACTTTCCCGATGTTAAGCCAGGTGATGACCTTGGAAAGCTAATTGTCGAGGTTGCTAGGAGAAACGGTATTGAGTTCATGGATGGTGATGTAATTGTTATCGCTCAGAAGATTGTCTCTAAGTCCGAGGGTAGAATAGTTGATCTGCAGACCGTTAAACCGTCTGAGTATGCAGTGAAGTTGGGTGAGGAACTAGGTAAGGACCCTAGATTAGTTGAGGTGGTGCTTAGGGAATCTCATGAGGTTTTGAAGGCTGAGGCAGGGCACTTGATCTCGCTGACAAGACATGGATTCGTATGTGCTAATGCTGGTGTTGATCTATCTAATGTAGATGGTAGTGGGTTAAGAGTAACGTTACTACCTGTAAATCCGGATGAGTCAGCTAGGAGAATTAGGGAGAGAATTAAGGAGTTGACTGGTAGGGATGTTGCTGTTGTCATAACAGATACCTTCGGTAGACCATTTCGTGAAGGTGTTGTGAATTTTGCAATAGGTATATCCGGTATCCATCCATTTCGTGACTACATAGGTAAGGTAGATAGGTACGGATACGTAATGAGAGTGACTAAGGTCTGCATCGTTGATGAGGTAGCTGCAGCGGCGGAGCTAGTTATGGGACAAGGTGCTGAGGGTATTCCAGTTGTAGTAATTAGAGGGCTCAGGTACGAGAGAAGGGATGACGCAAGTATTCAGGAAGTTGTTATGCGTAAGGAGAAGTGGTTATTCAGGTAATCAGCTCGTCGCGAGCTCGATCACTGCTCACGCTGGGACGGCTTCATCACCAAAACCTCATAGAGATACGTAGGTATATATTCCTTACCTTAGTGTTGACAGAAAAGGGGTAAACGCTTATAAAGGGCATGTAGTCCTATTCTACGGCACCAACCACCTTGGGTGATGTTAATGAGTAGCAAATCCGCAGAGAAGAGTCCTATCTACTACCTCTTCAACCCTCGTAGCATTGCCGTGATAGGTGCTTCTCGTGATCCCAAGAAGATAGGTTATCAGATTCTCAAGAACATCATTGAGTATGGATTTAAGGGAAAGGTCTATCCAGTCAACCCGAAAGCTGATGAGATTCTCGGACTAAAGTGCTACAAATCCATTCTCGATATACCTGATGAAGTTGATGTCGCTGTCATATCGATACCTGCTCAGTACGTATTACCTGTTGTTGAGGAATGTGGTAAGAAAGGTGTTAAGGCTCTAATAGTGATATCCTCTGGCTTTGGTGAGGTAGGTAATGTCGAGCTTGAGAGAAAGCTAGTTGAGACAGCTAGGAAGTACGGAATGAGGATACTTGGACCCAATATCTTCGGTCTCTACTACGGACCTGCTAGGTTGAACGCAACCTTTGGTCCTAAGGAGGTTATTCCAGGTAACATAGCATTTGTCTCACAGAGTGGTGCTCTAGGTATAGCACTCATGGGGTGGACCATTGCAAAGGGCGTAGCTCTCTCAGCTGTTGTCAGCATGGGTAACAAGGCAGATATAGATGATGCAGATGTCCTTGAGTACTTCGAAACTGATCCTAACACCAAGGTCATACTCATATACATGGAGGGTATTAGACCAGGTCTCGGTAGGAGGTTTGTTGAAGTGGCTAGGAGAGTATCTAAGAAGAAGCCAATCATAGTTATCAAGGCTGGTAGAACAGAGAGAGGTGCTGCTGCAGCAGCGTCGCACACTGGTGCGCTTGCAGGAGCAGATGCAATATACAATGCGGCATTTAAGCAAGCAGGTGTGCTCAGAGCGATAGGTTTTGAAGAAGCATTTGATTGGGCTAAAGCACTGAGCATGCTACCACCACCTAAGGGTGAGAACGCAGTAATCATAACGAATGGTGGTGGTGCTGGGGTAATGGCTACTGATGCAGCTGTTGAGTGCGGTATTCGATTAATGGAGATGCCACCAGATCTACAGGAGAGGTTCAGGAAGTACATGCCACCATTCGGGAGCCCGAAGAACCCAATAGACTTGACAGGTCAAGCAAGTGAAGAGGCGTACAAAGGTGCTCTCCTAGAAGCATTCAATGAACCTAGAATTCACTCCATAATACTACTGTACTGTCAGACAGCAATTACAGATCCAGAGGTGCTTGCTGATAAGATAATTGAGGCTTGGAATGAAGCTAAGGAGAGAAAGCCTATGGTAGTCTCATTCATTGGTGGAATTGAGTGTGATAGAGCTATGGCGAAACTAGATAAGGCTGGTATCCCAGCATACCCATCTCCAGAGAGAGCTGTTAGTGCTCTCAGTGCTGTCTATAAGTGGGCTAGATGGGCAGGTTACGTGAAGGAGTAAGCAGTTCCCCTTTCTCTCTCACCACTCCCCCTTTAGATCTGGGTACTAGCTAGGTGATGAGTGCGGACCCCACATGATAGATGATTGCCCCTCAGCACAACTGATGCTACACCTTAGTAACCTCTAGACTTAAAGTCCCACACCTCACCTCAGCTACTACACTAAACTTCTTATTAGCTTCATTAAATCCAGGTTCAACGTAATAACCACATACACCACTAGGTCCTCTAACAATACACGTACCTATCTCGACATGGGGTTTAATGCATACCTTAACCTCCTCTGGGATCTTTAAACTAGCTCTGGTAGTACCTGTACCCACCCTCAGCTTAACCTCACTTTCATTAACAACACTTGAGTAGGTTGCATTAACTACTAGCGTACCTGTCTCAATCTGTGTACTCAAGTCCTCAATACAAATACCGGATCCATGGATTGCTACGGCACCTGTATCAACATCTACCTCCAACTTACTTAGCCTAGCACCATTGATAGAGAGCTTCACGGATCCAGAACGTACCTTCGTCTTCAAGTTCCTCAATTTCTCAATAGGTAGCTCAAGATGTGCCTCACCTACATCACACACCAAGCTCAGTACCCTGCCCTCTGTAGTGAGTTCAATACTAGGCTCCTTCCCCTTCTCACACCATACAACAACTCTACCACTACCTGGCTTGAGCACTATGGAACCAGACCCAACCTCAACAGTGACATCGGCTTCATGTCTCAGCTCAACACTACGATCAAGAACCTTCTCCCTCATGCCTAAACCAATCCAACCAAGGGATAGCGACTTAAGTGCTGAAGATAGTGCAGTACCTACACTACGAAGTACTGAGGACAGCGCAGTACTCATAGGCTTAGTAAGACCACAGATAAGCCCTAGAAATCTACCCTCGTCCTCAGTTGATATCGATAACACATCACGGCACTTAAGTAAGGCTAGCTCTCTCAGGTGTTTCGGTACTCTCAGAGAGACTACATCCTCTATCCTCTCAATAACGGTATCAAATAACTCAGCATCCACATCATCATCCACGGTGACAGATATAGCATCACGAATTATTGCTTTTTGTCCTCTCTCCCTCAACCTAGCCAATAACTCCTTAGTTACGTGTATGGAAATAGCATCTCTGAACACAAAAAGCTCAGTGGCTTTAGCCTTCTCATCCTCACCACTGTACAGGTTCTTGAGTATGCGATATACCTTCCAACCTAACTGACTTAACCTATAGAGCCCCTTCTCATCCTTCTCGATTAAACCCTGTAGTGATCTTAGGTGAAATGCGAAGTGGCCTGAATCCCCTACACCAACACATTTCATCAACTCAACGTACGGTAAGGGACCTCTCTCACCAAGTACAAGAACTACCCTCCTCCTAACCTCATGACTTAAAGCCTTGAAGATCCTATTCAGTTCCTCCTCACTAACTTCAACCACCCCTCCTCCCTCACGATATAGAAGGGACTACACAGTAATGTACTAATCCACTTAACTCAACACAACCTATGTGTAGAGAGTACTTCACTTCATGGAGAAACGCCTAGGTACCTCAGTACCTGTGGTATAGCATCTCTAACCCTCATACCGTATAGCGTTACTGGCCTAATACCAAATTGCTGAAGCCAAGATACTACACCTTGACCGAAGTTACCTGCGACCACAGCTCTAGCACCTGTAGATGCAACCCACTGAGCTATAGCATAGCCGAAACCTCCACCCATACCCCCACCCATGCCTCTACCCATACCACGTCCTCTACACCATCCACCACCGCCACCACCTCTAGCAAAAGTATTTGGAAATACATCTACTCTGATCACAGTACCGTCAGGAGCTACATCGACGATGGTGAAGGTGCTGGCTCTAGCGAAGCCAGGTGATATCACATCATCGAGACCTCCTGTACCAAGGGTTGCAAATACTATCCTTACTACACCACCGATCTGTGATCCAGAACTACTTGGAGGGTACATACTGTACACCTCGCTAGAGTACAAAAGTAGCGACGAAGCTTATAATTTAAGCATTCTCGATGTAGCGGATCAACAGTTAAAGGAAGGAGTCTTCATTAGTGTTGAACGTTATGGTCGTATTCCCATCAAACTAACTTAAAGTTCAGTGCATAAGGGGGTGTGGGGGTTTCTATGCGTATTAGAGATATTAGGACTAGAGTTCTTGAGCTGAAGCTTAGATCAGTGTTCAGAACTGCTCTTGGTGAGGAAGAGCTGGCGAAGTCTGTGTTGGTTTTTGTTGAGACTGGTGATGGTGCTGTTGGTATCGGTGAGGCGTCCCCAGCACCTAGGGTAACTGGTGAAGATGTATCTACTGTAGTTGAAGTTATTGAGAAGGTGCTTAAGCCGAGAGTTGTTGGGCTTGAGGTTGAGGAGTTTAGAAGGATTTGGTTGACTATGGAGAGGTGTATTGAGGGTAATTACTCGGCTAAGGCGGGTATCGACATAGCTGTTCACGATCTTCTGGGTAAGGTTCTCGGTAGACCGCTCTGGAGATTACTCGGTGGTTTAGTGAGTGAGCTTGAGACTGACATAACGGTTAGTCTCGATAGGCCTGAGGTGATGGCTGAGGAGGCTAGGGTTGCTGTTGAGAAGGGGTTTAGGGTTTTGAAGTTGAAGTTGGGTCTTGATCCTAAGCTCGATGTTGAGCGTGTTAGAGCTGTGAGGGATGCTGTCGGTTATGACGTTAGGTTGAGGGTTGATGCTAATCAGGGTTGGTCACCTAAGCAAGCTGTCTGGGTTCTCAGTAGGATTGAGAGGTTTGAGATTGAGTGTGTTGAGCAGCCAGTACCTGAGTGGTGTATTGACGGTCTTAAGTACGTTAGGGAGAGAGTTGAGGTTCCTGTAATTGCTGATGAGAGTGCTAAGACCGTACGTGACGTAGCTCACTTAGCTAAGCTTGAAGCCGTGGACGGTGTGAATGTGAAGCTAATGAAGTGTGGTGGTATCACACCAGCACTTGACATAGTTTCCGTAGCTAGATCTCACGACTTAATGCTGATGTTTGGCTGTATGCTAGAGACGAGGGTCTCGATCACTGCTGCAGCATCAGTAGCTTCCTATGCGCAGCCTGAATTTATCGACTTAGATGCACCACTCAGTATAGTGCATGAACCAATTAAGGGAGGAGTAGAGTACGTAGGACCTAGGATGAAATTACCACTAGGTCCTGGTCTAGGTGTAGAGGTCATAGAGTGGGATCTATAGTTTCCCTATCGAATGTAACCTATCTAGTACGGAATCAACTAACCTACCTGGATCTCTACGTGGATCAGCTGCTGGTAAACCAATCTCCCTCTCTATTTTCTCACACATCTCTAGAATCTCATCTCTAGATCTACCGTATCCCATAATCGATATCGCTACTACCTTACTTGAGGGAACTAGGAACTCTATAGCTCTTATCTCTCGTATAAGAGGCTCCATGGGTACAGTAAATCCGTCTCTGAACTTCCTCCATGGATCGTGTGCGAGAATGACAGCATCAGGCCAACAACCGTAGAGTATGGCTACTGAGACCTGGCCATATGCAGGGTGGAGAACTGAAGCCTGTCCCTCAACGAGTACCGGATTGTAACCTTCCTTATCTAGCTCGAGTACGTGAAGCTCAACAACACCTGGACAGAAATCTGAGGGAACTGCATCGATAACGGTACCTCTATGAGCACCAACCATTATCATGGTTTGACCAGTACCAACAACACCAACTCTGTAACCACGTTTCTCAAGTTCACTACACACCTCAAGTACAGTAACGTTCTTACCAACAACACAGTCAGTACCAGCAATCAGTACACGACCACACCTTGTCTTCCGAACATCACCAGACCATATACGAAGTAGTTCCCTCCTCGGCTTCCTAACATCAACAATCCTGACGCCATGCTCACTAGCTAACTTCGAGAACTCAGGGTCCTCACTCAAGAAGTAGTGAAGACCACTCCATATCTCGAGACCACACTCAATAGCTCTCCTAATTACAGCTCTATGATGTTCAGGAAGAACACCACCAATAGTAGCTACACCAACGATAAGGACTTCAGGTCTATACACCAGAGCCTCATCTAGAGAAGCAACAACAGGAATACCTAGCTTACTCAAACCAAGAACCTCACCAGCATCACGACCGGCGTACCTACTGTCTATGACAGCAACAATGTCGAACTTCCTGCCACTGTACATAACGAGTATGTTAGCTGTCTTGCCAGTAAGTGAACCTAGGAAGCCCTCAGCTAGGATAACAGCTCTCTTACCCATAGACTGCATGTAACTTACACAACATATAAGACTTTACCTAAGTATCAGGATCAACTACACAAGTGTAAAAGAAATTTAAGACACATAGGTACCTAGTTCAAGGTACAGCAACCTATTTAAACAACTCCTCAACACCACACGTAGGTGATTAACCTATGTGCCCACTTAGACCAGGTAGATGCTATAGGCACTTTAGTGGACCACCATACACTAGGCTAGAGTACATACCAGGTGCACCACAGGTACAAATACCAAAGTTCGATCTAGGTAACGTAAATGGTAAGTTCGAGGTAGTGGTAAAGCTCGTAGCTGAGGAAAACGGTCAGATAAGAGCAAACGCACTTGAAGCAGCGAGACAGATGGCTCATAAGTACTTAGCATCTAAGATAGGTGAGCAGAATTACCACCTAAGGTTAGTCACGTATCCACACCACGTACTTAGGGAGAACAAGATGTTAGCTATGGCAGGTGCAGACAGACTTCAGGAAGGTATGAGACTTGCATTTGGTACTCCAGTTGGTAGAGCAGCTAGAGTCTACAGGGGTAGTGTAGTGATGTATGTGAGGACTAGAAAGGAGTACATAGATCATGCAAAGGAAGCACTGAGAAGAGCATCCTCAAAGATATCCATACCGTGTAGAATAGTTGTTGAAGAGCTATCAGAACCAAGAGGACCAGAAGGAATAGTTGGTTTCGTGAAAGTAGGTAGTTAGAGTTTCCTACCTCACTGACCAACCTTAATTAACTTGTACCTCTCGTAGATTAGCTCTACAGTACCATCTTTAATGTAGAATTCAACGTAGAACTTCCTACCCCATGAAGTGGTGTAGAATATAGCTCTCTCCTCACTTAACTCAATAGGTATTAGAGGTACAATGCTCTCCGTGTACCTATCTCTACGCTCTACATACAGGAAGTCACCACGTTTCCTAACGTAGAGCTTCATAGTACCCCTGTACGTCTCGTACGTACCCTCAAGTCTTTCAAGCAATCTCTCAGTTCTAATGAATGGTAGCTCCTTCTCAGGATCTCTACCCATCATTAGTGCGAGAGCGTACATCCCTATGTTTGAGAGCGGGTAACCAGATGCATTAGCTAGTACTGCAACACCTATCCTCTCCTCCGGTACATAACCAATAAATGCGGTGTAGACCAGAACTGAACCACTGTGCTCAATCAATCTCCTACCTAGGAAGTTCTTGTGAATGATTAGTCCGTACCCATAGTACTCCTCACCAAGAAGCTCAAAAGGTAGCTTTACATGTGGTTTCTCCATTAACTCTATCATCTCTTTGCTGAGTACCTGTACATCACCTAACTTACCACGGTTAATGTACATCATTAAGTATCTCGAGAGATCCATTACATTGCTGAGTAAACCACCATCAGCAGTTACACCATAGGGGAACTTACTAGCTATGTACCTACCCTCCTTATCCAGTATGTATGGCGTAGCTACGTCTGGGTCCTTCTCGACATCCTCCTTATGGAAGTACGTTCTCTTCATACCGAGAGGCTCCAGAATTCTCCTCTTGACATAGTCCTCATACCTCATACCACTGACCCTGGAGATTATATACCCCAACAGTACGTACCCTTCATTGAGGTAGAAGAACTTCTCACCAGGTCGTGAAACAGCCCACTTCTCTGAATCCCTCATGAATGAAATCACGTCCTCAGGTGAGGCTAGTGGTAGCCAAGTAGTATCGAGACCTAGTACACCAGATATGTAGGCTTCAGCATAGGCTAGTGCTGGGAGACCTGTCGTGTGAGTTAGGAGGTGGTGAACCCTTATTGGTTCTCCAAATGGCTTTATATCGAGAGGAACGTACTTACTCACAGGATCATCGAGAGATAGTTTCCCCTCCTCAACTAATTGAAGAGTAGCTATTGCTGTGAACGACTTAGTTACAGAGCCAATACCGTAGATTGTGTGAGGTGTTGCGTGTAGACCTTGATCCACATCTCTAAATCCAAATCCACGAGCATAGATAACCTCGCTATCCCTAACTAGAGCAATACTGAGACCAGGAATCTTTGTCTTAGCTATCTTCTCCAATATGAAAGACTCTAACTTACCTATATCTATGGATACCATGGTCTGAACCAAATTACAGGTTATAACCACATAAATAAAGATCTACCCTTTCACCAGATCTTCAGAACTCATAGCTAACACCATACACACCCTTATCCTAGTAACAGCACGTCCTACAACTAATAGGAGCATTAATGTACTTACTCAAGGACTAAATTCCACATACTAAGAGCAACTCTAGACATAATACTCGCAAACGAATTGAAGAGGTGACAACACTCGTAGAGGGTATGTACGGTAATGTGAACCCTACGCGTCAAGTAATTACTGGGTAAGAGATGAGAGCTAGTGATGAGACTCGCCCTATCAGCTCCGCCGATTATCTTCACCACTCAGGGCAGCGAAGACTCATCACCGGATGAGGATACAGCCGAAGGGGGAAAATAAACTTCACCAATGCTTGAGTACAGGTAGGTAAACTATATAGGTGAAGAAAGTAGGTTGCTTAGCGCTTTACTTCACGCTAGTAACCTAGCCAGGATTATGTGCTAATCTTTATCTTTATGCCGATAAGTATTGTAAAGTATGAGAGCACCGTGTGAATACATATCAAGGTTAGTGATACCAGCTATCAGGGCGCTAGTAGCTGCATACCTAGTGAAGGAGTATAAGCTCTCACAAGTCGAGATAGCGAAGAAGCTAGAAGTCACACAACCAGCAATAAGCTATTACCTGCATTCGAAGAGAGGTAAGCAAGCACTTGAATTACTTAAGAGCGATGAAAGGGTAATGAAGTTAGTGAAGGAACTAGCTGAGCACTTACGTAGTAATGAGAGATCATCTACGTTCCAAAAGTTCATATGTGAGATATGTGTCTACATAAGAAGTTCTGATGACTTATTTTCCGAGATAATGTCTCTAATGGACAGAAGGATGAGTAGGTAACCTACTTTGAACTCCTTACACGGATAAGCTATTGCAAGTTAAACTCTCCTATTTACTTCGACGATAGACTTATAGATATTCACAATTTTTTCAAAAGTTACAGCACTACGTAAGTAACTCATCCATACTACCACTTCTGTATCCAAGTAGGTCCAGAGTAACGTACCTATACCCCAGCTTCATGAGCTCTCTGGCTACCCTGTCCATGACTTCACAGTTAAAGAACTTCCACCTCTCATCCCTTCCAACTTCAATTCTAGCTATGTACCCATGATCACGAACTCTAATCTGAGCAACACCTGTTAACTCTTTGACAATTCTCTCAGCTTTGGCTATTCTCCTCAGTCTCTCTAATGTAATAGCTTCACCATAGGGAATTCTCGTTGCAAGACATGCCATGGATGGTCTATTCCAGTTAGGTAGCTCAAGCGCTCTCGCTAGTTCTCTAACTTCATCCTTTGTCACACCTACTTCAGCAAGTGGTGACTTCACATTCTCCTCAAGTAGAGCGCGGTAACCAGGTCTACGGAGCTTCAAGTCGCTAGCATTAGTTCCATCAACTACAGCTATCGCACCAAATCTAGTAGCGACTTCCTTCATGCTCCTAATGAGCATCTTCTTACAGTGGTAACACCTATCAGGTGTATTACGAATGAACTCAGGATCGTTCAATACATTAACCTCAATCATTACGTGTCTAACACCTAAGGAGCTAGCTACCTTCCTAGCCCACTCTAGATCTTCAGGTGGTTGAAGAGGTGATGTACATGTAACAGCAATTACATTATTCAAACCGAGAGCTAGAATAGCTACCTTCAAGACAACAGAACTATCTACACCACCTGAGAAGGCAATAATGATAGGTCCACCACACTTTCTAAACCAGTTAACTAAGTTCCTGAACTTACTGAGTAAATTACTGCTTAATCTAGCTTCAACCTCCGTAATAGCTACACACATGGATTTCAACCACAGGTACAGTACCTAAGAGTATATGAACGAGCTTTTAAATATCTGAGTTACTAATTCATGAGGGCTGGAGGTGTAGTGATGAGTAAAGACCAGGTAATTGGAATAGCTCTACTAATAGCGTCAATAGTGGTAATTCTAGTGTATGGTTACTTAGTCTTCTTTCCACCACCGCTCTACGTTATGGGTGTTAGTGTAGATATCTTCGTCCTAAAGCTAACAGGATTCATAGCGATACTAGCTGTCTTCGGTATCATGGCGTGGATAGGGTATACACTAGCTACAACACCGCCACCAAAACCAATTGAGGAAGTAGAGAAGGAAATTGAGGAAGAGCTCAAGAAGTTAGAGGAGGAGTTGAAGAAAGAGGAGAAGAAGGAAGAGGAAAAGAAGGAGGAGAAAGCAGCAGAGGAAGGAGAGAAAACACAGTAAGTGAACTAGGTACTCACCCTACATATGCGCAATCTCGTGTATTGAAACAACCTTCACTCTTCGTAGTAATAGTACATTCCCGAGTAGTAGAGCTATGTACCACAGCATGAGAGAGAACAATGCTAACCTCAAATCAACTAGTTCAATCTCTGCACCACCGAAGAAGTACTCGAAGTACCTACCTATCGGTGGTACCTTACCGAGGAATGTGTAGCACACTATGGATGCATAGGCATGGAATGGATTCACGTAGGTAGCTACTACACCGAAGTCTGTCCAGAGAGCTGCGTACGCTACAAATGCTATCATTAGTGGTAGCATAGCGATGAAGGTTAAGCTCTTGGGTTTACGGATGGCGAAGACTAGTAGACCTAGATCGTACGAGAGTAGGTGTGCTAGAATGCCACCCATGACCAATGCGCCAAAGAGCATTAGTGGGTACTTCGGCACTACCCATACCCTGTACTTAATCCATGTAATAACCATTGTTGAGATGTAGAATATAGCTAAGATAATCAGAAACACGACTAAGTTAGCTGCGAAATCCTCTATAGCGTACCTCCTAGGACTTAACTTCGTGAACTTCGTTACATATCGTGCACCTGCTATCTGAAATGCGGAAGAGTAGGTCAATGATATAGCTACAGAAGCTGCTGCTATCAATCCTAAGAATGCAAATGCAGTTGCAGTATTTGTTTCGACATACTCTATCGGTACCTCACCTCCCTCCCTACTGAAGACAAAGAACCACATTATGAGCCAGAACTCTACGAAGAATACCGACCAAAACAATAGGTGCTTATTCGTTACCAAGGACTTAACCTTTAGCTTCAGGAACAAAGTCATGAACTCACCTCCATAGCTAACTCATATACCCTGTCAAGAGTTATGAGATCTGTCAAGGCCTTACCCTCACCAGTCTCAACAATACTGAATTCCCTACCACTTATAGTGAATGTGAGTAGTGCCTCCTCTACCCTATTCGGAACTAATTTACTACGCTGTAGCTTCTCGACGTCAATTCTACCGTAGACTCTACCCTCGAACATCAGGTATGCAGACCATGTACGTAGAGCAGGTATGAGCCAAGTCTCATGTGTACTAATGATGATGGTACCTCTGTACTCAGTAATCTTCTTGAGGAGCAGAGCCTTCCTAGCTGGATCAAGCTGCTCAAAAGGCTCATCTAATACTACATGCTTTGCGCAAGAACACAGAGCTAGTACACTTGTCACAATCTTTCTTTGACCAGCAGATAACTCCCATAACTTTCTCCTATTGATATCCCTAGGCTTAAGACCGAATTCCTCAAACATAGCTAGTGCCTGATCTAAGTCGCCACCTGTTAGATCCATGAATAACCTAGCTAAATCCCGAACACTAACTCCTAACATGGCGTAGACATCCTCTACATTCGTAGCCACTAGTCCTGGTTCGCCATATATACTACGTAGATCCTTACCATCAATCACCACTCTACCACTATCAATAGGCACTAGACCAGTGATTACCTTGATTAATGTCGTCTTACCAGAACCATTAGGTCCTAGGAGCAGGTGCTTTGAGTCAAAGACACAGCTAATTCCGTGAAGGACTTCCTCACCATCGTACCCAGCATGTACCTCCACCAATTCTATCATACTTTAACCTCGAACTAGAGTTGGGTACTAACCCCTTAAAAAGTGGATGGATATCTCCTAAATTGTCGTGAAGGTAGTGGTCTGTGGTAAGGGTGGTACTGGTAAATCGTCGACGGCTGCTCTTAACGATATTAGTACCATAGTGAATAGGTTACTGTCAGTACGTTAGATGTTCAGCGAGATTGATTGTATTTGTAAAGAAATTGGAGCCCCGGCCGGGATTTGAACCCGGGACCTCCCGCTTTCTTGAACCACGGGGGCTCTTTTAGGTGTGCCCCCGTGGGCCTTACAAGGCGGGCGCTCTACCAGGCTAAGCTACCGGGGCTCTTCACGAATTGGTGCCTACATGGGGTATTTATCATTATCTTCTTTAACTTACTTTGCTCCTGCTGTGTGTAGCTGCTTTAGCTAAGTTTAAATCTCGTGTGTACCTTCCTCACATGGTCTATGAGTGAGGTATCTGTGGTATCACTTGACTTTGCAGGAACTATAGCTCCTAAGGACTTTATTGACTACTTCTGGCTTACATTGATTCCTAAGTTCTACTCTCTTAAGTATGGTGTTGGTATTGAGGAGGCTTACAGGTACGTAATTTCGGAGTACGAGAGTGTTAGTACTGATGATGTTAATTGGTATCTTCCCAACTATTGGCTTGAGAGATTTGGTCTCATCGAGTATAGGGACGTGATGCTGAGTATGCTCAATGACTACGTTACTGTGTATAGTGAGGTTCCTACTGTTCTCACTAAATTGAGGGAAAATGGTATTGAGATTGTTATTGTGAGCAATACAGCTATTGAATTCATTGATGTCTTCTTCAATAAGTATGGTGAATTGAGGAAGTTTTTCTCTAAGGTGTATTCATGTGTTTCGCACTTCGGCATACCACGTAAGTCAAAGGAGTTTTACTTGCGAGTTATTGAAGATCTCGGTGTGAAGCCCTCTAATGTAGTTCACGTCGGTGATGATGTAGTCTATGACTTTGAGGTACCTCGTTCACTAGGTATTAAGGCGTACCTACTTGATAGATCTGGAAAGAGAAAATCTCCCCTCACAATTAGTTCTCTTACAGAGTTGCTTGATCTAGTGCTGAAGAAGTAGTAGCATTCCATGGACTATGCAGTAGAGCGCAATGGAAATCAGTGCTACTGCAGCTACTGTGGTTACGTACCTTCTATAGCTAGTTAGTACACTCGATATCTGGGATGCTGCTAGGAAGCTAAGTACGTCGACGAGGGTGAGTGCTGTGAAGGTCGCTAGGAATACCTCGAGTACTCTCCTACCTATTAGACCGAGTGTAATTGAGGTTATCTGCGTCTTATCGCCTAACTCCATTAATGTGAAGACTACAGGTAGCTTACCCAGGTTACCTACTAGAACTCCTGAACTCACTTCTTTAAAGCTCCTAGCTAGTAGGTACGTCAGGTAGATACCTGCTGAAAGTTCGAAGAGACCCTGTACTTGATGAGGTAGGTTAAGTAGTAGCTGTACGAGGATAGCATTTACTGTGGATACAATGAGTATGGAGAGGAGTAAATACGTGAGCGCTCTCCAAGTTTTACCTCTGTGGACTAGACCGAGAGCTATAGCTGTTAGCTGAGTCTTGTCACCTAGCTCCATTACAGCTATGGACGATGTCAGTACTAGGTACGTAGCTACATCCACCTAAGTCACCTTATCAACCTCAGGTACCTAAGCTACTTCTCTTTTTCTGCAAGACAACCTTATCACAGAGTTTGACCTAACATCTAGATGGGTTTTAGTAATGAGTTACTGTACACGCATACTTGAGGGTATTGGGACAGAGATCGGTTTTGTAGCAAGTGGAGCAACTGCGTACGCAGTACCTGTTGTCATCAGCAAGAAGTACGAGCACATGATATCAGATGAGCAGCTCGTGATAATTCACGATACACACTACCCAAGTACTCTCTTTCTCGGTGTATTGAGGAAGTTGACGAGGTATGAACCGTTTCTCCGTGAAAGGGTAAGAACTGTCTATGTAGATTACCCAGAGCTGATTAGTGAGAGCGAGCTCTACACTTTTACCAATGTAGTAGCTCTCCTCTACGCTGAGCTAGATACCAAGGAAGGGGTTGCTCATGAATGTATTCACGCTCCATTCCCTGGATCAAAGGTTTACCTAGTTGAGAGAGGTGAGTACTTGAGTAAGTTCCTAAGGGTCAATAATGCTCTTGAGGTTGGAGTACATAAGTTCAGTGATTGGGTACTACCACTTGATCCAAAGTACTTAACATATCACGTAGGTGTTTTTGGTGCTACTGGAACAGGTAAGTCACGTCTCATAAAGGCTCTCATAGATGAGATCCTTAAGAAAACTGACTACTCGGTAATAGTGTTTGACCATACAGGTGTTGACTACGTTCCCTTCTATCGAGATTACGTAGTACCTTCAGATACCATTAAGATATCTCCTCCACTCATAGCATCTGTCATAGCTAAGCTAGCTAACCTATCTTGGAGTACCTATGGGGATTACCTCGAGATTACGTGTATGGAGTACGTTACCGGGGGTAAGAGAAGTAGTAAACAAGTTCAATTACAGAGTATTTGCCGGGAAGTCAATAACGGTATCGTCCTTGGGGGTTGTTGGAGTAAGAAGAAATTCATTGAGAAATTAACTGCGAACATCACGAATCTGGGTGGTAGGAGAGCTACTGCTAGGAAGGCTGAGCTATTCATCGACTACTACCTAGATGATTCGTTCTTTGACTCACTCAATCAGAGGGTTTTACCTCCAAAGTACATTGTTGAGAAGGCTCTTCGTGAGAGATTGGTTGTTGTCGATTTGAGTAGGGATAGAGAGCTTGCTATCAAGCAGGCTATAGTTAAGGACGTTATGGAGGAAGTATGGAGGTTAGTGAAGGAGTATCAGAGACCTGTTAAGGTGGGTATTGTCATTGATGAGGCGCAGAACTATGTGTCTGAGGAGTGGAGTATCTGTGGTGATGTAATCGAGACAACTGTTAGGGAGGGTAGGAAGTGGCAGTACTTCGTAATTCTCGCTAGTCAGCGAGTTGCTAGAGATATTCGACCGTCGGTTAGAGCTAACTTGGGTACGGTATTCTTCTCAAGGTTACAAGCAACTGGTGATCTACGTGAACTAGGTGGGTACCTCGATCTTGGCGGTGTGACTGAGGCTTCACTAGCTCAGTTAGGTACTAGGGAGTTCTTCGTTGCTGGCCTCATGAATCCACTACGTAGACCAATACTCATTAAGGTACGAGAGGTGAGCTAGAGTGAGCTACGACTACGAGGAAATTACGATACCAAATGGTAGGGTTGATAGGATCGACTTCTGGATTTCGCCACCTGTACTCTACTCAGTAATTCGTACAGTTGATAAGTTGAGTCAAGTTCTCTCAACTAAGTCTACTAAAGTTCTTACTGCTGTGGGGAAGGTAAAGGATAGGGTCGAGATAAAGGAAATTAGGACTAACATAGGGACTGATCTAGTCACTGTAGCCATAGACTCAACTTATACCATACCTTATCTAGAGTTAATTGGTGGTAACTTAGCTATTGTTGCTGCGGGATTCGTAAGGTATCCAGCATTGAAGAAGGGTATCAACAGCTATGCGACAGCAACCATTGTACTAGATGATGAGGTTCAGAACTTTGAGAACTACGTCAGTAAGATTGCTCAGTACATGGAGAGGAAGGTACTGTATAGATTGTTGAAGAAGTTGGAGAGAGGTTACAGATTTGACTTAGTTGCTATCGATGGTAGTATTCTCCCAGCTCCTTTACCCTTTGCATTACCAAGTGGTATTAAGGGAAGGAGCGAGAGTAAGGTTGGTAAGGTGCTGTCCAAGAGTTTTCTCCTGATGAAGGAGATCATTAAGTTAGCTAGGAAACATAATGTTGCTATAGTTGGCATAATTAAGAGAGTTAGGACAAAGTACTTCTCGATTATTCTCGGTGAAAAAGCTCCAGTAAATGATAAGGTAATTGCTTCTCTCTTACTGAAGCCAAGTACCTACTTAGTGCTCGGTAAATTGGGTAGTATAGTTAGGGAGTATGTGAAGTATGTAAGGGGTTTGTCGTTGAAGGAAGTAGATGAGGTTAGAGATGCTCTTCCAGAAGTCGATGACATAGATGTTGTCTTCTACCGATCACCCATGAGCCTCTATATGCAGAGTACCAAGGTTGAGATACTGAACTTTAGCAACGTAGATCTTCATGATATCATTAGCTATCTCTGCATTCATACGACGCATACTGGAGTCCCTCACTTCATGGACATGGTAGATGCATACATTAGGTGCGAATCCAAGGTCTTACCTCATATACAGCAAATTCTCGAGAGTAAGGTAATTGAGAAGGGTGGATTACCTATACTAACTGGATTTACAAATCCACAGAAGATGCACCTATACCGCGATCAGTTTCATTCAAGGTAATTACTTTGGTACATGTGTACAAGTTTCTTCCCTCTCCTCCTTTCTCTCCTCATATAATCTATGCAGTAGGAGACGAACTTTCTTCGCTATGATATCGGTCTTAGTTATTATACCAACAACCCTGCCCCTATCAGCAACCAAGACTGCTGGTACACCCTGTGACAATATCTTAACTACGACGTCGATTCTCTCATTAACACTAATTATCGGAAGAGCATCAGACATTATCTTCTCAACTGGTTCTTTGAGAATTGCATCACCTTCCCTAATCAACGCTCTCAATACATCATCCTCCTTAACAGTGCCAATAACCTTGTCATCCTTTATGACAGGTAGCTGAGAAAAGCCATGTTTCCACATGAGTTTGATAGCCTTCTCGACACTATCCTCTGGTTGAACGTACACAACGGGTGAGTTCATTACGTCACCTGCTTTAGTTCCTTCAGTAATGCTCTCTTCCAGTACTTTTAGTATTCTCCTTAGTGTTGATAGACGAGGATCAACTGTACCAGCTTCAATCCTAGCTATTAGAGACTGACTTACACAAGCTCTCTTAGCTAGTTCTCTCTGTGTTAATCCAGCCTTTTTACGAAGGAGTTTTATGTCTTCAGGTGTTGGTAGAAAGGACATGTAGTAGCACCGAGTATAATTTTTCATTGAGAATCTTAAAAATCTGATTTAGGCAAGGTATGCTATTCGAGAGACCTAAGGATGCTCTACTTGAGGTGTTGCGTGAGGAGGGTCTCTTTTCAGTAGCTTGCCATGTAAGAGGTATTGTGAAGAGACCTAGAGAGGATCCATTTCAGGATCTTGCTGTTGCACTTCTCCTCGGTAAAGGGGTTCTTACTGAACGACGTGAAGGTGATTTACCGAGAGGCGTCGTTTATCGTGAGGGTGTATTCAAGTTCTTGGGTGGTCCTGGAGATGAGCACCCTGATGTGGTCTTCAGAAAGGTAGGTAGCGGGTATAAGCACGTACTAGAGGGGGTAGCTCTCGAAAGGTTACTATCTAGATTCCCCCTCATAGTGATTGACCTATCACTCTGGGAACGACATACAGAAGGTGAGAAGTCTAGGCTCATACAGCAGCTAGCTTCCTCACTTAACGTAGTTAGAGCATTTCTCTGGGATCAACACCTCGTACTTACATGTACTTACCCATCGATTGCTGAGCGATTTAGGAGAGCTGTAGGTCAGAGAGCAAGACCTCAAGTAACGCAGGAGTCAACACTTGAATTTCTCAGGAGTTTAGGTCGTGTAAGGGCTATTCTCCTAGATCCAAATGTTGATGAAGAACTCACTACAGATGATGTACTCACTGCTGATGTCTTCGTCATCGGTGGTATAGTCGATAGAGAGGTACCGAGACCTGGTGAGACCAGGTTAATTGCTGATAAGTTAGGTTCTTTGGTTGAGAGAAAGAAGATCGTACTACGTGGTAAGTTGTATGGTGTCCCTCACAGGGTAAATAGAGTGATTGAGTTAATACTTAGAACGAGGTACGTTACGAGAGATCTCGAGAAAGCAATTCTCTCTACAATGTCGATATACGATAAACTATGGAGACTTCGTCATGAACTTGTTGAGAGAGCTATTAGGGTTAGAATTGAAGGTAGTACCAAGCTCCTCATCTCGAGGTCAGTAGTTAATGAGTTACGTAGGTTTCTAGGTCTCGATATAGAGTATATTAACCTAGCTATAAGGCAGGTCGGTGTTGAGGTAGTTGATGACGATTATCTGGGTAAGGTGCTTCGGTCATGTGAAGTCGTTAGGAGAAGAGATGGTAGGGTAGTTTATGTTTTTAGGGGGTAGTTCCTGAAGTTGTTCTTGAAGAGGGTTTTGTGTGAGTAGTAAGGAGTTTACAGTAGTTATACCTGCATACAATGAGATGGGTAGGATAGATAAGTACCTACCTGAGCTAGTACGTACTCTTGACAAGTACTTAGGAGATAGCTGTGAAGTAATTATTGTCACTGATGGGTGTACAGATGGTACTGATCTATGGGTCCATGAATTTAGTAAGCAGCATACAAACATCAAGCATCTAAACTTCAAGCATAGACTAGGTAAGGGAAGAGCTATTGTCACTGGACTGAGTATTGGCAGAGGTAGGTATCTCGCATATGTAGATGCTGATGGTTCAGTACCACCTAAGGAGGTAGTTAAGCTACTCCTATACATTAAGAAGGTGAACTGTGATCTAGTGATCGCTTCACGTTACTTACCAACATCACAGATCCTTAGAAAGCCGCCACTAATACGTATCCTGTACTCAAGAATCTTCAATGCAATCACTAAGATGTTATTTCCTGTACTCAGCACAATTCATGATACTCAATGTGGACTAAAGGTAATTCGTCGAAGTACCTTCAGTAAGATTAAGAGTAAATTACTGGTACAGAATTTCGCCTTTGATGTCAATCTAATACTATCGGTAATAGACGTGAGTGGTGAAGTTGTTGAAGTACCGATTCAGTGGTTTCACGTTGATATAGGGAGTAAGGTTAACGGAGAAGGTAGCATATTCACTAGGGTTAGATGCTTAAATAAGGTAGGTCTTCAAATGCTACTTTCAGTACTGAAGCTAAAACTCTACAGAGGTAGATTAGGTATTGGGAGAGCACTACTTCAGCACCTTGGTAAGGTACTTGACTTCCTAATTTCACTTACCTTGAGAGGTGAGTAGATAGGTTAGGTAGTGAGGAGCTCCTCATCCTCATGTACATAGCGAGGAGTGGAGAGCACTCGGTATCAGTAGATGAGCTGTGTAGAAGCACAGGGATGAACCGAGTGCAGCTATACAAGCTAGTTCACAGATTGTGTGATCTCAACTTACTACACTTCACTGAGTCTCAACTCAGGTGTAGACTCGATCTAGATAACCTACGTGTAGTTACTGACCTACTACCTAAACTGAGAACCGAAGTTCTTAGGTATAGAGCTCTGTACCTCGAGAGAACGACGTCTACACAGGATATCGTGCACAGATTAGCTAGGTGTGGATTTGAGGAAGGTTACGTCGTGATTGCTGAAGAGCAGCTTAGAGGAAGAGGAAGATGGGGTAGAACCTGGGTATCACCTAAAGGCGGTCTATGGTTTAGTGTACTGCTGAGACCAAAGGTAGCACTCCCACAGCAGATTTCAATGGCGGCATCACTATCAGTTGCTGAAGTACTTAACAACTTACTTAAAATACCCACATACCTCAAATGGCCAAATGATGTAGTGATTCAAGGTAGGAAGGTATGTGGAGTACTCGTAGAGTCAAAGTGCGGAAAATACGGTGTAGAGTACATAGCGCTTGGTATAGGGATCAACGTAAATAATGAGGTACCTGAAGAACTTAGAGAACATGCCACATCACTGAGAGATGAAGTGAGACAGCAAGTACCTAGGGTACCAATACTCCTCAGCATACTCAAACAATTTGATCAACACTACAAACACCTGGAGGCGAAGAGAGGCAGTAGAGTAGTGACAAGGTACTACAAACTCCTCATAGAGCGAAATCACAGGGTACGAATTGAATTGATCAATGGAGAACACATAGAGGGAAAAGTAATCGGTATAGATATCGACGGTAGCATAGTACTATCAACTGAAGGTAAGGAGGTACCCATACAGAGCGAACTTGTCAGGAAGGTACACGTACTTACAGAGTAAAGCAAAAATTAAAAATACCCAAGACACGTATCTCTAGGCGGGATCCATGCGGCCGTCGTCTAGCCTGGACTAGGACGGCGGCCTGCCGCGCCGCTGACCCGGGTTCAAATCCCGGCGGCCGCACCAACCCCCTCCTGGAACCTCCTCAACACCACCATATGGTGCTACTAGAGATATGTTCTCACTAGCAACGGATATCTCTCTCTAAGTACATCAGCTAGTAATCTTGGGAATACTCTATACCTACCCTTCTTGCTAACTGTGACGAGTTCATACATCTTCAACTTCCCTAAAATTCTCCTCAGTGATCTTAGTGAGATCTTGATATCCCTCGAGATAGGTACATGTGGTAGCTCTCTAGCTATCTCCTCATCAGTAGCTTCTTCAAGTCTAGCTACTGCGAGCAACGTCAATCTCTCCAACTTACTTAAGTCAGTAAATACACGCTCAGCTAATGAATTTCTCCTAGTTGAGACATAGGTAAGAAGTTCTCGATAATTACTCTCAAGAACATCTACTGAGAGCTTCCTTGAGATAGAGGTTAGGTACTCCAACAGTATACCTAAAGCACTTGGAACACCTTCACATAGCTCATACAGTACATCTGTGAAATCACGCTCTATATCAACCCCACATCTACTACTAAGAACTTGAAGAAATCTCTTAACTTCACCTCGTGTAAGAGGTCTCAACCTGATTAGTGTAGTACCACTAGGCGCTGAAGACTCTAGATAATTCACGTTAGCAACAGCTAGCAAGAACTTCGTACGCTCTTTCTCACTAAGGTACTTCACACTGCTCATAGATCCAGCATAGTCATCAAGTAAGTACACTACATCGCTACTGAACTTGTAGGAGGATGGATTCACTACACCACTCACATACCTAACATCTTTACCATACATCATGAGAGATGCTGCTATTGAGAATAGTAGACTCGTTTTACCGTAGCCAAGCCATCCATGCACGATAACTACCTTAGTGCTCTCGCTCTGAAGTTCGGTAAGTATCCTCTCCTTAATCTCTAGGTGTGTTACATGTAGGTTAGGTGGTAGTGGCGATGTTGCTGATATGAGTGGTTTGTAGTGCTGTGTATGATCGTACTTCATGATCCTCGCCTAAATGCCTTCTCTTCATCAATCAGTGTAACCCTGATCGCTCATCGGATCTGAGAGAGTGTGCATGGGGAAAGTACATATACTTTTCCTCTACCTAGTGTACGTGCTGGATGATGATTGCGTTGGTGGGGGTTATTGATGCCCGACGAAGGGCGAGGCTGATGCTATCTAGGGAAAGATTTTTCTCTAAGCGTATTCGTGGGGTCGTGGGGGTGTGTTATGGCATACGTCCCTAAGACGTTGATGGTTGGTAGATGTTGGAGGTGTGGGAAGAGACTGTACAAAGGTGATACCTTCTACTACTGTGCAAGGTGTAATACGTACTACTGTCCTACCTGCTACAGGAAGACCTTTGGTAAGTGTCCATGTTGTCAGCTACCGCTTAGAGAGGTCTAGGAGCTGCCTCTTCTCAACTCGTTGACCTTATTGAACACGGCATTGAGTACCTTAAGCATGTCTCCTGGTCTGTACCCACTTCTCGTACCTCGGTACCTCTTCTCGATATCGCCCATGGTTAGCTTAACTACCTCTGGATAGATCTCTAACTCCATGTAATAGGTCTTGAATTTCATGTACTTACTCGGTACATAGGTAAATTCTCCGAAGTACGTGTAGTGACCTAATCTCAATGTTGACTCAACGATGTTGATTAATCCATCCATAGCTGATACGAACTTCATGCATGAGCTTTTCAGGTTGTCCTCATCTACTGTGTAGGCTGGTCCCTTAGAGAATGTCACGATTACTGTAAAGTCCTTCCTAACAGCCATCATCGATATCAGTACATCCAGGTATATTATGTGTAGACCCCTAACCCACTTACCACGTGTGAAAGAGAGCAAACCCTCAATTCTCATACCGATCAACCCACATTACAAGTAACCTCTATAAAGTGTTACCGCTAGTGAATTCACGGTGATGAAGCTGAGCTACGCAGATTTGATGAAGAGTGCTTGCGAGGGCTGACTATGGAGCTTCGTGGTGTAGTAGATCTCCCACTTCACGATGGGTACGTACCTACGTGGCTCTTCAAGAGAATGAGAAGGCTAACCACCGTGGTATTTAAGGTGCTCCTTGATGAGTTTGGTGTTGAGAAGCTCTTTGAGAGATTGAGTAATCCATTGTGGTTTCAAGCTCTTAATAATGTAATTGGTATGGACTGGAATTCAAGCGGTAGTACAACCGTTACCTGTGCTGTCATAAAGCTTGTCCTGAATAATGAGTTGAGGGGTTATGGAGTTAGAGTTGTTGGTGGAAAGGGAGTGCTTAGTAGGGAAGTTCCTAGGGAGCTTAGGTATCGTGCTCCCGAGCTAGGTCTTAGTGAGGAGGATGTCGATTACTTGATTAAGGTCTCGAGATTGGTAGCTAAGGTCGATACAGCTGCTGTTCAGAGTGGGTACACGTTGTATCACCATGTACTTCTATTCGATGGTGAGGGTAGGTGGTTAGTTATACAGCAGGGTATGAGAACCGATGTAAAGCTTGCGAGGAGGTATCATTGGTATCATGGATCGGTAAATAAACTATTTACTGATGATCCTAAGGAAAAGGTTGTTGCTTTGAGATTTCACGAAGGTGTACTGAATTTAGTTCATAGGGATAGTGCTCGCTGTAGAGAAACAATTCTTGACTTAGTTTGTAATGAGCCTGTGGTGAGAACTATGAGGTACCTGAGGTATGTGAAGAGCACTATTAAGGCACATAGTTCGATGAAAAGTGGCCTTTGCACGCTTGATGAATTCATAGGTACGTCAAATACTTTTAGCAAAGAGCTTCCACAAATTGGCACGACAATTTACTATAGATTACCGGGTGATGAATATGTAGAGAAGGTACTCAGGAAGGTTAAGGAATGTAATGTTGAGAGCTTTGATGACTTACTTCTCGTTGATGGGCTTGGTCCTGCTGTTCTACGTGCTTTAGCACTGATAGCTGAGGTCATATACCGTGATCCACCAGCATACTGTGACAACGTTACCCACTTGGTAGATGAATACGATCCATTTAAGTTCTCGTTTGCTCTTGGTGGTAAGGATGGTGTTCCTTATCCTATATCGAGAGAGTTGTATGATGAGGTATTGAATGTACTAGAGAGGTTGATCTCATCAAAAGAATTGAATCAAGGAGAGAGATCACACGTACTGGAAATGTACCGTAGGTTAAGGTCATTCACTTAGAAATACTATGTTTAACCTACTCCTATGCTCCTCACAGTTGATACTTTTCCCTGAACTATTGATGAAAACATAATACCTTTACCTTAATGTGCTGTGCTTAAGTAGCTATTGCTGCTGGCTTTTTATGATGGAGAGGTTAGAAAGCACTTGGTTCACCGTCCAATGTATACGTTACCCAACAGTAGTACAGCACCCATAACAACCATGTGAATGAGTATGAGGTACCTGTACTCAGCTTCCTAAAAATGTTTTTAATTTGAGTGAAGCCCCAGTTGGTGTGATGAGTTCTGAGGGATTCTGGATAGATCGTGTTACCTCAGAGATCAGGAAGAGGAAGCAGGAGCCTATTGTGTTAAGTACTGGGAAAACGCCGTCGGGACCAATACACATAGGTAGCTATAGAGAGCTGATCATGGTAAGTGCTCTGGAGAGGAGATTGAGATCGCTTGGTAAGGAGGTGAAGGTACTATTCTTCGTAGATTCTTTTGATCCCATGAAGTCTATTCCAGCGAATCTGAGAGAGGAGTTTAGCCGTGATGTAGTTGAAGAACTTGAGAGGTACATAGGAAAGCCGTTGTGTGATGTACCAGATCCATATGGTAAGTGTCACAGTAGTTATGCTGAGCACTTTGCTGAAGAGTTCATTAGTACGTTTGCTGAATTTGGTGTCTATGCTGAGGTTATTTACAGTCACAGACTTTATGAGAGGTCTGAGATGAAGGAGTGTGTTAGGTTAGTTCTCAAGAAGCTTGATGTAGTTAAGAAAATTCGTGAGAAGTACTTAGCTGAGGTAGCTAAGCTGGATAAGGAGATTGTTGTTGGGGAGTGGAGTCCTGTAATGGTTGTATGTCCTAGATGTGGTATGTTGGCACCAAAGATAGCAGGTGAAGTTAAACCGAATAGGGTCATAGATTATGATCTAGAGTCTGATAAAGTGTACTTCAGATGTAACAGCTGCGGCTACAGTGATTGGGTACCTCTTTCAAGTGCTAGAGTTAAGTTGAGTTGGAGAATTGATTGGGCTGCTAAGTGGTTCATCTTTAAGGTTACCTGTGAACCTGCTGGAAAGGATCACTGTGTACGTGGTGGAGCATATGATATGGCGTTAGAGATATGTAGGGAGGTCTTTGGGTATGAAGGTCCTGTGAAGGTACCTTACGAGTGGTTTACCTTTGGTGGTAAGGCGATGAAGACACATAAGGGAATAACGTTTACTCCAAGAGAGTGGCTTGAAGTTGCTCCACCTGAGGTCCTTAGGTTTTTGGTACTATCTACAGATCCAATGAGGCACATTGACTTTGTACCTGAAAAGGTTCCTAATCTAGTAGATAGCTTTGATACTGTAGAGAGGATTTACTTTGGTCTTGAGAAGCCTCGTTCTGAAGCTGATGAGTTTAAAGCTAGGGTAGTGTACCCGTTATGTGTTCCAGAGTGGCGATTAAGGAGAAAACCTGCTAGAGTACCGTATAGGTTAGCTGTGTACCTAGTTCAGCTAGGTGATTTACTTGGTGAGGATAAGGTGTTGATGAAGGCTATGGACTTTGCGAGGAGGTACTACGATAAGCCTGAGCTAGATGAGGAGGATGTGAAGGACATCAAGAGAAGACTATACATGGCAAGCAACTGGGTTAGGAAGTATGCACCGGATAGAATGAGGTTTAGCATTTGTCCTGAGGTTCCTGAATCCATTAAGAAGAGTCTTAGCCCTGAACAGAGACAAGCACTTAAGGAGGTAGCTAATGTACTTGAGACTGAGGAACTAAGTGAAGTAGAGCTCCAGAACAGGATATTCAAGATAGCTAGTGACCTAGGTATCGAGGCACCCAAGGTATTTCAAGCTGTGTACCTAGTACTTCTCGGTAAACCTTTTGGTCCTCGGCTAGCCCCACTACTACTAGCTCTTGACAGGGAATGGTTGGTGAAGAGATTGAGAGATGCTATAGCTTAAGTTGAGTCTACAGGACCTCCTTTGTGTAGTCAATCAACTCAAGTATTTTCTGAGGATAGTACCTTCTCCTAAAGATCTTAGCTATCACAGCCATCAACCTATCTCTGAGAGGTAGCTTCAAAGTACATCCACATGCTACTGGATGCCCACCACCTCCAAATCTCCACACCACTGGTAGTAGATTGATGTCTCTAGCTCTACCTGCGTAGAGAGATACCGAATCATCTCGATATATTACCACAGCGAAGTCAGCACCATACCTCTCACAGAATTCCTTAACTAAAATACCCGCACCCTTAATACCTGTACCCCTAAAGTCAACTACGATAAACTTCCTACCTCCCCTAGTTGTGTGCACCTCAATGAACTTAGCCACATCAGTAAGTACCTTACGTTCTCTAGCCTCAATTCTCTTAGCTTCCTCAAGCAATTCGTTAGATAGCTTAATGCCCCTAGCTAATGCCTTCAGTAACCTAATCCTAGTTCCATGCTTCTGAGTTAACCTCCTATAGACATGCGATACCTCTAGGCTGTACCGTGCCGTATCTGCATCGTTTGCAACCTCAATAAGTTCCTTCGTATACTCGTCCACTAGATTAAGGTACTTAGCTACTACGGAGGTAGCACTTGGTGCTCTCTCAATACATAGCTTATCAACATAGGGAGAAATCGTAGAGAGAACTTCTTCAGGCCATGTGTGGTGATCAAACCAATAGATTCTACATCCTCTCTTCCTCAAACTCACTAGTGAGGATACTACAGCACCCACCTTCCCTCTATTGAGTGATATATCTGAGATAGCTATGTGGTACCCTTTACCTCTCCATAGGCTAACAATACGGAGTACTTGATCAATATCTCGAGGTCCAGCAAATATTACCTCACTGTCTCCAAAGTATCTAAGCAGGAGAGCACCAGCAATGACACCATCAACATCTCTATGTGTTATAACTACGTTTCTCTTAGCTAGATTCAGCAATCCCTTTAGTAGGAAGTACATTAGGCGAAATCGCCTAATTACCTCAGCTAAGTCCATTAGTAACCAGCCTCTACAACATTTCTTGGCTTCATAATTTCTCTAAGGAGTATTGTAGCGTAGTTACCTCTACGTAACGTGAACTCCACTGTAACCCGTCGATACCCTGGATGTAGTTCGTCTTCCTCAACTTCGAATCTGAAGTTGAGTATGCGGGTTGATGCTGGTCTAATGGTTCCTCTCGATGAGAGTTCGGGCATGGACTTAATCTTGAAGTCTTCAAGGCTCAACTCTTCTTCCTTAAGTACTTCTCGCTCAACTTCACCGGGCTCTCCATCTGCGAGTATGGTGTTATATCCAAATACATTCAGTACTAGAGCTGCCTTGCCATCTCTAATTAGTTCAAAAACTTTATCCCTATTACTGTCAGTTACCTTCACTAACGACTTAGTTGGAAATCCATGAGGATCTAGTAGAGCTACGAAATCCCCTCTAACAGGTTTGCTAATTGGTAATCCTCGTTCTAGCCTTCTACTCAGTACCTTATTGAATAGGTATGCTTGGTATGCCTCAATAAATAGTGTCAGTAGGTTTCTCGGTAATCTACGTAGAGCACCAACGAAGTCTCTAGGGTATTTGGATAGGTGCTCTAGAACTAATCTCTCAACATCATACCTCTTCGGTAGTAAAGTAAGTGCTTTTGCGTAGTCTCTGCTCTCCCAGATAATCTTCCTGATTTCAGCTATTGAGCTACTCTCATAGGGGTAGGGTCTCGCAATTAACTCCATAACAGCATCCTCAAACCTCTCCTTAACGATATACTTCCCAACTAAATGTGTATTCGGTCTCCTGGTACCAAACCTCTGATGTCCATAAAATGAAGGTAGACCACCAAGGGAATTTAACTCCTCTAGGATAGCACCTATCCTACGCTCAATCTCACTTTCACTCAACTCAATACATCTAATCACTATGCAAAAGTGATTACCGAAAATACATGATGGTGTAAATGGTCTATCACTAGCTACAGGGACTTTAATGCACATGTTACTCGGAAGCTGTACACTCCTCAACTTATGTGGAGCAACACCGAACACACTAACAACCTGGGCAGTAACAGCAAAAGCATCCTTGTAACCACCCCATGAAACTCTAGAGAAGTCTACACCTAACCTCTTCACCAACTCCCAAACAGCCCTTAAGGTATCTACACCACGTTTCTCAAGGATAAACCAAGTCCAAGGACCAGACCTAACATATTTACTCAAATTTACAGGTACTTCAGCACCAACTCTCACAACCTCACCATCCAGGAGCACCTCCTCAACAACAAAATCCTCATACCTACACCTAATTCTACCACCAATACCCTCAGTATCGGTAGCGAAGACCTCTAAACCCATAAACCTCTCCAACTCATCGAAACTACGCAGTACCAAGAACCTTCACCTCACAAAGCATTTTAGAGAGGAGCTTGTAGTACATGGTGACAGTAGCTGGTGATCACTATGGAGGAGTCAAAGGAGTTAAAATTTATTCGTGAAGTACTACCGCAAGTAGCTCCAACATCAGCGTACTCACTCCTACTCGATACCCTAATCAAGATACTGAAGCTACTGAACCAGATGAATCGCAAGTTAGAGGACGTGGATGTAAGGCTTAAAAGAATTGAGGAGCTACTTCAGAAGAGAGAAAGTGAGGAATTACGAAGAGGGGACACATAGGGCTTATGAGTTATGAAAATCTCATACTTGTTGAAAATCTGAGAAATGACTCTAGAGAACTTAGGATATTTTCAATACCTAAAAAACACACAGTGCTCCTACCACTTTGGTGTATAATCTCTGCCTACTTCCTCTACATATGTACGTACGTAGCTAAACACCCAGAAGTACTGAGGGAAACTAAACCCGCACCTACTGAATTAGCTATAGGACTTATTGTAGATCTGCTATACTTAGGTATAACAATGTACGTACTACACTCAGTAATCAATGATTTCCTAAAGATAGCCATTGAGCGTGCGCTAAAGCTCTCTGTAACGATGAAGGATCTTCTGACTTCAGTTAAGAGATTGGGCAGAGAGAAGAAAATGGAGGAAAGTAACGTGGTGAAACATGTGGAATTAGTTGAGCGGTGTACATCACTTTACGAGAGGATACCATACAGGATTAGGAATCTCAAACTACTGCCATCACTATTCTCGCTAATACTCCTCATTGGCTTTCTAGCTAGGAACCCGCTAGCTGTGGGAACAGCAATTGCCTTCACAGCAGTAGCAATAACCACTGAGGTCACACTAACTACCAGGATGTTGATGTGTGAGTACTCTGAATTTACAGAAGCTATGAAGTGCCTAGCCAAGGTGGATACAGGTGTGGAGGTACTAGCAAGGCACCTGAAGAACCTACAGTACATCTTTACCTGTTTCGAAATTACGGTAGCTGTAGCGGTACTACCTCTAGCTCTACTTCAATCACATCCACTAGACATAGCGACTATATACGTCTTGATGGTTATGCTAGCCATAATCTACTACCTCCACATGAAGTACCTCCTTGAGTTCTACGAAAAGTATTTGAATACACAGACAACATCTATAGAGACCATAATAGATTCGGTAGCAAGGTTGCTAATACCATGAGTACCGACAACGTATTCTCACTCCTTCACCCGAGAATACAGGAAGCTATTAGGAAGAGAGGATTTGAGAAACCAACTGAACCACAGAAAGCCGCTATACCGCTGATACTTAAGGGCCATAATGTACTGATAATAGCACCAACAGGTACAGGTAAGACTGAAGCAGCAATACTACCAATATTCCACCTACTTCTAACTAATGAGGAGGTACGTAATGAACGTGGCATTAAGATCCTCTACATAACTCCACTGAGAGCGCTAAACCGTGATCTCCTCCATAGGTTAATATGGTGGGGCTCTGAGCTAGGTATTAGAATTGGTGTAAGGCATGGGGATACTGATCAGAGTGAAAGAGCGAAGCAAGCTAGGGATCCACCTGACATGATGATTACGACGCCAGAGACCTTTCAAGCAATGTTGTCAGGTAGAGTATTGAGAAGTCATCTCTCTAAGGTTCGTTGGGTTGTAATTGATGAGGTTCACGAAATTGCTGAGGATAAGCGAGGATCACAGTTGGTATTAGGTCTCGAGAGACTTAGGTTCATTTGTGGTAGAGACTTCCAGGTTATAGGTCTATCAGCTAGTGTAGGCTCACCTGAAGAGGTTGCTAAGTTCATAGTGGGTACAGATAGGGAGTGTCTAGTGGTTAAGGTCAAAGCCCTTAGGCATGTTGTACTGAAGGTTGTCTGTCCTAAGCCTGGTCCTGAAGATAATCACCTAGCTGAGAAGCTGTACACTCACCCGGAGGTAGCTGCTAGGCTCAGATTGATGTATGATCTAGTTAAGGAGCATAGATCAACTCTCATATTTGTCAACACTAGGAGCATAGCAGAGGTCCTTGGTTCTCGCTTCAATGTGTGGAGCATAGATCTACCAATAATGGTTCACCATGGATCTCTGTCTAAACCTTCGAGGATAGTAGCTGAGACAGGTCTTAGAGAGGGTAAGCTGAAGGCTCTTGTCTGTACCTCTAGTCTTGAGCTTGGTATTGACATTGGTCACGTAGATCTAGTCATTCAGTACATGAGCCCAAGACAAGTAACGAGATTAGTACAACGAGTTGGGAGGAGTGGTCACTGGGTAGGTGGTGTTGCTAAGGGTGTTATTGTGACTGACGACCCTAATGATACGCTTGAGGCTCTTGTCATATGTAGGAAGGCTGTAGCTG
Organism: Thermoprotei archaeon; assembly: GCA_003649205.1. Lineage (GTDB taxonomy): Archaea > Thermoproteota > Thermoprotei > Thermoproteales > B15-G16 > B15-G16. The sequence continues at coordinate 202,855 of QMRC01000002.1, forward strand.
AGGAACTCGAACCAATTAAGATACCTAGCAAGCCTCTAGATGTGTTGTGTCACCAGATTGTTGGTTTCCTACAGATTAGGTCTAGGTGGAAGCTTAGTGAGTTGCTTGAGATCATTAGGAGAGCTTACCCGTACAGGGACTTGACAATTGATGAGTTAAGAGCTGTGGTTAGGTACATGCATGAGAGGTACCCGAGGTTAGTTTGGTACAGTGAAGAGGATGATGTGATTGTTAAGCCAAAGAATACACGTGGTATGTACGAGTACTTCTTCACAGAGCTCTCAATGATACCGGATGAGAAGCAGTATCTTGTAGTTGATGAGTCTACTGGTACTCCTGTCGGTATTTTGGATGAGTCGTTCGTTGCTGAGTACGGTGAACCTGGTATCAAGTTCATCTTTAGAGGGAATGTGTGGATTTTGAGATCGATAGTGGGTGATAGGATCTACGTTGTACCTGCTAGGGACCCTACTGGAGCAATTCCCTCATGGGTTGGTGAGGAGATTCCAGTACCCTTTGAAGTTGCTCAGGAAGTTGGTAGGATAAGAGCTTTTGTGTACAGTGAGCTTAAGAGAGGTAAGTCACTACAGGATGTCATTAAGGAGCTACTCAATCAGTACCCGTACACCGATGAGAGTACATTAGCGGAGGCGCTTAAGCCTGTTGAGGAGAATTTCAGATTGGGGTATCCTGTCCCAACAGATAGAGACATTGTTGTGGAGTGTCTCGGTAACACAGTCATAGTACATGCTCACTTCGGTACGCTTGTCAATAGGACTTTAGCTAGGTTAATAGCGCACGTACTGACAGAGGTACTCGGTCATGGTGTTGGTGTTCAGCAAGATCCGTACACCATCGTTATCTACTCATCGAGTACTCTAGGTAAGAGGAATATTGAGAAGGCAATAGAGGAGCTCCTGAAGTATGATATTGATGAGCTTCTAACGAGAATTGCTAAGAGAACCGGTCTATTTAAGCGAAGGTTAATTCATGTAGCTAGGAGATTTGGTGCTCTTCCTAAGGGTGTTGACTCAAGTAGTATAAGCTTGAGGAAGTTAGTTGAGATGTTTGAGGGCACTCCAATAATGGCTGAAGCACTTAAGGAGTTCAAGCTCAAGGACGTTGATGTCGTGAAGACGAGAGAAGTTCTCGAAGATATTAGGTATGGTTACTACAGGATAACTATCCTAGAGCTTCCAGAACCTTCTCCTCTCGGTAAGCTTGCTCTTGAGAAACTCTCTAAGAAACTTGAGCTAATACCACCAGAACGTTTAGAGAAGTTAATTATTGAGTCTACAAGAGCTAGATTATTGAACGAGGTCAAGGTCTTGGTCTGTACTTCGTGTTGGAAGTGGTATACTGTTACGAAGGTGAAGGAGATACCTGATGTAGTATCTTGTCCTCTCTGTGGTTCTAGGAGAATAGGTGTATGTGATTTAGAGGAGGATAGGGTCAAGTCTCTATTAAGTAAGGTACGGTCTCGTGCTAGGTTGAGAGATGAGGAGCAAAGAATTGTTGAGAGATTAGTTAAGTCATCTGAATTAGTTGAGCTGTATGGTAAGTCTGCTATTGTTGCTCTCTCTGCAAGAGGTTTGAGTATTAATGATTGTAGAGAAGTTCTGTCACTTATTCCTGATTACAGAAGTATTGACTTCATAAAGCTGGTCATTAGTAAGGAGAAGGAAGTACTGAAGAGGAGGTTCATATAGTGAAGTACCGCAAAGTATGTGTTGGTGGTACCTTTGATGTGCTTCATAGAGGGCACATGAAGCTAATCGAGGAAGCATGTCAGGTAAGTGATCACCTAGTCATCTGTGTCACTACCTCGGAATTTGCTTCTAGGTTTAAGAGGAGAGTTGTTAGAGCTTTTGAAGATAGGATTAGAGATCTCCTCAATTTCCTCAAGGAGAATGGACTTGTCAATAAGGTATCCATATTACCTACTGAAGACATTTACGGAGCTACACTGATTGACCCAGAGATTGAGGCTATTGTTGTAACTGCTGAGTCCTTGAAGAGAGGTTTCGAGGTTAATCTTGAATGTTGGAGACGTGGTATGAGGTTACTCGACATAGTTGTTGTCCCGATGGTTAAAGCTGAAGACGGAAAGCCAATTTCAGCTTCTAGAATTCTAAAGGGAGAGATAGATAGAGAGGGTAGAATTGTGAAGTGTTTAAGGTAGTGTGAACTTCGTTTTAGCTACGTCCTTTGATATTCTCTCAGATGCCGTTTCCTCATAGATTCTCTTCATTATATTGACCTCGTGATCTGTCAAGAGCATCCCTCTACTTGCTTTCATCCTCCTCTGAATCTCGATTGCCTCATCTAGTGATAATTCGATGAGGGGTTTACCGTAGTCTCTAGCGTATATGGTGAAGGGAGGTACATCCTCGTAGACACTACCATATAGGTGTGCTGCAGGACCTATCTTCCTACCACAGTAAATCGTGACATTGACTGCAGTCTTAACCCAGTCACCTATGAAAGCACCGATCTTGTTCACACCTGTATCTACACGAACCTTACCCACGTACATCTTGATAGCTCCATAGGTATTTTTTAGGTTAGAGACAACAGTTCCAGCACCAATGTTAACCCATTCACATACATAGGAGTCACCTAGGTAACCGTGATGCTTCTTATTGGTGAAACCTTGTACTACTACGTTCTTAAGCTCACCACCAACATATGAATAAGGCCCTATGTTAGTTCCATGCTCGAGATTTGTATTAGCACCAACTTTACTGAACCTACCGATGTACGTTGGTCCTTCGATATAGGTAAACGCATTCACTTCAGCACCCTCATCTATCAAGACAGGTCCTCTCCTCACATCGATCACTACATCCTCATCAACTTGAGCACGTGGATGAAGAAGTACCTTCTCCCTATTACCCTTGACCTTACCTTCAAACCTACACCACTCAAGCTCACGTTTAAGTAGCTCTATGTCCTCAGCTAGGTACCTCTCATTCCACAGCAATATCTCCCACAGATTATTTAGGAATGTTAACTCTTCTTCCTCAAGGACCTCAACAGTTTGGGATAAGAAGTCAAGTAGTTCTGGTGATATAGGTGCTTTTAAGAACTCAGCAGCTGTTATAGCTAATGATGGATGCAACTTGGCTACAGCTATGTAACCCCTACTAACTACAACAATATTACCGGTACTAGCAATTACCTTCCTAATTACTTCGAGAGCCTTATTATCAACTACCAACCTACCATTTATGAGTAGAGTAGTTGGGTAATCTAGCTTCGATACATCATTTACACTAACGAAGTTGAAATTTAAGTAAATCCTGTAAAACCAATCAAAGTATGGTGCTAGGTAATCTCTCATGAATAGCACAACGTATTCAGCACCTAGCTTAGCTGCTGCTCTAAACCATAGAGGAAATACACCAATACGAATCTCGTACGTTGGTCTAGCGTAGACGAGCGGGTACAACCTATATAGCTCAATGTCCTCGAAGAACGCAATACATATTCCGCTACCACGATTTTTCTCAATCAGCTCACAGTATATTGGGTACATGATCTCGAAGTACAGAACAGATCTCAATTAGATAAAAATCTACGCCATACATCTACATACGACATCAAAACGCTGCAGAACCTAGTAGACAACTTGATCACAAGTACTCTTCTACCTCTCTTCTCAACATCAATAAGACCACACATCTGTAACCTCCTCACAATATACAGTAAGTTACTTTTTGAGGTGCCAACTACAGTACATAACTCTCTAATACTCTCTGGTTTCACCTCAATGCAACCACTTGACTTAACTAGGAGAAGTAGCTTAACAGCAGCATCTACGAGAGATTTCCTGTTATAGAACACTCTTGCCACTAACTCACTCAAGGTCATGCTCTTGAGTGGGTAGAGCCTAAGTGTTGCCCTCTCCCTAGCCATGTAGTTACTAACGGGTTAATGCTAGTAGTATAGTCGTTAGAGTTAGTATGATAATTATGAGCAATGCTACAAGTAATCGTCTAATTCTGTACCTCCTATACCTCCTACCGTACAAGACCTAACACCTCGCCAACCTTAATACCATCGTAGAGGATACGTCTATGATCGAAAGCCAATTCCTTGGGTAGTGACCTAATGTCAAATACCTTGACCTCCTTAGTCTCATTAGATGTCCGTAGAGTACCACCAATAACAACACCGACGAAGGCAATAGATACTACGTGACCTCTTGGATCCCTAGTGGGTTCTGAGTACACACCGACAGTTCTCAACAACTTGACCCTTAAACCAGTTTCCTCATAAAACTCACGTACGGCAGCGTCTTCAACACGTTCACCATACTCAACAAAACCACCAGGTAAAGCCCAGTAACCACTGTACGGTTCACGTACTCTCTTGACCAACACCACCTTACCAATGCTGTAGAACCCAATAACGTCAACAGCTAGTGCAGGTCCTCTACCTGGACTCAGAATCGTCATCAAGAAGTAAAAATAGCTAGGAGTAGATAAGGATTGTCAAACTAAAAATGGAGGGTTCTAAGCTGAGATTATCCAAGTAGTGGAATCAATGCTTCTCTCCTACCGAGTCTCTCTTTCACCAATAGGTCTCTGATGGCTACTCTAATTGCTTCACTACGTGATGGGTACCTACCCTCCTCAACTAACCTATCCAACTCCTTAAGCATTTGCTCAGGGATGTGGAATGTTATCAGTACCATAGGCTCCTTACGACTCTTAGCCCTAGGCATACTACCACCACGTAATTGTCTGACCATATTGTTATACGAAATGACTTTAAAGGATTGGTATGGAGCATCTGTATTACGTAGTTACAATAAGTTCATCAAATTTACTTATCATCTCTTCACAGAGCTAGTTTTGGCACCGTTTTACACGCATTTTTGGAAATTGAGTTTTTAGATGTTGAAAAACCCATTTTAACTAGATATCACATGAGTACGTAGACCCTATTCACACGCTACTTAACGCCAGTACGTAACTAATTATTAAGTGGACGCTTAGTTAAGTGATTTTGCTCAGCATAAAAGAACTTCTTCATAAGCATCTGCAAGAGCCTGATTCATCATCGCAGGGCACTTAATACTACAGTGGAAGTGGTATGGCAAACCACCTGGCTAATCTCCTAGCAGCTAACTTCACGTCCTCAGCCATAACGGTTTTTCTACCGGCATGTCTAGCCAATTCAATAGCTTCTCTAGCGATCTCATACGCAATAGCTTCAAGAATGTCTCTGAGCACGTAAGTCGCTTCTTCACTAACCCTCTCAGCACCAGCTTTATGGAATATCCTATCAATTGGAGCTAGAGGGAGCTCAGGCATTTAATCACCGTACTAATCTCCGAAGTTACTGAATAAAAACTTAGTGACTTATGCCTCGAGATAATAGTGGAAAAATTCTCTTTTTCACTCTCTGTATTGTACTTGTGAGTACTTGTGATGAAGGGTCACAGGGTAGGGGCATCATCACCTATCTGTGGAGGACTTTTGCATCATCCCCACAACGTGACTAATATACCTCGACATATATACCTAGTGCTGTTCACTGCTGCTACTCCATGAAGAAAAGAATATAGTTAAACAACGACTTACATATGATCGCCGCTCCAGCCCTCCACGAGAGCCCATGTCTGGGTTCGATGAGTGGAGGAAGCTTCACCCCTTAACACCTGAATCTAGATAAGTGACTATGTCTAGGGAGAAATTGCCACATATAGCACTCCTAAGTAAGGTAGCGGTTGATCTGTTTTGGTGCCCGAATTGTAATGTGCCACTAATATCCATAGATAAGTGTTCTAGATGTGGTGAGAGGGGATTTCCCGTAAAGGCGACACCACCGAGAGATGTTAGACCTGCATTTGAGTTCGATGTACAGCAGCTACGTGGGTTAGCTTCTACTGAACTAGGTATTCCAGGTAAGTATGTGGATAAGTTAATTCCTAGCAATCAGATTATTTTGCTTAATAAGGTTCCGTACCCTGATGTTGCTGATGAGGTTATTGTTGGTGGTAAGGTAGTTGCTCATAGGTTCTTTGATCCAGTTCTCTGGCGGTGGAGACTAAAGCCGGTGTACCATGGAGTAGCTGCTATGGTTAGGGAAAAGGTAGGGTATTACGCGATTGTTAATTTACCTAAGTTAACCCGTGGTTACGAAGTCCATAGAGATAAGATTGTTGAGTGCGAACTACCTCCTTACAGGGGTTCCTTTGTAGCTGTTGAGACTAGTGATGGTAGGTACCAAGCTGTTGCGATTAAGACTAGAGGACAAAGGATCAAGATAGTTAAGGTGTGGCCTAGTAAGGACTACTCCTCACCTGGTAAGTGCTCGAGTATAGATGTTGCTATTGAGGCTAATTACTCTCGATTGAGGAGACTAGAATCTAGGTCATGCATTTTCCTGCAGACACTCAAAGATAAGATGTGGGGTGATAGGCACTTCTTCATATCGTTTTCAGGTGGTAAGGACAGTTTAGTTGCTCTACATCTCGCTGTCAAGGTACTTGATCTCAGGGATGTAGTGTTTAATGATACAGGTCTTGAGTTACCTGAGACTCTAAGTAATGTAGATGAGGTGGCTAAGGCATATGGTCTAAGAGTATACCGTACTGAGATTGGTGATAAGTTCTGGAACTTAGTTTCTAGGTACGGCCCCCCAGCAAGAGATTATAGGTGGTGTTGTGAGGTTTGCAAGCTCGCTCCTCTGGTTGATTTGATTAAGAGGGTCTTCCCTGGTAAGAGATTGAGTATTATTGGTCAGAGGAAGCTTGAGTCCTTTAAGAGAGCTTCGAGATCGAGATTGTCCAGGAGTTCCGTTATTCCTAAGACTCTTGTTGCTGCTCCGATACATGACTGGTGTGCTCTCGATGTTTGGCTCTACATCTTTAGGGAGAAGCTCAATGTGAATAAGGTCTACTTCCATGGTATTGATCGTGTTGGTTGCTGGATGTGTCCTGCATGTGAGTTAGGTGAGTACGAGATTTTGAAGGAATTACACCCAGAGCTGTGGAGTAGATGGGAGGAGGTACTCTGTAGATTTGCAACATCAAGAGGCTACCCTGAGGAGTGGGTTAAGTATGGTCTATGGAGATGGAGAAGCTACCCTGGTGATATAAGGAGAGTACTTCAACTCTGTGATTTTGATGTGTCGAGAGCAAGTGAGGTAGATGTCGTTAGAGCTATGGTGGAGAGCCCACGAGTTATGCATAGTGGTGAAGTTCTCAGGATTGAGCTAGCTAGGTCGAGCAATGTGAGTAGTGAGCTAGTGTATGAGCTGCTGTATACTTTTAAGGATCTCGAAATTCTGTACAGGGGTGACAAAGTAGTGGTAAGGTACGGTAATTATAGTGCTTGTATTGAGGTGAGTAGTTGCTACCTGATTGAGATCAGAGGTGTTAGGGATTGGAGTAGTGATCTCGAGATCTTACTCAAGTACTTACTGTATCCTAATCTTGTACCTCAGCTATGTACTGGGTGCTCTCTCTGTGTAAATCTGTGTGAAACCGGTGCACGCACTGTAGATACTCTTCATAGAGTAGTTCTTGAGAGATGTAGTCGTTGTGGTTCATGTTCTCGTGTATGTCCTGTATTCAGGTATGTGACTAGTGACTTAGTTAGGTTTGTGAAGTTGAAGGTACTGGGTATTGTGTAGCGGGGGTTTCACCTTGCCGTATAGTGCCTGGGCTTTGAGTAAGAAGTACTTTACTAATAGGTTACGTAATGAGATGGAGCTAGGTCTAGTGGACCAAGACATAGTGAATTTCCTTCTATACATCAATGAATTGGATGATTTCTACACCACATCTTCCTGTAGTGGTAGAATAGCTATTGGTACTGGAGAGACTTTGAGCAATAAGAGAGCATTTAAAATAGTTTACAAGTGGCATACTCCCATTAGTACACATGAGCTTGAGGAGGCTATTTCTGAATTAGAACCTCAAGGTGTTACTGCTTGGTTACTTGTTAGGCAGCCAATAATTCACATAGCTGTGAAGAGTATGGACTTAGCTCTCAAGGTACTTCACATAGCTAGAGAAGCTGGATTTGAGTGCTCAAATATATTGACCATTGATGAGTATAGAGTTGTTGTTGAGGTCGTATCCCAGGAGAGGTTTGATACTTTACTCATGAGAGGTGGTAAGTTGCTGTACAGTAGACAGCAGCTTAATCACTTAGTGAACTTAGCTAATGCTGTTCTTGTACGTGGAAAGTCAAAGTTAAGTAGGTTCGAGCAGATGTTTAGGAAGGTATTTAGGGGAGGTACCTGGTGATTTCATGATAAAGAAGAGGCATGTACTGAGTAAGAGAGATACTAAGAGAGTTATCGACGTGTTGAGACTAGTCATGGATGTGAGTGAAGATCTAGTTGATTCAGTTATTGAGGTTGCTGAATTGAAGAGTGGTGACAAACTCTACATAGTTAATGGAAAGCCACTTCTCTATGAGATGAAGATTGAAGGTACCACATATGCTGTACCTACGCTATGGGCACTTGCTAAGTTAGGTGTACGCCATAAGTTACCGATAGTAGTTGTCGACATGGGGGCTGTACCACACATATGTAATGGTGCTGACGTGATGAGACCTGGTATTAGAGATATAGTTGGTGAGTTCAAGCGTGGTGATTTGGTTGTAGTAGTTGATGAGAGGTATGGTAAGCCAATAGCTGTATGTAGGTCACTGTTTGATGCCGATGAAATTAAGTCAATGAAGAGGGGTAAGGTATTACAGAACATACACTACGTTGGAGATAAGTATTGGGAGGTGTGTAGTGAAGTAGGTAGAGGTTGAGGTAGAGATCATTGAGCTGGATTGCAGGAGAACAGTTCTCGTGTCCTTACTGTGGCTCAAAGAACTTCAGAATAGTTAAGGTATTGTTTCAAAGCGATGAGAGTAGACTTTACGCATGTACCTGCAATGATTGCGGTAAGGTATTCTTACTCCATAGTGATAGACATCGCTCAGCGGTCTCCAAGCTCTAGTACATAAGTCCGGTAAAATAGAGCAAGATATTTTAAGGGATTGAGGTTAAGGGATAAGGGTTTATATAAGTTAATTAGTAGGTTAGTGTTGGGTTGGTGAGATTATGACTAGGAGGAGAAGGAGTAGTACAGCAACAAGTACAACGGAGACGAGTACTGCAGTTACTGCAACTATTAGACCAACAACAGGGGCGGTCACCATAATGGAGATTGATGATAGCAAGTACCAGTTAGAGGACATTGACGGTGTTGGTAAGGTAACTGCCCAGAAGCTTAGAGATGCAGGTTATACAACTGTTAGAGACGTAGCATTTGCATCTGTGAGAGAGCTAGCTGAGGTCATTGGCTCAGAGGAGAGAGCTAAAACAATAATCCTCAATGCACAGAGGTTGCTAGGTATAAAGCCATTTATGACAGCGCTGGAGTACTACCAGAGAAGGCAAGCAGTTAGGTACATCTCAACAGGATGTAGAGCGCTAGATGAACTTCTGGGAGGTGGTATTGAAACTAGAGCAATAACGGAGTTTGTAGGTGAGTTCGGTGCTGGTAAGACACAGATATGTCACCAGCTGTGTGTCATGGTTCAGTTACCACCTGAGAAGGGTGGGTTAGCAGGTAAGGCACTGTACATCGATACAGAGGGTACGTTTAGACCTGAGAGGATCATGCAGATCGCTAAGTACAGAGGCCTCGACCCTGAGGAGGCTCTAAAGAACATAATCTACGCTAGAGCATACAACAGCGATCACCAGATAATGATAGTTGATGAGGCTAAGAAGATCATTAGACAAGAGAACATTAGGTTGATAGTTGTAGACAGCTTGGTAGCACACTTCAGAGCTGAGTACCCAGGTAGAGAGAACCTAGCTGCTAGACAGCAAAAGTTAAATCAGCACATTAGCCAGTTATTGAAGATAGCCGATATATACAATGTAGCTGTGGTTGTAACGAATCAAGTTATTGCTCAACCAGATGTGTTCTTTGGTAATCCACTAAAACCTGCAGGAGGTAACGTAGTAGCTCACGGATGTACATACAGGATATGGTTGAGAAAGGGTAAGGAGAACATCAGAATAGCTAAGGTGTTCGATAGTCCATACCATCCAGAGAAGGAGGTTACCTTCAGAATAACTGAAGAGGGTATAGTAGACTAGAACTAGACTAGCTATTCAGCACCAATCTCGTCATTGCGCTTACTACTTGTGTAAAATTATTCATAGTTATTCCCGATGGTGATGAACCCACCCTTGACTGTACTCATGATGAAACTGTCTCACACTGATTTCAATTAGCAATAGTTACCTTATGAAACTTATCTACACGCTAGACTTTAATTCAGCTCCTCTACAAACTATTTTCGGGACTACTAAATGACTTCCCGTGATCTAGTGATATTTCGTAGTGTTGATGAGTTGGTACAGTACATTAACTCTAAAATTGAGGAAATTAGTAAGAAGGTTGAGGAATACAGTAAATTAGCTGAAGAAGTCAAGTCATTTGCTGAGTACGCAAAGACTTTGAGAGAATTTCTTGAGAAAGCTCTCGGTAAGGAAGTTAAGTTCACAAGTGAGTTAGAGGTCATGGGATTTAGATTAGTTGTAGATGCGAGACCCATAGATGAGTATGAAGTTCTATCTGATGTACTAAACTCATTGACAGAGAGAATGAAGGTACTGATAAGGTTTAGAGAAGCTATTCTACCGCTCCTCGAAAAGCTGAGGGAGAGTGGTAGGAAGTTTCTTGTTTACTTAGTTCTCGAAAATGAGGTTCCAGTAAAGTTACTAATTAAGGAAACGGAGATTAGGACTTAGACTGGTGAGGAATAGCATGGTTCGAGTAGTTGTTCTAGCTGTTCCGGGGGGCGGAAAGTCTACAACGTTGCAATTACTTCAGAAACTAAGACCTGAAGTAAAGGTAGTTAATTTCGGAGATGTGATGTTTGAAGTAGCAAAGAGAGTCTATGGTGTACGTGATAGGGATGAGATGAGAAAGAAATTAACGCTAAATGACTATAGGAGGCTTCAGGAGCTAGCAGCCGAAGAGATAGGAAGGATTAGTGGTGTAGTGCTGATTGATACTCATGCAGCTATAAAGACACCCTATGGTTACTACCCAGGCATTCCAGAGAGAGTTATTAAGTTAATGAAACCCGATGCTATAGTGCTTCTCGAGTTCGATCCTGAGATTGTTCTTGAGAGGAGATTGAAGGATTTGGAAAGAGGTAGTGAGGTAACTGAAGTAGGGACAATTAGGCAATTGAGGAAGAGGGATATAGAGTCTCTAGATGATATTGAACAGCATCAAGAGATAGCTAAGTACTTTGCAGCCGCGGCATCCGTGATAGCAAGTTGCCCACTATACATAGTTAACCTAAGAGGTGTTAAGCAGAATATGCCTTTTGATCATGCTCTCATAGCAGCTAAGCTACTTTCTGATCTGCTTACTCACCTCATGGGAGGTAGGGGGAATGAGTAAGTTAGTTGAGTCCTATATATTAATACTGGTTGAGACAGGTAAAGAGTATGAGGTAGCTGAAGAAATTAAGAGAATTAAAGGCGTTGAAGATGTGCTGATTACGTATGGCATTTACGATATCGTCGTGAAGGTGGAGACAGAAAGCTTAGAGAAGCTAAATGAAATAGTTACGAGAATAAGAAGGATTCCCGGTGTCCGACAGACAACAACACTTGTTGGTGTTGGCGTTTAAAATACTCCATTTTATGTATGTAAAGTACCCCAGTAGGGGTAACATTTAAAAGAATGAGTAACCTCTTGACATGATGGTAGGATATGTTAGTAGGTTACATGTTATTTCCTTACATCTTTACAACAGTGAAAACAGTTAAATACTGATCACTTTGCCAACTTATATCAAGAGATAGTTGTCATGTGGTCGATATAGTATGAGTGGCGAGGGTCAAAATGTTGCAAAGAGAAGCGAGAAGAAGAGGAAGCGAGTAATAATAATGGGTGCTGGTGGTAGAGATTTTCACAACTTCAATGTATACTTCAGGAACAATCCTGAGTACGAGGTTGTTGCCTTTACGGCAGCGCAAATACCTGGAATAGAGGGAAGAGTTTACCCTCCCGAACTCGCTGGGCCACTGTACCCAAATGGAATACCAATATACTCGGAAGAGAAGCTACCTGAACTAGTTAGGAAGTATGATGTCGATGAGGTAATACTGGCCTACTCAGACCTAACGTTTAAGGAGGTTATGGAAAAAGCTTCGCGAGTTCTAGCACTTGGTGCTGATTTCAAGTTGCTCGGTGTCAAGAGTACTATGCTCAAGTCTAGTAAACCGGTCATAGCTGTTTGCGCAACAAGAACAGGTGCTGGTAAGAGTACAACATCCAGAAAGATAATCAGGTACTTACTTGAGCTAGGTGTCAACCCTGTTGTCATACGACACCCAATGGCGTATGGTGATTTGAGGAAGAAGATCATTATGAGAATAACGGATTACTCAGATCTGGATCGCTATGGTTGTACTATTGAGGAGAGAGAAGAGTTTGAACAGTACATCGAGCTTGGTATTACAATCTATGCTGGTGTTGACTACGAGAAGGTACTGAAGGAAGCGGAGAAGGAAGGAGATGTGATTCTATGGGATGGCGGAAATAATGACTTCCCATTCATCGAGCCCGACCTCTGGATAACCGTTGTCGATCCTCTAAGACCGGGCCAAGAAGTTGAGTCTTATCCAGGTGCTGTAAACGTCATACTTGCACATGTCATAGTTGTAAACAAGGTCAATACTGCTCCGAAGGAGAATATTAACAAGGTAATAGAAAATGTACGAAGGGTAAATCCAGGAGCGAAGATAGTACTTGCTGAGTCAAGGATAATTGTTGATCATCCAGAACTGATTAAAGGTAAGAGAGTAGTTGTAGTAGAGGACTTTCCCTCAGTAACACATGGTTGTCTAAGCTATGGTGCTGGCTACATAGCCGCTACCCAGTACGGTGCCGCAGAAGTAGTTGACCCCAAACCATACGCTACAGGTCTTCTAAAGAAAATCTACGAGCAATATCCTCAGATGGGACCTGTAGTCCCATCACTAGGTTACGGTGAAGAGCATATGAGAGAATTGGAAGAACTACTGAATAGAATTCCCTGTGACACAATAATCCTAGGTACTCCCTCAAACATAGCCAGGTACCTAAAACTCAATAAACCTGTAGTTAGAGTCAAGTGCGAATTACATGAGTTGAGCGAACCAACATTGAGAGCAATAATTGAGGACTTCATTAGTAAAGTACGGAGAAATTCTTAAGTTAAGTTCGTGGTCTTCTCTAGGTACCAGATGTTTACGACATTTCATGAACTAGCAGATTGTGTAGAGGATGCTGTATGGCGTTTAAAGGGGAGAACTCTTGCTGTTTTCTTCAATCTCTGTCTAGATTCAATACATAGAGTTTCAGAGGATACCCTACGTAATTTAGAGCTGAGTTCTATTGAAAATAGATGTGGTAGTGTAGATGAGGTTGTGTCTACAGCGCATGAAGTAGTTAAGCGAGGTGTTGTGGAGTCGCTAACGGATATCACATACTGCCTCCTTTACTCTATTGTGTTGGGTAGGAGTTTCGAAGTTATCTTACCGGATCCAACTATGAGTAAAATGCTGAGTGAGAAAGTGAGTAACTATACACTTTCTCTAGGTGGTGTATGCGGATTAGCATCTCTCACCCTACCTAGGCTCGGTTGTAGAGTAATTCTACCAGTAACAACTCCTAATCCTACGGTAGTGAACTATTTGAAACATAGTAGCTTAGTTGAAGTTCTCTACTATGAGGATATACTCCATACAGTAGCTAGTGAAGTTGCTCCGTACTTTCTACATTGGGTCTTTGAGATAGAGACAGGTCTCAAGGTGAGGTTTAAATCATCAATAATAGTGAGTAGAGAATGCTGTAGGTTTATTGCGTCATGTGATTACATGACACTTAATTTTCCACTAAATGTGGTGAGCAAATTTGTGAATTACCTCTTTGAAAGACGGGGCCTCGACGCTACCGTTGTTTCTGGATTTCAAGTACTTAATAGAGCACTCGATCCAGAGGTCATGAGTAAGCTACGTACTCTACTCAAGCTAATTACTGATTTCTCTCACTCATCTAGATCACATATACATATTGAGCTAGCTTACTGTAGCGACTTCGAGGTGCTTAAGTATGTAGTGAAAGCATTACCAGATATCGTGTGTGGTATCGGATTTAATGAAGAGGAGTTATCTGAGGTAGCTAAGTGTATCGGACTCAATTATGGTCAGGACTTCACTACAATGCTGATTGATGTTGCAAGTTCTTTTCTCGAGGGTAACGTACTATATGTCACGGTTCACTCACCACACTTTGTGATTTCGGTATCGAGGAGTAAAGAACTAGCTAAATACCTCACTACAGCGGCGGCAGTAGGTAACTTCGGAGTTGCTCTCCTCAATAAACCTGGTAACCCAAGTGAAGTTCTTACCTATTGTTATAACAAGGGTTCTTACTATATCGAGAAGTTGCGCAGTGTAGTTGAAGGTCTACGTAGATTAGGTTTCTCGCACATAGGCTCCGGTATCTGGGTAAAGGGAGACACCTACGTATCTACGTACCTCTGCATGAATGTACCACTTGGAAGAAGTGTTGGTAGAGGTGATACATTTGCCGTCTTTGAGGCAATTGCTTTAAGTGAGCTACTGCATGGAAGTCGTAGGTGATGAGTGGGACCTGCACAGATCGATGACGAAGTTTAACTTCTCTGATTACGTTGTAGGTATGTTAGGGGAATTGAGGTAGTAAATGATATAGCTACTTGATCTTACGTAGTTTAGCAATGAAGAAGCCTGTTGTATCATGGATATGTGGGTAGAGTCTCTGTGCTGTACTTAGTCCATAGAGACCTGGTAGTCCAATTTTAGGCTCTGCCTCTACCAATTCCACATCATCTCTACTCTCGAGGATCTCTTTGAGTAACACTTCGTTTTCCTCCAGCGTGAAGGTACAGGTTGAGTATACGAGAACTCCACCAGTTTTCAGTAACTCGATACCTCTCAGCAGTAACTGCATCTGCATCTCACGATGTTTCCTCACAATATCTGGAGTTATCCATAACCTAATCTCAGGACTATGCCCTAGCTTACCCAAACTACTACAATCCGGATCAACCAATACGTAATCGAATTTCCTCCTAAAGCTGATATATCGTGAATCACAGAGAATTGGTAATATACCATGTGAAACACCCAATCTCTCACTTACATTTCGAAGTGCCTGTAGTCTCTTTCGTGACCAATCTAGCGACAATAATGTACAGCGACATCGAGTTATCTGTGCTATGTGTGTACTCTTACCTCCAGGTGCAGCACAGAGATCAACTACGTAGGACTTTCTCTTAGGTGATAGTACGTGAGTAACGAGTGCAGAGGCTTTATCCTGTATGTGGAAATATCCCCTGTGATACTCAGGTACATGGCTGAGATTTATACCGTATTTAACCACACGGAGAACATCAGGTAGATCAGGGTCCTCAATCGTCTCTACACCTCTCTTAGCTAGTAACCTCATCAATCTCCTCCTACTTACCTTAGTGGTATTAACTCTGATCCATAGCGTAGCTGGTTCATTGAACCTAGCTAGCAACCTCTCACACTCAGCATCACCAAGGAGATTGAGTAAGTACTTCACAACCCATGTAGGTTGAGAGTACTTAATACTGAGCCTCTCAACCACATCACCTATTCTAGAGATCATCGAATTCACATCAACATCACGTACCTTGAGCAGATCTCTCAATTTAATCCCGATCTTACTTAGGTAAGGTAAAACCCTCGATACTCTACTTACATCGACATTACGAAAGAGTACTTCGTAAATTGTTGCTCTAAGTATATTCCTCAGTAATACGCCACCTACCCTCTCTACACCAAGGACATTAGAAGCTATGTAGTCAAGTAGCTTAAAGTTTCTCAATACAGCTAGAGCAAAGGCTCTGACTACACCCTTTATGACACTGAGTTCTCGGTACCTACTGAAGTAATCCTCCATCACACCACGGAGAGATAACTTACGTAACTCGACTTCAGTAATTACCTCAGCAACTACAACTTCTATAGGCTTCATGCGCTACACAACAAGGTATTTGTGTAGGGTATTGATAAAGTGTATGTGGTGATGAGGACGCCCTTTACAGATCGATGAAGAGGGCCTTAATCACTGATCTTCATTTACGACCTTCAACCCTCTGTATTACCTTATCAGCAATTTCCATGAGTCGCTTAGTAACTATAGCGTCTGGGTACTTGAGTAAAATTGGTACTCCTTCATCCATACACTCTACAACTCTCGGATCCAGTGGTATGGAGCCGAGGAACTCAAGGTTAAACTCTTTAGCAAGGGATTCTCCATCACTACCAAATACCTTGTATACAGTACCACACCTTGGACACACGAACTCACTCATATTCTCAACTATACCGATCACGGGTATATTTAGTATTTGACAGAATCTTACCGCTTTACCAACAACCTCTTTCGACAACTTACTTGGAATCGTTACAACAATTGCACCTACATAGTCTAAGAACTGTGCTATGGTGAGTGGTTCATCACCAGTACCTGGTGGTAAATCAACGAGTAAGTAGTCTAACTTACCCCAATTTACCCTTGTCAACAACTCAAGTAGAGCTCTAGTCTTGAGAGGACCTCTCCAAATTACTGGAGATGAGGAGTCTCTCAACATGAAGCTTATAGAAACAACCTTCACATTCTTAGGTCCTGTAACTGGAACTATGTATCCATCACTACCTAAACTCAATACCTTACCCTCAACACCTAGTGTCTTAGGTATAGAAGGACCGTGGAAATCAGCGTCCAACACCCCAACTAACCTACCCTTCAGAGCTAGAGCTACAGCCAACGTAGCTGTGAGAAAGCTCTTTCCCACACCACCCTTACCACTAACAACAGCTATGCGATACCTAACGTCCCTTAATCTCTCCCTAATCTTACCCTTTATCTCCTCAGGAGAGAATACTTGAGTACCAGACATGAAATCACCACAATTTTCGTGCTATAACACAGAAATAAATAAAGTAAATCTCTTGAGTTCAAACTACTCAGCAAGCTCATAGATCCTCTTCTTCCTCTCATACTCATCCCTCGAGCAAATTCTCCTAGCTGGTACACCAGCAACCACGGTGTATGGTTCTACATCTCTAGTAACTACGGAACCTGCACCAACAACACTATACTCTCCAATCCTAACACCAGCAATCAACACAGCACCCGCACCAATGACAGCCCCCTCCCCTATCTCGACACCTACAAGTCTCTTACTAGGTGGGTACCTATCATTGGTTACGACCACATAAGGACCTATGAACACACTATTCCCAATAATCGTCTTTGGTGGTAAGTACACACCTGTCTGAATCCTAGCATTTTCACCAATTCTCACATACCCATCTATGACGGTATACGAGCCAACTAAAGTACGTGAACCAATGATAGTACCCTCTCTAATGATTACCCCATGACCGGTCTCAACAAAATCACCAATCATAACACCTTCATAAACAACGGTCCCCCTTCTCAAGATAACTCCTCTACCAATCCTCGCACCAGAACTAACTTCATCTAGGATACTGTACTCAAGCTCAGATCTGGATCTTAGATCGAGTAATCGAGCTCTCGTAGGATAACCAACAATAGTAAAGTCATCGAGTAAGGTATAGTCACCAACCTCACTAGGACCAAGCACAGTAGCAGTACCAAGTAACTTAACTCCCTTCCCGATCTTAGACCGTGGAGAAATCCAGACCATAGGAGTACCCTAGGGTAGGGTAGCTATTTAACTTCAACTCCTAACTTCACTAAACGAGAGAGTAGTTCCCGTTGAAACCTCTCAACTAGGTAATCAAGGTACTTAGCTACGTAGTGTAGATGATGTAGAGCAACATCACGAGATCTCGAAGCTAGTTGCTTAACAACGTCTATACTAGGTACATCAACCAGAATCTCCTCACTACCAGGGACAACAACCCTACTCCTTAACTTATTCAGTTTCTCTACACTGAATTCAGCTAGCAACTCTCTAACCTCAGACCTCAGAGAACCAGTAATGACCTCTGGTACTAAGTCGCAGTATATTTTATCAAAGTCTTTACCATACACACCGTAGTAATATGGCTTGAGGAACTCACGATATATGAGTTTCAGTACGTATAGTGAAGGTATACGTAGCTCAATTTCTAGATCAAGTACCTTAAGCCTCCTTCTCAAGTACTCCTCAACGCTCTTCACACTAGGTACGTAGTCCGTACTCATCTCGTTGATAAAGTCAGCAACAACTCTAAGTAGGTGAACTAAATCACCATCAGACATGAGCTCTTCAGTATCGTAGTTCGTGTGGTAAAACTTCATCAAGGCATCTAGTGAGCTAACTGTCACACCACCGATACCCACGACATGTAGATTTAAGGAGTCGTAGTATATTGAGGGAGGAAGCACTTCATATCTCAACCAATCGTACCTACTAAGTACCTTACCCACAAGTGGTTGGTAGTCAGGTGTCACGTAGAACTCGAGAGGTTGTGTCACAAAGGCATCAATGCAGAGAACTCCAATACACTTACTCACTAACTCACCTACGTGCCTATGCACGTAAACGTATGAACCGTATATCCAGTACCAAGGAGCAAATCTAGGCCTCCCAAGCTCCTCAGCAGTAAAGGACACCACCTTAATACTCCTCCTAGGTGTGTACCTGCTCTTGACGAGCTTCTTCACAAGCCAAAGCAATGTAGCTAGACCAACAACATTGTCACAGTACCCAGTAAACCAGTGATCGTGGTGAGCACATACCAAGATCTCTTCACTCTCTACCCTACCACCGATATCCACAACAATATTGTACCCAATGCCATGCTTAACCTCAACCGAGGTATCGATACGCATTTTCACACTTGAACCAGACCTAAGCCTCTCAACCAACTTCAACCCCCATATCTTTGGAACAACAACTACCGGTACCGGTGGAGCTTCACCTACAGCGAAGTTGTAGTCCTTACTATACGTCACAACAATACGCCTAAAACCATCATCTAGGTACGGCTCAATGACTACGAAAGCTATGGCTCCTGCGTTGACAGCAGCTATGTACTGGTACTTAAGATCATCTAGGTCATGTGTTGACCAATCACTCACAACAATCTTACCACAGACATCTAGATCACTATACTCACTCTCCCTCAACCTAGTACCGACATACACACACCTACCCTCGACAACAGCATTTGGTGATAGAGGAATAGCACGAGCAGGTACCCTAGTTCCATCATCGAGAACAACTTCACACCCTCTCTCCAACCATGTAAGACACTCAACAGGTTCCAACCTGAAGCTGATACCTAATTCATCGAGATACGACGCAACTAGCTCAATGATATCGTACTCACTACGAGAACCAGCAACTACCTCACCTACAGAACACAGAGCCCTCGCTAGTGAGCGAACTTCACGTACATCACGTACATCGACAGACAGTACGGAACTCAAGTACTCACCTCACTGAGCACTTGAGGTAAAGCTTTAAGAACTTAACCATGTTTGAGAGCTAGGTGTCGTAGGATGGGTACTGTTGTCTTCATAGCACTTTTCGACGGAGTACACCAACGTGAACTCTCACCAATCAAGAGTACCCTAGAATCTCGTAGCTTCAGTACCAGGATACTAGCAGTAGACAATGATATACCAATCAACTATTGGTGTCAACTAAGTAAGTTGAGTGCTGAAGACCTCAGCAAGTTAGTGGACGAAGGTAACGCACTAGTGATATTGGGAGGATATAGACTTTACTACATCGTGACTGGGAAGAAACCAGCTAAGATCAAGTACAGGAAGCCTTGTCCCGGTTTAAGCAATCTACTCGAAATAATTAAGTTATTTAATGAGAGAAAAAAGATAATAGCCACAGCACTTGCAGGACCAGCACTCTTAGCTAGACTAGGTATACTAAAAGGGAAGAGAGCAACTGTACTACCCACAACAGACCTAGTGTATATAATGAGGGAAAACGGTGTTGAGATCACGTACAGTCCAGTCGAAGTATCAGACAACATTATAACCGCAAAGAACATCGAAGATATACCACTACTAGCTCGTACACTGGTTGAAGTACTTGAAAAACAAACACCAAAAGCGATTACTGCTTAAGCTTAGAAACGTTAAAATTCCCTTACATAAGTTCTAGGCTCTGAGGAGTAAACCATGAAGCTGGAGAACCTCGAAAGCAAGGTATTGGTAATAGATGTTACTAACCTCAACGTACGTGAGGAGAAGGTCAAGGGCATACTAGGACCAATTAGCTGGGGTCTACACTGTCACCTAGAGAAGTATGAGAGTTTCAAGTACGATGTCTTTGATGAGCACAACGTTCTGTGTGCTGGCATAGGTAAGTTAGCAGGTAGCGTAATACCTGGTACACAGAGACTGGTATTCACCTTTAGATCACCGATAACAGGTGGTTTCTACATATCGTCGCTCGGAGGTGGAGGAATACCATTGCTAGCACTGGGGATAGATTACCTCGTTGTAGAGGGTAGAGCTAGAGAGCCAGTCGTTGTACTCCTGAAGAACTTAGGTAAAGGTGTTGAGGCAGCCTTCGAGCCTCTACCTAGAGAAGAGTTGTTCAGAATTTATCGAGAGTACAGGGGTGAGATAGGAGTATATGCTCTCGAGAGGTACTTACTAGAGAAGTACAGAGATCAGTACCTTTACGATGGTAGGTACGTCACATTTAGGATATACTGTGTAGGTCCTGCTGCTTGGAGTACAAGGTACGGCATGATATTCTCGTCAGTAATAAGGAACGGTGAGATAGATGTAGGTGCTGAGGACTTTGCAGGTAGAGGAGGTGCCGGTTCAGTACTAGCTAGGTGTCACAATGTAGTAGCCATGCTCATCGGTGGTGTTGAGAGTAAGAGAACTTTCCCCGCAAGTGATCTAAGGGATGTGAAGGTAACTGATGACGTATTTAATTCAGTAATGGGTAAACCCATGAGTAAGGCAGCTTTTGATGCAACAGTAAAGTACAGATATGACCCAAGTGTAGGTTCTGGCGGTACATTTGGAGTGAACATGTCGACACTTAAGGAGAAATCTGTCCTCTTCAACTGGAAGAGCATCTACCTAGGTAAGGAGGAAAGGTTAAGGTTATGGGAATCATTGATTAGAGACCACTACCTAAAGCAATTTAATGAGGAGATTATAGCCAATAAGCCAAAGACCTTCAAGACCTGTGGTGAGCCCTGTCCTGCAGTGTGCAAGAAGGTGTGGGGTAAGTACAAGAAGGACTATGAACCATATGCAGCACTAGGTTCCTTTATTGGTATATTTGATCAGAGAGAAGCAGAAAAGGTAGTTCACACAGCTGATGCTCTGGGTTACGACGCAATATACATAGGTCAGGTTATTGCTTGGGTATTTGAGTGTCTTGAGAAGGGACTTCTTACACCTAAGGACTTAGGTCTAGATAAGGTACCGTGCATAGATCCAGAGAATTACAGGATTGAGTACTCGAGCATGAATGCGGAGTTAGCCATCAAGGTACTTGAGGGTATTGCCTATGCATTAAATGACGTGTACAAGGTGCTTGGTGATGGAGCTAGGAGAGCAGCTTACATACTTGAGGAGAAGTTCAAGGACAGGGTAGCTAAGGTAGGTACTAGATTTAGAGATCTACTCGTCTACACACCATATGGTAAGGATGGCGACATGTTACCTACGATGTACTGGGCTCCAGGTAACGTTATGCCAATACCAATACAGGGTAAGTACCTGACAGTATATCACACAGAATTTGCTGAACCTGAGGAATTTGCACAGAAGTGCTTCACTAGAGCAATTAAGGAGCTGTACTCTGAAGAAGGTGGACTCTGTAGATTCCATAGAGGTTGGGGTGAGAAGGTATTGCCTAAGCTAATTGAGGTAGGCTACGGTGTTAAGGTGAATATGGATGAACACTGTAGGGAGTTGCTGAAGAAGATTGCTGAGTATAATGTCAAAGCAGGTGCATCAGTTTGCTTCTGGGATAGTAGGAGAACAATTGACTATGTCTTCACAGCAGCTAAGGAAGTCGGATTCACTACATGGTTTGAGAAGTACCGTAGAGATCCTGAAGCAACAGCGAGAGAGTACTGGGAACGCTTTTACAGTAAGTACACGGAGCTGCTTGGTGTTAAGTTCTAGCTTCTTAGGTGTTGAGGAATGGTCGACAGTAAGAAGCTCGAATTTTTTAAGATACCTCACTTCGTAGTTTTTGGCTCGAGAGCTATTGAGAAGATTCCTGAAGTACTTCGTAAAGTTGGTCTCCTACCTGATTCTAGGGTTGTCTTGTTGACTGGACCTACAACAACGTACAACATAGCTATGAATTTGGTCTACCCTAAGCTTGAGGAAGTGACTACTCATGTGGAGGTTGTTAAAGTAGTACGTGAGGGTGATATGGTTAGATTTTTACTTGAATTAAGAGGGTTTGTGAAGAGGTTTGAACCGTCTATAATAGTCGCTGTTGGTGGTGGTTCAGTAATTGACTGTGCTAAGGTCATTGCACACTGGCTAGGTATACCATACATCACTGTACCTACTAGTGCTAGCCATGATGGAATAGCATCCCCTGCAATATCGTACCTACTTAGGAAGAAGTTGAGTGAGTGTATTGGTGGTGATTACTCAATACTTGATCCACCGATTGCTGTTGTGGCGGATATTGATGTTATATCGAGAGCACCGTATAGGTTGTTAGCCGCTGGTTGTGGTGACTTAATAGCTAAGTTAACAGCTGTTAGGGATTGGAAGTTAGCACATAGGCTTAAGGGTGAGGACTATAGCGAGTACGCTGCCTCTCTTGCAATTTCTAGTGCCAAGTTGGTCATGCATAAGGCTGATTACATACCTAAGCTAAGTGAGGATAGCGTTAGAACTGTCGTTAAGGCATTAATTGGCTGTGGTGTAGCGATGAGTATTGCTGGTTCATCAAGACCTTGTAGTGGTGCTGAGCACCTCTTCAGTCATGCTCTAGATTACCTATCTGAGAAGTATGGATTCAAACCAGCACATCATGGTGAGCAGGTTGGTGTGGGTACAATACTCATGGCGTATCTACACGGTATGAGGTGGTGGTTAATCAAGAAATTTCTACGGAAGGTTAAGGCACCTACAACAGCTGAGGAGTTGGGTATTGAACCTAAGTACTTGGTAATGGCTCTAACTATAGCTCATAAGATAAGACCTGAGAGGTACACTATACTTGGTGATTCAGGTATTTCCGAGAAAGCTGCATGGAAGTTAATTAGGGTAACAGGTGTAGTGGGTGAGAGTAGTGATTGACGTTCACTGCCACCTCACTGATGACTCCTTCATCAATGATCTTGAGGAGGTAATTGTGAGAGCTAAGAGAGCAGGGGTCATCTGCATCATAACCTCAGTTATCCGTGCTAGGGAGATACCTAGAGCTGAGGAAATAGTTGGGAAGTACAGAGGATACGTCTATCTCTCAGTTGGGTGTGATCCCACAGTCTTTGACTACAGAGAAATTGAGGAGTTGATGAGCTATGTAGAGAGGAAGTTACCTGAGGTAATTGCTATTGGTGAGGTTGGTCTAGATTACTTCCTGGTTAGAGACCACATACTTAGGGAGGTTCAGAAGAGCAATTTCATCAAGTGGATTGAGCTAGCAAATCGTGTAGATAGACCGCTGGTCATCCACTCTAGATCAGCTGGGAAGTACGCAATTGAGATTTTAATGGGCAGAGCTAAGGTACCTGTAGTGATGCATGCCTATGACGGTGGTGTCTCACATGCTGAGAAAGCTGCCGAGAAGGGTTTCTACTTCTCAATTCCACCTACAGTGGTTACGTCGGATCAGAAACAGAAGCTAGTTAAAGTACTTCCACTTGAGAATCTCCTACTTGAGAGTGATGCTCCTGTTCTCTCACCGAAACGAGGAGTAAGGAACGAACCAGCGAACATAGCTATTGCCGTTAGGAAGATAGCTGAGATAAAGGGGGTTGGTGTCGAGAAGGTCATTGAGGTGACTACTGAAAACGCTAAGAGAATATTCAGGCTGAGACTATGATCAGCTCGCCAGCTCGCAATCACAGTTCATCAGATAGGTAAACTCATCACTGGTACCGGGGAAGTGGGGGCTCGTCGAGGTGAAGCTCGGGCACCCTGTGATTCCCGCCGGAAACCTTTCACTCATCGCCCCAAGAATTACCTCAAGATTAGCAACGTTAAAATTTCTTTCCTCTAACGACATCGTAGTGAAGTGATCTCTCTCGAGTATTAGGAACCTGGGTTTCTGATTGATGAGGATAAGGTCCGCCAGCGATGACATCACCTGATGAACTGTAACCCATGAAGATCACGAAACTACTCATAACACTTGAACCCTATACCAGAGGTGAGGAAAGTAAGGTACTCACAATACTGAGTAAACTAACTTCACGAAGTAGTGTAAACTTCGTAATTAAACCATACAGATCTACTATTGGTAGGAGATTAGTTGTTGAGTTGGGGGATGAAGTTGATGTACCTAAGGCACTTGAGGTAGCTAAGTTACTTAAGGAATGTCCTCATGTAGCTAGAGTACTCGTACTCCTGAATGAAGGACTTCCAGTGGACTTAGGGCATCTATGTAGTAGAGCTATTGAGTTACTATCTCCTGTTGTAGAGTGCTTAAGACCTAAATCGTTCAAGGTGATAGCTAAGAGAGTATGGAGCGATTACCCATTAACAAGCACCGAGGTAGCTAGTAAACTGGGTTCTGTAGTCAATGAGAGATTCTCCATACCTGTTGACGTTCATGCACCTGAGTTCATTGTGTATGTGGAGGTACATAGAGAACACGCTATTCTGGGATTTTCAACGTATGAACTATATTTCAGTAGGTGGAAGTGTTTACCGAAGAACTTCTTCGAGGACGTAGTTGTTCTACTCGAGAATCCTTGTCTAGAACTAGAGATCATGGACCTCGTTAGGCTGTGTGTTGCCTATGGTATTGAGCTGAGAGTAGTTGGTAAGGATAAGGTTAGGGAAATGATTGAGAAGGCTAGATCCTTGATGAAAGGTGCTGGTCAGAGAGCTTCCATAAGCTACTTCACGTCACTCAATGAGGCACTAAGTGGGGTAGATGTGACAATTGCTCTTAGTAGATACGCTCGTCTCAATGAGGAGGATCTAATCAAGATACTGGATACCTGCATTCGAAATGGTAAGAAGATTTGCTTCCTCATAGGTAACGAGTACAAGGGCTTGAGTGTTGAAGCACGTGAGAGAGCAAACTACATAGTTAGGCTAGGTCCTGAGCATGGTTTTTCACTCAGGGGTGTAGCGGCTCTAGCATATACACTAGGAATTTACGCAACAGTTAAGTTAGGGATTAAACCACTACACTACGGAATGGCCCCGTAGCCTAGCCTGGAAGGGCGGCGGCCTTCGGAGCCGCAGGTCCCGGGTTCAAATCCCGGCGGGGCCGCTAACTACCTACATCCCACGGTGATACTGTGACTGATGAATACCGTCAACTCCTCAACTTACTTAGGAGTAGTGAAGCAGCTGGTACTGTAGTGAGGGACATAGAGAGGTTATCTAGGGGCATTGACAACGTTAAGATAGTTCATGTCTGTGGTACTCACGAACACACAATATCTAGGTTTGGTATTAGGTTAATACTGCCTAAGAACGTCAAGTTAATTGCAGGTCCTGGTTGCCCAGTCTGTATCACACCTGCGAGTGAAATCGATGCTGTTATCGAGCTAGCTCTCTCCGGTGTGGCAGTACTTACGTTTGGTGACATGCTTCGTGTACCTGGAAGTGAGTTATCTCTCTTTCAAGCTAGAAGTAGGGGGGCAGATGTAAGAGTTGTGTACAGCTTTCTCGATGCAATTAAGGTAGCTAGATCTGAACCAAGTAGGGAGTTTGTGTTCTTTGCAATCGGTTTCGAGACAACAGCTGCAACAGTAGCACCGTACATAGCGCTTGGTAAGGTACCTGAAAACCTAAGTCTCTTTGTCTCTCATAGATTGATACCTCCAGCTATGGAATTCATGTCACTACTTAGACATGGAGCTGATGCGTACATAGCTCCGGGTCATGTATCTACAATAATTGGGTGTAAGCCCTACGAGGTGTTTCCTAAGGTGTATAGACAGAGTGTTGTCATTGCTGGATTTGAGCCTCTTGATGTTTTACTTGCTGTAAAAACAATATTGGATTTAACTAAGCGAGGAGACGTCAAGCTAGTTAATGAGTATAGTAGGGCTGTCAGATACGAGGGTAATGTCTTGGCTCTCAAGTACATGTACCGTGTCTTCGAGGTCGTAGATGGTGCTTGGAGGGGTATTGGTGTGATTCCTCAGTCTAAGCTATGTCTGAGAAGTGAGTATCGTAGGTATGATGCTGTGGAGAGGTATGGAATTAGTATTCGACGTGGTATAGATGTTAGACCAGGTTGTAGATGTGGTGATGTGATTGTTGGTAGAGCTGTTCCAACTGATTGTCCGTACTTCGCTAAGGTATGTACGCCGAATAACCCACTAGGGCCATGTATGGTCTCAATGGAGGGTACCTGTCGTATTTGGTATCAGTTTGAGAGGACGAGAGGTGGTGAGGTATCTGAGAGGGAACGAGCTACTGAGTATCTATATAACTCGTCTTCGTAGATTTTACAGGGAGCTGCTAACACATTACTATGAAGTTCGGATTTATGGTGACGGTATTAGGTGTGAGTTCTGTGGTAGACATTGCTTTGTTGAGAAGGGTAGCACTGGGTCTTGTGGTCTTAGCTATGAATCTATTGCTGCTAAGAAGTTACTGATGTGGGCTGTTATCGGTCTTAGTACTCACCTACACTCACTCAATACCTTAATGAGGTACTGTGGAGCTGATATACTACCTCGTATCAAGACCTCTAGTGGTGTGTACATTATCGAATCTGTGGTGGGTAAAGTACCTGAGAGTTTGGGTGAATTACGTGACTTAGTCTATGAGCTGAATGAGGTTTGTAATTGGTTGGTAGCACAACTACATTTTGGTCAGGAGAGTTCGGTTGTTGAGTTAGTGTCTCTCAGTCTATTTGCTGGTCTTCTAGACTTAATGGTTTGTGAACTCTATGAATTGATCAACGGTGTTATGAGGAAGGTTAAGGGTTCCTCTCCTAGACGTGAATTGAGGAGGGTACCTGTTGCGCGTTATAGGGTAGGTAAGCCGAGTATACTTGTGATTGGTCATAATTCACCTATTGTTGCTGAGTTAGTTGATTTGGTTAAGAAACGTGGGATTGATGTGCAGATCTATGGTCTCTGCTGTAGTGCTCACGAGCTTTCACACTACGTGGATGAGAGTGGTAAGTTCTTCTTTGCTGGTTCTTTAGCTGAGCAGGTTGAGGCTGTGGCTTCAGGTATAGCGGATGTTGTTGTCATAGATGAGCAGTGCATTATGCCTCTTGTACTCACTATTGCGGATGAGCTAGGTATCATTACTGTACTGACGAGTCCATCTATATGTAGTGATGCTCCTGATTTAACGTACTTAGGTAGTTGTAGCGATATCGTTAGAAAGGTTGTAGAGAACAAGGTAAAGAGGTTCGTTGTGAGCAATGTTAGGTTAGCTGCTGAGGTAGCTATTGAGCTAGCTAAGTATCGTTGGCTTAGTGGTGGTTATAGGGATAGTATAGGATTGTTAGCTAGATGTAGTGATTGTCTTCAATGCCTTAAATTGAGTACTTGCTCTACTGAACAACCTACTACGTGTTGCGATTGCGTTCTATGCCTTGAAGCTTGTCCCGTAGATTACCCAATCTCTAGGTACCTACAGTTGAGGACATGTAGCACTCACGAAGTACACTACGTGGTTTCTGGTCTAGACCAGGTACCTAGAGCTGAAATTCACGATGTAGCACCGACCTACGTAATGGGCTTCGTTCCTGGAATAGTAGCTGTCACTGGCTGTCCTGAGTATCCTCACTCCTACAGCGATCTATCAACTTTAGTACAGGAACTTATGTCACTAGGCTTTACAGTTCTATCAGCTGGTTGCACGGCCATTGTCCTTAGCTACTTTGGAGCTTATGAGCATGGCGCTTTAGGCTTTACCAGAGGTGGTTTATTGAACTTTGGTTCCTGTTTCGGTAATGTACGTATTGTCGAGTCGGTAATTGAGTTAGTACGTAAGTGGAGTGGATTAGAGGTACGTGGTAACTACGAGAAGATCTTTAGCGAGATCTTACTGAGGATACCTATAGTAGCAGCACTACCTGGATTACTAACAGAGAAAGCTCTTGCTCTAGCGCTTGGCTTTACTTCATTTGGGATACCGACTCTTGTTCGATCTACAGCAGTAACGAGGTTACTCAGCATAGTCGGTAGGGAGTGTAGTAAGTACTTTGATAGACGGTGTAGAGCTATCCTCACACTACCTACAGTACCCCCTACACTATTCACATCAGTAAGTAAGAGGGAACTACTTACAACAATTTTGCTCTGTAGTATGAGACATTGTGAATCTCCTTACTCAAGGAGGGTGAAGTACCGTGTACTTCATGAACAGGGTATTGACATAGCGAAGTATGTACGTACTTTCTACGAGCTTCCAGATGGGATCACCGTGGAGGAGGTAAAGCCGGGCTATGTACCTGACTTGGAGCTAGTAGTGAGTAGCAGCTAGGTACTCTCGACTATTGCTTCCTTAACTCAGTCCTAACTAATTGAGCAGCCTTTCTAGCAGATAGTACTACGGGAGTCATGTCAAGTACAGGTCTTGGTGATCCGAAGACAGCGTTAGCAGCTAAACTGCAGACGACTATACCTGGTAGTACCTTTCGTGTATTAGCAACCATAGCTCTACTAGCTTCCTCTACCCAGTAACCCCTCAACCCTATAACCGTACCATCTGGGGTAGGTACCTCTAGGTACGGTACACTTCTTAGTGCAGTCTCAACAACAAGAGCATTTTCCGTCGCATCGACAATAGCTCTAGACCTTATACACATTGTGAAGTTACCAATCTCAACAACAACTCCCTGAACAACATATTTTTGCAACTCTCTTGCATATAGTACGTCTCTGAAGTTAGCAGGTAGCAGTACCTTGACCTTTCTCTCCAAGCACCTAGCTACGGCCTTGATCATTAGTGTGTAGAGGTCCATGACTAAGAGGTCCCCTGATGAACACTCCTCTACTAGACCATGCTCCTTGAGTATCTCTATGGCATCTCTCCTGAATATGGCAACACCAACCGCACCTTGGTAAGAGTACTTAACCTCGTAAGGTACTGTACCTTGTAGAACGAGCACTACCGAGTGCTCTGTAGCTAAGCCAATTGCTACCAGCGGTGAGGCTATACTCGATCCAACGATTACGCAATCACATGTTATGTTTGGTGGGTAGTTTGTAGCTATGTACTGAAGAATTGAGTTCAGTACCCCGGAATCGCTCATCAATTCGCTGGGCATGATTCTCATCACCACAGAGTAAATAACCTAATCTCGAACCCGAGTTCACTATGAGACTACTTGTCAAGGTTTTCTACGATGGTAGGTATTTTGAGGGTTACGCAAGACAACCAGGTAAGGATACCATTGAACAGCACATTATCGACGCACTAATCGATTGCGGGTACATACGAACAGCTAAAGAATCTAGATTTCAATCAGCTTCGAGAACAGATCCCGGTGTATCAGCTATATCTCAGGTAATATGCTTCACAACAGATAGAACCACGTTCTACGTCATGGAGGTAAATGATAGACTTCCACAGCAGATAACGCTGTGGTCCTATACGCGAGTTCCACAAGACTTCAATTTACGTAGAGCTATAGCCTATAGATTCTACAAGTACTTCAAGAAGTACGAGGGTGAGGACATTAGCTCTATGAGTGAAGCAGCTAGGCTATTGATCGGATACCATGACTTTAGGCATCTCTGTGTTGTCGATAAGAGGAGACCAGTAACTAGGACTAAAGTGTACTGTGTTGCTGTTAAGCACATACGTACTTTAGATCTCTTGGTATTTGACTTCGTAGGTAGGTTCTTTCTCAATAAAATGATTAGAAAGTGTGTATCTGCACTCGAGATGGTTGGTAAGGGTCTACTCAGTATTGATGAATTTCGTAAAGTAATTGATAGTGAGATTAAGCCAAAAGCATCCATACCGCCAGCACCAGCTAGTGGATTAGTTTTAGTGGATGTTGGATTACCTATTAGATCTAGGTTTATTGTTTCCAGACAGGCACTTAAGAGGATAAGGAGGTACCTCAGGACTACAGTACAGGAGCTTTGGTCATGTACCTCCGCACTAAGCTATATTTACGATATGATGCTCGATGTCGGTAGTAGCGTTGGGCATATTTATTAACCCTGAAGCAGTACTTAACTCGGTGCACTACTGATGAGGTACTTGCAGAGGTACCTATACTACTACGGTGATGAGAGGTATATTGTAGGTACGTGGTTGAGGTCATTACTGTACTACAAAGACTCGTCTCTTAGCTCGTACGAAGTTTCACTCATGTCTCAGGTAGCTTATAGTGACTTGCTCAATTACCTCCTAGTTAAGTGGGGCATACTACGTAGACAGAGAGGTAGTGGTGATCCACTACTTCTTCTAAGTGAGAGACTGAATTACGAGTTACGTACTAGACCAATGAAGTTGTATAAGTTAATTGATGACTGGTTGGATTTCTGGTTAGTTAAGTGGAGACAAAGAGTGAAGTTAGTTTTTAGTGAGTCAGAGCTTGAGAGTGCTAGTTTAAAGGAGTTGATTAGCGAGGTTGAGCCTGTCATCAGTAGGTTAGATGACTTAGTTACTAAGTTGTATAGAGCACTTCTCCCTAAGCTCATAGACGTACTCGAGATATGTTTCACTAATGTGGTTCTCGATGGCTTGATTAAGACTGAAATTAAGAGAATGCTTGATGAGGCGGGTCTGAGGAGTGTTAGTGTCGAGAGTAAGGTTAAGTATATTCGAAGACATAAGGCTGTACTATACAGGAGATTAGTCAATAGGATACGTGAGCTACCAAAGCTCTCGGTACCACTGGTAATTTTGAGAGTTGATAGATCGATATTGGTTGGCAGTGATGTGAAGCCACTTCTCTACACGTAATCCAGTATAGATGGCTTTCCTCTCACTACCTCACCTGTAGCTCTTTTAACCTCAACTAACTTAAGATCAGGTAACTCAATAACTGTTATACCTTTTCTCGCAGGAAGTGAAGTACTTACGAAAAGTGTAGAGCCTATCCTCAGCTCAGTGACCTTAGCATTATGAGCATGAGCATAGAGCACTAGGTCAACCTTACTCTCTAGAACGACTCTCTCCATAGCTTGTGAACCCATTTCAGGCCATATTCTCCTATCCTCACCTTCGAGTAACTTGAATGAAGGTACGTAGTGGGTTAACAGTATCAGTACATCGACTGAACTCCTCAACCTCTTAAGCTCACTCTCTATGACCTTTAGCCTCTCAGAGTATACCCTGTATATGTTGGGTATGTGTTTTCTCTGCCATGAGGTAGGTCTATCGAGTACACCTCTAGTACCAACTACACCTACCTTAACCCCATTAATCATCAGTACTATCGACGAATCGTCAAGCCACGTAATTTCCGGATACATCTCCTTCAGCTTGTCCTTAACATCATCGTACTCCTCATTACCGAAACAAGCTAGTATCCTAACACCTCTCCACTTCTCGTTTAGCAATGTAAGGACCTCACGAAGGTGCTCAACACGACCCCGATATATGATGTCGCCCGACAATAGTACCAAGTTTGGAACTACAGTAATTTCCTGAAGGCATGCTCTTAGGAGGTTGATGTACTTTGGTGAGTGAACGTCACCGAAGGCTACGAGAATCGGAGACATTATCGATACCTCCATGATTGTGAAGGGCGCCCAAAGACAACCGTGTTCATCGGAAGCCAGAGCTACCTCACACGGTTGGGAGGCCCAATTACTAAAGCTTAATTGACAACTTAAAAACTATACCCCTTTAGGCGCGAAAGTACTTACCACAGCTCAAGCATTTGACCAATTTACCCTTCTCTCCATAGTCGCGTACCACAACCACATTAGTTGAACCACATCTGCACTTGAGCTCCTTATTCCGCATATGTGCTACCTCGTGGATTCTACGATGTGTGAAAACTGAATAAATCCTTTGCTCTACTCGTAAACTACATCACACCTGTTGAAGTTGTTTGCTTTACTTGCTGTGGCTGTGGTGTCGGTATTGGTGGTGGTAGTCCAAGTTCACGAGAGAAGAGAAGCACCTCGAAGTAACAGTGCTGGAATACAGCTGTGAATATTGGCTGTGGAACAATACCCTTCTCAAGATCTTTCATCAACTTCTCTAGTGAAGTTTCATCACTAAACCTAACCTCAGCAACACCCTTAACTGTCATTGTGAGTACAGGTGGTGATGTTGAGACAGTTAGTGTGAAAGGTAGTATTACCCTCGTGCCCTCTCTAATTACCTGACCAGAGGGAAGTGCTAGCTGTAGCTGCATCTGTAGTTGACCACCTACCATATTCACTAGCTTCTCTGCATGTATGTAGTTAAGTGCTATAGATAGCTGAAACTTACTCTCCACAGATCCCACCACACTAATGCAATCAGTACTATATGCATGATGGTATGACGATCTTTTAAGTGTTCACACTCCAAATAGAGTGAGTTAATTAGAGAGATAACTTGGTAGAGATTGATAAGTCGTGACCACAGCATTTGATCTACTACATCCAAAACTCAGGAACGTATTACCGAAGTTTGGGTACGAGAGGCCTACTCCAGTTCAGGAAAGAGCAATACCTACGATACTTGCCGGACACCATACACTAATCGTGGCACCTACTGGTACAGGTAAGACAGAAGCAGCTATGTTCCCTGTAATTAGTAGACTACTGGAGTTGAGAGATAGGGGTGAGCTAGGTAGAGGAACCTACGTCCTCTACATAACTCCACTTAGAGCACTGAATAGGGATATCTTGAGGAGGATGAAGGATCTAGCTGAGGTACTCGGTCTTAAGGTTGCCATTAGGCATGGTGATACGCCTGAAGTTGAGAGGAGAAGACAAGTTAAGGAACCTCCAACGATCTTGATAACTACACCAGAGACCCTTCAGTTTATTATTGTTGGTAAGAAGTTGAGAGAGACATTGAGATCTCTTAGATGGGTTATTGTTGATGAAGTACATGAGATAATGTACGATAAACGTGGAACACAGCTATCACTTGCTCTCGAACGTCTAGTTGATGTTGTTGAGAGAGAGTTCCAGAGGATTGGTTTATCAGCGACGATAGGCGACGTAGAGCTAGCTAGGAGGTTCTTAGGTGGTACCTCGAGAAGGGTTGAGGTCATTAATGTCGGTGCTGAGCGAAAATTAGATGTCCGTGTTGAGTGGGTTTACTCACGTGAAGATCCTAGTGACGAGAGGAAGAACCTCGAAGCTAGATTGGATAGGATACGTGAGATTATTGCTGAATCTACTTCAGTTCTACTCTTCACCAACACCAGAGATACAGCTGAATCACTTGCAGTGAAGTTACGTAATTTGGAGGTAGATGCTAGAGTTCACCATGGTTCACTATCTCGAGAGTACAGGGAACGTGTCGAGTATGAGTTCAAGGTTGGTGATGTTAGGACCGTAGTGTGTACCTCTAGTCTTGAGCTTGGTATTGACATTGGTCACGTAGATCTAGTCATTCAGTACATGAGCCCAAGACAAGTAACAAGACTAATCCAGAGAGTAGGGAGAAGCAAGCATAGATTAGGTGAAGCAGCTAAGGGTATAGTCATGACAGCTGACCTAGATGATACTCTCGAGGCCATGGTTATTGCTAGGAGGGCAGTACAGGGAAAGCTAGAGAAGTTTAGACCTCACTTCAATGCTCTAGATGTCCTAGCTCACCAAGTAATTGGTTACCTCCTAGTCAAGAGGGTAGCTACCATAGACGAGCTATATGAGCTAGCTAGGAGATCTTATCTGTACTCTAGACTAAGGTTAGAGGACTTAGTTAAGGTACTGAGATTCCTCGAGGAAATTAGATACATTAAGTTCATTGACGAGAAGACAGTTAGGTTGAGGAGAGGTACCTACAGGTACTACTTTGAGAGCGCATCCATGATACCTGACGTGAGACACTACAGAGTAATTGACATAGCTTCAGGAAGTACGGTAGGTGAGCTAGATGAGGACTTCGTTGCTGTGTATTGTGAACCTGGGTTCAAATTCATATTGGGAGGTTCGGTTTGGGAGGTTGTATCAGTAGATCATGATAACTTCAAGGTAAGTGTTGAACCAGCTGGAGACACGATAGGGGCTGTACCAGCTTGGATAGGCGAAGAAATTCCAGTACCTTTTGAAGTAGCGCAGGAAGTAGGTGAAGTTAGGTCAAGGATCCTCAGCTACATTGAAGAGGGTAGAGCTAAGGAAGCTATAGACTACCTAGTGCATGAGTATCCCTGTACAAGAGCAACAGCAGAGAGAGTAGTTGATGAACTACTTAAACAGCATAGTTCAGGAATACCAACAGCAACACACAGTACAGTTGTAATTGAAAGTCAAGGCAGAATTCACGTAATACATGCTTGCTTTGGTACTAAAGTTAATGAGACACTGGCACACCTAATACCAGTTGTACTACAGAGGAAGTACTACATATCAGCAGTAGCACGTCGAGATCCATACAGAATACTCGTAATCACCACGAGACCTGTGAGAGTAGATGTAGTGCTTGATTCACTACTCAGCATAGACAGTGTAGAGGAGCTACTTGTTGAAGCGATTAAGGGTAGTAAGCTCTTTCTCTGGAGACTATTCCACGTAGCTAGGAGATTCGGATTACTTACAAAGGACGCAACAATGAAGGATATCAGGAAGATCTACGAATCGATAAGAGACACTGTAGTCGAGGAAGAAGCAATTCGAGAATTACTCACAGATACATTCGACGTAAGCAAGACAGAGAAAGTACTCGACCTAATCAAGAGTAAAAGCATCGAGATAAAGGCAGTGGAGGTAACCACATTTTCATCATTATCAACCCCAATACTCTACACCTACATGAGACTAAACTACGTACCAGCAACAGCAACACCCTCAGTACTTGTAGACCTAGTTAAAAAGAGAATAAATGAGAGAGAAGTCAAGCTCCTATGCATAAGGTGTCTTAAGTGGTGCTACGACGTGAAGGTAAAGTACGTACCAGATGACATCAAGTGCCCAGTCTGCGGTGCTAGGACAATAGCCGTCTTACACCCAAGAGACGATCTGAATAGAGTAATCAAGCTACTTACCGAGACCAAGACAAAAACCAAGAAGAAGCTAAGTAAAGAAGATCAAAAACTTCTCGAGAGAGTTAGGAAAACAGCACTCCTCGTACTAAATTACGGAAAGAGAGCAGTAATAGCACTAGCAGGGAGAGGAATTGGACCAGCAACAGCAGTAAAGATATTGAATAAGGCTAGAGAAGCAGGTGAAGAAGCACTATACCTAGCAATACTTGAAGCAGAACGAGAATACGCAAGAACAAGACCATTCTGGGAAGACTAAGAGCTAGAGCAGGCTATAAACCATGACATAAAAGAGAAATAACCCCCTAAACCTCACAACAAGTAGAAAACGGCCCCGTCGTCTAGCGGTTAGGATGCCCGCCTTACGAGCACCTGCTGAGAGAGCGGGAGGTCCCGGGTTCGAATCCCGGCGGGGCCACCAAATCAATACACTTCGTAAACCCCTCCCTCGGTAGCTCCTATACCTATAGCACCTAACCTAAGCTGTCAGCTACTCAAGATTACTTACTCCAGTTTCTTACTCCTGATCTGTTCTTTTCGTTTGATGTCCTGTTCGTATGCTTGAGAGAAAGTTTATTTACTCTCTTCACCTGCCTCCTCGCAGGATTGAGGTAGAGTTGGTGTGGTTTGTTCCCTATGGTTACTCTAGTAGCCTTTCTCCTAGTCGTATTCTTCTCAATAATAATTGTCAGGATTGGTACTGTTGCTCTTCAGATGACTGGTCTATCTAGAGATGTTGCTGCTTTCCAGGCTCAATCCGCTTTCTCAGGTGTTGGCTTTACCACCTCTGAATCTGAGTACGTTGTTTCTCATCCCGTTAGGAGAAGGATTATCAGGATCCTTATGTTGCTTGGTAGTGCTGGTTTCACATCTGCTATTACGACTCTTGTACTTACCTTCATCGGTAAGACTCCTGAGGAGATGGCTTACAGAGGTATGTGGTTAGCGATCTGTTTAGCTGGTCTCTACTTCTTTGCTAAATCTAAACTCGTTGATAGGGGTCTGTCCTGGGTTATTGAGAGGGCACTTAGGAGGTTCACTAGCTTAAGAGTTTGCGATTACGAGCAGTTGCTTGGTCTCAGTAAGGGATTTACTGTCTGTCAGTTCAGGGTTAAGGAAGATAGTTGGTTAGCTGGTAGGAAGTTAAGGGATCTCAAGCTAGATGAGGAGGGTGTCCTCGTCCTAGCTATCTATAGGAGGGTTGGTGGCGAGGAGAAGTTTATTGGTGCCCCTAGGGGCGATACCGAGATTCTCCCTGGTGATGTATTGGTGTGCTATGGTCCTGAAGAAGCTATTAGGAATCTCTCCATTAGGATCAAGGGTGCTAAGGGTGATGCAGAACACCTTGAAGCCATTAGGAAGGAGCAGATCAGGAGACGCATGAGAGAACTATCTGGAGGATACGATTAGCTACTTTTTCTTCCTACTTCGTTTTACTGATGTAGTTAGTTACTGAATTTCTTCAACTTAAAGTACTATGAGATATATCTCGAGTATAGTGTTTGGCTTGTTCCTGAGTACGTTAATTAATTCTCTACTGATGTCACATGCTGCTTTACTCGCTCTTACACCTAGGGTCCTATCGTCAATGTATGTGCTTCTCCTCACTACTATTGACTTAGGGTTGCTTAGTGTAAGTTCTCTAGATCCCCACGCCTCAACTACATCAACTATCTTCCCTACCCTTAGGACTAGTAGTAGCTTTCTACCATCTCTAATATACTTCTTAACTCTTGGATCTAGGTCACGTACCGACTTGTTAGCGTTTACACCCACTATGCAAGTACCTCTAGGTGTTAGGTATGGCTCCTTAGTTACCTCTAATGTTGTTCTGTGAGTTGCTGTTATCAGTGGATGTCCCTGTGCTTTAATGGTGTCGATTGCTACGTAGCTTAGACTCTTCAGTATCTCAGTTAGGTGAGGATCTCTCATCTAGGGATACTAGGGTGAACCGTACTTACCTCTCAATTTAACAAAGACGCAGTACGTTATGAATTTCCTACGTATTTCACCACTCTCAGTCTTCTCTATGAGGAGAAGTTCCTGCGTCCAACCTCTCTCTACAGGTATTACCATTCTACCTCCAGGTGCTAGCTGTTCGATGAGTGGTTCAGGTACTCTCGGTGCCGCTGCTGTTACAAGTATTGCGTTGTAGGGTGCATACTCGGGATAGCCTTCACTACCATCACCGCATACTACCTTGACTCTATCTATGTACCCTGTCCTAGTTAGGTTCTCTATTGCGTACCTAACTAATTCAGGAAATATCTCGATGCTAACTACAAATCCTTTCTTCTCTGAGTACTTCGGTGCAACGATTTCTGCACAGAGTGCTGCGTGGTATCCTGTTCCCGTACCTATTTCCAATACCTTATCTCCCTCCTTTAGCTGTAGTGCTTCGCACATTATTGCACACATGTGTGGTGCTGATATTGTTTGGTTAAGGAATGTCGGTAATGGGTTATCTAGGTATGAGTAGAGTCTGTGTTGGTAGGTCACGAACTCTTCTCTTGGTACTACGAGAAATGCTCTGATGACGTTTGGTGACTTAAGTACTCCTTCCTCCATTAGCATCTGTACTAATCTCTTCCTCTGTCTTAAGAAGGCTTGTTTATCGAGCATCATCTCAGAACCAAGCCTCTAGACTACTCTGTGTCTTAATCTCTCTGAGTGCTTTAATCGCACGGTCAAGTGCTCTCTCTACTCGATCTCTTGAAAAGTCATGTTCATAGCACAGAAACCTAATGACTGCTTGCTTATCGGGTTCTCTCCACTCAAGTACGTACCTATCTGTTACACTTGGATTTAGAAACCATTCCCTAATCTTAAGTGGTTCTACTGGGAACTTAGCATTCTTTAGGTATGGTGTATTTAGTAGCTTCTCAAGTGATCCAAATTGTCTTATCAATCTTAGTGCTGTCTTGGGCCCTATACCTGGTACACCATCTGGATTGTAGTCTGTACCTAGTAGTATTGCTATGTCGATTAGCTGCTCCCTAGTTAGCTTCAAGTCCTTGAGCACATCATCGAGAGCGATGAGTTCGGGCTTTACCTCTATGTACACATCCTTACCTGGTAACTTCCTCCTACCTGTAATAGTTAGGTTTCTAACTAGTCTAGGTGCACCATAGAGTAGTGCATCGTAGTCTTGACTAGCTGCTGCCCATACATCTCCTTTTCTAGCCATGTAGGCTGCCTGTGCTTCACCTTCTGACGGTGCTTGTACCCACGGTATACCCATGTATGTGAGTAGCTCTTTAGCGTCCTTAACCATCTCATCAGTTAGCTTAGAGGCTTGCTGTGCATACTTCTTAGCTGCTGCTAAGTCTCCTCTAGCTATTGCCTCTTCATACTTCTTCAGTGCTTCTTCCTTCATGGTCTTTCTCTTCAGTATCTCAATAGCTTTCATCTCTGGCGGCTTACCATCAAATACGTACACTGGCTTAATACCGTGCTCAAGTAAGTTCACAGTCCGGTACAGTAGGCCGCTTAGGTGACTTGTAATCCTTCCTTTTGAATCCATTAGTGGTGTACCGTTAGGCTGCCTTATAGATGCCAGGAACTGATAGAGTGCGTTGTAGGCGTCTAGTGCAATAGCCTTACCTCTCAGCTGCTCCAGATCAATGGTTGATCTCTTCGTTATTAGTTCACCAAAGTTCTTTACACCCACGTTATGACCCTCATCTCACAGTCTCTTAGCTATCTTAATAAGCCTTATCCCCCTCCTCATCTCCTCAACCTGAATTAGTCCTTCCAGTTCAAGTCTCATCAAGGTCTTAATGACTTCGCTCCTAGCTATGTCGTCCCCGTAAATAGCCTTCAGAGCTTCCATTAGCTCATCCTCTCTTATCTGCTGCTTTTTCCTAACGATCTCCAGTATAGCTACGTGAAGTGGGATA
The DNA here is from genome assembly GCA_003649205.1 of Thermoprotei archaeon. Classification (GTDB taxonomy): domain Archaea; phylum Thermoproteota; class Thermoprotei; order Thermoproteales; family B15-G16; genus B15-G16. The sequence goes on from QMRC01000002.1 coordinate 242,075, forward strand.
GAGAATTTACTTGACATAGAGATCATCAGTAGTACATTGTTACGTGATGTACTCTCCTCTCTATTAGTGACCTAGCTCTCTTACCCCACTCCTCATACATCTTAATGAGGTCAGGTGTTACCGATGGTCTAACTCTCTTAAGCGCTTCTTCGAAGTGCCTCCAAGATACTCTATCAGCATTGATGTTTTCTCTAAGTGCTAGTAATCCAGCTTCTCTACACAGGAGCTCTAAATCAGCACCTGAATAACCATCTGTTCTTCTAGCTAATTCCTCTAGGTCCACATCCTTATCAAGTGGCATATTCCTCGTATGTATCTTCAGTATCTCTAACCTAGCTTTGTAGTCTGGTGGTGGTACGTAGATTAATCTATCGAAGCGTCCAGGTCTGAGGAGTGCTGGGTCCAATATATCTGGTCTATTGGTAGCTGCTATAACGACAACATTCTCTAACCTCTCAATACCATCCATCTCCGTGAGCAGTGTACTGACTACTCTTTCTGTTACACCTGAATCTGCGTACCCAAGACCTCTCATTGGTGCTATGGCGTCGATCTCATCAATGAACACTACACATGGTGCAGCCATCCTAGCTTTCCTAAAGACCTCCCTAATTGCCCTCTCCGATTCACCAACCCACTTACTGAAGACCTCTGGACCCTTAATCGCGATGAAGTTTGCTCCTGACTCCGTAGCAACAGCCTTAGCTAGCAACGTCTTACCACAACCAGGTGGACCGTAGAGAAGTATTCCCTTAGGTGGCTTGATACCCATTCTCTTAAACGCTTCAGGATACTTAAGAGGCCATTCAACAGCTTCCCTCAACTGTTGCTTAACCTCCTCCAAACCACCAATATCGCTCCACCTAACTGACGGTACTTCAACAGCTATCTCACGTAGTGCTGATGGAGTTATCTCCTTTAGCGCATCTAGGAAGTCCTGCATCGTTACTCTGAGATTCTCAAGTACCTCAGGAGGTATTGTTTCCTCATCTAGATTTATCTTAGGTAATACTCTTCTGAGCGCTCTCATCGCTGCTTCTCTACAGAGTGCAGCTAAATCAGCACCAGTGAACCCATGAGTCACCTCTGCTAGCTTCCTTAAGTCAACATCCTTATCTAGTGGCATGTTCCTCGTGTGTACTAGCAGTATCTCGTACCTACCTCGTGTATCAGGTATACCAACCTCTATCTCTCTATCAAATCTACCTGGTCTTCTAAGTGCTGGATCTATTGCATTTGGTCTATTCGTGGCAGCAATGACAATTACGTCACCTCTAGCTTCAAGACCATCCATTAGTGCTAGTAACTGCGCTACTACACGCTTCTCTACTTCACCGGTTACTTCTTCTCTCTTCGGTGCTATTGCATCTATTTCATCAATGAATATTATGGCAGGCGCATTCTCCTGTGCTTCCTTGAATATTTCACGGAGCTTTGCTTCTGATTCGCCATAGTATTTGCTCATGATTTCTGGTCCGTTGATTGCTATGAAGTATGCACCAGCCTCATTAGCAACAGCCTTAGCAAGAAGAGTCTTACCACAACCTGGCGGCCCATGTAGGAGTATGCCCTTGGGTGGGTCTATACCTAGGTGCTTGAATATCTCTGGGTGTTTTAGTGGTAGTTCAACGATTTCTCTTAGTTTTTGCTTAGCTTCCTCAAGATCACCAATGTCCTCCCACGTTACCTTTGGTATCTTAGAGGTCTCTACGGGTTTCTCAAGTATTACTAGGTTTGTTATGTCCTTAATCACAACTATTCCAGAGGGTTTCGTTGTGAGTACCGTAAATGTAAGTGCTTTACTTAGAACAGGTACCTGAACTATATCTCCTTCAACAACTGGTCGATCCAGTAATCTCTTCTTTACGTATGCTACCAAGTTATTATCAACAGCTAACGTTATTGACATAGGTGCTAACTTAACTAGAGTTGCAGGCTTGACATCTATGGCCTTCCTCACTATAACACGTTCACCTATTGACACACCTGCATTCTTTCTCAGAATACCATCTAGACGAATTACTTCCTGTCCTCTATCCTGATCGTACGGTGGTGCTACAACAGCTACAGTCCTCTTCTTACCTATGATCTCAACTATATCACCAGGTCTAATACCGTACTTCTCCATTACCTCAGGATCTATCCTAACTCGACCCTTACCAACATCCTTACTCTTAGCCTCTATAACCCGTAGCCTTACCTCGTTACTACTCTTAATCATACTTCACACCACAGCACTACTGCAAAAGTAGTCCTCGTTAGTAATCTTAGTCAGGGAGAGAAATAAAGTCCCTTCTTAAAAAGTAGCTGTTAAGCACGCTAGAGATCTCTAAACGAACATCCTAGTTATGTAGATTACCTCTACCTGGCTAACGTCATCTATACTCGATATAGCTCTCTCAAGAGGTTCTGTACCACCGGTAGTTTCTTCAGGTATCACAACATGTACCTTAAGAGCCTTTAGACCAAAGGCTATAGGTTCCTCCTCAATCTTAACTAGCTGAAACTCCTTCGGCAAAACTTCACCAATCTTCTTCTTCAACTCCTCTAAGTTAACCTCAATGCCTTTCGGAAATACCCTCGCTACTACGTATACTCGTCCTCCTCCGCTACTCATAGACTTCACCTACGGACCTTCAAAACCACATTTTGGACACTTATAAGTGTTTGCTAGTCTCCTACATCTCTCACAACGCCAGATAACTACTTCACCACAGTTAGGACAGAGAAATCTAGCTGCTCTCTCGTACGGTGGTATGGTTCTTCCACATGAACTGCATACAGGTAGCTCCAGCTGATCTCTAGGTGTCTTAGCTACCATACTTAATCCCACCATAGCTATGGCTCTAACCTATATCGGTCTCGTGGATACAGCACAACCTCCCTTATATCTTTCCTCCTCAACATCATCATGAGCAACCTACTTAATCCAAGACCCCAACCTGCATGAGGTGGCATACCGTACTTGAAGAACTGTAGATGCGAGCTGAAGCTCTGTGGATCTAGACCTTGTTCCCTAATCCTCCTCTCAAGTAAGTCCTTGTCGTGAATTCTAGTACCACCAGAAGCCACCTCTAGCCACTCAATGTTGAGATCAAAGCTCTCACTCTCTTCAGGATTATCGTCACAGGGCTTAGTGTAGAATGGTCTTAGTGCTGTTGGCCAGTAGTAGATGAAGTATGGTTGTTGACCAACTCTCTCACTAAATACCTTGAGGTGGTAAGTGGAGAGATCATCACCCCACTTAACCTCAATACCTCTCTCAACTAGGTAATCAATGACTTCGCTGTACTTAAATCGTGGAAATGGTTTTTCAGGAACTCTGAGATCGATACCGAGTACCTGTAGCTCCCTCCTACACCTATCCTTCACTGATCTATAGATTTCGACTATCAGGTCCTCAAGTAACTCCATTACGTCGAACATATCGGCAAAAGCCATCTCAATGTCAACTGAGATGAATTCATTGAGGTGATAATTCGTGTCGTGTTTCTCAGCTCTAAATGCAGGTGCTATTTCGAATACTCTCTCAAAGACAGCACAGAGCTGCTCCTTATACAGCTGAGGGCTCTGGGCTAGGTAAGCTACCTTACCAAAGTAATCTACTCTGAAGAGATTTGCACCTCCTTCAGTTGCTGTGGCTATGATCTTAGGCGTGAAGACCTCTATGAAGCCACGTTCCACAAGGAAGCTCCTAATTACTTGAAGTACCGCATGCTGTATCCTGAAGATAGCCCAGTTCTCAGCTCTTCTCAAATCAAGTACCCTGTACTTCAACCTCGTATTCAGATCTGCTGGAGTCTTCCCAGTTATGTCAATTGGTACAACTCGATCAGATTTACTAATGACCTCTATCTTATACGGAATGACCTCTATACCTAGCTTAGCTATTTGACTCTTCTTCACAACACCCTCGACATGGATTACATCCTCTCTAGACAACGACTTAGCAATCTCAAGTACTTCACTAGGTACTGAACCAGCTTTAATCGTTAGCTGCACTATACCCTCCTTATCGCGAAGAAGTACGAACACTATCTTACCAAGGTCACGAACATCATGCACCCAACCCAGTAGGTGCACTACTCTACCATCCATCTCTGGAGAGAGTTGAGATGTAAAGACCCTACTCCTACACACCGGCATCGCTAACCCTCAACAACAACCCTAACCTTCGTGCCGAACACAGCACTGATAAGTGATTCAAGCTCACGAGGTGAGAAGATAGATCTCCTAGCTTCGCGAGCTACTCGAATAACAGTTTCAGAAGTACCATCAGGAAACCACACAACATTAACACCAAGTACAGCAAGTGGCATCACTAGCTGCTCAATACCTTCCCTAAAACTCGTAGCAACATCCACCACACGTACCATCTTACCTAGCTTATCCTCAAGAACCTTATTTAACTTCATCAGTAAACTCCTCGAAATACCCCTCAAACCTCTAAGCAACACTACCAGCACTCGATCACTCTCAACACACCTAACATACTCACTGTCTCTCAATTGAGGAAACTGATTCTCTAGATCCAGTAGTACCTTCATGACCTCCATATCGCGCTCAGTAACCTGACCACTTCTAACCAAACTCTCACACCTAGGACACAAGACACCAGTCCTCAGACAAAAGGTACATAGTGGAATTTTCACGTGAACTACCTCCCGACAATTATTGTCATAGCAGTCTTCCTAAGGTTCTTCCCACCCCTCCCAGGTACAAGCTCAGTACCAATAATGACCTTCTTAATCAGTAAGTCCTTCATGAAACAGTTCTTAAGTGTTGCGACTACATCAACAGCCTTCGAAATAGCCCTACCCCTAGCCCTAATCTCAACCTCTGGATAACCCTGGTGAAATAGCGTTAAACAAGCCGTTACGTAAGTCATGACAGGCTTCCTACCAATGATGACACAGGGCTTCCTCACACTACTCATAACCTTAAACCTCAATTCAAAGCAATACAACAGACTAAGTATTAAAGAAAACCGTAAGTAAGCAAAATCAACACAACATACTGAGTCTATGAGGTATAGGTATATATAGCCCTTGACAGAAGAAAAGAAGTGAGGTAGGAGAATTATGCAACTAACAGAAAAACAGATAGCACTTCTTAAGTACCTACTCGACAAATCCCAACCACTAAAGGTATACACCGTATACATATCACAGGAAGAACTAGCACACGAACTAGGAATAACAAGACAAGCACTCAGCACACACCTAAGAAAACTCAAAGACCTCGGACTAATAAGAACAGGAAGAGAATTCATAGACGTAACAGAAAGAGCACTAGAAGTACTAGGACTAAAAGCAAGCGACGCCTTCGTACTAATCAAAGTAGAACCAAAAGCCAGAGGACAGGTATACGGTAGACTCCTCACATTCCCAGTAGAGAAGATCTACAGGGTAACAGGAGACATAGACCTAATAGCAGTACTAAGACAATCACACCTCAACGAATTCCTAAAACAAATAAGCAAACTAGAAGGAATAATCTCAACATCAACACACATAGTGATAGAAGAGCTGAAGTAGTGAAGATAGCTAAAATAGCTAAACATTTACCGCTATAGAGGGAAAGACAACCTTACATTTTTACAGTAGTGAGAGTTGAAGCGATAGTACATTGTAGACCCCTAAATTCGTTTTCAAGGAATGTAAGTAGAGGAGCATGAAGAGAAAAACAACCAATACTAGTGTTAAGGAGAGGTTGTGTCATTGATGAGGAATTTCAGGAATTACTACAGAAGCTACTCATAAAGTACAAAACCATCACCGTAGTAACTGAGAGCAATGATCCTTACTACAGACTAGGCTTCTTTCTTGCAGATGGAGCTAGAGTAGATATACTTCATCACCTACTACATAAATGGGACTTCTGTGTACGCAGTAAGAAGTACTATGTACTTCGCTATATATTGAGAGATATAGCTCCTATACTGTCCTCATACCCTATCACTCGCATCAGTGCATGGACACAGAGAGGTAGGCAGTACCTCTATGCTAAGTGCATGGTACCTGCTTCCGAAGCTTTATTCCTCAGAACGATTCTAGGTTTTGCTTATTTGGATAACATGGAGGTAGTGGATACCCTACTACTGTCCTTCATAGACAATGAGGATAAGTTAGCAAGATTTGTAGCAGGGTTGATAGATGGAGATGGATGCGTGAGGAAGGATCGGTACTACATTGATGTATTCATTCCCTTAAGTAGCCTAGAGGGAAAGATCGTAGGTAGGATATTGGATCTATTTACTGTGAAGTACAGCACCTTTGAGCAAAGTGGATACACGTACTTTAGGCTGCATATCGGCGAGAACTCTGATCTAATGAAGTTAGTAGCCAAATACTTGAGAATTAGCTCAAAGAGGAAGAGATTAAGCAGATTGTTGATGAAGTATGTTGAGGAGGAGAGAACTATAGCTTTGATAATTGCACAATGTATAAGACTTCGAAGTAAGAAGCCGACAATACTCGTGATAAGTGTTGGTAGAACAATGTTGGTAGAGGATCTAGTTAGCAAGGTAACGAGATTGCTAAGTAAATTCAACGTGGAGTATACAGTGACAAGTGCAAAGCGTAGAGGTACCTCAAAAATAATTTCAATACCCTGTGGACGGAACCCAAGTAACGTCACTAAACTTGCGAACTTATCTAGATACTATGGTATTCAGTATCCGATAGCACTAAAACAGGTAGCAAAACGAGTAGGTGTAGAGCTACCGGAGTAGTGAAATTCACTAGACTAGCTACCTCGCGTACTTCATGTGTAAAACGTTAAAATGGGGATAGTTGTAGAAGTAGACGAAGTGAACGTAAGGTATGGGCCCCGTCGTCTAGCGGCAAGGATGCCCGCCTGACGCGCGGGAGGTCCCGGGTTCGAATCCCGGCGGGGCCACCACTTTTCTTCTTGTGTGGTAGGTGTATTAGCTACTTCTCACTTCTGTGTACTTGATGGGGGTTGGTATTTACATTGCTTTTGAGGGTATTGATGGTTGTGGTAAGACCTACCACTCAGGTAGGGTCTATAGGAAGCTGCTTGATCTCGGTATTGATGCTGTATTGGTACGTGAACCGTACTATCCTGAACTACGTGAAGCGATAATGAGGAGGGTGTGGAATCCAGTATCTGAAGCTCTACTCTTCACTGCTGATAGGATTCAGCTTCAGTTAGAGATCATTGAGGATGCACTGAGGAGTGGTAAGGTTGTGATTAGTGATAGATCTGTCTACGCTACGTTAGCGTATCAAGCAGCTAGAGGAGTACCACGGCAACTACTGAATTTCCTCTATGAGCTAATACCCATCAAGCCGCATCTAGTAATTCTACTCGATGTACCTGTTGAGATTGCTCTAGCTAGAGTTAGGGAAAGTGGTCGTGAAGTTACGAGGTTTGAATCCATGGACCTACTTGAACGAGTGAGAGAAGAGTACCTTAGACTAGCTAGTGAACTACCTAATAAGTTCATCGTAGTGGATAGTGGTAGGGATGTGGAGTTAGTTGAGCAGGAGGTGTGGAGTCACGTACTTAGATTCCTCAAGGAGAAGGGAGTTGTCGAGTGATACAGAAATCGGTAAAACCTTAAAATCCACAATAACCCTACTACATAGGGGCCGTCGGCTAGCCTGGACTAGGCTGCACGGCTCGGGCCCGTGTGACCCGGGTTCAAATCCCGGCGGCCCCACCAGGTAGAGGAGGTACTTCCATGACCTCTCTCGCACCTAAAATTGATCACAGTAAGTGCATCGGGTGTGGTATCTGCTTCTTCGTCTGTCCCACTAATCCCAAGGTATTTCAACCCTGTAGAGGATTGTCTTGGGTTGTTCATCCTGAAGCCTGTACAGGATGTGGACGCTGTGTCAAGTACTGCCCAGTACACGCAATAGAGCTAGTACCTCTTGAGCATGCAGGACCAAAACTACCAAGAGACTTCATAGGAGAAGTTGTTATAGGGAAGTTAATCGGGAAAGTGAAGCAGTGATGAGGAGTACCCTCGCCAGATAGGTGAAGAGTAGCCCAGTAGCTGACTAACTAGAGAAACTAGACCCCGCTTAATTACATCAGCTTACAGCTAGTTCATAAGGAGAGACCTCCTAAGGGGAAAGGTAGTATGAGGTGAGAGCAGAAGAAGTAAACTCTATAAATACAGATAGACAACACAAGGGATAGGGCCCGTAGCTCAGCCTGGTAGAGCGGCGGGCTTTTAATCACGTGAGAAGAAACCCGCAGGACCCGGGTTCAAATCCCGGCGGGCCCGCCATATCCCCTACAACTTCCTCTCTAAATATCACAGAGTTCGGACAATAGGTCCTCCCTCAATGTCCTTGCTGAGCCTCTTAACCCCTTAAGGTCTTAGTTTCTCTTGATGCTCCTGTCATCCTTCATTGCTCCTATGGAGTGAGTTGCTGTTGCTGTCGTGAATGCTGATGGTGTTACCGCTACTTGGACCGTAAATGGGTTTACTGCTGTGAGCATGTATTGTTGTGGTTGGTGTCTTGGTTTTGAAGATAGGAGGAAATATTTTCGAGTTTTACGTGGTGTGATTTAGTATGTGTAGTCTTGAGGTTGCTAGGTTGCTCTGTTCTGATCAGGATGTGAAGAAGGTTCTCTCAATGTACTTTCCGGATCTCATGAGTAGGGTGGGAATTAGGTTACCGAAGCTCTCTCCATGTGATGCACATCTAAACTATGCGTACAGGATTGTGGTTTTGCTGTCTCTACTGAATGAGTTTGTTAGGTGTGGTGGTGAGTTTACAACGTACACTATATCAGGTACCTCATTGAGTAGAGGTGATGTCATTGATTTGACACCTATTGTACCGAATACAGCAACTACAGATCTCGATCTCGCACTTAAGAGGTTGATTCCTGTTGCTACTGTTGAGTTGGGTGGTAGGTCATTCTCGATCTGGTACAGTACCCTCTACCCATGTACGTTGAGTCCCTCCATAGTTGATATACTAGTTGTCCCCTGTACTGCTACTCTAGAGGTTTCGTACCACGGTAGTCAACCTATTGTGTACTGGGTGAGTACTATTGATGAGGAAGGTAGGAAGCTTCCTATGGCTTGTGTTGTTAGGTCGCTTAGACCTGATTCTGTGTTTCAGTACTTCACCTATGTGGTACCTTCGTGGAGTATGAAGCATGTTGTTATTTGGTGTCAGTGTACTAGACCTAGTAGGAGGAGGATCGATCTCTTGATTAAGTTCTCCGAAGCTAATCCTAGGGGGTGTATTGCTGTTGCTCCACCCGGTGTTGATGTTCCTAGGGTTGAGGCAGTGTACTACTTGCAGGATTCAGGTGATCTAGAGTACTTGCGTTCACAGTTACTGAGTAGTGTTAGGAGATTGCTTAGGTGATTTAGCTCTTTGCCTTACGTACTTACCCAGTAGCAGTGCCCTATTGAGTACGAAGAGCTTCTCCTTCTCGATATCTACTTCGTAACCTGCTTCGATAGAGGACAGTAGGTAGTAGATTTCAGCAACTGCATCACTTAGTAGGAAGAGGTCTCCTACTTCACGTGGTTCGAGTGAGAGTAGTTCGGTGAGTAGTGTCCTCAATGTAGCTGTGTCCAGTGTTCCCTTGCTCAACATGGTCATTACTTCACAGTACGTGTTCAGTAGTGCTGTTGCTATTTCCTCGCTAACTACTTCCTCTCCACTAAGTAGCTTTAGCATGTACTTGAAGTAGGGGACGTGGTATCGAGGTATGTACTCAGTACCCTGTAGGAGCTTTAGGTATGGATTCACTACATCGGAGTACGTAGCAGTCAATTGCTTCAACACGTTCACGACTTTACTTCTCAGCTCCATATCGTTCAGTAGGAGTGAAGCTATGTAACATTCAATCAGCAGGTCAACTAACTCAACGACATCACCTACCTCACCTCTACTCACACTATTCAGTACCTTGGTACTTAGGTCCTTCAGTAGCTCTCTAACGTCACTCATTGATAGGTACATAGTTAGTACGAGTGATTACTTTTTAGGTGAGTAATTTATGTGTGGTCTGTAGTGATGAGAACCACCGGAGCTTAGTTTCTAGGTGCTGAGAGAGTCCCGCGCCTGATCTAGGGAAAAGGAAAATAACTGCCGTGTCCTTTCCAACTCTAGGTGGTGTCAATATGGAGATCAAGATTACTCTTCGAACAGATGCTCCTGCTAGAGATGTTGTATCTCTGATACTCGATAAGGCTAGGAATGCTAAGAGACTTGGTGAGAATGCTGTTGTAATATTGGATGATCAGGGTAACATAGTTGCTACCGTAGTGGTGAATCAGATTGAGGATAGTTTAACGGAGGTTACTGTCAAGGCTTCGAAGTATACTGATGTCTTGGATTTACTTCAGAGTGAAGTAAGTGCTGAGGTTACTAATGTTGAGTAGTTCTAGGGTTCTACGTCTAGGTGATTACGAGGTTACTATCGAGCTTCTTCCAGGTACATCGAGTATCGACTTTGAGAATGCTGTTTCCATCATTCGTGAGGTTGCTAGTGTTGCTAGTGCGTACGTAGTACCTCTTGATCGTAGGATCGTAGCTACTGTCGATACGACGAAGGTTAAGATGAAGCTTCTGTTTAGGGAGATGGATGCTCAGTTCTTTATCACTTTACTCGAGCTATTTGACTACCTATACGTGTACTCTATGAAGGTTACTGATCATGTTATTGAGCTAGTTATTGACTTGGGTGCAGCTGACGTTATTAAGGAGTTTACTCGTGGTTCTATGGAGTGTGAAGGACGTGGTTACTGATATTGAGGTTAGGAAGGTTCAGGAAATTAAGGGTTCCCTCTACGTATCACTTCCTCGTGAGTGGGCTAAGAGATTCGGCATTGTCAAGGGATCTCTCGTTCTCTTAGAGGCTTCACCAGATGGAATTCTCGTAGTTAGACCGTGGCGAGATGAACAGGTTATTGATAGTAGTACAGAGTTGCGTAAGGTATCTGTCATAGCTGATCAGTATCTATCAAGGAAACTCGTGTCGTACTACTTACTTGGCTTCGATGTGATTGAAGTTAGGATTAGGCCAGAGGTAGGTGAAGTAGCTAGGAAGTGCATTGATGAGATGTTGAAGCTCCTTCCCGGTCTTGAGATCGTTGAGGAGAGTAAGGATGCTATTGTTCTTCAGTGCTTCACCGATACTGGTGGTAGTGAGGTAAGTAAGTTAATTCAGAGAATGATTAATGTTGTTGCGAAGATGCTATACTCAGTACTTGAGTACTTCGAGACAGGTAGAAAGGAATGTCTCGAAGATATCTTGAGGAGGGATTACTTAGTCGATAGAGCTTACTTCCTAGTTGTTAGAGGAATTCGAAAAGCGCTACGTAGTAGAGCTAATTTCGATCCTCTTAAGTTACTGGACTATAGATTGCTAGCTATGATAATTGAGCAGATTGGTGATCTATGTAAGGAATTTGCTAAATTTGCATTGACTAGAGACTACAATGAGTTGAGTTCTGAGGCTATTACTAGGTTTAGGTCTGTAGTTGATGTCCTCGTCTCTGCACTGCGTAAGTGTATTCAGATTTATGAGAGGTGTGATGTAGCTGAATTAACGAAGCTTATTTCCGAGCTAAGTCGTGTAGAGAGCGAGTTAGAGAAATTAAGTTGTTTATGTTGTGAGTTAGCTAACTTACTACATCGTGTAGAGAAGTTGGTAGGTGATGCTCTAGACCTAGTACCGTACAGAACCTAGGTAGCGTAACCTTCTCTCACTAGCTTTGTTGCTAAATCGATGAACTTCTCCCTTCTCCTCCTATGCTCTTCTAACCACTTCAGTATGATCTCAGCAGCCTCCCTCTTGCACTCACCACATAGTCTCTTACCTGTCACACACTCCTCATAGATCTTCAGCAACTTACTATCGTCCTCAACGAAGTGAAACATCAGTACCTCGTAAACACAGCAAATCTCCGGTACACCACCTTTCTCACGCTGCTCCTTAGCTGTTGGTCTACCACCTGTAAATGCATTCATTATCTTGAACTTCACACTCTCTAGCTCTTCCGTCAGGGTGAACATACCCATTGGGTTTCTCTTAGACATCTTCTTCTCTCCTGTTAAAGACCTCATTAACCTATGGTATGTAGCGCTAGGAAGCTCAAAGCCATAGATTGACCTGTACTTCTGAGCTATATCTCTAGCAAATCTAATGTGTGGGTCCTGATCCGCACCTACAGGAATGACTGTTGGCTTTGGTCCACCGAAGTCTGGGTGTTGTGGTAGTAGTATGTCAGCTACCTGAATTATGGCTGAGAGGTATAGTCCGAAGTGTCTCGGGCCGTAGATAGCTTCTAGGAGGTTCATTGATACTCCACGAGCGAATACTGTTGCCATCTGAAGTACTCTCCTCTCTCTGGATTGCCTATAGACGTAGACTCTCTTAGGATCTAGACCTAGTGCGAGTACGTCAGCTATGTTGCTGATAGCTATCTCCTCAGCTTTGTCAAATGGTATACCATTGTCATTCCAAGCCTCTACATCAGCTATGCAGTAGAATGCCATTGCTTTGTTAGAGAGCTTCTGAAAGAATATTATTTCCTCTGCTGTGAGCTTAGTACCGAGATGGAAGTCACCTGTAGGCTTTATACCGGATAGAACTGCGTACTCTTCACCCTCTTTGATAGCCTTAAGTATCTTCTGGAGATCTCTATGACCGAAAATTATCTTCCTTCGAATTAACCTGTGCTTAATTGGGAACTCGTCAATTAGAGGATCTATTGGTTCAACACCAAATTGCTCAAATAGCTTGCTATAGTCTTCAATAGCTGTTTCTCCCCAGGGATCAATTACTAACTTTCGTTCCACAATATGGGTACACCTCCTCGTATAGGTGGGGAGGTACTTGGTTATTTTTGAATTACTCAAGAGTTGGAATAACTCACACCATTACTGACTCATGGCGATATCTAGATACGTTCTCAAGTGTCTACTAGCTACTACTGACCAGTGAGTTCTCCTCACAAATTCACTTAATGTAGGTCTGATCTTCTTGAGTATGTAGCTGTAGTTCTCAAGTACATAAGATACCATGGATGCTATCTCTCTCGGGTCAGCTAGTGAGACAACTAGTTCTGGAACTAGTTCATAGTACTCGACCAATCTAGGTACCTTGGTGCACACTATTGGCTTTAGTGAACTAGCTACCGTATGTAGCATACCACTAACACCTAAGTGGCCTCTGTACTCCCTATACGGTAGTACGATGACATCAGCTAGCGCAGCAAGTGCTAGCAGTTCGTCCCTAGTCAAGTACCTACCAATCATGACTGCTGATACCTTACCACTAGGCACGAGGTACTTACTCAGTTTCTCGAAAACAGCAACACCATCACTACCCTGTGGTGTACCTGCGGTGACCACAGTGCAGTTTTCGTGGAGTTCCTTAGCTAAGTACTTAACTAGCTCAGGTACGACATCAGTACCTTTATCCCACCTGATGAAGCCGGGAATGAAGATCACATAGGTGTTGACCGCAGCCTTTAGACCGAGTAGCTCACATAGTTCCTCTCGTTTATAGTTAATGAATGGATTGTGAGGTGTTCCGTGAGGAATCACGACAATCTTATCTACATCAACTCCTTGGTGAAGTAGCTCAAATTCCTGTAGCTTACTGTGTACAATCAGTAAATCGACGTACCTACAGAGCTTCAACTGATACTTAACGTACTCCCTACCCTTAACCACGTGGTACACGGTATGCATTGTCATGACTATACTACGGCATTTCTTCCTTAACTCGCTCAGGAACTTTAGAAATTCCTCTGAGAATGGTGGGTGGTGAACGTATTCGTGCTGAATGTGCGCTATGTCGTGGTTGGGCACCCTACGTAGTACGTCAATTGCTCTATCATACTTACCCTTACCTACCACGAATACCGGTTCTACCGTAGCCTCGGTACCATAGTCGTGAGATCTCTCTGAATCCTCATTAGCGAGTATAGTTACTTCTCTAATGTACCTATGCCTCGATATCAGCTTCAAATGCATCAATAGACTATGTGTGTACTCAGCTATCCCACATGGTGTGGGGGGATAAGTTGATAGGAGTAGTAACTTCATGATCTCAGCTTCTCAGTACCTTTAGCATAGCTTCTGCGAAGGTTTTTGGATGAAATCTCTGTGCAGTGAGGTAAGCTGCGTACTGTAGCTTAAACCACTCCTCTCGACTTAGCTTCAGTACGTGGATTAAGTACTTCACCAATTCGTAGTCACTCCATGCTAAGTAACCTTCACGACCATGCTCAATGACTTCAGCAAGTCCTGTAGGTGCTCTCACAACAACTGGGACTCCCTGACTCATTGCCTCTAGAGGTGCTAAACCAAAGTGCTCCCCTATTCTAGGATGTACGTACACTCTCGCACTATGGTATAGTTCTAAGAGTGTTTCCTCACTGGGTGATGGTATTAACTCCACATCTCTGTACCTATCCTGTAGCTCATCCACAATAGCCTTAACATGTTCGTAGTACTCCCTATGTCTTGGATCTACGTAACCAGTGAGTACGAGCCTAGCACTAGGTACTTCTCTCTTGACTAGTGGAAAGATGAGTGCTAGGAAGTCATGCCTCTTAAGTGTAGTGAACCTACCTACATAGAGTATAGTTGGTTCTCGATCACTACCAAGTGGTGGTTCAGTACTAAAGAACTTCGAGTCTATACATGGGTACACAACGTATGGTTCGAAACCCCATAGGAACTTAACAGCTAGACCTGTTCTCCTTGAATTGACGATTACCTTATCTACGTAGTTGAGGCATTTAGCCGTTAGGTGCGGATACCTTGAGTACTTCGTATACTCCTCTAGATTTTCCTCACTAATCTCCTCATCTAGGGGAAAGTGAACATACATGCAGGTAGCTACTTCCTCTCTAGCTCTCTTAGCTATGTAGCAGTAGTACGGTTCCTGAATCATTACGAGAACAGTATCTGGTTCGTAGGCTGTGAGAACTGTGAGCATTTCTCTAGCAACATCACTGCTACTCTTCAGTGTAGTTACTTGAGGAGATAGCTCCTTACTAAACCATTCCTGGTCAGTACTTGCTGTGACGAGGTAGATGTCAATTCCGAGCTTACTCAATTCCTCAACCAGTATCTTAGTTAACCTTTCTGAACCACCTTTCACAGTTAGATGTGGGTGAACTACCAGTAACCTACTCACCATAAATATCATCTCACGAAATTATGGTGGTGAATAGATAGAGTATCTAATTTAATGGAGTGATGTAATGTCGAGATATTTGGTACATCACTTACAAGAACTCATTAATGTACTTTTGCTCATGAACTATGATCTGCACTGCCAGCAAAGTACATTGATAGCACTGAGGACTTTAGTACTAGTAAAAGTTGAGGTGATTAGGTTATTCAGGAGAAAGGGTAGGGGGTTGTTTCATTACCTTGAGTATCTACTAGCTACCTCACTTCTTTTTCTTTTTCGGTGGTAGTATTTGGCTGTAGTCCTTTACTGGGAATGACGCTCCGCACTTTGAACATGTTACGCTCATATTCATTGTATACCAGCTCTCTGCCAGCTCAACTTCTTCCTTATGTCCACAGTATGGGCAGGTCACTAGTAATCTCAAAATCTTTTCAGGAACTCCACCAGACCACTCTTCGTAGAAGTACCACTCCTCACCTTCACTACCAGTGCTCATTCCTTGCCACCTGCCTAACATGTGATCTACATTAATTTAAGCTTTCCTCTACTCAGAAGCAAGAGGCTTCATCAACATTCAGTAGTCGAGTTGATCATCATCTAGAGACTACATCTCTACACCGAAGTCACTTAGAGTACTGATAAATCAAACTAATATCTCCATTTTCGACAGTTATCGAGTAGGTGCTCAACATGAGTGGTCTAGAGGAAGTTCTGCACGAACTTGAGAGTAGGTTTGAGGTTAAGAGGGTAAGAACACCATTGTCAGTAATCTACGAGATCCCTGCTGTGATCAAGTACTTCGATAGAGGTCCTACTCTCGTATTTACGAGGGTTAAGGAAGACGTTTGTGGTGTTGTTGCTGCGAATTTAGTAAATACTAGAAGCAAGGTAATGTACTACCTTGGTGTAGGGTCCGATGAGGAGCTTTATAGGAAGATCTTGGATTCAGAGAGTAAGGTTGGGAAGATTACTGAAGTTTCATCACATGACTATAAGGAGATTGAGGTGAATCTCGAGAAGCTACCTGTTCTCAAGTACTATGAAGGTGATGCAGGTAGGTACGTAACTAGTGCTGTGGTTATTGCTAAGGATCCAGAGACAGGTTACCACAATCTCTCTGTTCATAGAATACTCGTACTTGGTCGAGATGTAGCTACGTTAAGGATTGTGCCACGACACCTATACACGATATGTGAACACTATAGGCAGAGAGGTATTACGAAGGTTCCGGTAGCTGTGTGCATAGGAGTTCACCCACTACTACTCTTCGCAGCATCGTGTTCACCACCATTCGGGTTCTCGGAGTACCACGTAGCTAGTAACTTCATGAATGCTGATGTGAGGGTATGTGATCTAGGTAATGGAGTGTTGGTACCTATCGACTCGGAGTACGTACTACTTGGTTACATCGACCTAGAGACACTAGTAGACGAAGGTCCATTCACTGACATTCTCGAGCTATATGATAAGGTGAGGAAGCAGCCACTGCTCAAGGTAGAGAAGATCTACGTGCTTAGGGATGTACCCTACTACCACGCAATTCTACCAGGTGGAGCAGAGCACAAGCTATTGATGGCGCTTGAGAGAGAGGCTAGGATATGGAATTTCGTTAGAGCTGTAGTACCCTACGTTAAGGCGGTCAGATTAACGTGGGCCGGTGGATGCTGGTTACACGCAGTTATCTCAATTAGGAAGATCACTGATGGTGATGCAAAGAACGCGATCATGGCAGCCTTTGCGGCACACCCCTCACTTAAGCATGTTATCGTCGTTGATGAGGATATTGACATTGATAATCCTGAAGAAGTTGAGTGGGCCATAGCAACGAGATTTAGAGCTGATAGAGGGCTTGTACTCGTACAGTACGTAAGAGGTTCAACACTTGACCCCTCAGCTATAGATCAAGAACAAGGGTTAACGACTAAGATGGGGATAGATGCTACCTACCCAAGAGCTGAGAGGAGGAAGTTTGAGAAAGCTAGAATACCGATAAACGTAAGGGAGCTCATAGAGAAGCTAGAGGTGTACTGATGAGTAGAAGACCTCTTGAACTAGCTGCAGAGGTCATGGAAAAGCTAGCATCTATCTACGGAGTTTCCGAACTAATTGAGGTAGCTCACGTACACATATCAGGTGTATCATACCTAACAATTGGTGATGCAGGATTAGAGTTCCTAGAGGATCTCGCTAGTAAGGGCACGAAGTTTAGGGTATCAGCAACGGTAAACCCCATAGGATTTGATCTAGAGCACGTAGAGCAGCTCAAGATCCCACAAGACTTTGTGAATAAGCAGCTCAGGATATTGAATGCACTCAAGTCCATGGGAGCAAACCTAATACTAAGTTGTACACCCTACGAAATAATCGACCTACCTCCAGGAACACATGTAGCTTGGGGAGAATCAAATGCAGTAATCTACGCTAACTCCATACTTGGACTACGAACAAATAGAGAAGGTGGACCCCTCACAGTTCTAGCAGCTATCCTAGGTAAGGTACCTAAGTACGGTCTACACCTAGATGAGGTAAGAAAACCAACACACCTAGTAGAGGTTAAGTACTCACAACCACTTAATCACCTAGTAGCTAGTGCACTAGGTTACATCATTGGTGAACTCGTCGTTACCGGAGTTCCACTAATTAGGGGGAATATCATTAAGTACTTCTCGGAGTCCCCACATGGACATGAACTAGTTAAGCTCTTTCTAGCATCACTAGCAACATCATCGCAAGTAAATCGCTGCATCATACCTAACCTATCACGTGACTACGGTGGTGAAGTACCGAGTAAAGTCATTGAGGTAGAGGAAAAAGACATTAGAAAGGCAATTGATGAACTTAGCTCTGGCGCTACACCAGACGCCATAGCTATTGGGTGCCCACACTGTTCGCTAAAGGAAGTAATGCTCACCTACAAAATACTTGAACGTGAAGGTATTAGGGCTAGGAAGCTATTTCTCCTCTTCACCTCTAGGAGAGTTAAAGAAGAGCTTAGGAGACTAGGCGTCTTAAGCAAATTGAGTGAACGTGGAGTACTGGTGTGTGCTGATACCTGTATAGTCGTCTCACCCATAGTACGTACTCTAGGTATTAAGGTTGTTATGACAAATTCAGGTAAAGCAGCTCACTACCTTAGGAGAATGCATGGTATTGATGTGGTGTTAGGTGACTTGTATGACTGCATTAAGGAGGTGCGTAACGGTGCATAGTTCATTACTTAGGTTTAGAGTTAGGTTCATTGTAGGTAGGAGACGAATATGTGCACCGCTCCTTATAGAGAGATGCCCCATATCGCCACTAGGTGATATAGACCCTAAGACAGGTGTTTTGAAGAATCCAAAGTGTAGAAACTATGGGAAATCAATTAGTGGTAAGGTATTTGCTTACCCAGTGTCATGTGGCTCTACTGTAGGTAGCTACGTACTCTACCAGCTTAGTAAGGTGGGTAGAGGACCTCAAGCAATTGTCGTTAAGCAAGTTGACCCAGTACTCCTAGTAGGCTGTATCTTAGGTGGTATTGAGTTAGTTGAGTGTAGTCATGAGGACTTCTGGTACATGGCTAGGGATGGTTACGTAGTTGAGCTAAATCCAGAAGAACATACACTGACTCTAATTCCTCAGTAGCTGAATAAGCATCGTACTCTAGACGAGCTTACTCGAACTAACATTTAAATGAGATGGCAATGGTTACAACACAGGTGTCACTATGGTCAAAGTTAGGTGGCATGGTCATGCATGTTTTGAGATCTCAACACCAGAAGTAACCGTAGTTATTGATCCACATGACGGGATCTCACTAGGTATCAAGAAACCAGAGGTAAAGGCAGACATCGTACTGATTAGTCACGACCACTTCGACCACAATAAGGATGCTGTAGTAGCTAAACCTGGAGCAGAGATACTGAAGATGTTTCGTGGTGAGAAAGAGGTAAGAGGTGTGAGGATTAAGGGAATTGAGACTGCTCACGACGATGTAGGTGGTAGAGAGAGAGGAAAGAACATAGTTTACGTAATTACCGTAGGTGAAGTAACGTTCTGTCACCTAGGTGATCTAGGACACATACTGACAGAAGACCAGGTTAGAGAGATCGGAGCAATTGACGTACTGATGATACCAGTCGGTGGAACGTACACAATAGGACCGGAGGAAGCTAAGTCCATAGTCAAGCAACTAAATCCCAAGGTAGTAATACCAATGCATTACAAGATACCAGGACTACAGCTACCACTACTCCCAGTATCGCACTTCCTAAAGTACTTCGAGAAAGTCAAGAAAATAGACAGCAACGAAATAGAAATAACGAGAGAAACGCTACCAGCAGAAACAACAATCTACGTACTATCACCACCGTAGCTAAATCACCTAGGAAAATCGAAGCTCAAACCACCACTACACTTTTATACCTATACCAAACTCGAAGCCCTGTGACACAGGTAAAAATAGAGAAAGCAAGAGGTTCCCTACTAAGAGAAGTGATTAAGCAGTGGAAGTACTACCTAAGAGATCAGGGACCAAGCAAACTAGATAACTACATCCTAGACATCGAGAGTGAGGAGATACTACACAACACAGTAACAGCACTAGTAGAGAGCGGAGATACTGAAGTACTTGTAGCTAAAGAAGGAAGCAAAGTAGTGGGATTCACAGTAGTAACCGTGAACACATTCCAGAACCTCTACCAAACAAAGAAGCTCATAGGAGAGATATCTGCAATCTACGTACATAGGGAATACAGAGGTAAGGGAGTAGGATCTAAATTACTTGAAGAGGCAATGAAGTACCTACAAAGCAGGGGAGTTGAGATAGTACTTGCAGAGGTAAGAGCAGATAACGAAGCATCGATGAAGTTATTTACCAAGTATGGGTTTACTGTAGATCACACAGTTCACGTACTCTTGAAGGAGCTATAGTTAAAAACCGAGAAGTAGCTCTAGAGGATTGACCGGGGGCTCCCCTGACACGTGAGTGATCACGTGGGATGAGGGGGAGTGCGGTCTCCTCACCTCTCTTCCATGCTCAGCAAGTACTCACGTAATCTAGCTACATCACCTCTATACAGCTTGAAGAGTTGATCAGGGTAGTTTAGAATCACGTAGTTAGTATACCTCATCCTAGCTAACACCTTCAGTACCTTGTGGTGATTAATCGATACCTTGATACCAGTTTCAACACTAGCCTCCACACCCTCCCTTAGCTTATCACCTAAGTGAATTATGTCTATGTAACCAATGTTCTCTATGAGGGTCCTCAAATCATCGATACTACATCGTGAATCTCTACCAAGCTCAAAGCATATGGTGAAGAGAGCAGGTACCGTGACTCTACCGATAACTCGACTTACAATATCCCTAACGGAGCATTGACTTGGTCTACAGAGCCAAGAGAGCTTGACACCATATGCAGCTGCTAGCTTGAGTATGGTCCCTAGGTAGGTGTTGATGGTGTTACTAGGTGTGTCAGACTTCACTAATGTACGTGATGGCTTCATAACTACGTGACTACACCCGATCTCTGAAGCAATCATCATCAACCTCTCAATGGTTGTGCCTAGGTTCCTGCTAGAGATCTTGGGTGTAGGTACCTTGATTATCTCGATCTTATCCATGAACACCTCCATGGGTTCAGTAATGTCGTAGATTAGTGCATCAAGAAGCAACCTCTTCTCCCTAGTTAAGTCCACCTCAACAACATCTACTTGCTCAACTACCTTCTCAACTTCACGAGGTGCTTTCTTGAGTAAGCTGTAAGGTATTGCAACACCTAGCTTCAAGAGGGACACCTACATGTGGCCACTGGCTCCGCCGCCTCCTCATTCAGCCCCGAGAGAGGGGATGTCGGAGACGGCTCAGGTCTACCTAGGTGAAGCCCCTTGATATACTTAACCTAAGTCTGAGAGGTAGGAGGTGATTATATGCTGAGAAATTGGTGAGGTCGCTTCATCCCAACCCAATTGGGGAGTCGGCGACCTAGCCGCCATGACTAAGTTCGAGTAAGGGGTTCATATACTTACCGTAGGTTGAGTAGAGTAGGATATTGCAAGGGGCCGGGGCTCACCTTCATTGACTCCCAGAAGGGAGCCTCAGGTGAGTGAACCCCACCGAGAATTTCCTCGTGCTCTACTGATCTTAAAACTGTATCTACTTCTCTAGCTATGGCTCATGGGAGGTGCGTGTCATCACCTACCTCAGGTACCGTGAGGTTCTTCATCGCCATAACTCACAGTGATGCTGGGGTAAATTATTGTTTCTCAGATCAGAAGAGGCTAGCCTACATCACTTCCTCAGCCCGTATAAGATTCATCACCTCACTCACCTAGGTGTATCAATAGTCTTAAACATAGCGTCACTACAGCATTCAGCAGGGGTGCGTTATCTTCATAGGGAATCCGTTAACTCCCGGCGGTCTCATCACTATTAATACGGTTCATACTAGACAGCCTAAATACCTGAGCCTAAGTCACTACACAGGTGATTAACTTGGTCACCGTATGTGTAGCATCTAGAAATCCAGTGAAAATAAGGGGTACTGAGAGAGCGTTCAGGAAGATACTTGGTGTAGATGTGGAGGTGATACCTATTGAGGTAAGTACCTCAGTAAGACAACCAATCTCGATAGATCAAGTCATTAAGTGTGCAATTGAGAGAGCAGAGAGGGCACGTGAAGCACATACATGCGACTTTGCTGTTGGAGTTGAGGCAGGTATATGGATTGTGGAGGTACGAGGGTATGGACAGATACCTATTAACACACACGTAGCTGCAGTATTGACTAAGGATGATACGCTATCACTAGGTATAGGGCCTTCATTCCCCATACCCGAGGACATGTACAGTATGATAACTACTCACCATAAGGAATTGAGTAAAGTTGTTGAGGAGGTACTCGGTGTACGTGACATAGGAAGAGACATAGGGCTAGTAGGTATCCTTTCAGGAGGTAAAGTGAAGAGAGAAGACTTAGTCTACTACGCTGTGGCCATGGCATTGCTAGGTATCACGAGTAGGTACTACTGACGTCATAATGAACATATGATGTAATTCTTAAATAATTTGTCGCACTACACAACCCAAGCTTTGCAGAGGTACAGCATACATGGAGGTCCACTCACTAATTAATACAATTGCTATGGTTGTGATACCAATTTACGCAGTAGCGGCACTTCTCTTTGTGATAAGGGTCTTGAAGGGACCCACTATACCGGATATGGTACTTGCAATCAGCTGTCTCTCCTACGACCTATGTGTGCTTATGTGCTTCCTAGCAATTTACATAGGCTCATCTCTTCTTGTATTGGGTGCTCTATGTCTAGCTCTTTGGGCATACATACTCGACATATCTGTAGCCAAGTACTTGGAGGGTAGGGAATTGGGTGAGTAATCATGTTAGTGCAGGACCCGTACTCAGTACTTAAGCTGGCGGCTCTAATCATAGGTGGTGTGCTCACGGTAGTTGGTGCTTTATGCGATCTAATTGGTGCAATTGGTCTACTCAGATTTCCAAACTACTTCGTTAGACTACACGCAGCAACAGTAGCGACCATAGGTGGGGCTGTGTATCCACTCTTTGGAGTAGCCATTATGAGTCTAGCTTGTGACTTCCTAGGAGTAGCTAGGTGGTTCATATCCGCAATATCTTTCCTCACAGCAATAATAATAACACTAACAGCACCAACAGGATCACACGCAGTAGCTAGAGCAGCACACAAAGCTGGGGTGCCTGTACATCCGAAAGCATGTGATTTACTTGAAGAAGATAGGAAGAGAGGTGTTGTGAAGTGAGCTACGTAATCGTGCTTGAGGTACTACTAGCGATAGCATTTACAGTAGCTGTCATCTGTACGTACATGGTTGTGAAAGAGAGGGACTTAGTGAAGGCAGTAGTTCTCTCTGCACTACAGTCAATCATGTACACACTAGCGTACTACCTACTTATGGCACCTGACATAGTGCTCGCTTACGTAGCTGTTGGTGTAGGGATTTACTCAGTAGTTTTACTCTTTGCAATTAGTAAGACTGAGAGATTTGAGGAGGTTGAGGCTAGATGAGGGGTACCGAGCTAATTGTCGTGATGTGTACCGTGATACTGATAGTGGCCGTAACTACAGCTGTAATCATGGGCATTACAGCGTACACACCAGGACCTGAAGTTAGACCACTAGCGAAGTTCTACCTAGAGAACTGTCTAAATCTCTGGAATAGAGCGTACTGGGCAGCTAGTCCAGAAGCTGTGTGCTCAATGTTATGGGACTACAGAGGTATTGATACGCTATACGAAACAACGGTCTTCTTCTTAGCGATAATTGGCGGAGTTACAGTCTTTAGATTAATTGAGGTTACACCACCACTTGAGTCACTTAGTGAGAAAATTAGGAGGGTGCTTGGTCTATCGGTGATAGTGAGGACAATATCCAAGATCGTAGCCTCGATCATATTGATAGTGGCAGTTGCAATTGCAGCACATGGACACTTAACACCAGGTGGTGGTTTTCAAGCTGGAGCAGCAATATCCGTAGCTCCGCTCATGATTATAATAGCGCTATCGAGGTACTTCCTCGAAGAAAGAAAGCTAACAAAGGAGAGAATGTTAGCTTTGAGAACAGTAGGTCTACTGACTATCTGGTGCACAGTCATCATACCACTAATCTTCGCCCTAGTAGGACAAGTAGTCTATGCAATGCAGAACCAAGCAAAACCGTGGACAACATTTCCAGGCTTCCCCACTGGACAGCTAAGTACCTGGATAGCTGGATCGCTCTTCATATACAACATGGCTGAGTTCGTAGCTGTCGGAGCGGGATTTACACTCCTATTCCTACTATTGTCCCTACCTGAAGAAGTCTTTAGAGAGTTCATGAGGAGGTTGACTAGGAAATGAGTATGCTAGAGTTCACACTACTAATGTACTGCTACGCAGCATTGATAGCAGTACTAGCAATATCACTCTACGGATTAGTACGTAGACCAAACATACTCAAGAAGATAATTTGCCTCTCAATATTTGGTGATACAGCAAATACACTCATAATATTCCTGGGGTTTAGAACAAGAAATCCAATACCACCTATAGTACCAACACTTACACCAACTAAATCTCTTATGATGGAATTCACAAGAAGAGCAGTTGATCCTGTACCACAATGCTTAGTTTTAACAGCCATTGTGATCAATATGGCAGTACTTATGTTCCTCATATTCCTAGCAATCCAGATCTACCGACACTACGGTACTCTAGATGTGAGGAAAGTAGCTAGGTTGAGGGGTTAGGTATGGGCTCTACAACTCTTAGCAAGTTAGGTAAGATCATTGTGCTGACAGCCTTCTTCTTCCTAATATACGTCATAGCATCAGCCTCAATTACGTTACTAGATGTAGTTGTTGGTTTAGCAGCTTCATCAGTAGTAGCTGTCTTAGTCGCTGAGATACTGGTTAAGTCCCCACCTAGCAAGCTCATAGATTTGAGGAGGTGGGGGTGGTACATTCTGTATGCACTACATTACTTCACAGTAATTGAGTGGAGAGCACACATAGATGTAATTAGGAGGATACTTCATCCAAAGATGCCAATTAACCCAGGTATTGTCCGTGTACCATACCACGTAGTGACTGACTATGCTACAGTACTAATAGCTAACTCCATAACCAATACACCGGGCACGGTAGTTGTTGAAGTTGATGAGAGTAGGAAGTACTACTATGTTCACTGGATAGATGTGATCTCTACAAAGGAGGAGATTTGCTACGAGAAGATCTCCAAGACATTTGAGAAGTACGCTAAGAGGATCTTCGACTAGAGGTGGTGTGTATGAACCTCGAGTACACACCCATACTACACGTACCAGCACTAGTACCAATACTAGCTGTTGGATCAGCTTTTGCACTACCACTAATACATCTAGTGACCAAGAGCAGGAAGGTATGTGAGTACTTCGTAGTGACGATAACCGGTATCGAGCTAGTACTAACGACGATTGTCCTACACCTAGCATACACAAGTACTAAACCCATCATCTACACCTTTGGTGCTTGGCCACCACCGGTAGGTATCGTGTATGAGATAGATCGCTTCAGCGCACTACTTGGTGTATTAGCAGCAGTGCTCTTCTTCACAGCAGCACTCTACAGTACTAAGTACCTTGAGAAGGATTACGGAGTTGAGTGGTACTACACACTGCTTCTCGGATTTGAAGCAGGTATCGTAGGTTGCGCATACACAGGTGATATCTTTAATCTCTTCGTAATGTTCGAAGTACTATCCATATCAGCTTACGCACTGGTAGCATTTAGGAAGGATGTACCTGAAGCAGTTGAAGGCAGTCTCAAGTACGCAATCGTTGGTTCAGTAGCAACCACGATATACTTCATAGCAATTACCTTCATCTACGGAAGCTTTGGAACACTTAACATGGCCGATCTAGCAGCTAAAGTGAGAGGGTTAACATTTCCAGTAACAGGTACAGCACTAGGTAACGTACACGTGGCAACAGGCATAGCACTAGCACTCATCGTGTGGGCATTCTCAATAGAGGCAGCACTAGTACCAAATCACTTTTGGTTACCAGACGCGTACGTTGGTGCACCAGTAACATTCTCAGCAATATCATCGGGAGCAGCGGTCAACATCAGTCTCTACATAATTGCTAGGTACCTCTACACCATACTACAGGGTAGAGATGGACCAGCAGCACCGACAGTAGAGGCAGTACTTATAGCGTTGGTAGTCATGGGTTGTCTCTCAGCTATAGTCGGTTCAGTTCTCATGATAGTTCAGAAGGACATCAATAGGCTGATAGCGTACAGCACGATAGTGAATTCAGGTTACATAGCTATTGGACTAGGCATCGGGACACCACTTGGAATAGTAGCAGCTCTCTTCCACATGATAAACCACGCAGTAGCTAAGGCATTGCTCTTCTTCTGTGCAGGAAACTACGTACACGTAGTAGGTTCGAGAGATCTAGATGACTTAGCTGGTGTAGGTAAGAAGATGCCACTAACAACCATTGGACTCGTTGTAGGTGCACTTGCACTAGCAGGAGTACCACCACTAAACTGCTTCATGAGCAAGCTAATACTAGCTCAAGCCCTCTTCGAGGCAAACCTCACACCACTAATAGCAGTGATCGTATTTGCAAGCGTACTCTCACTAATGGCGTACTTAAAGATCATATACAATGTCTACTGTAGAGCACCAGTCAAGAAACTACCTGAAGCAAGAGAACACCCACTAATGGCATACCCAGTAATTGCGTATGCGATTACATGCATAGTTTTCGGACTACTCGCACCAATACTAGTACCCACAGCAATAGAACCAGCAGTAACTGACTTATTGAACACAGATAACTACATTAAGGCAGCTATGGAGATAGCTGAGAAGTTACTGAGGTGATGAGGATGAACCTCCTCATGTTGATACTATACGTAGCAACCTCAATGGTGCTAGCATCAGCAATCATGTATGTAGTGTACAGAGTAGTATCGAGATCAGAGAGACCATCACCAGAGAAGACAAAGGTCTACGCCTGTGGAGAAGACTACACACCAGAGAGAGCAAGTGCATCAGACATAAACCTCTACACAGCAGTTTGGAGACTCTCATTCAGAAACCTCTACAAGTACATTAGGGAGAAAGGACATACAGGGGTGCTGAGTGACTGGTTCTTCTGGATGTACCTCTTCATGATAATAGCTCTCGTAGTACTGTACCTAGTATCTGTAACTCTATGGTGATGTGTATGTGGATGTACATACTCGAGACCGTACTCTACCCAGGACTAGTCTTCACACTACTGGGAATAATCTTCACGAACTGGTACGTGAGAAAGGTAAAGGCACACATGCAGAATAGGATAGGTCCACTCTACACAGGACCCTTTGGACTACTACAACCAATTGCAGACCTCATAAAGCTATTCAGCAAGGAAGACATAGTCGTGAGCGGTTACCCAGCTAGAGCACCTGCATTCTTCCTAACACTAGCAATGGGATCACTAGTAGCTCTACTACTCATGACACCAATAGCACCATACCCACTACAAGCACCGTACGACATCTACATAGCACTCTACCTCCTCGTATGGCCAACAGTAGCAATAGCTATAGCGGGTTACCTAACACCAAGCCCATTCACTATAGTTGGGACAGCTAGAGTACTAAGCCTAACACTAGCCTACGAACTAGGCTTCGTACTATCGGTACTCGTACCAGTGGTACTAGCAAGTAGGTACCTAGGAGCTGAGTACAGCCTATACACAACTTGTACAAGAGCGTGGATGCTCTGGACAAAACCACTACCAGCAATACTACTAGCAATCTCACTACTAACAGCAATACTATCGCTACAGTGCAAGACAATGATGAAGCCATTTGACATACCGGAAGCAGAGACAGAGATAGTTGCAGGTCCATTTACAGAGTACTCAGGACCGAAGTACGCACTCATACTGATGCTACACGATCAAGAGCTCTTCGTAGGAGCACTTCTACTATCGCAACTATACTTCGGAGGACCAATACCACTAATCAACAACCCACTACTAGCAGCTGTGGTGACCTTCGTGGAGTACCTAGCAATAACACTGGTAGTGACCTGGATCCACGCATCAACACCAAGGTACAGGGTAGAGCAAGCACTGAATTGGTTCTGGAAGTACCTACTACCATTAAGCGCACTAGCATTAGTAGTCTCAATGGTAGTCTAGGAAGAAAATCGTGATAAATGATCAATCAAAGTTACTGAAGAGTAAGCAAACTCCTCAATCTCCTATACAGTTCTAGGAACTCCAACCCCTTCCCTGTAGTTCTGAATACTAATACACTCCCCCTCTTCTCGACAGCAATCAAACCACTTCGAATAGCAATCTTAAGGTACTTCTCCAACGTCGGTTGATTTAGGTTAGTACTGTACAGCAACTTCGTCTTCCTAATGCCACCAATAGCACACTTAACGAGATCAGCAATGATATCGATGTAAGACCTCTTACCAGTGATCACGAGATTACCCTCTTCATTCATCAATATGAAACACCTCTACACACATACTGAACAACACTCACGAATTAATTAAATTTACACAATTAACATGCATAGAGCAGTAGCGTATACGCAGATACTATCAAGTTTACATACTTCACATACATAGTTGAGATTTACGGTATCGATAATATGTACAATATGTATATCACTACAGCTACTGTGTATATAACGTACACTAATGCACAATATTCAGGTACTGAAAGGACTGACACATCATACACAACCCTCGAATAAGGTTTAACGTTTTTTAATGTCTTCTACTTAGTGACCAGTGAAGAAGCATGCACAAAAAACTAACTAAGGTATGTGAATACTTTGGTGTTACTAATGACTAGACTACTAGTGCTCACACTAGGCTTTGAGGAGAAGTTCGCATTCAGAATGCTCACAAGGCATGGACTAGATAGAGGAGATAGAATTCTCATACTAACTGGGAGAGCAGTTGAGAGAACAGTAAAGGCAATAGAGACAATCAAGGAATTCGTTAAGAAGTACTTCCCAGGTGAGATAGATGTTGAATTCTATGAAGTAGATCTCTCGAACTTTATAGAAGCAGTTAGGAGGATAAGAGATGTACTGAGTAGGTACATACCATCTTACGACAAGGTAATAATTAACCTAACAGGAGGAATGAGAGTACTGATACTAGCAACCTTCACAGCACTTCTCCTACTATCGGTAAATCTAGGTGAGAGGATCACACACATAGAGGTTGAGTTTGAGGATGGTACGTACCTAGTCAAGATACCACAGAACCTACCTAGAATGCTCCTAAATGTGAGATCACTAACAAGGGAGAGGATAGAGCTACTAAGAGCAATACAGGAATTAGGAGAGGTCACTGTAAAGGACTTAGCAAAGGTATTGGGTAAGGATGAGTCAACAATTAGGAGACAAATCTATGAGTTAGAGAAGTTAGAGTTAGTCGAGGTAACTAAGACAAGACCAACAAAAATCAAGGTAACAGAACTAGGTAGACTACTCATATAGAGAACGAGTATAGGATGCTGGTACGGATATCAGATACACAATGTACGCAAGGTACTGCGTAGCTCGTGGATTACATGATGTGGAGGTTTGTAGTAATAGCTTCACTACTGCTTCCCCTACTAACAGTAATCTCCATCTCAGTAACGTCATGCATACAGTACGAGACTATATCCCAAAACAAATTATGAGTACTCCTCATACTTGACCTAACAGCAGATATCGTAGGAGCTAAAGTAGGTGAAGAAACTGTTCCTACAGTAGCAATGCCGTCGATGAGTTCTTCTGGTTCCTGCTTTATCTCTATGCTAGCTTCCACTTCCGGTGCCTTATCTTCAACACCTGCATTTGAGAACTCTACATCTAGTACTCCAGTCTTCACTGTACCACTAACCTTTAGAGTATCAGTCCAGATAGCATACCCTGCTGCTACTAGTAGCACCAGCAGTGCTGGTATTAGTGCTAGTATGGGGAGTGTTGCCTTCCTCATACCCCACACCTCGTGCTGTGTCGATTTCTTTCAACCCTTTTATCTTGTGCATTTCTCATGCATATTCTCAAGATATCTCTGTAATATATTTGCATTGTATATCATTAATTTACCTAGTTGCAATTCATTCCTTGAGTTGGTACACAGATTAGGTATGTGCTATCTAGATGTGTATTACGTATTTCCTCCGAATACTAGTATAGTTCACTAGCTACTTGACTTTCCGGTCCGGAGCTGCTGCTTATCAGGAGATATGTTGAGATCCCCTCCTCGGTCTTGAATCTTCGATGTGTTTGGTAGTTTGGTTGTGGTTTTAATCTCTAGAGTTTTTCTCCCTACGTACCTTCCTTGCTGTGCTATATCTCGATCTTTGACTTTGATTCTACCATTATCTCACAGGGTACTGTTCGTGCTATATGTACTATCGGTCTATACTACTTGTATGTACTTTAAGTATATATCTTTAGTGCAATTTTGTACTCAGTTTTTGTTTGTAGTTTTCTTGTTGTGGGTTTTAGGTCTAGATATGTATATAGCGTAACTGTGATTAGTTATAGTGATGGGTCTGTTAATTACGGGGTTTTGCTCGATGGGTTCTATGCGGAGGAGGTGTATGATTGAT
This sequence comes from Thermoprotei archaeon, assembly GCA_003649205.1. Classification (GTDB taxonomy): domain Archaea; phylum Thermoproteota; class Thermoprotei; order Thermoproteales; family B15-G16; genus B15-G16. The sequence goes on from QMRC01000002.1 coordinate 272,371, forward strand.
ATTTTAGCGGATATTCTTAGGTGTGCTGTTGGTGGTGTTCGGAAGACGAAGCTCATGTATGCTGTAGGTCTCAACTATGGATCTCTTAGGAGGTATGTTGATCTTGCTGTTAAGCTCGGTCTTCTCTGTGTTGAGTTTCGTGGTAGGTATGTTGTTCTTAGGACTACGGATAAGGGTCTTCAGTTTCTTCAGTTGTATGAGATGATTAGGTCTTTTCTCGATGGTGGTTGTGAGGAGTGATTGAGTAGGAGTTATATTCTCGTCTCCTCTCACTGTTGTGTGGTGATGACTAACTGGGCCGGCCTTGATTGGTGATGTGTACCCGCCCCCTCTGATGTGTGTTGTGGTTATTTACTTGTCTTCTGTGTTTTCTGGTGATGAGGTTTTGTTTGGCAGAGTGGTGAAGAGCGTTGGGGACCTCTGATTTTGTTGAGCCTAGGTTTGTTGATAGGGTTGTTGAGTTTAGGGTTTTGGAGGAGTTGTGTAGTCGTGTTGTTGCTCTTCCTATCTTTCTCTATGGTCCTGAGGGTTGTGGTAAGTCTAGGTTGTTTAGGGAGTTTGTTGCTAGGTTTGATGGTGTTGGTGTGTATGTTGATGCTTTAGAGCGTACTAGGGTTGATAGGGCTCTGTTCTTTAGTCCTGTTGTTTCTGAGCTTAGGGAGTTCGTTAGGGTTATTGCTGGTGCTGTTTCTGGTTCTGTTGGTGTTTACTTAGCTGATCGCGTATTTGACTTAGTTTCTAGGGTTGGTGTTAGGAGATGTATTGAGGGTGAGAGGGTTGTTGTGGTTGTTGATGATGTTGTTAGGGCTATTGGTGTTGATCAAGTTGAGTGGTATGTTAAGTGGTTGTATGAGTCTATTCGTAAGTTTGTTGAGGAATTTCATCCTCGTGGTCTCGTTGTTGTTGCTACCACTTCTGAGGGTGTTAGTAGGAGGTTGGTGTCGAGACATAGGCACGCTGTTGTGTATCTGTTGTGGAATCTCGACTATGATTCATTCTATGAGTTAGCTCGTGAACTTGGTGCTCCTAGTCGTGAGGTTGTTGATCGTGTTTGGGAGTTTGTTGGCGGTAATCCTGGTAGGTTGGTTGAGATTGCTTCTGTTTTTCGGTGGGATGTTAGTTCCTGGATTGAGTTGTTGAGGGGTAGGTTGTTTGAGGTTTTTCGTATTGTTAGGAGTGAGGATCTTGTTGGTGAGTTATTGAGGGTTATTGAGGATCCTGATGTCTTTATTCATGAGGCTTCTCCCAGGTTTGAGAAGTTGCTGAGTATTCTTGAGGAATATAATCTGGTGATCTACAAGTACTGTATGTTGCTTAGTCGTGAGTACCTTAGACCTTGTCCTGAACTTGGTGTTGGTAAGTACTATGCTTGGCAGCTTCCTGCGTACAGGGTTGTTCTTGAAGAGTTTGCTAGGTGATTGTGGTGGAAAGTTATTTCTATTGGTTACGTGGTTTGTTCTCAGTGATGAGCGACTGCCGCCCTGACTCTGGATGAGGATAGCCGCGTAGTCTGATCTTGGTAATTGATATCTCCCTGTACTGAGCTACGTCAACTAGGTGATGTACTGTGGGTGTGTACGATGTTGTTGTGAAGAGGAGGAGTATTAGGAGGTACAGGAAGGAGCCTATTCCTAATGAGCACCTTAAGATGATTCTCGATGCTGCTAGGTTAGCCCCTAGTGCGGGTAACAGGCAGCCTTGGCACTTTGTCGTCGTTACTGATGAGAAGCTTAAGAGGAAGCTTGTTGATGCCTGTATGGGTCAGAGCTTTATTGCTGATGCTTACTGCGTTGTGGTTGGCCTTGGTGATAGGGAGATTTCTCCGAAGTGGTGTGTTGTAGATACTACCATAGCTATGGAGCACATGGTCTTGGTAGCTACTGACCTCGGTTACGGTACTTGCTGGATTGGTGCATTTGATGAAGGTAAGGTCCGTGAGTTACTGAAGATACCCGATAGATATGTCGTTGTTGCTCTATTGACTATTGGTGTACCTGATGAATCGCCACCACCTAGACCGAGGAAGTCATTAAGGGAAATCACATCTCGTGACGTCTACGGAAGACCACTTGAGCTATAGACGTTGGTTGAGGTTATAGTCCTAGCTCATGGCTTATCTTCTTCAGCGCATTGAGGCTTAGCTCTAGGAACTCCTCGAGGCTCAGTCCTATCTCCTCACATAGCTTTATCTTCTCTCTATTTGCTCCTCTCGCGAAGTCTCTGTCCTTGAACTTCCTCTTGAGGGTATCTAGCTTTACCTCCTCTAGCTTCTTATGTGGCATGACTAGTGCTGCTGCTACGATTAGCCCTGATATGTTATCTGCTGCTATCAGTGCCTTAGCTAGCTTGGTCTTCGGTTCATGACCTGTCTTTTCGTTGTGTGCTCTAATCGCTTCTAATGCCTCTTCAGGTAGCTTACCCTTCAGCATCTCAGCACCCACTATACCGTGTCTCTCCATCTGTGACTTAGTCATCTCGTAGTCTATGTCGTGTAGTAGACCTACGAGACCCCATAGCTCCTCAACTTCACCTAGTCTCTTAGCTAGTTCCCTCATGATTGCTTCAACAGCTATCATGTGCTTAATCAACTTCTCATTCTTGACGTGTTCTCTAATTAGCTTAAGTGCTTCATCTCTAGTTATCATGTTTCTCACCTACTTCCTTGCAGTTTTCTCAGGGTATTTTTGAGTTATGTAGTGAAGATCTTTGCTATTGGTGGTGTTCTTCTCTTGTGCTCTGTTGTCCTCACCATCTCAAGTACTTTATCGACTACCTTCTTGGGTACTCCAGTTACTTCAGGTACTCTCTCTGGTTCAATTCCTCTATCGAAAACTGCGTGTAAAACTAGGTCAACTTCTTCGTATCTCACACCTAGCTCTTCTTCAGCCATGTGACCTGGCCATAGTCTTGGACTACTTGGTTTGTAGGCTATTCTCTCAGGTACTCCTAGGTAGACTGCTAGTGCTCTTACCTGTGTTTTGTAGAGGTCTCCTAGTGGTAGTATGTCTACTGCTCCATCTCCGTACTTCGTGAAGTACCCTATGAGTAACTCACTCTTATCACTCGCACCAACTACAAGACCATTGAACTCATTAGCTACTGTGTAGAGGAGTACTGCTCTAGTTCTTGCCCTTATATTTCCGACTGTCTTGTACGATAGTTCCCTACCAAAGCTACTCGATACTTTCTCACTGAACTGATCAACTAACTCATCTATGTAGATGATCCTGTACTCTATCTTTAATGCACTCACTAGATCTATAGCATCCTTGATATCTACTTCAGGTGTTGTTCTGCTATCTGGCATTATGAGTGCGATGATGTTCTCTGGACCAACAGCTCTCGTACATAGGTACACTGTCGTGCTTGAATCGACACCACCACTGACACCTACGATCAGCTTCTTGACACCACTATTCTCGTAATGGTACTTAATAAAGTCAAGTATCTTCTTAGTCACTGTCTCTCTATCGAACTTTAGTAAGTCCTCGATCGTTATCCTCACGATACCACCAACTACATCAGTGAACTCGAAGATATTTACGACTTCGCTGGTTACTCGATATGTGGGACTAGACCGAATCCAGTAAATCCTTATAACTTAGGTATTACTGATTACGTAGATCGGTGATACATCTGAGAGGGTACTATTCCCAGTACTCATAACCCTACTCGTGATCACATTGTTAGTGATGCCTCAAGCCCTCTGTGAGAATAAGCCTATTGTCGTTACCACAACCTCTGTTTTAGGTAGTACAGTTCGTGATCTTGCTCTGATCTCGTTGACGTAGTCGTAATAGCTACACCTACAGTGTGTCCTGCTCACTACGACATTAAGCCTAGCGATGTCGAGGTCTTAAGAGAGCTATCGTGGTTCTCTACCACGGCTTTGAACCCTGGGTTGAGACTTTGGTTAAGGCATCCGGTACCAAGGCTAAGTTAGCGAAGATTCCTGGACCTTGGAATACACCTATTGAGCTAGCTAAGAGGTATAGGGCTGTAGCATTAGCTCTTGAGGAAGTTCTTGGAGTTAAGCTTAGAGGTGGATTGAGCAAGTGCTTGAAGGCTATCAACGAGACTGGTGCTGAGTTAGAGACACTAGCTGAGAGACTCGGTATTGTTCACGTTGCTTTGACGAGTTTTCCAGGTACTGAACTTGGTCTCAATAATGTGTGACTTCCACCATGAGGTACAATGTTGAGAAACTCATAGCTGCTATCAAGGAGGTTGAGGTACTGAGTAAGGTTAGGTCGTACCTAGCTGAGTTCACTACTCTAAGGAGCTTAGTGTACGTTCTAATAATTGCTGTCGCTGCTGAACTAGCTGTAATTGTTATCTTATATGCTTTATCTGAGGATTAGAGGAGGTGATTTCCGGTGAAGTACCTAACAATTGAGGAGGCATCTATCTTCCATGGTCATCTAGGCCCATTCCTAGCTCTTGGATACGTAGCTGGTAGGTTCTGTGTTGAGGTTCTTAAACCCGAAACTGAGCACGATCTAGAGGCTGTGGTCAAGGTACCTCTCCGTACACCATATACCTGCATTCTCGACGGTATTCAGTGTAGTACAAAGTGCACCCTAGGTAAGGGCAATATCAGGGTTGAGAAGGGTAGTGAGGACGATATAGTAATCACAATTAGGTCTAAGAGGACAAGTCGTGGAGTTGTGTTGAAGGTTAAGAACGAGGTCATTGCTAGAATACTTAGCATGGATTTGGAGAAGGGTGCTAGATACGTCCTAAGTAGGGGAATTGATGAGCTATTCGATGTTCAGTATGTTTAAAGTTCCTCCCATAGCATTGAATAGGGAGTACGCCGTTGAGCTGTGTAACGTATCTACCACGTACTTTGGATCCAGGACGCCGGCTATACGCAACGTGAATCTAAGGATTAGGTACGGTGAATTTATTTTGATTACTGGACCTAATGGTGCTGGTAAGACAACATTACTTGAGACCATTCTTGGTCTACTAACTCCCTCATCAGGTACAGTTAAGGTATTTGGTCATGATGTCTCTAAGAGAGCTAAATTAATCAGGAGATACTGTAGCTACGTACCACAGGACTTCATGAAGGAACCATACGAAGTATTCACGGTGTACGAAGTAATTAAGCAAGGTCTCGTTACCTGTCACTACAGACCTAAGGACGTTGACAAGGAGATACGTGAGGTATCTAAGCTACTTGGTATTGAGGACCTACTCACGAGACCAATTGGTTCTTTAAGCGGTGGACAGCAACAGAGAGTATTCATCGCTAGAGCACTCATCAGAAGACCGTACCTACTACTCCTAGATGAGCCATTTAGCAATCTAGATCGTGACTCAAGAACTGAACTAGCTGAGGTACTGTCTAAGCTATGTACTGACTCAGGTACCACCATTGTGATGGTGTCTCACGATCTGTCGACCATACCGAGAGCCTGTACACGAGTAGTATCAATGATCAATGGATCAATAGTCTCCATAAGTGAGGTGAAGTAGGTACGAGTACCTTAGCACTAGCATTGGTAGCTGCAGCTCTCACAGGTTCGCTCTGTGGACTTTCAGGACTACTCATAACTAGGCTCGGTCTAACAACTATCTGCTTCACGATAGCACATGCAGCGTTGGCAGGTGCAACACTAGGTCTCGTACTGTCTATAGAGCCAATTGCTGTAGCTCTAGTATTCGCTATTGTGATTGCTGCACTACTCAGCGTACTGATGACGATGCTTAGGGTACCTGTCGACCTCATATCCATGAGCTTCTTCTCACTCTACACAGCGCTAGCACTTCTCTTCATCTACCTAACACCTGGAACAGCAATGGCAACTCAAGTCCTTAGCACTGTACTGTGGGGCAGTGTACTGGCTATGACGTACGAATACATCACGTACATAGCTATCCTACTCATAGCCTACATCACGTACTTAGTACTGTACATGGATAGGGTACTCATGGTGTTGTTCGACCTGAAGCTAGCTGAGGCTGAGGGTTTGGATACACGATCAGTACTTATGACACTGCTCCTACTCTCTAGCTTCGTAATCTCTGTATCACTTAAGCTAACAGGTGGGTTCCTGGTCTTCACCATATTCTATGGACCAGCTCTAGCTACGTTGAATCTCAATGTACGTAGTGTGAGGAAAATGTTAGCTACGTCACCACTAATAGGAGCGATGTGCAGTATAGCTGGCGTCATAGTGAGTTACGTACTCGATCTACCTGTAGGATGCTGTATAGTGCTATCGATGTGTACTGTTGTAGCAGCTACATCACTTCGTAGATTAATTGAGGTTGTGAGGAAGGCGGCACCCATGATCACGAGATTCAGGTAGCTACGGGCTAGTCCTCGCATAGGGACAAATCGACTTGTATATGCAGTACTGGCACTCCCACTCAAATCTTGGGTGTGCTAAGTTCTCTAGAGTTTCCTTAACTAGCTTAGCAACATCGTCATCCGTTAAGTACTCACTTACCTCAATTAACTTGAGACCAGCATCAGGACATACGTAGAGTAGGAATGAGTACTTAGCTCCTGTCAACCACCTATATAGCATTACCTGAAGCTTGTGATGATCATACGGTATCTTAGGGCTCCTAGTGAACTTTATATCCACCACAACTTCAGGTACCTCTCCCTTAAGCAACACGATATCAGGTGTACCAATGACGGTAACAACTCTGTTACCTAAGTTAACTAACTTAGTGAACTCCCTCTCGTAGACAATAACGTAGTCACCAAGTTTCTCACCAAGAACACGTGTAAAACCCTCATGAATTAACTCACCAACAATCGGTGACACACCATGAGCAGTAACCCAAGACTGAATGTAATTACCACTGAGATCAAATACCCTCCTCTGACTACAGGTAACTAACTCATGAACAAACACAGCATCTTGAACACTCAATACACTACGTCTCACATGGTACTTCCTAAACCAGTGATCTAAGATAGCTCTGTATATGAGGGTACTCAACTCACTAACAACTGAACTCATAGGAACCACGTAGTGATGTTACGTGAAACGAAATAAAGCTAACTACTAAGCGACATATGCTCAACCGAACTACATAGTCTCTCTAGAGAATATGAGGAGTCAACATAAACCCCTCGTGTAAATATGTGAATAATTGAGACCAGAGCTATTCAATGGAGTTTCGAGCAAGTGCTAAATACCCTTCTATATCGTGTATCAGAAAACTAATGACAAACTGAACAAATGTATAATACAGCTTATACAGATTAGGAGAGACTAGGTGACCTAGGTAAAGTAGTTAGACATAGGTAACTTATATTTCTTCATGTGAAGCTAGAGATGATGGGGTTGTAGTCATGTCTGCTCCTGCAGGTAGGATAATCTACGCAGTACTAGGTCTTATCATCATAGCTATAATCCTATCAGGTATATCGATTTACTATGCCTCAGTAGCTGCATCAGCAGTTAGTGAGGTAGCTAAGGAGATTAGGACTCTCAGATCAGAGGTAGCAGGACTACCAACTAAGGTAGCTGAGGCAGTTAAGGGTGTAGTACCACCACCAGCCAAACCGCCAGCACCACCAGCACCACCAAAACCAAAGGTAACGCTCACCATAGAGTATGGTGAGCCATGGAAGATGTGGGTTGACATGGCTATATCGAAGTTCAAGGAGAAGTACCCAGAAGTCGAGATCAAGCCAATGATGATACCGTACGGTGTTGAGTTCAGTACCAAGATCACACTAGACCTAAAGGCAGGTACTGCAGGAGACATAGTGATCTACGACAGCTTCATGACAGCGGAGTACGCAACAGCTGGATTACTACTAGACCTAACAGACTTCGTCAAGACGTGGCCAGATTGGGACAAATTCCCAGAGCCAATGAAGAAGATCGTAAGCTTCGGTGGTAAGATCTATGGTGTAATGATTGATACAGACGTGAGAATGATTTGGTACAGAAAGGACATCTTCAAGCTAGCTGGATTACCAGAGGAGTGGCAGCCAAAGACATGGGATGACATAATCAAGGCAGCACTTAAGCTAAAGGAAGCAGAGGACAAGATAATGAAGGCACTAGGTATCAGAGAGTTCTACCCAATCTACATACCAGCAGGTACGATATGGGCCGAAGCAACAACAATGCAAGGCTTCTACATGCTACTACTCGGTGCAGATGCACCACCATACAATAGACTATATGACTACAAGACAGGTAAGTGGATCGCTGCATCACCAGCAATCTACTACGCATTCAAGTTCTACTACGACATCTACGTGAAGCATAAGGTAGCACCAGTAGAGTACAACTTCGCAAGAGACGTCTGGGGTACACATAGAAAGGCCTTCGCTAAGGGCAACATAGCAATGGAGCTAGGTGGTTCATGGGAGTGGGGAGAAGGTTGGGGACCAAAGGGTGTAGAACCAATACCTGATAGGGAGAAGAAAGTAGGGTTTGCTAAGATGCCGGGCAGGACAGGTGGTGCGGCAGGTGAACCAAAGTGGGTAACCATCTCAGGAGGTTGGGCAGTTGGCATCAATGCTAAGATAGCTAAGGAGAAGGTAAAGTACGCTTGGGAATTCATTAAGATACTATGTAGCAAGGAGGTTCTAGCAAAGTGCTGTGCTACATATGGTAAGGTGTGTCCGAGAATTGATGCGGTTGAGGTACCAGAGTATGCAAAGGATCCATACCTAGTCAAGGTCCTAGAGTACGTCAAGTTCACAGATTATAGAGATGCATTACCAGGATATAGTAAGGTAAGCTTCTTCATACAGAAGGTAACTGAGGAGATCATAACAAAGAGCATAACACCAGAGAAAGCAGTTGAGAGGTTCTACAAGCTAATGGTAGATGAGTTCGGTAAGGACAAGGTGGAGATAGTCAAGCCAGAGGAGTTAGCTAAGCTAGGTGTCAAGCTAGAGTAATCTCTCACGCCTTAGTTCTTCAACTTTTTCTCTCTTTCACGTTTTTCCTCACGTGGTAACCCCTTTATCTGTCCTCAGTTGAAGTAGTTACATGTGGTGGGGGTAGATGGGTTTACCGGCTGAGCTTACAGGTAGATTACTACTCCTACCAGCGCTAGTGTTGATTGGTCTCTTCGTTATATTTCCTGTTGCCTGGGGTGTCTACATTAGCTTTACGGACATGACGTTAGTAGGTCCTAAAGCTGTGAAGTACGGATTCGTTATGTTCAAGAACTACCTAAGACTCTTAGCAGATCCAGATTTCTGGAATTCACTACGTGTTAGCTTTCTGTTTACCGTGTTCTCTGCTCTCATAGGTCAAGCTTCTTTAGGATTAGCACTAGCGCTTGTGCTTAGGATGGAGGGTATTAAAGGTAAGACCGCTGTAGCTCTCGTAGTATTTATTGCCTGGATCATACCAGAAGTAGTTGCTGGCTTCACATGGGGTTCTTTCGCTATGAAGTGGGGTTACCTCAATGCTATGCTCGATCCCATATATAGACTACTGGGTATGAAGTACATTAACTGGCTCTACGAGAAGCCACTAGAGACAATAATCATAGCTAACATCTGGAGAGGTACGGCTTTCTCCATGATTCTCTTCACAGCAGCACTAGAGAGCATACCGAAGTTCCTCTATGAAGCTGCTGAAGTTGATGGTGCTAGTTCGTGGCAGAAGTTCAGGTACATAACCTTCCCACTTCTATCCTACGCCATACTCATCGACTTCATACTCATCACCATCTGGACATTCATGGTCTTCACAATGATCTACGTAATGACTGGAGGAGGTCCAGGTACAGCTACTGAGCTATGGACAATATTCGTCTACAAAAGAGCATTCACACCACCTTACACACTAGGCTACGCTGCTGCAGCTGCTAACATCATGTTCATGATAGTTCTAGCACTCATAGTCACGTACCTGGTAATGATTAGGAGGATTAGGTGGTGATGAGTATGGTGTACATGCCAAGAGCATTTACTCGATTACTACCAGTGTACATCTTCATGGCTGTAGTCTTCGTATTCTTTGCTGCACCACTCGCCTGGCTTATCATAACTGCATTTGATCCAGAGGCCTCAGCGGAATTTCACGTACCTAAGGGAGTAACTACGAAGTGGTTCTCCGAGTTAATTAAGCCTGTAGGTGGTAAGTACGCTAAGGTCTATCCGTGGATGTGGATCGTCAATAGCCTCATAATATCTACAGCTGTCGCTACGTTGGTTACGGCCCTATCCGTGCTAAGTGCTTTCTCACTAACCAGGTACAGCTTCAGAGGTCAAAGTGCAGTCCTAAACCTCTTCATAATACTGAGACTAATGCCACCAATGGTAATAGCCGTACCTATCGTTGTGCTCTTCGCTAAGTTGGCACTAGTGAACACGTACCATGGACTAATACTCGTGATGTCAGCACTCATACTACCATTTACCCTACTCATAGCTGACGGCTACTTTAGGACAATACCGTCAGTGTACGAGGAGGCGGCTATGGTTGATGGATGTTCAAGACTTAAGGCATTTCTCAAGATTACGCTACCGCTAGCAACACCAGGTATAGTCACAATATGGTTACTAGCATTCGTCACTGCCTGGGGTGAGTTCCTAATGCCATTAGTCCTCATAGGTGACCCGTACCTCTACCCAGCATCGATAGGTATCTACTACTGGTTCGGTATGTATGGTAGGATCGAGTACGGTAGAATATGTGCATTCTCCATAGTGTACTCAATACCGTCAATAGTGGTGTTCCTCATTACTAGGAAGTACCTACAGAGAGGTATTGCTGGTCTAGTGACGAGGTAAAGTTAATCAGCGCTACTTGGTTTCTTCACCCATCAGTAGAGGGACTGCTCATCACCACTACCCCACTTGAATTACGTACTTAAAGGTGTACCACTCTTACAAGTAACTGAGGGGGTTTCTTGCCATCTCTCGTAGTTAGTGATGAGGTGTATAGGAAGTTCCTCAGACTAAAGAGCGAGTTAGAGCTAGTAGCTTCAAGACCTCTCAGCGTTAGTGAAGCTCTTGATATGATTCTCAGATATGCTGAGTTTGCTCTAGCCTCTGGACCTAGATTTCGTGAGTTTAGAATTAAGTTAACGAGGTTAAGGTCTAGAATTGACTTTGAAACCCTACGAATAGCTATCAGTGATCTAAGGAGTAGTGAAGAGGAGGTGCTTAGTAAGGTTGAGGAAGTATGTCTTAGATACCGTACTATGGGTTGAGTACCTGATAGGTAGTGATGTAGGTAAGGTGATTGCTAAGATCATAGAGAATCCACAGGTGATCATCATCGTACCACTGACTCAGCTAGCTGAGCTACACTACGTAGTACTGAGGACTCTTGGTGAAGATGTTGCTAGTGAATTCACAAGTACAGTACTTAGCGAGACAGTAGTCGATGTTGGTGATCCCCAGACATACCTACTAGCTGCTGAGCTAAAGGCTAGGTACTTCCATAACCTAAGCCTATCAGAGTGCATCCTAGTTGCTACTGCTAGGAAGTTCTCTGCCTCACTAGTACTACGTAGTGAAGTTATTAATCAGGTAAAGGAGATGGGTAGTGAACTAGGTATTGAAGTGCTTGGTGTTGAGGACATTAAGTGATGAGACCTCCTCTCACTGAGAGGTGAGGAGAGGGTAAGGTGCTGATCAGCAGCGCAGTGGGTTCTTCACCTATCTGCCGCTGCTCCCCTCATCACGTGATTTAGTCTAGATCTCAGTTCTCTTGACGAATCCACATGCACCACATAGCAGCCAGTACGTTCCTCTGTACTTGACTAAACTCAGCTTAGCACCACACCTAGGACATTTCCTCTCCTCAACCACAGTAATCACCTCGTGATGTTGCTCTAGAGGAGTTAAGTATATTTCCTCAAACCCACTACGTACTAAGACGGTGATGAGCTGGGTTCAAGACAGATTAGTGAAGAACACGCCCTTCTCTGATCCCGTACCAAGCCCACTCATCAATTATCTCAAACCCAACACTCCTATACGCCCTGATAGCTCTCTCATTACCCTTCTCAACCCATAGAGCTACAGTACTCGTGTGCTCTAGAGCTACCTTAACCATGACCGACGTAATTCTCTTACCTAACCCACGACCACGGTACTCCGGAGCCACCCAGATGGAGCCTATGAGCCAGATCTCTGGTTCAGCTACGTAGGCAGTACCAACACCAACAACTCTATCGTCGACAACGATTCCGTACGTGTACCTACTCTTCTTGAGGAGAGGTGCTCTAGACCTAATGAACTCATCACCAGGGTGCCTGGAGATTAGTTCATCAATTTCCTCTGGACGTAGCTTCCTGTACTCAACATCGAGGATTAGCTTCTCTCTACCTTTCTCAAGCTTCATGATGTAGAATGGAGTTACTGACTCTACAGCTACATTTGACTGTATTACGTCTCTGAGGTAGTATGGTGCAGACAGCAGTATCTCGTGTTCACGGTATTTGGAGCAGAGCCACTTAACTAGTTCAGGAACTACGTCTATGTTATCAGTGTAGAGGATAGCAGCTATGCGTGTTCTAGCTCCTGACTTTAGGAGACCAAGGTATGCTAGTGCATACCCAATCACTCCATCATCCATTATGCATGCTATGACATCTGTTACATCTGGCTCATTCCTTATGTCGTGTATTGTGAATGCGTGGAGTACTGGATCTCTAAGTGCGTAGTTAAGTACTGCGGTGAAGGAATTTGGTTTGAGTATTACCTTCAGCTGAATCACCTCAAATCGAGTTGCTTAGTTGGGGTTATTTCTCAGTGGTCTTGAGATATCCTTGAGCTCGGTGTGTTGGATGGGAGATACCTCATAAACTACCTGTACTACGTTAGTTGGTGAGTGATGAGCATTACGGGCTCTGAGTGGTGACGACTCGGTTCTCGGCTGACTTTAGGTCTTTCTCAGTTCCTTTTCCATAGCTTTTCTCACGACCTCAGATTCGAGGTATATGAACGCTACTGCACCGAAGATACAGGCTAGTACTCCAGCTAGTTTCGTTACTGGTTCCAGCTCTATGTACATGCTCATGACGATAGCACCAACACAACCAAGCACTGCGTATAGTAGTGATCTGATGAGACTGAGACTCGGAGTAGCTGCCATACACATCCCTCATCTCTGCTTTCCTTCTTTCTGGTTATCTCTGTTAGCAAATGTTCTTCATCAGTCGATTCCGAGGTCATCATGTATCAGCCGAGTGAGGCTTCATCACTCTCTACGGAGTACTACTTATCTAGTGATTAATGTCGTTACGTCTTTGTCTGTGATGAGGGAGTATTGAGCTGATTGTTGATGAGGGTGCGAGTTGCTGATCAGTGAAGCGAGGCTCGGACACCAATTACCCCTGACGTGCACTCATCACCTCAGTTGGGCTAATCCACGATCATTGAGTCACTAAACCCTCGGGATTCATCACCGGTTACCGTGGTTAGAGACTTATACCTAACTACCGTAGTGTAGAGGTGAGGGAGAAGACCTTTTTCTCATGATGAGTTTGGGCGAAGCTGATTAGTGACGAAGCGTGCCGATACTGATCACCAGTACTCATGTATTACCCCGGTAATTCTCATCTCTTACCTCGGGTAATCTACTTGACAACCCTATATTAACTATGAGACTTCGGTAATTGGGGTTTCACTTGAGTATATGCAGGTATAGGACTCGTAAGTTGTGGTGCTGTTTGGAGTGTGGTTTTAAGTGGTTTAGTGATGGTGATTTCGATAAGTGCCCTAGATGTGGTGCTAGGTGTATTGCTCTGTTATCCTCTCTGTAGGTTACTTGTCAGCGGTACTCTTTCTCTTCATCGGTTTTCCTCACGAGGGGCGAAATTCGTCATCCGCTTTCGGTACTTGTTGAGGGTATAGATATTTCTTCCCCACTTCTTGAATGTGTATCTGGTGATTTCACATGACTACTATCCTCGTTACCGGTGGTGCAGGTTTCATCGGTAGTCACTTAGTTGATAAGTTGCTGGAGATGGGGTTTAGAGTTAGAGTAGTTGATAATTTGAGTAGTGGGTCTCTAGACAATATCAAGCACAATATTGGTAATCCAAATTTCGAGTTTATTCATGGAGACCTTAAGGATTTTAATACATGTCTAAAGGCTGTACAGGATGCTGATGTTGTATATCACCTAGCTGCTAATCCAGAAGTTAGAGTAAGTGTTACGGAACCTGAAGTTCATTTCAGAGAAAATGTTATTGCTACATTCAATCTTCTTGAAGCTTGTAGGAAAGTTGGATGTGTTAGGAAGTTCATTTTTGCTAGCTCTAGTACGGTCTATGGTGATGCAACAATATTTCCAACACCTGAAGGTCATGTGCTGAAGCCAATAAGTGTCTACGGTGCATCTAAAGCTGCGTGTGAGGCATTGATATGCTCGTACGCGCATCTCTACGGCTTTAGAGCTGCATCCATAAGATATGCCAACATAGTGGGTCCAAGATTAAGACATGGAGTTGTGTACGACTTCCTAATGAAGTTGAGGAGAAATCCCAATGTTTTAGAGGTTTTAGGTGATGGTACGCAGAGAAAGAGCTACCTATACATCACAGATGCCGTTGATGCTACTGTGCTTATAGCTGAGAGATTAGCTACAACCTTTGACACGTACAATGTAGGTAATGATGACTGGATCACTGTACGTGAAATAGCTGAAATAGTGTGCTCAGTCTTAGGTTTAAAACCCAAGATCGTGTTCACAGGTGGAACACCAGATGGACGTGGTTGGCCTGGTGATGTCAAGTTCATGCTATTAGACACAAGAAAGCTCAAGGAACTAGGTTGGAGACCTAAATACAGCAGTAAAGAAGCAATTAGGCTGACCGCAGAAGCTCTTGCACATGAGCTACATCTAAAACCCTAATTACCTAGTTAGAGGTGAAGTCTTCTCAAATACTTAGGGGGTGAGTTAGTGAATGCAGGAAATAGAGATTAAGCCTAAAGGGAGATGGGAAGTTGTGTTTCAAGAAGCAGATAAGTGGCAATGTGGTATCTACGTTCCTGAGTTTACGTCTATGGAGGAGATTACTTGGTTGGAGAAACATGATGCTCCAGAGCTATTCTACCTAGTAAGAGGTTCAGTGGTATTAGTTATAAGTCCTGATGGAAAGGAGATAAGAGAAGTACCTATGCGAGAAGGTGTAATCTACATAGTAGATGAGTGGCACAATGCGTATAGACCGAGAGGTGTAGAGGGTACTGTGCTTGTGATAGAGAGGGTAGGTATCTCAACTCAATACCTAAAACTGAAGTAGTTCATAGATCTCTTCTCAATCCAACATCAATATTCACTACCCAACCCCTCTTAGCACCTGCCTCGATACCTGCCTTCAGTACCCGCTCTGCAATGTCCTTACTTGGTGCGAGAGCTATTAGTGAGCCTCCTAATCCTGCACCTGAGATCTTTACTCCTAGAGCACCAGCACTTAGTGCAGCATCTCGAATTCTCTCGAGTTCAGGTAAGCTTAAGTCGTAGAGGTCTCTAAGTAAGGCGTGTTGCTGATTCATTATAACACCAATTAGGTGAAGTATGGGATCACTGGATCTAAGCGCCTTCTCTACATCTCGTCTCCACTCATCACCCAATATCGAGGTTATGTAGTCCAGATCTGGTACCTCACCTCTCATAATCTTAAGCGCTAACTCGGTAGATCTGTGCTCTCTAATCGTGAAGAGTATCCTAGCTCTAGGTTTTTCAGGTAATCTCTCGAGGAATGGTCTTATTTCCTCCTCACTAATTTCCTCCCACTTAGGCTCGTAGTATTTCCTACCAAGTTTTCTCCTAAGTGATTCAGGTAGATCTGACATCCCTAGAAGGAGTTCTAAACCCCGATCTATGTCAGCTTGCCTCCTTGGATGTATCTCAGCTGTACTATGCTTGATACCTGAGTCAAGCACTACAAAGATACCTCTTCTAAAGGGTATCTCCTCAACTCTATATGGTGGCCTTGTCTCTATCTTAATTACTCCACCAAATGCAGATCCATACTGATCTAACCTACCACAGGGTATGCTCATTATGTCATGCTCAGCATGGTAAGCTAGCTCCGCAATCTGTTTCCTATCTAAACCAAGTTCAAATACCTCATTCACTGCACCAAGAAATGAAACCGTAAAAGCAGCACTACTACCAAGTCCACCACCAATAGGCACCTCACTTAGTATAGCTGCATCGAATCCAGAAATTTTATAACCCTGCTCCCGTAACGCTATGATAGCTGCTCTGATATAATTACCAAACCATCTACCCTCCTTGAGCGCTAGATTCTCAACATTAAACTCATCTATGTACTCAATACCTTCATCCTTTAAATTAAACGATACAACTCTACAAACACTATCTTCCCTACGATGAATAGCGCAGTAAGATCGTAAATTAACACCTATTGAGACAACAGGTAAACCTTTGTAGTCTTGATGTGTATTTAGAAAGTCAAGTCTTCCCGGCGATGAGACTACAACCTGGGGATTGTAACCAAACTCCTCTCTAAATCTCCTTAACATTTCAACTAGCATACTAAACACCCAATACCTCTACACTAGGTTTTGAAAATTACAATTAACCGATGGCGACTACTTGACCAAGGTACTGATTCAACTTCTTAAGAGCTCTATAACAAGCTTCTCTAAGTTCTCTAGCCTTCTGCTCGGGTACTCCATCGTACGTGAATGTCCAGTAACCCCACTCAATACCTGCTGCATACTTCAATTTATCTCGATCTCTATAAGGCTGATAGAACTCTACGTGCATGTGGTAGTAGGAGTAGTCCTTACCATCTGTTGGCTTCTGGTGTATCACCATCATGTACGGTAAGTCACGATCAAAGAGTGCGTTGTACATTGCTGTAACAACTCTCAGAGCATCTGCTAAGTGGAACCTCTCTTCATCACTTAAATCCGGTAGAGCCTGTACATGCCTCTTTGGGTATACATGAACTTCATATGGCCACATAGCGAAGTATGGTAGGAGGATGATGAAGTGCTTATTCTCGTAAATTAACCTAACTTTCTCACGATATTCAAGGTTAATGATGTCACAGAGCAAGCACCTACCTCTTCTCCTCATGTAGTTTCTAAACGACTTAAGCTCACAGCGTATCCTCGGTGGTATGAATGGTAGTGCATAGATCTGTGAGTGAGGGTGAGTTAGTGAAACACCGATCTCCTTACCCTTATTCCTAAACTCTGCAACGTACTTCACAGGCTTGAGAGATCCCAACTTTAGGTACTCCTCAGTAAATACGTCAATCACCTTCTTCGCATGATCAAGAGTTAAATCACAGAGATCACCCTCGTGACTTGGAGTCTCAACAACTACTTCACATACACCAATCGCTCGTCTAGCTCTGAAAAGACCAGCGACTCCATGAGTTGGCTGTGGAGCATTCATTGTTAGGGCAGGGAACTTATTTGGTAACACAATGACATCCCATTCACCTAAATTCCTAGTCTCTGGAGCACCAGGGCAAAATGGACAGGAAAAACCCTTCTCTTCAGGTCTCCAAGGTCTATGACCTCTATGACCAGCAACAATAATCCACTGTCGAAGTAGTGGATTCCACCTAACTTCGTGTACTTTGGTATTAGTTGACATAGAATCACCACACTGGAGGTAAAGATAACTACCCATATAATTAACACTAACTCAAAGACCTAGATAGATAAGCTTGCTTTAACTGAGAAATACTATCACCTATCACGGTTAATTCCTGAGAGGTGAAATCCTCTGGAGAGACCTAGAATAGCTGTTATCTTCATAGCACCGCCCACTGGGGCTATTGGTGGTCCTCCAGATGTTGAGAAGTGGTTCAGTAACATCAAGAGCAAGGTCAGAGATAGGCTAGTGCAGCTATATCCTGATACTGAGTTTAGATTCCATGATGTAGAAAAGCCAGAAGACGCGTTGAAGGTCCTTGAGGATGAGGCAGAGGCTACGGGTTTTCTAGTGTTCATACTGAATTGTATAGCAGGTTTAGCAAGATTCTTCCTTAGAAGTGGTAAACCAGTTATCGCAGTAGCTGAGACATATGGTGGGTCTGGAGAGTACTTGCTCGACTACCCTAGGGCTAGGGAAGAAGGTTATCCCGTAGTTGGTATTTCTGCAAGAGACATAGCTAGTGATGTTGTGCTAAGAAAGGTCAGACTTCTAACAACTATTCACAAGCTAAGGAATTCTCGCGTTCTCTTTGTAGTGAGTCCTGCTGAGAGGTGGCTAGTTGAACTTGAGTACCCTCTAAGCATCGACCTGTATTCATCCATTAAGAGTGTTGCAGCTATCACCGGTATAACTCCTATCGTACTCGATGTTCGTGAGTTTAGAGAGAAGTACTATGAGAAAGTTAAGAATGAGGAAGTGGAGAAAATTGCTGAGAAGTGGATTAGAGAGGCTAAGAGAGTAGATGAGGAAGTTCTCGATGAAGTTAAGAAATCAGCTAAACTCTACATAGCTCTGAGAAATGCAGCAAGAGACTACGGAGCAAATGCAGTAGCTATTAACTGTATAGTATTGAGGAACGCTGGTTTCATAGATGCTTGGCCATGTCTAGGGTACATGGAATTATGGAATGACGGTATTGCACCGGTATGTGAAGCAGATCCCTACTCAGCAGCACTAATCCTAGCTATCCAGTACCTGACAGGTAGACCAAGCTTCATAGTTGATGTAGCTATCGATGAGGTAAGTAATGAAGCAGTGTACTACCACTGCTATGCACCTACAAGACCGTATGGCGATGAGAGGAAGGTACCCTATGTAATAACAACAGCACATTTAGGAGTAAAGCACGCATCAATATACGTGGAGTTACCTACAGATGAAGTAGTGACAGCAGTCGGCTTCTCACCCGAAGAGAGGCTGATACTGCTTCACACTGCTAAGGTAACAAAGCTAGAGTACTCACCACATGCTTGCTCTGTAAAACTAATTGCGAAGACAAACACAAGAGCAATAGTTAGGAATTGGAGATGGAGATCTGGATGGCATAGGGTAATCGTATTTGGTGACTATCGAGAGGAGATTTCTGAACTAGCTACTTTACTCGGATTGAAAGTCCTTGAGGAAGATAAGGGGTGGTAGGTATGAGTGTAAAAGAGGTAAAGGTGAAGGTTCAACCAATTAGGCTTAAATCAGCTCTCGAGATTTGGAACAGCAATGAAACACCTGTAGCTAAAGATGCGTGGGTTCATGGACCTAAGAAACCTAGAGATGTCATTAGAGGTGAAGAGCCTTCACCATGTGATGTCAGTCTTGAAGCATTAGCGAGACAGGGACTAATAGAACTTCTACCACCGATAACCATTGAGAAGAGAGATGATGTACGTAAAGTACCTAACGATGTAGATCTAATCGTCATCAATGATAGTGGTGATTGGTTTGCAGATAATGGTATACTGGATGAGCTGGCTGCGCTGGGTAAGCCAATAGCTCCAGAGTGGGATTCATGGGGGTACGCTATCCATGGAAGAATATCGAAGTTCCGATTAAGAAAGTACGCAAAAGTTCTTCGCTTCATACCTATGGGAGTAAATGATGTACAAGTTCTCATCAGAGCACTTAGAGCCTATAGATTCATCAGAACAATGAGAGTTCTCTACATAGGTACCTACCCCTCTCACAGCGTTACCATAGGACCGCACATAGATTTCAACTACCTTAAGCAGAGATTCGGCATCGAGTTCAAGAAAATAGACATCGATGAGTATGTGAAAGCTATAGACGAGATACCTGATGAAGATGTGAAATCAATAGTTGAAGAGTGGAGAAGAAGGTTCATAATACTTGACAATAGGGAGAAGAAGCTAACGCTCTATGCTAAGATCTACAAAGCACTTAAGTTACTACTGCAGAGGTATAATGCAAATGCACTTACCGTTGACTGTGCCGCATTACCAGATTTAGAGTTTGTACCTTGCGTTGCGTACTCACTGCTCATAGATGATGGGATACCCTGTAGCTGTGAAGCGGACATACCCGCTCTCATTGCGATGGCTATACTCATGGGAGTTTCCGGCGGCCCTGTACTCATGGGTAATCTCAATGAAAACGCTACTCACGTAGACATCGAACAAAATGTCGTAGTGGTAAATCACGATGTAGTACCAACGACAATGATAGCACCTAGCTGTAGTGTATACATGAGAGACTACCATGCCATGGGAAAGGGCTCAACACTATATGGTGAATTACCAGCAAACACGATCGTCACCTTAGCAGGAATGAATTGGGATATGGATACGATATGGGTTACTACAGGGACCATAGAGTGGACACAGGATACAGTACACTGTCGAATAGCTGTTGGCATTAAAGTACGTGATGCAAAGAGAGTGAGCAAGGATGCAGCTTCGCATCATGTAGTGATGACGTTCGGGAACTACGTAGAGGAGATAAAGGTAGTAGCTAAGTTGTTAGGTATAGAGTTTATGCAGCTTTAATACACTCCATAACACCCCCAAGAATACATCTTTTCACACATACAGAAGTTCATAGCTTACAAGATGTACAGCACCATAACTGTACTTTGCAGTACAGATAGATTGGGAAAACTTTAAATCAACTTATTATTACACTATATACCCGAAGACCACTAGAGGTGTCAATATGGAGAGAAAGGTGTCGCTATCTATATTCATAGTAGCGATAATCGTCACAGCAATTGTTGCTGGGGTTGCTGGCTACTTCCTAAGACCAGTACCACCACCACCGAAGAAACCAGGTGAAGGAATGGTAATTTACTGGATTGGCGGTGCAGCTGGCGATCCATTCGACGCGAGGCTGTATAAGGGTGCTAAGGATGCAGCTGATCTACTAGGTATAAAGTTGGTGTACGTACATACAGGTTGGGACCCAGATAAGATGGTTGCTGAGTTCAAGAGAGCGATAGCAGCACATCCAGATGGTATCGTAGTGATGGGACATCCAGGATATGAAGCACTAACACCGCTCTTCGAAGAAGCAGCGAAGAAGGGCATACTAGTTACACTAGCTAATGTAGATATACCAGAGCTAAGAAAGAAGTACTGGTTCTGTGGATACGTTGGTCAGAACCTATACCAGTCAGGATACATACTAGCTAAGACAGCACTGGAGAAGTTCAAGGACAGATTAAAGCCAGGTGCTAGGGTAGCAATATTCTCCGGTAGTTGGGAGCAACCAGCTAGAGCGCTCAGAGCAAGAGGTGTTGAAGATGCTTTCAAAGAGGCAGGTCTAATAGTTGACAGAGTCTCACACCCACCATCAGTGTATGGAAGCCCAGCTGAAGGTCTACCATACGTAGCAGGTTACCTAGCAAAGCACCCAGACTGTGTACTCATATGCTTTGATGGTGGTGGTACAACAGCTGCCGCAGCAGACTACTTAAAGGCAATAGGTAAGAAACCAGGAGAGATCATAGTAATTGGATTTGACCTAACACCAGGATCCATCAAAGGTCTGAAGGAAGGTTACGTACAGCTAGTAATTGATCAGCAACCATACCTACAAGGATTCCTGACAGTACTTAACCTATTCCTAAGCAAGAAGTACAAGATGCTAGGACTATACATTGACACTGGTGGTTTCGTAATTGATAAAGAACTACTTGAGAAGCTAGGTATTGAGAAGCTAGTTGAGCAAGGATATAGATAGTCGTGAAAACTAATTCCTCTGTTTTTCTTTTTCCTACTGATCACAGGTATATTTACACACGAGAAGTGTTATATAGGGGAGTATATTGATCGGTTTGAGGGACTAGTTATGGTTAGAGAAAGCGAGTACTTAGTATTCACTAAGAACCTTGTTAAGAGATTTGGGGATGTCGTTGCCTTAAAGGGTGTTAACTTTAGAGTCGGATACAATGAGGTTGTTGGTCTCGTTGGTGATAACGGTGCTGGTAAATCAACACTAGCTAAAATACTGGCAGGGATCTATGTTCCAGATGAGGGTGAGATCTATGTTAAGGGTCAGAGATTTCGTAGATTGACCCCTCAGAAAGCTCGTGAACTAGGTATTGAGCTTGTGCATCAGGAAAGAACTCTCGCAGAGGATCACCCCATTTGGAGAAACATCTTCATGGGTAGGGAGATCACAGGGCCATTAGGCTTTCTCAGGATTAAGGAGATGAAGGCAGCTGCTGAGAAACTACTCAATGAGATAGGCCTTAAAGCTATACCACCCGATACACCTGTAAAGTTCCTATCAGGTGGCTATAAGCAAGGTGTTCAGATAGCTAGAGCTGTACAATTTGAAGCTGATTTAGTAATACTTGATGAGCCAACAATACAGCTATCAATATCCGAAGTACATAGAGTTCTAGAATATGTTCATGGGCTAAAGAAGAGGGGGAAGTCTTGCGTTTTCATAACTCACAACATATACCACGTATATCCTGTAGCTGACAGATTTGTTATCATAGATAGAGGTAAGATAGTTGCTGAGTTCAGGAAGGTAGATGTCACTCCTGAAGACTTAACGCATATATTGGTCTCAATAGCTAGAACAGGTACTATACCTGAGAAGTACGAAAAGATAAATCTGCTGAACGTTGCAGGTAGCAATTAGTGGGGGCTGGTAATATGGTTAGTGAAAGTAGGGGGAACATCGTATTTAACGTATTGACAACACTGTGGACCAGATACAGATTGCAAACAACTGTCTTCACTATATTCTGCGGTCTATGGCTTATCTTCTACGCTATTAGTCCATCATCCTTCGCTAGACCATTTACGTACACAGCAATACTCTCTGTTGCACCATTCACGATAATACCAGCACTCAGCTTAACCTACGTAATCATAACGGGTGAGATGGACCTCTCGTTCCCTTCTATAATGGCTTTAGGTGCTTGGGTACTGACAGTTACATGGCATGCCTTCGGTCCAACACCACTAGGTCTAATCCTTGCGCTACTAGCTGGTCTAATGGCTGGCTTCATAAATGGTGTCTTAGTGACCAAGTGCCACATACCATCACTCATAGCCACTATAGGCACCATGTTTGTATGGCGAGGATTTGTGCTGATAGCTACTGGTGGCTTCAGCATATCAATTGGTATGTGGAGAGGAACTCCGATATATCAAGCCCTCGTCGGTAGATTTGGTGGAATCCCCATTCAGATTGTGTGGGCTGTAGTTATAGCAGTAATCCTATGGATCTTCTTAAACCTGCATAAGTTCGGTGCACACGTCTACTATACAGGAGACAATAGAGTAGCTGCTCAGATGTTAGGTATAAACACTGATAGAGTGATCATAACGGTGTTCATGATACATGGGATGCTCTCAGCATTCGCTGGTGTACTGGTAGCTCTTGAGATGGGATCCTTCTGGCCAGCTCTAGGCGAGATCTATCTACTAGAGTCGATAGCAGCAGTCGTTGTTGGTGGTACACCGATAACTGGTGGTACAGGGACTATATTCGGTACTTTCATCGGTGGACTGATATTGAAGTGGATTGAGACGGGTATACTAGCTGTTGGTGTTACTGGATTCTGGATAAAGCTAGTCTACGGTCTTGTGATAATAATTGCCTTGATAGCACAGGTAATCATTAGGAAACGTGAAATCAGGAGAATGAAGATCATCGGTGCGTAGCACTAAGTTAACTTAAACCTCTTAACTTCACTACCATTAACTTTCTTCAGTGTGACTTCAGTACCCTTAATAACAATGTACCCTCTATGCTCATTTGGCTCTACATCAATTATTGATCCTCTTAATCCAGCTCCCTCGTAGTTAATGTCCTCAGCTAGAAGACCAGAGTGAATGATTCTATATTCAGGATCTACGTGTAGGATCTGTGTATGACCAATAATCCACCAAGCTCCCTTCCTTAACCTCCCTTCCCTCTCCTCTAGATCTCTAGCTTTCCTTGTGGCATTGACTATGGCCTCAAAGGTGGTTGAGTACTTTCGGTAATACTCATTGAAGATAACGTTGAATTGTCTATGTCCATGCTCAAATACGAGTACTATGTTTTCGATACTGATTACCTTGATTGGTACGATCTCGATGCTAATTGCTTTACCACCTAGCTCATCAATTATCTTCCTTCTGTAGAGTAGTACTCCATCATCTCTTGCGCCGACAATGTATATTACCTTACTCGTACCAACCCTCCTACCATATCTAATGACCCTACCTAGTACTGATGCTACTTCACTGATCCTAGCTCTATCTTCTCTATGGAATCTAGCTAGGAAGTCACCTAGTATCACGAGTGTTGTACATCGCTCTCTCTCGAGTAGTTTCTTAAGTAGTTCGATTGGTGTTCGAGGGTATCTGAAGTCTCCAATAATTACGTAGCTCAAGTACTACACCTTTTCAATGTAGCAGGGTGTAGAAGTTATTAAAATACTGTACGTTAAGGTTCTCTATCTTGGTGAGATTACGGAGATTACTGGTGTATTTATTGAAGCTTCGTGGAGACATGTTGATCTAAGTACCTTAGCACGTAGGAACACTGTTCCTAAGCTTGTATTCGCTAGTTCTGGTAGTGAGGTTAGTGAAGTGGAGATTCCAGTAGGTTCACGTATTGAGCTTAGGTATCTTGGTCGTAGGTTCTGTAGTAGATTTGTTCGAGGTAGGTACTGTCTAAATCCTTTGACTAGAGTTCGAACTGAAGCGCTTCCTTGGTGTGATAGGTGTCTTAGTGAGATTCCGAGTATAAAGTGTGTTTTGGGTGATCCTCAGTGTAGTGAGGAGGAGGCTCCAAAGTCTAGGAAGTGCGTCAATAGTGGTGTTTTTGAGGAGAGATGTAGGGTTCCCAGGTATCACTATGTATTGATCTACCCTGTATCTCCGAGCTCTGTATACATCAAGGTTGGTATCAATAGGGAGACAACATTTCCTACTAGAGTACTTGAACAGGGAGCACCTATTGCTGTTGTGTATGCTAGGACACCAAATGTATGGAAGGGTAGGGTTCTTGAGCTTGGTTCTAGGGAGGTATTGAGGAAGTTAGAGGGTAGGTCTATTGCTGAGGGTATTCGTATTGCTCATGCTAGTGAAGTTAAGAAGACTCTAAGTGTTGTCTCTACATCGCTCAAGTACCTAGGATTACAGACATACTCTCTAGATACTTTCCTACTCGGTACTACTGAGGCTAGTAATTTGCTGGATAAGCTGGTTAGTGTCGGTAGAGCGGTATGTAAGTACTTAGTGGAGCAGTTTCGTGAATTTGCTCTGGAGAATTCACTTGTACTCAATCTCTGGAGTCACGTATATCTCATCGATCAGAGTAAGCTAACGAGTAACTTCGTTGCTGTTGATAGTGTTGAGAGAATTTCTTCACTTGAGGGTGAAGTGGTTGGTTGGATAGGTTCAGTTATGTTGTTGAGGTGTAGAGATGCTCTATATCTACTTAACTTCCATAGGTTCTCTGGGTCGTTACTTAGGTTGCGAGTTACTCAATGAGAACAGCGTTAACTACTCCGTCTTGTCCTGGTCGAGATGTTACTCTTGCTTTACCTACCTCGGTCTCTATGACTGATCCTTTCGTCACTATACCTCTCCTAGCGTACTCTCTGTTAGCTGGGTTCTCGAGAACTCTAATGATTCTAGCTTTTACACATTTCTTCTGTGATGGTATGTAGACGTTAGCGTAGGCTACTGTCTTCAGCTTTAGCTTGTTATTTCCTCCAAATGTTCTTTCGATCTTTAATCTATTCTCAGAACCAACCTTAGTCTCTGTAGGTGGTCCACCGCATAGACACTTTGGCTTGATCTTCTTGTGTTTACCCTTGATTCCACCAGATGGTTTTCTCAAGTCGTTACCCTGGAAGTAAGATGCTAACTTAGCCATGTACCTACCCTACCTCAAGCTCTAGCTAGGTACTTGATCCCTAGGGGTTTTAATCATTTCCTACTTCACAGGTCTTTCCATATTCTCTCGAACTAGGTACCTAACGTAATTGAGTAAATCGAGGGAGAGCTCTCTTTTTCTCCTCAAGCAGGTAAGTACGGCGTTACTCAGTAGATTAACTATGTACTTTATCTGTGGGTACAAACTGATGAACTTGGTTGTAGATCCGTATTCCTCGAGTACTATCTGGTGTATAAGTGCTTCAGCTACGTACTGTGCAACTTCTCTCACATTAACTAGGTTACTACCTGAAATTCCAACTCCAATGCACTTACCATCTACGTAAGCTACCTCTAGAACACGTTCATCAAGGACATTTAGGTGTATGTAGTGAAGTGGATAGAGACGACAGCTTAGTGGTCTAATACTATATACGCAACATGTCGGTACACCATGTGTAGTTCTCAGTAGGATACAGTACTTGTCATGTCTTAGCTTAATTACCTCACCTCCAAGTAGCTCCTCAACTACGCAGTACTTCTCAATGAACTTAACCGGACTTATCCCGAGGAAAGTACTTATGCGATATATATCTCCGAGAGTTAGATTTGGACTATACTCTCTACAGCAGAATCCACATCTCATGCAGCGAAATGGTATGTAGTCACTCAGTAGAACTCTTCTAAATCCCTGTAACCTATGTAGCTTATCCATGAGAGCGATCTGTTTTGTTGTGTAGTGCATCTCGTACTCCTCACAACGCTCTAGTTACCTCTCATTGGGTTAGAGCTAAATTATACCTTACGTTACGTAGCTATTGGTGGTGTTTGATTTTGAGTGAGAAACCTAGGTGGTTACAGATTTTCGAGGAGATTAAGGAGTTTCTGGATAGGTACGATCCAGAGCGCAGATTCTCATTTACTGGTGATCTACATGAGAAGTTCATGAAGTTGAGAGAGGACTTTAGGACAGAGTACGTGATGTCTTATGTAGGTAGTGAGCTTGGTAAGGCTAGTGAGTGGGTTCAGCAGCTCTGTCGTAGGATTGAGGAAGTTAGCAAGCTCTTTGGGTTATCCACGGTATTGCTCTCTAAGGAGCTTAAGAGCTTTGTTGAGAATCCTCTAGCTCACTTGAAGAGTAAGATATTCAACTACATGTACGATCTCTTCAGAGGTAAGGTGACACCTGAAGAATTTGATAGAGTAGCGTCAGCAGCTATTAGGACTAGTCTACGTACTAACTTGAGGACTGTGTACCAGGACTGGGTCTTCTTGACCTTGCTGAAGCTTCTTGGTGAGAGAGGAGGTAGGTTGGTGTACCCTGAACATCGTGCTCTCTCACTTGAGAGGCATGGTAAGCAGAAAGCTGGTTGGATACCACCTAACGCGATTATTAGGTTTGAAGATGGGAGAGCACTTAGTTTCTTCTTGGAGGCTCCTCGACCTATTGGATGGGAAGATACTGAGGATCTAGTTAGAGCTTGGAAGCTCTATGTCGCGCTTAGACCTGATATGATGCTGTACTCAGGTGAAGTACATAACATAATCCAGCTGGATAGTGATCCACCAATCAAGAGACCTAACGTAATTATCGAATGTAAGGAACTCGATGACTGGTACGTAAGGGTCAGGTACATTAGAGGTCCATTTGCTAAACCACTAACTGCTGAGGAGTGGCGCTCTAAGTGGCTTAGAGGTCTCTGGGATGGTTTAGCTGATGTACTCGGTATTCAACGTAGTGAAGTTGTTAAGCATGTTGAGGAGAAGAAATCACTTAAGCTAAGTGACCAGCAGATAGTTGCTCTCTACAAATCTGTTTACAGACCTGATAGGATGTTTGTGATTTCTAGAGCTAGAGTACCTAGTTTCGTGAAGTCAAATCTAGAGAACTACGGTATCACTGTCATTGATGATGTCATGTTTGATGAGGAGAGGCTTGAGGAGCTTGTTAATTACCTACATCGTGAAGTAGCTAGGGTGAGTATGGGTAAACCCGTTCTTGAGATGGATGAGGAGCTGTATGATTTAGTGGTGAAGGTTTGGAGAGAGTTGGAAAGTAGGTTAGGTAGGAGGTTGAGTTTGAGCGAAGCTTTGAAGTATGTTTTGAAGAGTTTCTTAAGTAAGTAACTCCTTAGTGAGAACTTATTTGTAGGAATTTGTGATAGCGCTCGTCCCGCGACTGATCTGTGATTTAGTGATTGAAGGGTGTTGCTGGGGTGGTGTCATGAGATTGACAACTAGCCTTAAGGTAAGCTTGACGGCGCTCATGAGTAGCCTTGCGGCTGCTTTTCAGGTAGCTGGTTTGGAAGTACCATTTCCACTACTTCCCTTTCTCAAGTATGACCCTGTTGGTGTACCAATAATACTGGTATCGCTTATAGTTGGTATCAAGGGTGGTATCGTAGCTGACTTGTTAACGGCTATAGCCATAATGTTTCGTGGTGATATTGTTGGTGCCTGGATGAAGTTCCTAGCTGAGTTAACTACGTTTGTCCCCTTTACACTGGCTTTTAGGAAGCTACCTGAATCGAGGATTAAGTACATCGGTAGTACAGCTATTGGCGTTGTATCGAGAGTCATCTTGATGAACGTTGCTAACATAATTGTGTGTCCCATAGTGTTCAAGGTACCTTTATCGGTTGCTCTCTCATGGATACCTCTCATCAGTTTCTTCAATGCAACGATAGCACTTATGTACATACCCGTCAGTCTCTATCTCTATAAGCTAGTTAGGAAGGTACTTGAGGAATAGCTATGGTACGTACAGCCCGAACTCAATGAGTACCAACGGTATTAGTGGAGCTAATGTAAGTAAGAAGAGTACATCACAGTACCTAAGCTTTGGTACATCTCTAAAGCTCTTTAGCCTACTTGAGTAGTGTCTCAGCTCTAGTACCTCAGCTACGTTATGTGCTCTCTCAATGTACCACAGTATCAGGGGTGTGAGCACGTTCCTGAGGTAGTTGACCTTCTGTGTTAGTGATGTACCTCTAAGTGTGTAACCTCTCAAGTTCATAGCTTCCTTAACGTGTTGTACATCTTCAATAGCTGTTGGTACGAATCTTAATGTCAAGATCGTACTCTCTACGATTGATGGTGGGAGACCTAGCTTGTAGAGTAGGTACCTCATGTGAGCTGGTTTAGTAGTACAGAGTAGGAGGACTATGGTGCTTATAGCTACCATGAACTTAAATGCTATCGTACCTACAGTAACTAGTGCTTTACTGATCTCAACACCGTGTAGTAATGTAAGTGACGCGAAGTATATCGTAGTGAAAGCTGTGATAATTGGTGATACAGTAATGAGCACTGTAAGGACTTTCCTCCATACTTTTCCTATAAGTGTCAATGTAGTTGTTACCACGGCTAGGTAGACAGTAGTCATTGTATGACCTAGAAATAATGCTATCATTAGCGAGATGGTGTAGGCTAACTTCGCCCTAATGTCGAGCTTATGAACTGGTGTCTCCAGATGCTCATACACTAAGCTTGCTCTTATGTAGTTCAAGAACATACCTCAGATACCTAGCTACGTCCTCAAATCTAAAAGGTCTACCCTTAAGACCAATCGCTGCATTTACCTTCTCAACTACCTCAATTATCTGTGGTTTCACAAGACCATACTTCTCAAGAACTTCACTAGGCCGATACATCACATCTTCAGGTCTTCCTGATAACACTACCTGTCCAGCGTATATCAGGTAGATCCTATCTACGTCGAGTAACGTCAAGAAGTCCATGTCGTGAGTAATCACAATTACTGAACCAATTGAGGACTTTAGGCTATTCAAAATACTAGCAATCTTCTCCTTACAACAGTAGTCTAACCCTATCGTTGGCTCGTCAACGATCAATAGCTTTGGATTACGAGCAATAGCTATAGCAATCGCTAATCTCTTCTGCTCGCCCCAAGACAACTTAAATGGATTTTTATCAAGATACTCCTCTAGACCAACCTCTTCGAGTAGCTTAGCTATGTCTTCATCACTGGTCTTCATTCCTAAACTCTCGAGAGTTGACTTAAGTTCATCTCTAACAGTTACGTTGCAGAATATGTGCTTTGGATTTTGAGGTACGTAACCGATTAACTTTGCTAACTCATTCCAGGACCACTCCTTGATATCTCTACCAAAGAGCCTAACGGTACCCTTACTTGGTCTCGCTAATCCCATTATGATCTTGGCCAAGGTAGTCTTACCTGAGCCATTAGGCCCTACGATAGCTACTAACTCAGCTTCATGTACGACAATGTTAATGCTCCTAAGGACGTAATCTTGCTCAGGTAAGTACTTGAACCAGACATCACGTAGCACTACAACTTCTCTAGAATGCACTTAACCACCTCCTTAGCAAAGTCATCAGGATTAAGTGGTACCTTACCTATTCTACCCAAGTACTTCCATAGTCTTACAATGTAGGGATCCCCTACATTAGCTTTCAGTAAGTAATCACCTTCAAGAGCAGACCCAACATCACCGAAGTACAGTACCTTACCATTGTGAAGTACTATGACCTTACTACTGTGGGGCATGACTAGCTCTAACCTGTGTTCAGCAATCACTACAGTTATGCCGTGTTCATGGTGAATTCTCACAACTTCATTGATGAGCTTCTTAGATGTCAAAGGATCTAGCCACGTACTTGGCTCGTCTAGAACCAAGATCTCAGGTAGTTGAACCAGCGCAGTAGCTAAGACAACTCTCTGCTTTTCACCACCTGATAGTTCAAATGTTCTCCTATACCTAATACCCTCAAGACCAAGTAACTTAGCAACCCACTCAACTCTCTCCACGATAACACTAGGTGGTAAACCTAAGTTCTCAAGAGGGTAAGCTAGCTCATCCTCCGTTATCAGCATCAGTATCTGGGCTTCTGGATCCTGAAATACAGCAGCGACCTTACTCGTGACTTCAGCTATATCAGAAGTGGATACATCAAGGCCGCACACAGTGATCTTCCCACGTAGTTCACCACCATAGAAATGAGGTATGAGACCTGTTAGACATCGAAGTAAAGTTGTCTTACCTGAACCGGAACAACCAATCACTAGTACGAAATCTCCCCTCTCAATACTTAGGTTAATACCACGAAGAACCCAATCCCCTCTCTTAGAGTACCTATACCAAACATCCTCAAAAGTAATGACTACATCACCCATTGTACTCCCTCAGTACACGAACTAGCTCTCTAAGGAATAAACCGACATCAGTAACTACACCTCTAATTTGTGTACTACCTCTATCGTAGACTCTAGCTATGACAGCTGGGTTGATGTCAACAAATACAACCTTAACGTGATAGGGTAGCATATTGCAAATGCCAATTCCAAGGAGCATCGTAGCTAGGACAAGAACTAGGTCAACTCCTTTAACAATTTCCTCACGAATTACGTCTTGAGCTTTAACCATGTCCGTTATTGTGTCCTTTAGAGGACCATCATCCCTAATAGAGCCAACGATAATGTACTTGACACCACGCTTAATACACTCATATAGCACACCATCACGAACGATACCTAGCTCAACAGCTTTAGCTATTGAACCGCAGGAATTGATCTTATTGATAGTCCACACGTGAGTAGCGTGGTGAACATATTTACCATCTCTCAGCGACACCCCAAGTGATGTACCGAAGATCGATGCCTCGAGATCATGAACAGCAAAACCATTACCAACTACCAAAACATCAACATAACCCATTCGAACTAATTCAGCGAGTGCATCTCTACCACCTGAATGAATAACTGCAGGACCAGCAGCAACAAAAACTCTACCACCCCTCCTCTTGACATTAATCAGCTCCTCAGCAGTCTCCCTAATGACTAAGTACGTAGGTCTCTCAGTAGATACTGGACTAGTCATGAAGCGAAAACCAGGTTCCTCCTCAATAACTCCTTTCTCACCAACGACAACTAGCATACCCTTCTTAACCTTTCTAGGTTCAAGAGAGTAAGCTTCCTTCTTCACAGGATCGACAACGATACAGCAGTCCATCCTAACATTCTTAACCTCAATCTTCTCTCCATTTAGTATTATCCACGTCCTCTTATTGCTAGTAACGTAGAATCCATCAGGTAGAACACCATCGTCAGGAGCTGGCTTCAGTTCAACGCTTTCCATAGGTGACACCTCAGTACATTGATCAATTAAGTATTTTAGATTTAGGTCAAGTACGTGTACTAGTGTATGAGTATTGGGAAGAGAAGTAGGGTAAGGGAAGTTGTTCGGGAAGTATTTAGGAGGAAGGCTTTTAGATTCGGTTGGTGTAGTACCTGTAGATCCTATGTACTTAGGGTAAGTACCTGTCCTGTATGCGGTAATTCTGTTAAGTTCATAGATGCTACGTTACCTAGAGATGTTAGGTTAGCTCACGAGTACGATATTGAAGTTACGAGAGAAGCAATTGCTAGGTCATGTGGGGTATCATCTGAGTACCTCGATAGGGTGCTACCACGTTCAGGTACCGTACTACTGAACAAGGTTCAGTACGTTGATGCTGCTGATGAGGTTATCGTTAGTGGGTACATCATTGGTACCAGGTTCTTTGATTTGTTAAGGCAAGAGTGGGTATTTAGGCCACAGTACGAATTTGCTTCGTTGATTATTCGAGAGAAGATAGGCTACTACGGTATTGTTAGAGGGAGTAGGTTAAGTGTAGGTGAAGTTATCGAGCGTAGTGATGTGCTTGAAGGCGATTTACCTAGTGATGTTGGTTACTATGTTCCTCTAGAGACGAGAGATGGTAAGTTTCAGGGTGTAGGTAGAGTAGTTGGTAAGGACAGATTGAAGGTTGTTAAGACATGGTCTAGTGTTGAACCACTTGAGCTAGAGGGTACGTGTACTGTAGATCGTATTATTGAGGTAAATGCTACGGTACTTGAAGCTCTTGAAAGAGATTCGCTGAAATTCATTGAGAGTTGCCTCAGGAAGTACTCAACATATGTTCCCTTAGTGACGTTCTCTGGTGGAAAGGATAGTACAGTCGTGCTACACCTATCTTCTCAGGTAGGTGTTAGGGAAGCTATATTTAATGATACGGGTCTGGAATTTCCAGAGACGTACAGGAATGTAGATGACGTAGCTAGCAAACTCGATGTTGTGGTGCACATTGCATCTGCTGGGGATACTTTCTGGAATTTACTTAAGAAGTTCGGTCCACCAGCTAGAGACTACAGATGGTGTACGAGAGCCTGTAAGCTAGTACCAATGGCGAGAAAGGTTAGGGAGCTCTATGGTTCGAGACCCATCATGAGTATTGTTGGTCAGAGAATGTATGAGTCAGTGCAGAGAGCATTAGCTGGTAGAGTGAGTACAGGAAACCCAATCATACCGAAGAACATACTCATATCACCAATATACTACTGGACAGCACTGGAAGTACAGCTATACGCAAAGCTCAGGAAACTACCACTCAATGAACTGTACCTCAAAGGATTTGAACGAGTAGGTTGCTGGCTCTGCCCAACATCTAGACTTGCTGAGTTCAAGATAGTTGAGACGTCTTATCCAAATCTATGGTCAAAGTGGAGAGGTTACTTACTCAAGTATGCACGAGTGAAGAAATTACCACGAGAATGGGTTGAGTATGGCCTTTGGAGGTGGAGGTTCAAGTACCCAGGAGATGTAGCAAACTTAGTTAAGAAACTTGGGTACAGACCAAGTGACCTTCTTGAGAAGACAGCAATTACGAGGTGTATCATCACGGAGAACATCAGGATTGGCGAGGTACATAGCCTAGGTATAGTGATGGTAAATTGTTGTGAAATGAATTTAGGTGAGCTATGTAAGTACCTAAGCAAGATACCTGGAACAACAACCTGTAAACAGCTATCTGATACTGTGATCGTACTTGAGAACAGATTAGGTAAGGCAACAGTATTCAGTACGGGTAGGGTATCAGTACAATGTAGCTCCCTGGAGAGCTGCTTCAAGCTCCTAACTGAGATCGCTAAGTGCATAGCTAAGCTAAAATGCTGTAGTGAGTGTGGTCTTTGTACTGGGTTTGGAGAGGATTCAACTAGGGGGTGCCCAGTTATAAGTGCTTACGTAGCTAGTGTTGAGAGGCAGGTAAGGGAGAAGACCGCACATGTAAGGTCTACTCACTGAGCTAATGAGATCCCGATTGAGTAGTGATAAATCTCGACTAAGTACCACGTCCTTTAAGGACTATGTGTTACCTAGCTAGGTTAGGTTACGAGAGCTGTAACTGCTTAATTGATGGTAGGAAACCCTGTGAGGTGGGTTTACGTTACGAGAATGGTAAGGTGTATAGGTTGGTGTATGACATTCAGCTGAGTAGACCAGAGGATTACCTATCGATCTATCAGTCATGCTGTAACCATGACTGTAAGATGTGTCATAGCTTCTACTTCTCAAGGAAACCGGTGGGTAAGTGGATGTCACCAGAGGACATAGTTGACGTTGTTCGCAATTACGTGAAGAGAATAACGGTTTGGGAGCCTAGGGATAGGGCAACTATGTGGCATGCGAGCGACCTCTGCATGCACTGTGGTTCATGTGTACTACGTGGTGAACCAGGGCCATTCTGTCCACGAAGACTTGAGCCATGGCAGGTAACTCTCTCAGAGCAGGGCTTTGGTCCTGCTCGTAATATCGTCTCATTCACTGGTGGTGATCTCTTGTGTAGACCGGAGTTCTACACTAAGGTATTTGAGCTAATTAAGAGTGAGGTGAAGAATGTCTGGGTTAAGGTTGAGACTAATGGTTATGGTCTCGTGAAGGAAATAGTTGAGGAGTACGCTACTGCTGGTCTTGACTCTGTTTGGCTTGATCTAAAGGCCTTTAGTGAGGATGTATACAGATGGTTGACAGGTACTACCAATAGGTGGGTGTTAAAGGTTCCTGAACTACTTCTCGAACACAATATCGTTCTCGAAATTGTTCTACTCTACATACCTGGTGTCGTTGAGCTTGATGAATTGGGAAAGTTCGGTAAGTACATTGCTGATATTGATCCAGAGATACCTGTCATGTTACTCGCTTACTTTCCTCGGTATAAGCTGAGTAATAGGGAACCTACATTGCTTGAGATGGTTAGGGGGTACCACGTACTGATTGATGCTGGTTTAAAGAGAGTTAAGGTTGGTAATTGCTCAGTATTCTGTAAGACTGCCAGTGATTGGGAACTTCTCCTAACATTACTACCCAAAGATGCTATTGCTGGATAGGTGGAGTCTTGGTTATCACTATAGGTCTTCTCTCGACAAGTGCCTTCGCTATCTTACTCCTAGCACTCTCAAGACATCTCCAAAGCGTGCCACGTGAAATACCCATTCTCTGAGCAGCTTCACTCTGAGTTAGGTGTTCCAGATAGACCAATCTAAAGGCTTCTAATTCATCCGGTGTTAGGTACACTGGCTCATTCTGTACAGGTACTCCGCCTTCAAATGGTATGAACACTACATCCTTTATATTGATTGATATGTGTCTAGGTACAGGTGGTCTCCCTCTTCTTCCTCTTCTCCAACACCAATGCCATCCTGGTGGTGTTGCCATCATGTACTCATCAAGACCTCGAGTGAGTACTTACCTGTGGTCTGATTAAAACGTTAATTTTAGACGTGGACTAAGTTTTACCTAGGTGATGAGTGAGCTGGGTACTGAGTAGTGAGGAGATGAAACCCCACTGATAAGTGCTTAAGCTATGAGTGCGGTGAGTTTGCATGTCCAGTAGGTATATAGTAAGGATATTTACTTTGCTGGCTATAGTGGTCTTTGTAGTGGCATCTCTCTGGTATATCACCTACATGTCAAGACCTAGCAGGTCTACTGCACCAACTACTAGAGTAGGTGTTATGTCCATAGGTTCACTAAAGTCTACTAAGATCACCATTCTTGTCGATAACAATCCATACAATGATTTGGTAGCAGTATGGGGTCTTAGTGTACTTATTGAGTTACCTAGTGGAGAATGCCTACTATTTGATTGCGGTCCTTCACCTACTGCACTTCTCGAGAACTGCAAGAAATTAGGTATTGAAATAGATCGTGTAAGGTATATTGTCCTCTCTCATGAACATGGCGACCATGTTGGTGGTATCACAGCATTATCTAGCTTAAGTAAATCCATTACTGTATTCGTACCTAATGGATTTCCTCTAACCTTAATTCATGAGCTGAAATCGACTGGATTTAGGGTTACCATAGTTAACTCAACATACCTCATTACGAGTGGTGTAGCTATTGTAGGGCCTTTTAGAGCGGGTACACTGAGTGAACAGGTACTGGTCCTCAATGTAAGTGGTGTAGGTTTAGTTGTAGTAACTGGCTGTGCACATCCGGGCATAGAAAACATAGTCACGAGTATTTCAGAGACCCTTAGTGAGAGCATATTCTTAGTTGTAGGTGGTTTCCACCTAGTTGGAGCTGATGTAGTGAGGTTGAGTAAGGTAGCTCACACATTCGAGAAGCTCAATGTAAAGTACGTTGTACCAATTCACTGTAGTGGTGATAGAGCTAGGGAGTTCCTACGATCTAGGCTAGGTAATAGAGTAGTACTCGGTCACGTAGGTACATATATTGAGGTATCGAGTAAGGGTATCACCATCAAGGACTTACCACCAGGAGTAGGGTAAAAGCTGTAATTTCAGTTTTTTAGCAATTCTCCTAAACGCCATCAGCTTCTCGACTACTCATCAACACTCAGCTGAGGTGCGACTCATCACTACCCAGTGCAGACCTTGGAAAAAGGTAAATTTGGTGCCAAATCAACAATATAGATCAGTGATGAGTTTGCTTAGCCCCACCTGACGAGCGGTGAGGAATCCGGCAGGAGCTGATTCTCTACATCTACTTCCTGACTCTGATTGCTACTACCGTTGCATTTACTGAGGTATTGAATGCATCGGCTATGGGCTTGCACTTAGCTTTAAGGAGATATGTGATAGGTGTAGTCCAATGAAGCTCATCTACAGCCTCAAAGTTAGCCATACCCTTACACACGACGATGTCACTTCTACTAACAAGTTCATCAACTACCTCGCTATAATGTCCCTTCACTAGACTTGAGAAGTACTTAGTTCCTCCATCAACTACATTTGCGAATTCATCAAAACCTAGTTCTAGTAATTCTCCATAGGTTACATCGTTTTGAAAGGGTTCTGACTTACCAATAACATAGATTTCACAGCTTGGATTAACGCGGCGTTTTACATACCTCAGTAACTCCCTATCAAATATGACCTTGCACAGTTATCTGGTATGAAGACTATGGACTTAGCTCTTTTGATGTACCTATAGAGCTTATCAATTTCATCTATCTTAGGCTCCTCCAGAAGTACCTCACTTAATCTCTCTATGGAGAAGCTATAGGTTGCTACACCTGGGTCAATAGCATTTGCACTTACTGAAGCAATTACTAACTTCCTAAAGATCTCATACTCATTGCCACAGTAAAGCAGATCTCTAACCCTACGTAGTACATCCTCAGCAATTTCATTACACCTCTTCTTATACTCACGGTAGGGATCGTATCCAATGTATGCACGAACTATCCTGTAGGCTTCACTAGCTACAACAACTGTTAACGCATTTGGTGATGCTAATTCAAATATCTTATTCGCCACTAGCTTCAGTACATGAAACTTCTCCTCATCACTTAAGTCACTACTCAGGATTTCTCTAGCTCTAACACTGAGTATGCAAACAGGACACTCAGGTCTACACCTCATAGCAACCACTAGAGTTGAAGGCAAAAAGCAGAGAGCTTATAATCCTTTCTACATTAGGTACCTACTTAACTCTACGGAGGATAGCAACAGTAACAGTAGTCCCTACACCGCCAATACTCTGTACGAGACCTATCTCTGGTGATGGCACCTGCATACTACCCGCTTTCTCCATCAGCTGTAGAGCTACCTCAGCTACCTGATACACACCAGTAGCACCAACAGGGTGACCACGAGCCTTAAGTCCACCACTTGGGTTAACTGATGGCTTTCCACCTGGATCAAATACACCTTCCTTGAGCAGCTTCACAGCTTCTCCTCGCCTTGAAAAGCCAAGATCTTCAATATCTATGAACCCAAGTACAGAGAAAGCATCGTGCACTTCAGCAACATCTACATCTCTAGGCTCCACCTTGGCCATTCTATACGCACGTTCAGCAGCTTTGACAGTAGCTGTGAAGCTAGCTATATCTGGTCTCTGCGCAAGGTACATGTAGTCAGTAGAGCAGGCTATACCAGCAACCTCAACAACAGCATCACTTACTCTACGAGCTTCCTCTAGTGGACACAGCACGACTGCTGCAGCACCATCCGATATAGGAGCACAGTCAAGCACTCTAATTGGATCAGCTATGAGCGGAGACTTCAGTACATCGTCAACCGTTATTCGCTTATGGAACTGCGCATGAGGACACTTCATAGCATTTTCATGCATTTTCACAGGCCAGAGAGCCATGTCCTCTCTAGTCACATTGTACTTCCTCATGTAGTACCTCATGATTAGTGCATTGAGTGCTGTGAAGCTAGTACCGTAGAATAGCTCGTAATCTGCATCAGCAGCCTTCGCTAGAGCATACGTAACCTCACGTGTAGTAGCTTCTGTCAGCTTCTCAACACCACCAACCAAGACGTAGTCGTAGAGACCTGATGCAACTGCCATGTACCCTGTCAAGAGAGCAACACCACCCGAACCACAAGCCGCCTCCACCTTAAATGCAGCTCTACCACACAGACCACAGTAATCAGCTAGCAACGCACCTAGAGAATCTTGATCACACAAGCTAGATGAACACATGTTACCAACGATGATAGCTTCAATCTCTGGACAACCAGCATCCTCAATAGCTCTCACAGCTGCTTCATAGAATAGCTCCCTCAAGCCTTTATCGAAGTGCCTACCAACCTTAGTCAACCCAATACCTACAATAGCTACCTTCCTCACGTACCATCACCTACCTCACATACCTAATAATTCTCCTAAACCTAGCATAGAGACCATAGTCAATGTAGGTCTTGTCATTGACGTAATCTCTAACAGTTGGTGCTAAGTTCTTCCTCTCCTCAATACCATCCTTCACAATCAAGGAAATAGCATCTGAACCCGCACCTGATCCATATGAGACGACGAGTATCCTCTCACCAGGTTTAGCGACGTCGAGTACAGCAGCTAAACCAAGGAGACTCGACGCAGCGTAGGTATTACCTATTTCAGGAGCTAGTAGACCCGGAAGTACTTTCTCCTTCGGTATACCCAGCATAGCTGCTGCCCTCAGTGGAAATGCGCCATTTGGCTGGTGGAATACCACATAGTTGAAGTCACTAGCTCTCAACCCAAGTTGACTCATTAGCTCTCTTGCAGCATTGACCACGTGTCTGAAGTACGCTGGATCACCAGTAAATGCCTCAGCATGTTTAGGGTATGGAGATAGCTCTCTACGCCAGAAATCAGGTGTGTCGGTTACATAGGATACGGAACCCTCAATAGAGGCTACTGCTCTCGAGTCATCAGGTCCAAGTACGTAGGCTGCACCACCTGAAGCTGCTGAGAACTCAAGGTGGTCACCAGGATTTGCCTGTGCTGTATCTGCTCCAATAGCTAGGGCGTACTCAACCATACCACTCGCAACGAGTCCTGTACATATCTGAAACGCTTCTGTACCTGCCTTACAAGCAAATTCAATATCTGCAGCCAATACGTGAGGAGTAGCACCTATAGCCTCAGCAACTATGGTAGCTGTTGGCTTAACAGCATACGGTTTGGACTCGGTACCAACGTACACAGCACCTACCTTACTACCTTCGATACTAGCTCTCTTAAGAGCATTCTTAGCAGCCTCAACAGCTATGGTAGCTACATCTTCATCGATGCCGGCGACAGCTTTCTCCTTAAGCATCAAGCTCTTGACGTAGTAATTCACGTCATAACCCCAAATCCTAGCAATCTCCTCAACCTTAATCCTGTACCTAGGAATGTACACACCCCAACCATGAATGCCAACACCAACTCTCGTCCTCACCTAACTCACCTCTTTGGTCTAAACTTGAGAGCATACATCACAATACCAAAGTCACCATCCTCTCTAACGCGACGGAAAGTAGCTACAACTTCAGTACCGGGCTTTAGCTCAGTAACATCACAGTCCACTACTTGAGTAAGTACTCTAGTACCATCCCTCAACTTAACAATACCAACTACGTAAGGTGTGTAGTAATCGAAGCCACTAGGTGGCGTCCTGATGATGGTGAACTCTTCTAGAACACCTTCAGTGGGCAGCTCAATTAACTCTAAGTCACGTGAGTAACAGATAGGACAACACCTTCTCGGTGGGAACCAAGTCCTTCCACATCCTCTACACTTGGAACCCACTAGTCTATAGTAGCTGGGTATGTTTCTCCAGTACCTCGGTACGGATGCCACTGTACGCAATCCTCCTTGCAGTTGTCGAGTCTGACTTCGACAGTGACTTTTATATATAAGTTTAGGTCAAGTCATGTACAAAGATCTTAGGTGTTATTGATGAAGCGACATGATATAGTTGATGAGTTTGTTCAGGAGATAATCGATGGTAGGGTTAAGCTTCATGAGGTTGAGAGACTTGTTAATGGTGATTCGAATCTAGCTACTGTCATTAGGAGGAGATTTCTTGAGAAGGTACTTGGTGTAGAGCTCAAGAACATTGGTACGTACAGTATTGATTTCAATGAAGTTGTTGGTCGTAATTGTGAGAATACCATTGGAGTTACTCAGGTACCGCTGGGTATCGTAGGTCCCTTACGAGTTCTCGGCGATTATGCGAGAGGGGACTTCTACGTACCTCTTGCTACAACAGAAGGAGCGTTAGTTGCATCAGTGAATAGGGGTTGCAAGGCTATTACCCTCTCTGGTGGTGCTAGGGTTAAGGTATTGAGAGATTCAATGGCAAGAGCACCTGTCTTCGAGCTACCTAGTGTTGAGGATGTACCTAAGTTCATTGAGTGGGTTAGATCTCACTTCAATGAGCTTAAGAAGGTAGCTGAGTCAACTACTAGGTACGGTAAGTTGATTGAGATCACACCATTTGTTGCTGGTAAATTCGTGTGGTTGAGGTTTAGCTTCACAACTGGTGATGCTATGGGTATGAACATGGTCACCATAGCTACTGATAGAGCTGTTAAGTACATCGAGGAGGAATTTCCAGGAGCTAGATGCATATCGTTGTCAGGTAATATGTGTGTTGATAAGAAGCCTACATCACTCAACGTAGTTCTTGGTCGTGGGAAGACTGTAACAGCTGAAGCCACTATTAGGAGAGATGTCGTGGAGAAAGTTCTGAAGACCAGTCCTGAAGCTATAGCTAAGGTAAATACTGTCAAGAACCTACTGGGTAGTGCCTACGCTGGTTCTCTAAGTTTTAATGCCCACTTCGCAAATATAATTGCAGCGATATTCATAGCTACAGGACAGGATGTTGCTCAGATTGTTGAGAGTTCTCTAGGATTTACCTACGTTGAGGTAGTGAATGGAGATCTCTACATCTCTGTAACATTACCATCTCTCGAGGTTGGTACTGTTGGTGGTGGAACGAGATTACCTACACAGATGGAGGCACTCAAGATACTTGGTTGTCAGGGATCTGGAAATCCGCCAGGTACAAACGCACTGAAGTTTGCTGAGATAGTTTGCGCTACTGTACTTGCAGGTGAGTTGAGTTTACTAGCTGCTTTAGCTGCTGGTCATCTAGCTGAGGCACATGTGAAGCTAGGTAGGGGTGGAGTACGTGGCTGATGTGGAGCTACTCGGTGCTGGTGAGTACAGAGTGGTTAGTAGTGATGAAGCTACGTACCGCTACCTCAGCTACCTAGTGAATGCTGTTGTCGGTAATTCACTTGAGGAGCCTGTCATTGAAGTGCTCGGTAGTTCTCTCAGGATCAAATTCAGGAGGTCAACCATTGTCTGCATTGGTTGCTGTACCGAAGTACGTACGTTACTTGCAGGTAGAGAAGTACCTAAGTGGAGAGCAGTACCTGTACTACCTAATCAAGAACTTGAGATTGACTGTCTAGGTACCTACATCGCTTACATAGGTGTTAGAGGTCTATCAATTAGTGAAGACAGAATTATAGTGACATCAGAGGTACGTGATCCTGATGAGCGTGAGCTATTAGCTAGGTATGTACCGAGTAAGTACGTTAGTGTGGGTACTGAGGTACCTGTACTACTTTTCGGTGGTGTAGACTATACAGACGATGTCACTATTGAGCATAAATTCGAGGGTAGACCTATCATAGTGATGAGATCTGAGCAACGTAACGTGAAGTACCTACTAGATCCAGTGAACTGCCAGCTAATTCTCGACAATTCGGTTGTTGGCGTTATTCCTGAAATCTACGTAAATCTACTAGCTATAGTACCTAGAGGGTCATCCCTTAAACTAGTCTTCAGCACTGA
The DNA here is from genome assembly GCA_003649205.1 of Thermoprotei archaeon. Lineage (GTDB taxonomy): Archaea > Thermoproteota > Thermoprotei > Thermoproteales > B15-G16 > B15-G16. The sequence goes on from QMRC01000002.1 coordinate 314,497, forward strand.
AGTTCCCGAGCTTCCAACGCCTAGAGAATTGGCTCACCAAGTAAAGAAGGTTATTGAATCCTCTACTGAAGCTGCTAGACGTGGTGCTGAGTTAATTCGTGTTCGTATCAATGGTGTTGAGTACGATGTTTGGATTGAGGATTTAGGTGCTGCGTGGTGACTTCATGAGTATTCAGGAGAAGTTGAGTGAACTTCGTAGATTGAAGGAATTGGCTAAGCTTGGCGGAGGCCCCGAAGCCATTAGGAAGCAGCATGAGAAGGGTAAGTTAACAGCTCGTGAGAGATTGGAGTTGCTCCTCGATGAGGGTAGTTTCATTGAGCTAGATATGTTCATTCAGCATAGGTGTACTGAGTTCGGTATGGAGAGTAGGAGGGTTTTAGGTGATGGTGTTGTTGCTGGTCTAGGTACTATTGATGGTAGACCAGTTGCTGTGTATGCTCAGGACTTCACCTTCATGGGTGGTAGCGTTGGTGAGATGCATGCGAAGAAGATAGCTATGTTAATCGACTTAGCGCTTAAGCTGGGTATTCCTGTCATTGGATTAAATGACTCGGGTGGTGCTAGAATTCAGGAAGGTGTTGACTCTCTTGCAGGTTATGGTGAGATCTTCTACAGAAATGTCATGGCGTCTGGCGTTATTCCTCAGATAGTAGCAATACTTGGACCCTGTGCTGGAGGTGCTGTTTACTCACCGGCTCTCTCAGACTTCATATTCATCGTCAAGAAGATAGCGTTCATGTATATTACAGGTCCTAGAGTAGTTAAGGCAGCAACTGGTGAGGAGGTTACTCATGAGGAGCTAGGTGGTGCTGATGTACATGCAACGCGATCTGGTGTTGTACACTTTGTCTACGATAGTGAGGAGGAGTGTATTGAGGGTATTCGAAAACTACTATCATACCTACCACTCAATAACATGGATGACCCACCATACGTAGATACTGGAGATGACCCTGAGAGAAGGGATTACGAGCTAGATAACATGGTGCCAGCAGATCCGTACGAGATTTACGACATGTACGAAGTAATCGAGAGAGTTGTCGATAGAGGAACATTCTTTGAAGTACAGAAGCACTTCGCACCGAATGCTATAGTCGGTTTCGCTAGATTAGGTGGTTACGTTGTTGGTGTAGTAGCTAACCAACCTAAGTACCTAGGTGGTTGCCTAGATATCGACTCAGCTGATAAGATAGCTAGGTTTGTGCTCTTCTGCGATGCATTCAACATACCGATAATAACGTTTGTTGATGTTCCAGGTTTCTTACCAGGAACAGATCAAGAGCATAGAGGTGTCATTAGACACGGTGCTAAGGTAGTGTATGCCTACTCAGTAGCCACTGTACCCAAGATAACGGTCATAGTTAGGAAAGCTTATGGTGGAGGATACATAGCGATGGGTTCAAAGCACCTAGGTGCAGATGTGGTCCTTGCATGGCCAACAGCAGAGATAGCCGTTATGGGACCTGAAGGAGCTATCGAGATCATCTACAGAAAGGAACTAGCAAAAGCAGATAATCCTCAAGAACTTGTCAAGAAGTTCGTACAAGAGTACAGGAGAAGGTACGCAAATCCATACATAGCAGCTTCTCGAGGCTACATAGATGATGTAATAGAGCCATCAGAAACGAGACCTCTACTGATTAAACTCCTACGCCTACTCAAGAGGAAGAGAAGCATCAGGAGGTTACCGAAGAAACATGAGGTCCCACCTCTCTAGGGATTACTGTGATGATGAATTAATTGTCGCACTCGCTTCCGCAATAGCACTCTACATGGTACAGAGATCTAGAGCACCAAGAGTTAAGAAATCGAAATCACATAGCACACACCACTATATGGATACCGAGGAAGTAGTTACTAACCACGATAGTTGGCATATCCTTGGTAGATTACTTGAACTGTGTAGTGTATGAAGAGGAGGTTTAGAGTGGTTATTGATGGTAAAGTATTCGAAGTTGAGGTCGAGGATAACGTACTTAATAATGTACGTGAGTTACTGAGGACAATTCTTCAGCAGTGTAGACCCGGTATTACTAGAGCTGAGGTTGGTGTTATTACCTCTCCAATACCTGCTAGAGTGGTCGAGGTTAGAGTAGCTGAGGGTTGTGAAGTCAAGGTTGGTGATGTAGTTACCATTCTCGAGTCTATGAAGTCAATAATCGAGGTCAAAGCACCTATGTCAGGAATAGTGACTAAGGTCTTCGTTAAACCTGGTCAAGTAGTTAAGAAAGGTGATCCACTGGTCAAGATTGAGGTGAGGAGGTAATTCATGGAGATAAGGAAGGTGTTGATAGCTAATAGAGGTGAGATAGCAGTTAGAGTAATCAGGACCTGTAGAGAGCTAGGTATACGGACCATTGCTGTGTACTCAGATGTTGATAGGTATTCACTTCACGTTAAGTTAGCTGATGAAGCACACTACATAGGACCTCCAGAACCGAGTAAGAGCTACCTAAACATAGATGCTATAATTAAGCTGGCGAAGAAATTAGGTGTCGACGCTATACACCCCGGTTATGGTTTTCTAGCTGAGAACCCAGAATTTGCTAAGAAATGCATTGAAGAAGGTATAGTATTCATAGGACCTCCACCTAGAATTCATGAGTGTCTTGGAGATAAGCTACGTGCTAGGAAATTAGCTACTGAAATTGGTGTACCAGTACCCCCTGGTTCCTTTAAACCATTGACTCCTGATGAAGCAGTTGAGATGGCGGAGAAAATCGGTTATCCCGTTATCGTGAAACCCGCAGGTGGTGGAGGAGGCATTGGTATGCAGGTAGCTAGAGATGAGAAAGAGCTGAAGAGAGCCGTGACATATGCTAGTGAACTATCTAGAAAGTACTTCGGTCGAGAGGAAGTCTACATAGAGAAGTACTTCACTAATGCCAAGCACATTGAGGTTCAGATAGCAGGTGATGGTAGGGGAAATATAATTCACTACTTTGAACGTGAATGCTCTGTACAGAGGAGGTACCAGAAAGTAATTGAGGAAACACCATCACCAATCCTAACTGAGGAGAGGGGGCAACGACTATTCAATTATGCGATTAAGATAGCTAGAGCACTCAACTACGAGAACTTAGGAACTGTAGAGTTTGTATACGATCTCGATAGTGATGAATTCTACTTTCTAGAAGTAAATACGAGAATACAGGTTGAACACCCTATAACTGAGGAGGTAACAGGTATTGATCTCGTTAAGGATCAGATATACATAGCGTGGTGTAGAGAACTCCCCCACTCACAAAACGAGATTTCTAGGAGAGGACACGCAATTGAGTTTAGGATCTATGGAGAGGATCCACTAACCTACATACCACAAACAGGGAGAGTAGAGTACCTCGAACTACCTGGAGGACCAGGAGTGAGAATAGACTTAGGAGTTACCGTAGGCCAACAGGTTACACAGCACTACGATACTCTACTCATGAAACTCATTGTATGGGGTAGAACTAGAGCTGAAGCAATAGCTAGAGGGACTAGAGCACTAAAGGAGTTAAAGATCTTGGGAATTAAGGTCAATACACCACTTCACAGAGCTGTACTCAAGACTAGGGACTTCATAGAGGGTAGATACACGACAACACTACTCTCAAGAAATGATGTTAGGGAATTGGTCATGAATGAAATCGAGCTATGGAATAACGAGCTCAAGACCAAGACACCCACGTACAAATCCAAAAGTACACAGATCGTAATTACCGATAGATGGGTACTCACGAAGTACCTAGTAGAGCTACTCACGTGATCAGTCCTAGAAGTACACAGTAATCTACGTAGTTACCTCAAATAAGACACCTATCAAGGGATCATCCCTATACTTCTTGATAACACCTCTAGGCGTCTCAATCTCTGCATCAGCACAAGTCATTAGGTGTGTTGTTACGTAGTAACTACCCCTAAATGACCAAGTGATTCTGTACTTAACCTCTAACCTCCTATACACAACTTCAACGTCTACAGTACTAGCTTTCAACCACTCAGTAGTCCCTCGAACAGAATCAACGTAACGTGGTGGGTAGTAGGTCCAGGGGATCTCAACAAGGAGTTCATGTAGCTTAGCTAAGGCATCGCAAAGCTCCTCAATATCCTCGTAACTACTTGAGAGCAAGACCTTCAAACCAATAGCTAAGCAAGTCCTATCCTCAGCGAGCTTTGAAGTACCAAAAATCTCAGCAAACACCCTCGCAGCGCTGTAATTAAGCTCCCATGAAGTGAAGTCAAGTAAAGTACCTTCACCGTACTCAAGTGAGTAAGTACACGACATAGCATCACAAAATAGCTTCTTACTACTACTTAACCACTTGAAGAACTCACGGAGAACCTTACTAGCAGATCGATACTTAGCACAGTACTTCCTGAACATACCTTCAACGTACTCAGCAACATTCCTCAAGGACATCAATTGTCAATGTACAAGACACAATATAAAGCATGCTCAGAATACAGGAAATAAGCTAGCCACGTACAGCGAGAGACCTCTCAACTAACTTCCTAAGCTGATGTATTAACTCATCAACTGAGCAATACACGTACCTATACCTATCCCCTCTCACGTAATGAGGGTAGAACACAGCCTTTCTACAACCTTCATAAAACACAACAACTAGTATCCCATAGGGTACGTAAGGTCTACCAAACTCATCAACATAAGCAACCCTCTCAGCACTAAATCCTCGAGGCTTAGAGGAAACTCTACACTTCCTAGATATGTACTTAAGCGCTGATATCACCTCCCTAACCTCCTCAATACACCTCTCATCAGCCACATCATACAGCTTCACAGAAATACCGAACTCACTAAGCGACTTGAGAAAATCAATGTAACGCCTTATACTTGGGTAAGAGCTATGTCGTGAGTCATAGACCACAATTATCCTATCTATATCCTTAAGATCAAATCTAAACAACCACCTATACCTAGGCATTCCACGTCATGTAGCTCAGCTAGCTATAATTAAAGTACATTGACGATGCTTGTAGCGAAGCAACATACAGAACACATACTAAAACCAAGTACCTCAGTAATGTGAAACGTAGAGCGAACTAGTATTAGATGTACGTACAAGAAAGTAAGTGGAGAATTAGAGAGAAAACCTACACACTTAACTTCGCTTAGCGTACTTACTTATCAACTTAGCAAATGGAGGTAGAATTCTCGTCTGTAGGTACACAGTAGCTGGACCTCTAACCTCAACTACAATACCTTCACCACCAAAGAGAGTACTCTTCCAACCACCAAACTTCCTAATACACCAATCTACATTAGCTGGCATAGCTACGAAGTGAAAGTTATCGATGATAATTCGCTCACCGGGAGCTACTTCAACCTTCTGCAGACCACCATATGCGTTAACCCAGACACCACCGTAGCCACTGACCTTAAGCCACATAAGCTCACCCTCAGCCAAGAAACCTCTCAACCCTCTCCAAGCAATACCCAGCTCAACATCACCGTAGTGAGCAAGGTACGAAGTATCTTGAATAACCCACTCATCACCATTCAACTCAATAAACTCTATATCACCAGGAACACCAGGAGCAAACCAGAGTTCACTAGGTGACTTAGCAACATACGTATTGAGGAACACCGTCTCATCAGCAGCGAAAGCACGTAAGAGACCACGAAGAAAACCACCACCAGTATGTGTCTTAATCTCAACATCACCTCTAATCAGCACCATAGCACCAGCTTCAGCAGTAACGCACTCACTAGGCTCAAGATATACCTTAAGGAGCGAGTACGCAGGCTTACATTCAACACACCACTCCAAATACACCACCCAACAGCAAAGTAAGGAGCAGAAGTAAATAAGTTTTAAGTATGCACATTGACGCAACACCTACCTAGTAGAACAACTACTTACCAACTAACTAACCCTCACCTCATCACGTAACCTACCTCAAAGCACCCCCTCACTTAGCACCGAGTGTAATGCTAATTTACAAAATTTACCAGTAGGATAAGGTTCCTAGGTGAGACTAGGTAAGGAGAACATAGTACCCAACCTTAAAATACCGCAACACCGTGAATACACAATGGTAGTGAAGAATCATGGTCTTCCTACAGAGGAGAAAGTCAATACATATAGTACTAAAAGAGTGCATCACATCGCTGAGAAAATGCCAGGCATGGTTACTAGCAAGTAGGAGAGCCATGAAGAGAGACATAGCAGGGCTAGTGATATTAGCGGGACTCCCACCATCAATAATATCTGACACGTACTTCGGTGCAGCAATAGCTGAGTTAAGTAGAGTACGTAAGAAGTTACTGAAGGCAAGTAGAGATGAGGAGGCACCAATAGCGATAAGGAGTCTACTAGAGGAAGTAGCAGAGATCATACCTAGTTCAACTAAGACACTGAAGAAACTAACGGTAGATGAACTGTATAAAATAACAGAGGAATGTATTAGTAAATTGAGCACGATACGTACTGAACTAGCGTGGCTATACCCTGAGGAGTAGCTTCAAAGTACCGTGAAAATCCTCGTAAATACCGAGAAACCTACCTAACTCCCAAGAACCTACACCACCAACTCAAGGTCCAGAAACCTAGCACCTAGTTAAGAATTCAACAGCTAGGTATAGATGCTCAGTAAGAGACACACGGTATAGATCGACTAGCTAATGAACCACACACCTACACATATACGCAGCTGAAGAGGATCAAATTACTTGCTGTAGGACCTATGTTCATGAACAAAGTACGTAATCAATATTGTGAGTACAGGCGCAGCTAATGCTAGGTAAATCACGTATAGAGGATTAAGTGAGTACGCGTAACCCATGAGAGTACCCACAGCAATAGCGGATACATTGAGTGCAAACATCGTTACACCCATAGCTCTACCTCTCAACTCAATGGGAGAGAGATCAGTTAAGAGAGCGGAGATGGCAGGTGATGATATCGATGTAGCAACGGTAAGAACTGATGGAACAGCGAGAGCAACATACCTATGGGGAATCACAGCAAGGAAAAGTAGCGCAATAAACTCAATAGAACAACCAATGAAGATGCTCCTTCTACGACCAATAACATCACCCAACCTACCTAGAGGAACACCAACAAGAAGACCAGCAGCCATAGCTAGAGACAGCGCAATACCCCACTCAAACTTCGAAAGACCAACAACATCAATAACATACAGCACTAGATAATTCCTAAAGAAGACAAGGTAGAAAGCAGAAGGAACATAGATCGAGATAAGCAACCTCAAATCCCTACTACTTAAACGCCAGAAATCAACAATTGACCTAATGCTCTCCTCTAGAAAATACCTCAAAGCACGTCGAGATCTAGGTACTTGAACACGAAGAGTCTCAGCAAGCTTCAACCTAAGACAAGCAGCTACAAGAGCTAGAAACGAGAACAGCATAAGCATGTACCTAAGACCAGGATCAACACCCCATCTCTCAACAACATAACCAACTAGGTAAGGTGATGGAATAGCAAATGCATGAGGAACAACACGACTAATAGCAAAGCCAAGTGCTCTAGCAGAACTAGGTAGTGAATCAGCGTATAGAGCCATGAGAGCAGGAGCATACACACCCCTAACCAACTCATGAATTACAGAACCAACAGCATACTCGCACCACGACCTAGCAAGAGAGTACAGGAGATATGTTGAAGCAAGGAGAAATGTACCGATGATAACTACCTTCCTCCTACCAAGAGCATCAGCAATGTAACTACCAATGAGTAGAGTAGATACAAAAGCAGCACTACTCAAACTAACAACATAACCAATCTCAACACTACCAGCACCAAGAGCACGAAGGTATAGAGATTCATAGATGAAGATACCCTCACCAAGAGAGAATATACACCAAGTAACTATGAGAATACCTGAATTACCACGAAGAACACAACGAAGTTCCCTAAACAAATCTCTAACAACACCAAACATAGCAACTTAGAAGGAGAAGAACAGAGAGAAATAAGTGATAGCTTATGAATTACGGCTCCTTCTCAACAACAACAGCAGTACCATAGACCAGAATCTCAGCAGCACCAGACATGACCTGAGTAGAAGTAAAACGAACACCAATAACAGCATTAGCACCAAGAGCCTTAGCCTTCTCAATCATCCTCCTAAGAGCCTCCTCCCTAGCCTGAGCCATGAGCTCAGTATACTCAACAACCTCACCACCAGCAATATTACGAAGAGCAGCAACAAAATCCCTACCAATATTCCTAGCCCTCACAACACTACCACTAACAATACCGAGAACCTTAACAATTCTGTAACCAGGAATAGACTCAGTAGTAGTAACAATAACTTCACCCTCGCTCACGAGATCACCCCCAAGACTAGGAATAAAAGTGAAGAAGTAATTTCTAAATTATTCTCGTGACAGAGCTAAGGAGGTAGCTAACTAAGTGACACGAAATTTCACACTAAGAGGAGCAGTAGCAGGACTAGTAACAGGCATCGTAGTGACAGCGTACACGTACATCAAGTGGAACACCATAGAGAAACTAGTAATCGAACTAGTGAAGATACAGGTACCAGGAGAAACAGTACAGGAAGCAATAGCAAAAACACTAGCAACACTAGAATTCACAAAACCACTAATACCCATCTACAACATAGTGGCAATGACAGTAGTAGGAGCACTCTTCGGACTACTAGCAACATACCTAGCAACAAAAATCGAGACAAGAGACTACGTAATAGCCATAGCAACAGGACTAACATACACAGCACTAACCACAGCACCAGCACTAACACTCAACCCACAAATACTGAGTACAGTACTGAAGTACATACCACTACAGGAAGTGCTACTACCAGGAATAACCTACACAACAACACTCACCATACTCAGCACAAGAGGACCCTGGAGAGAAATAGAAGAAGTAAAACCAAAGATATACTGAGCATCAGTAAGTAATCACATCAACACCCAACTTCTCAGCCAACCTCCTAGCTCTATCACCAATAAAGCAAGTAACCACAACAAGCCTAGGAACAACACC
>QMRC01000003.1 GCA_003649205.1 Thermoprotei archaeon
CACTAGACTTAACCTCAATCAGTATATGCTCACCATCCTTAACAACTAAATCAACATCGATAACAACAGGATAACCATAGACAAAACCCTCCTCATCAACATAACACCACCTCTCAATCCTAGCAACCTTAAAGTACTCCTGAAGAAACCTCCTCAGCATAGATACCCCACCTAACACCAAGAGCAGTAACCCTATCACCAAGACGCTTAATCTCCCTCTGAAGCTCAAGAATGGCTACAGTATGCTTCTCGAGAATTTCACCATGCCTCCTAATAACCTCCTGAAGGTCCCTAATCGCCTTACTTATGTTCAATAACCTGCCTCTGTAGATCTCTAATTTGCTCTTGAAGATCCCTAACCTGCTTCTGCAAATCCCTAATAGCTTGAGTATTCTCACTAATTTTCCTAAGAATTTCCTCAATACCTAGTAAGCCCATTACAGCATACCTAAATTCAACATCCTCCCTAAGCAACCTAAGAAACTCATCCCTCAACCTAGAAGACACAAACAAACACAATCGAAGAGAGCAAGAACACCAATATAAGAACTACTACCAAGGAAAATACACTGGAGAGAACAAGCATAGAGGAACAGTCCATATAACCAATCCAGTCAATCAGTAAAGTGACCAACATGACAAAAGTCGACAAGCAAATAGTTGAGGAATTCCTCAAAGAAGCACTCGAGGCCATAGATGAGATAGAGAGCATAGTCAATACAGAAGAGAGCACCTTCATCAGAGATAGAAGAGCGAGATTTAGTCTAAGGTACTCAATAGTGCTAGCAGTAGAAGCACTAGCAGACATAGCAGTGGCAATACTCGAAAAAGACTTCAACCAAGTAGCAGAAACCTATCGAGAAGCATTCATCAAACTAGCAGAGAACACAGTGATAAACCTATCAACAGCACGAGAAATGGCAAAACTAGCATCACTAAGAAACATCATCGTACACAGGTACTGGACAGTGGATGACCTCAAGATATATGAAGAAGCAAAGAAAGGAGGAGTAGAAGTACTTAGGAAATTCATCCAAGAGGTGAAGCAATATATCGAAACTAAGGACCCTTGAAGAAGAAAGGAGAAAACCAAAAACCATGACATGGGAAGAGAGACAGAGAATAATCGAGGAGATAGTACAGGAACTAAATAAGAGAGAGGAGATAGTACTGGCAGTACTACATGGAGGATTCCTCACCTCACAAGTATTTAGAGACATAGACATAGCAGTATACACAGAACACACAGTACCACCACAACAAGAACCACAGTACATAGACGAACTAAGAGAACAACTAGAGAAGAAGATCAAACAACCAGTAGACATACAACTACTAGACTACGCACCACCAACATTCCAACAAAAAGCACTACAAGGCAAAATACTCATAGAGAGAAAACCAGGAATAAGAGCAATACTACTCCACCACGCAAAAGAAGAAGTAAGGAGACTAAACAAAGTAAGAAGCCTATAAAGGAAACAAAGGAGTAGAGGAAATGGGATACGGAAATGAGTAGTAACCTAGAAGCAAGAGTAGCGAAAATAGAGGGAATTCTAGAGCAAATGGACAAGAGATTAACCAGAGTAGAAAACGAAATCACACACCTAAGAGAGGAGATTAGAAGAGTAGAGTCAAGACTATGGTGGATAGTTGGAATACTCATAACAATGTGGATCAGCATCATAACGACAATACTGTTAAAACCGTGAGGAGATGAAGCATAGATGACACAGCACATTCTAGCTAAAGTACTTCTCCAAGGAACGAAGAACCAGGTAGCAGGACAAGCACTAGTAGATACAGGAGCAACCTTCACAGTAATAGATGAGGAACTAGCAAACTACCTCGGAGTAGAACCAGTACCAAAGAGAGAACGAGAAAGAGTAAAGCTGGTAGGTCTATGCTGTACAGTTGAAGGAAAGCTAGTTAACCTCAAGTACATGGAGATAGAGGGTAGACCAGTAGGAGCAACATCAGTCATAATGGTAAAATTATCCAAAGAAATTAAAGAAGCACTGAAGAAACTAGGAGCAAGACAAGACGTAATCATAGGCATAGCAGATCTAAGCAAGACAGGACACACCATAGACCTAGTACAGAGAAAACTCAAGTACGTAGGAATAATATGCGTATAGCAACGCAACCCCACATCAATGCCCAAACACCTAGACAACCCTACCAGGAGGAGGTAACACACCTCTCTTAAGCAGAAAACCCTTAGCCATAGCAATGAGAACCCTCAACTTACCAGCATAACGCACGAGATCAGACCTACCAGAAACCTCAGCCTCCTTAAGCAACAACTCATAAATCCTCTCAAGCTCAAAAACATCATCCCAAGTAAGCTCATTAGGATCCTTCCTAAGTAACTCACCAAGCCTCTCATAAACCTCCTTCGTATAGTACCTAGAACTATGCACAGGCCTAGCACTAGACAACAAAGCAGCCAAAGCCCTATACTCAGAATCAGATACAGAACCCCTCAAAACCTGAATACCTAACAAAACCTCATTAAAATCAACAAGAACACCAATACATCTCACAACATCACCCAATCTCCTCTCAACATTACTAAACCTCCTCTCCATGTACAGAACAAGTACTAGAACAACAACAGCAACTAATGGAAGCTGAGCAACAAGCATTGAAACCAAGGTAACCAGATCAATAACCAACCCAAACCACCACAGGAAAACACAACACACCAATAAATAACTACCCCGATTCAATTCCCCAAGCAACACCCTACACCCTATCAATCAACTCCCTAAGCACCTCAATGAGTCCCAACTCACCCTCCCTATGCTTCTCAAACAACTCCCTCCTCATGAAATTATGATAGAAATTAGCATGCAAACCCTCAACTAACCTAAACAACGTCGAAAACTCAGGATCACCAGTCTTACCAACAAGGAACTCAACAACATCCCACAAATCCCTATGAGTAAAGTGAGGTAAACCCCTTAACTAAGCAACAGCATTAAGCAACGCAGTAACAGCACCCCAATACTTCCCACCAGCCTCAACCAAATCACCCCTCCTATAAAGCTCCTCAGCATCACTAAGAAACCTCTCATGAAACTTAGAATAACTTCAACCTCAGCCCAGGATCAAGCTCCCTACAAATGAGACCAAGGTCAAACTCATCAACATACTTACCCCTCCTACGAGCAAACTCACGAAGTAAATTAAGAACAACATCGCACAATCTAGCACTAACCACAAAATAAAATATCTCAGAGAGCAACCAGAGACCGCAACCTAAAAACACCAACCACGTCAGCACTTAGAAGATGCAAAACTATACTTCGAAGATACGCCCTCCACAGCTAACCTAACTTAACCCTCCCAATTCTTCGAAATTCCTTAACAGATACATGTAAACAACCTAACCTCCTATACACAACATCACCAGACACTATAGCTACAATCTTCCCACTATTATCCTGTCTCACCCTCTCATAGAAACCTGCTACTAACAAATCCCACGGAGACTCCTTTGGGAACCTATCTCTAAAACTTTGAGCAAATATGAAATCCCTAACATCCACATTACCAATAGTAATCACATCCTCTACCTGCTGCAGAAAAGCGAGAAGTTGATACCTATACCTCTTCAATACGTCATTAACCCTCTTAATAACGTTATTCAATGCATTAATCACTAACCTAAACTGTGAAACCGCCCCTCTAGATAAATGAACCAGAAATAACTCAACAAAGGACGTAGGTGCTATCAGTACCTTACCTATGGAATTCATGGCAACAGCATCCAACATAGCTAAGTAATACTCATGTAGCTTATCCCTTGGGTTAACTATTGCAAACAGAAACTCTGTTTCAACTACAGCTATGTCAATTCTCCTAAACGAACTCATCAACCCCACTACCCTAAAACAAACGTTGAAAGATACATGGAACTACATATCCAATTCCTTCTCACCCTTCATCAAATACCTATCTAACTCCTCACGTAACTTCCTCCGCCTCTCACCACTATAACTGAAATCCCTACCAAACACCTCTTCAATAACCCTACCAACTTCATTGAGTTGAGGAGCTAACTCCACAAATACAGCGTCCACAACACCCCTAACTTGCCTCAACCTATCGATAAGCTCATCAACAGAAAAACCCCTGTACAACTCCTTAGTAAAATCCGTCAAACCAAGCACTCTCAACGAAATAACAGTCAACTTATCAGGATTAAAATGAATAAACCTAGAGGAAATTCGCCTTATCCTCTCGGGTAATCCAGGACATGAACGTTCAAGAAATTCCTCAACCTCCCTACACAACAACTCATCAACATTCAACCTAAACTCCCAACAAACCTCACCACGTACAGCATCCACAAAACCCTTACTAGGTAACTCCTTCACAACAGCCCTATACACCGGAGCTGATGAAGGACCATACCTATGAATTACATACCTAAATTCACGAAGCACCGACCTATCTACAGGATCCAACTCAAGATAATCACCCTCAATCCTCGTATAAAGTGCCAAAAATATAAGCTTCTGAACCCTCTTCAACCCAACAACCCTACCACCAGCAACATCCAAAAGATAAATAACGACCGAAGGAACAACAGCAAACACCACATCTCCACCTCAATAACCTAACTCCAAAACAAATATAAATCCAACTTAGAACCTGAAAAGATAAAAAATCTAGCAGATCTAGCTAGACCCACAGACGAAAAACCAGCATAATCACCTAGAAAACCACAATCACTCCAACACCTAGGGAATAGAAAGGAACAATACTCAACATACCAGCACTAGCTTTGAGTACACAACTATGAATAATCAACAACCCAACACCACTACCAGACCCAGAACACCACCTACACCTCCAGAACCAGCAATCCCACTAAGAAACCTAACCCACTTCAAACACTCACAAAATAACAGGAGCACAATTACCAGCAAAATTCCTCAACATAAACCCACTAACTAAGAACCTCTAAGCTAAGACCTCTCAACATAACTCAAAAATACAAAATACAAGACCTAACACTCAACGAAGCAAAACAGGTAGTAACTAAAAACGTAGGAGAGATACAATACCAATAACCAACATTAATGAAAAAGACACCTAGCACTAGACCACAGAATACAAATCCTCGTCAAACACAGCGATGAAAATAGGATGATTTACCTACACCACATTCCACACAATAACCTAAACACACATCACCAGTATCCGACAGTAGTAAACACGCAACATTACAATCTGAGTGAAAAGAAAGAACTTAAAGGACCAACAATGCAGCATCAACGTAAGGGCATCCCTCAGACCCAAAATCCTCCTCACTCAAACCCAAACACCTCAACTCATCAACTATCCTCCTCGACAACCTCAAGCCCCTCAGCACCCTAAACCCATAGATCCTAATTAAGTCATACATAGCGAAATGAGACAACCACCCACCAAAACCACGAACACTCTGCAAATCCCTATACAATCGATCAACACCAACACTAACGCTAGGATAAAGACGTGGATTGTACCTCCTCTTCAACTTAACAAACTGCACAATGTATCATCTGGACACACATACTGCAACGAAGATAAAAGCTCTTCGAGACGCTAAATTCACAAACAATGGCACAATGCAATCGCCACATGGTGTGTCTCCTGCAATGTATCGCTTAGTGTTCATAAGCAAAGGTGATATATCTAGAATGTCTGTAAGGACCTTTCGTAGTAGCTTAAGGCAATTCCCCTAAGAGGCGAGTTATAAGTCTGTAGCTTACACCATACTTCCATAGTACATGTCCTACTACCTCACGATATTTCTTCAACTCGAGTTGTACAGCATTAAGCAGTTTCTCTAATTCAGTAACCTTGACTTCACTCTCATATTTCTCGGCTAATTTGCTTACTGCAACTATGTCACCAACTAGGAGATGGCGTAAGACCTCGCAACATGGGGTCTCCCCTACGAGTGCAGCAGATGCTATGGCTATAGCACCAAGCAGCAAGTCCGTAGGTACATTGCGTAGTTTGCTAGCTAGGAACAGTAGTGTCTTACCTGGACGTGCTACCTTATCTGTTGACCAGTCACTAAGAAAGTTATCTATTCGAACTATGTCTAATCTCCTTAGATCGTTAGTTAGTCGTGGCTTAAGTTCACGATTACAACGCTCAGCTGGTAGATTAATACCTGAAGTACTCAGAAACTCACTTGCTACATTGACTATTTCATCACGAGTAAATACAGCATTTTCAGCAAGCTCCATAACCTTAGGCAGCAATAGCTTCCTAAGAATATAACCTAGTAGCTGCAGGTACCTTTCAAACTTATCCTCCCCCGGAAGTATGAACAATGCTTGAAGCATTACTGGATTAAATTTTCTGATAACTTTCCTCACTCTGTCACCAACCCGAGCAATCTGCTCGATACGAGCAGTAAATAGCTCCTCTACCCTCAAGCCTACTTCATCTGAAAGCCGTTGAACCGAACCTGGTATAACTTCCACACCAAACTTCTCCCTAAGTTCATGCCTAGTAATACCAAGGCTCTTGAGTACTTTAAGTAGCTCACCTTCACTTAGTGTTTGCAGGCGATCTTTAAGTCCGAGTAAGCATTGGTGAGGCTCAACCTCTATTCTGTAAGGCCATGAATCTCCATACTTAGAATCTATTGGCCAGAATTCGGTCTTATCTTCAAACTTCCTAACTATCTTCCCGAGAAATACTATTGCACCAATTGGCAAATTAGCATAAATGAAAACGATGTGTCCAGCTTGCAGTTCTCTTTCCCAAAGTCTATAGAGACCGCTATGAAATCCCCATAAGAACTTACCATTCATAACCCACTTCCTGATACTGTAGAGTACATTATCTGCATGACCTTTGAGTAGCCAATACACAACCATCCCCAACAGAGCTATGAGACAATTACCTCTCTTAACAGATTTTCTTCGAAATACCTAGGTCTAACAACTATGAAGAATAAGTCCACTGATACATCATTGAAGTACGTCTCAATTCGTGGAGGATACCTAGCTCTTCCTAAACAGGTGATAGCTGCTCTTAGTGCTCTATCTTTAGCCACATCAATGATATAGGCTAGGAGGCGAAGTGTATCACTTAGTCTCAGCAACTTTCTACTCAGATCCCGGTACTTAGCCTCAAGCACAATGACTTTATTATCAGTAACCACTGCTATATCCGGTCTAGGCAAAGAACCGCTGATGGATTTTACCAGCTTGGAACAAGGTGCTTTATTTAAGTATAGCCTACAAGGCCCTAACCTGATAACATTTAGCTGCTCCAATACTGGGTGTTCTCTGAACTCTTTGCTAAGTACCTCGAGAACTTTGCTAAGTACATATAGCTCATAGACCTTTGTGCTGGGGTAAAGTAGTAGTTCAAAGAGACCAGGTCTATATGATGGAGTTAGCTGAATTAAGGTGGCTATACGCTCCAAGAAGTCTATATTCACCTCACCTAATTCAGCATACGACACTAATGCTGGTACTGACATCTCAGTGGTAATGGTGGATATAAGTGAAGTAGTGAGTGTACGAAGTCTCTCACCTAATGAACGCAAGAAATCGCTTCGAGTAGACACTTCGGACACGATACCTATGATATTAGCAAGTGCCTTGTAGACAAGCACCAGGGTAGCAAGAAGTGTTGTGTACTTTCGTGTATTAAATATCTGCTTCGGCTTAAGTAGTGCTAAGTCGCTAGGACTTACCTTCACCAATGTGCCATGTTTTGAAGGTATGTACTGGAGGATGTACCAAGGCTCTGACTGAATGTAGTGCTGTATTAACCGTAATACATGCGTAAGTAGTTGAGGTAAAATGAGTGCTTCACCTGTACGTTCATGTGTGGTAATTAGGTAGGTATGTGCTGTTACAAGATGTAGTAAGTCACGCACCGTGCTACCGTATATCACATCAAGCATGTTAAGAAACTCATGCCCAATCTTTGGCTCAAAAACCAAGCATATATTGTATCTAGGTATGGAAACTACACCAACCCACTGACCTGTATACACTTTGGTCCCTACCACTTCAGGCAGCCGCGACTCAATTTCCAGACCATACTTCTCAAATACCCGTTGTTTATATTCACGAAGAAAATCTCTAAGCTCACATATCATTAACTTGAGCTGTGATTCACTAACATCTAGTTCTCTACATAGCTTACGTAAATCAACTATAGAGTCCTCACGGTGATGAAATACTCGGTAGTTCATACATAATGGCCTCAGCAGCACGGTATGTGAGGCTACTTGAACTAAAGTTATTCTCAAGGAACTTCATGAAGTTTCTAAATGCTATAGTACGAGGACTGCTTCCAAGGAACTGCTCAATCTTAAGCATTGGGATTAGGGAAGAGAGCTGAGGTAGCAATAATGATGCTATGGCGAGATCTAGTAACGCCTCATCTGATACTGAGACTAACGCTATATTCTGACTTATACACCTAGCCAATAACAGAGAGATGAAATCAACTAATATGGAAACTCCTAGATCAATCTTCAGATCATTGAGTGCTACGGCATAAATGCCGGCAAAGCTCTCAATTAACTTACTACTAGTATCTCTCAATCTGTCTAGTAATTTGACTACTTCATCAAATTCAATACGTACCAAACAGGGTACATCATACTCGGGTAATAGTGATTTAGTGAACCTAAAGGTAAGGAACTCAACTTCTTTCGAGACTAGTGCTTCAACATACTCCTGCAAGGAAGTGAACACAGAGTTTTTATCCAGATGAAAATTGTCATATAACTGCACAATGAGGTTCTCTATATCGAGCCCTGGATCGTATTTCATATATGGAGGAATTACAGGAATAGGTATCAATCTTCTACTTAAAGCATAACCGATCTTAAATAGGTGTGCTCTATCAACAACATTCATAGTGCCAATTATTCTGAAAGACCGAGGAATTGGGATACCACAAACCCTACTACCTAGGATATTACGCAACTTCACCATTAACTCCTTACACCTGTCGACTGATACTTCAAGACAGTTAGCTAGTACTGTGATATCTTCCTCGGCAAGCTTCTCCTCATCCAATATATCAGGGGGTAACACAGCAATGTTGTAGTATTCAGGATCGAGAGCCGTAAATACTCTACCTAGTGCGACCTCAATATTACATCTATTGACTTCATCGAGAACATACCATAGAGGGCCCTTACCCTCAATAATTCTAAGCCAAGTACCTAGGATAGCAATACCGAGAGAACCTAACCTCTTAACCAGTACATCTCCATGTCCTTTAACCTCTCTCAGCTCATTGAAGCATGTAAGCAGTTCATAAGTTAACTCACTACGACCAGTCTCGAGAATAGGATGCGCACCGGTCAGCTCGGCAGCAACATCGATAGCTAACTTCGTTTTACCAACTCCAGGAGCGCCAACCAATAATACGGATTTACCACTTAGTAAAGCAATAGTGATTAAATTTCTCAGCCGAGTCATAACTTCCCACACTACCACTGATACTGCCAGTGTACAATGTTTTACACTTCACTGCTTGAGTAAAGTACATCAGCTCTGGTAAATATACCTGAAATTAAGCTATTTCTTGACTGGTGACTATACCTAGCAGTTCTGCTACTTAACAGCTCTTTGTCTCAGTTTCTCTATTTCTGCTGGTATGTGTATCAGTAACCACCTTACTTTGCCTTTCTCTACTAGGTCTTTGACCCATTTCTCTCTTTGGCTTAGTGTTGTCGTTTTGCCGCTTTTTACCTCTATGAATGTGATTTCTTCTGGTTTTCCTTCTGTGAATCCTTTGAATGCTATGTAGTCTATTGGTGAGCCTATGAATCTTAGGTCTTTGGGATTTATGCCGTACTCCATGCAGATTAGTATTGGTGCTAGTTGCTCACCTACTTTACCGATTATCGTTGCTATGGATCTCTTGATAGCATCTTCTCTAATTCTCTCTTCCTCCTCTATTCTCCATTTTTCGAATAGTAGTTTTGCTCTTTCGGTGGCTTCTTTCTCGAGTTCTCTACTTCTCCATTGGTTGAATAGTTGTCTTGCTCTGTGCTCTACCTCTCCTTTGAGCTTGATGTATTTTGTGGTGATGTAGAGGAGTGTAATTACTAGGATTAGGATTATGATTAGGTCTATCACTTTTCTTCACCGAGCTTTCTCCTTGTTTGGGTGCTTATTATGGATTAGCTTTGCTCTGGGTTGTGGTTTTGTGTTTTTATTCGCTAGTGGGTGTGGTGTTTGTGATTAGGTGTTTTCTGAGAGTAGTTTGAGTATTGTTGTTAGTCCAGGGAATGCTTGTTCTAGGTGTTTCATGCTTGCTCTCTTGAGTAGTTCTTCTTTTGTTGCTGCTTCGCCTATTACTTCTCTTAATTTTCTGATGTTTTCTTCTATGTTGCCTTTCTCTGTGAATCCTGAGATAGCGATGTAGATTGTTACTTGCTTTGGTCCTTTGCGGCATGTTATTACTAGTGCGTGGTCATTAAGTTCCTTTATGTCTAGTACTTCGAAGCCGTATTGTTTCAATGTGCTTGAGAATACGTCCTTGTTGGGTACGTGTTCTCTATCGATTATGATTAAGCAGTACCTGGGTCTGGTTTTGTGTAGGAGTGTGGATAGTTGCTCTATTACTCCTCTTACTCCTGTTCTCGTTGGTAGTGTTGGTATTATGATTACTTTTCCTCTGTGGTTAAACTTCTCTGCTATTATCTTCAGTACTCTTACCTCTTCTACACCGTTACCTGTTAGGAGTACTGTATCTACTGTTCTTGGTACTTGTCCTCTCGTTACTTTCATAGTTCGAGTAGGTCGATTAGTTTCCTTATGTCTATTCCACGATTGAAGTACTCTTCTAGTTCGTTTGGTGTTAGTGTTGTGTGTTCTACTATGTCGTCTGGTGTTTTTCTCAGGATTATTACTTGGCTGTCTTCTGGTGATTGATATGTTAGTTCGAGGAGGACGTCTATGCTGTGTGTTGTGATTACTACTTGCCAGTTCTTTGATGTTAACCACTTCATCACTACCTCGATGAGTCCTGGGTGTGCTGCTACTTCCATGTCATCCCATAGTACTAGTCTTGGTTTTAGATACTCGAGTGCTAGTGCTGTGAGGCATATTCGTTCTATACCGTCTCCTAAATCTGCTACGTGGATGTAGAGTGGCCCGATTTCCTCACTTACCTCCTTTCTCAGCTTCAACTCATTTCTCTCAATTAGGATTTCTGTGTACTTGTCGTAGACTGTGGGGTTGATTAGTTCGGTGACTATCTTCCTGTGTGCTCCGTACTTGGTTAGTGTGGACCAGGTTGTGGGTTCTTTTAGCTTGTTTCGGAGTTCCTTGAGGAATTCGGTGCTATTTGGTATGTAGAGTGTGAGGTTGTGTACCTCATCCTTACTTATGTTGAGTAGCTTCGCTATGTAGTCAATATATGTCTCTACATATGCTTCTCTATTGTTTATTACTATTGATTCTAGGGTACCTGCTGTTAGGGTTACTGTCACTACTTCGTCATTGAATAGCCGGTACCTTATTCTCGCTGTTCCACTATATCCATAGATTAGACACGATTTTCCTCCATGTAGCTGTGTTATGAAATCTAGTCTGCTTACTTCAGTTAGCGGTGCTGTGTATCCGGAGGGTGTTGCTAGCAGGTACAGTGCTTCTAGAATTGTTGTTTTTCCTGTGTTGTTTCTGCCTATGATGATGTTGAATTTCTTTAATTTGATGGGCTTTGCTAGTTTCCTTACTCCACGAAATTCCTCTATGTCTAGCTCTTTGATGACTATTGTCAAGTTAATTCACCTACTTTCGTAATGATTCTGGATCTACTCTCATTTAGTGTTGTGGTTTGCTTTATCAGGTATCTTGCTTTTTCTTGAACTTTAGGTATGCCTTTATGGTTATGGCTGCTATTGCTATGAAGTATCCTCTATCATCCATGTCCTTACTGAAGAGCCTTATCCCGATCTCGTATGCCCTATCTAGTTCCTCTATTGTCATTTCGTTGATGTCTTTGCTGAAGAGTTTCTTTAGGAATTCCAACTCTTCCTTGGTTAGTGGGTTTGGTGTTGCTGTGGTGTATGCTTCAAGTACTTCTCTTACTCTGTGTCTTAGGTACGTTACTTCCTTTTCCTCTAGCAGTCCCTTTAGTCCTAGGTACTCGATAACGACTTCGTGAGTATGTGTTGTTGCTCTTGCTATGGTCTTAAGCATTTTCTCCATCCTAACATCAATGTAATTTCTTAGATCCTCGAACTTTGTATCAACATACTTCTTGAACTCGTCAAATCTCCTATCTATCTCCCTGAATCTCTCTTCTATTCGTTCGAATCTACTATCTATCTCTTCAAATCTCTTCTCTATTTGCTCGAATCTTTTGTCTATTTGCTTGAATCTCTCATCGATGCTTCTAAATCTCTCGTCAATGGTCTTAAACCTCTCATCAATTAGCTTGAATCTACTGTCTATCTCTGTGAATTTTCTTCCTAGCCAGTACGCTAGTGTTCCTATTGAGGTTACTACTGTGAGTACTGTTGCTACTGTGTCCCACGGTATTTGCACTGTGTCACCTAGGTATGTCTCAAGTTGCTCACACTTATGTACTTGATGTTCTTGCTCTTGTCCTCATCTCTGTATCAGTAGTTTCTTTAGGATGTCTCTGTATGCAGGTATTTGCCATGCGTAGTACTTCCCTATCCCTAGCTCTAGATCACTTGGTACTTCGGTATTGTGTAGTGTTGTCACGTACTTGTAGATGAGTAGGTTCTCTTCAGTGAGTATTTGCTGTAGTTGCTCAGTTCTTGGTGTTGCCTCTGTGTGTACTGTATCTGGATCCTCTATGGCCTTCATCAACTCATTCTCTAGATTTCTCGAGCGTATGGTAGTTAGTACTTTCGTGAGCCTTCTCTCTAAGGTATTTAACCAGCTACCTATATCCCATCTATGTACGTGTGCTATCTCTATTAGTGCTCTTGGATTCCCACCTGTTACCCGCCATAGCTCCTCTCTGAGGTTGAGGTTCGGTGGTTTTAGTTCCTGTACTAGTTCGTAGAAGGGTTCTCTCGGTAAATTCCATATCAACTTCACTACTGTGTACGTGTGTCTCATTACTAGGTCTAGGCTCTTACCTTCACTTGTCGTAGCTACTATGAGTATACTCTTTGGACTATACCTCCTATGTAGCTTACCTATTAGCTCGTACAACCACTTTACATACCACTCAACTCTATCTAGCCCTATGGCTCTAGTGATGTCATCTACAATCACTATCAATGACCTTCCTTCAATACTCACTTTCTCAGCTATCTTCTCAACTATGAGTGTTATCCTATCTGCTAAGTACGTACCTAGCGGTCCTATGGCTTGCAATGCTACTTCCCTTACGAACTTCCTTACCTCTTCAATCACTGGATTCAACACTATTGCTGTCTCTGGATCCCTCCTCTCTAGTGCATCTATGTAGATTGTCACTCCGTGCACTCTCTTGATGAATTCTCTCAGTAACCTCGTTTTTCCACAACCTTCAGGACCGTAGAGGTATATTGGTAGTGGACTTCCGTAACTAGCTAGTTCACGTAGTGTCTCTAGTTCTCGTTCTCTATCTACGAACCTTGGTTCAATTACTAACATTACTCAGCACCTAGTGCTCTAGGGTGCTAGTACCATCTTGAGTAAGATCCCTATTATCCCTATGAGGATTGGTACGTTAAACGCGATGAAGATCTTGATCAATAAACTAACTTGTCCCTCCAATCTAGCTACTCTTGCCTCTAATCTCGCTGCTCTATCACCTAATCTACCTAACTCACTCCTTATTTCCGCTATTTCACTTCTTACTTCAGCTATTCTCTTGTCAATGTACTCCTGTAGCTCCTTCCTAAGAGCTTCAAGATCTCTCTTCGTTGCTACCTCCCTCATCACACCCTCAACTATTGCCAACCTTATGTCCGGTACCGTAACGAGAAGCTCAGCTAACTTCTTAAGAGCTGAAGGATCCTTCTCGAAAAGAGCAACAATATCACTCGCCGAAAGCCCCCTCTCACCCAAGAAATACCCACCTACCATATAACACAGACCTAACAGCTAAATAAGTCTAGACAACATACATGAAGAAGCACAGAACAGAAATACCATAGACCTAGCTCAAGAACAGACACCTAAACAATGCAAAAAGCCCCGGGCCCTGACCGGTCCGAAACACTTAAGTATCAGCACTGAGCTACACTGAGGGCCCCGGTGCTTGGCGCCGCGTCTGCGGTCGCCAAGTCCTTAGTCATCTTCCGCTTCCTCACCAAGCCCCCTCATCATCCCGGCCAGGGCCCGGGCCTCATCAATTTACAGATCAACCCGAGCCCTGACCAGGACTCAGGGCCACTGAACAACTGAGCACTAGCACTACGCTACTTCAGAACATACTTAACAGCTCTACTCCTCGCTACATTAATCGCAGCCATCTCATCTCTATCCCACACACGACCGCACTTAGTACATCTCAACTCTCTATAGCTCAGTACCTCAGTTACTGAATCACACACCGGACAGTACCTCGATGTACCAGCTGGCTCAATAGCAACCACCCTAATACCCTTCCTCGTGCAGTGAACTAATGCCCTCATCAACTTCGTGTACCTCCAACCCCTCACCCTATCAGTTACCTCACTACGCACATCGACATACGGTAACCACTCAATCTTCGCAATTACGTCGTACTTCTCGCTCAACCTATTTAGACAAGCCATTAACCTATTCAGTAGCTTCCTCAACTCAACTACGTACCACTTCCTCCATCTCCTAACCTTCTTCCTCAGATACAGCTCTAGATCGTACACAAACAACCAATTCGGTACAACACCGTACTCCTCAACTAGCTCAATGACGTAGCTGAATACACTCGGTATCGGTCTACAGGATCTCTTAATCTCCCTCCAAGCCCATGACCCTCTCTCAACCTTGACATCTCTGTACCTCATAACGAACGGGTACTTCTCAACGAACTTCCTCAAACCCTCCTTAACGTAGCTAACTAGATTCGGCACCTCTACCACACCCCTAATCACTACGTAGTACTCACCCTCACCAACATCAATAAGCTTCGGCACAAAACCTCGTTCACTGACTACGCTACAGACGTCAAGCAACATCTCTCGATCATGAACTCTGTACGCAGCAATCACTGACCTCACATTGTAGTCAAACCCAACCACAAGCTGCATTCTCTCGGACCGGTCAGGACCCGGCTTCGGTCCCTCCTCGGCAGTGCCTCCGGACCTATAACCCCCTTCATCGGACCTAACCTCTGGGGATCCACCCGACGCCTTATCGACGTCGGGTTTCATCCACCTTCACTCACCTGAAGAACCTTGATAACCACTCTCCTTTACTTCAGGTACATCGACACTCAATCCATAGTACTCTAGAACTGCCTTCCCGAAGTTCGTCAACCTACCTGACCTAGCAAATATTGGGTATGACCTCTCCCTCAGTAACTTAATTACGTCCTCAACATCGTGCTCTTGCACGAACTGGATCAAGTACTCTCTCTTACCCCTAGGCACACCGTACTTCCTAGCTAATTCACGCAACTTACTTAAGTCAACCCTCCTCAACTTCAACCCCCTAGGAGCAGCAAGCTCAAGGTAATTCGTCTTAACCTTAGCGTAGAGACCGTCCCTGTAGTACAGACACTCACCAATCCTCAAAGTCTGAACCTCTCTAGGCTCAATACCATACTCCTCAACAATTCTCAACTCACTAGGTTCAGTGAGCCTGAAGAACAAGACATTACGACACTGACCACGAACAACATCACTCACCTTAGCAATAGACTGATCAATGAGAATTAGGTAGAGACCACACTTCCTACCCTCCCTAGCCAACTTAACGAGAATAGACTCACCACGAGCATGTACCGGAGCAACCCTATGAACTTCATCAACAACGAGAACAGTACCAACACCCAACCTCCCCAACCTATAGAGAAACTCCATGAACGTAAGAGCAAAGACAGCCTTAGCAACCTCAGAATCCATACCACTCAAATCAACAACGTAAACACCACAACCGAGATCACTCAACGTAAAGTCACCAGGTCTAAAGTACCTAACAAGAGGCTCCAACCTCCTCAAAGCAGCAGCAACAGCAGACCTGTACTCACTACCCTCAGGAAACTCAAAGTACATCCCCCTCAACACATCAACAAGCTCACGAAGACACAGCTCACGAACCCTATCCCTAGCCCTAGTAAGAACCTCAACAACAATAGGAGAGAACGAACCCCTCTCAAAACCATAGCAGTACACCAGAGCATCCTCAACAACCTCAATACCCCTCCAGAAACCAAGCTGAAGAGGATCAAGAGCGAGATCTCGAGGAGGCTCAAGAACAACAGCACCAGGCAAATTAACGAAAGCACCCACGAAGTCAATGACCAAAACCCTAGAACACCTAGACAACTCCCTCACCAAGTAAGCAACAGTACTAGACTTACCACTACCAGTCATACCAACAACGAGAGTATGACCATCAGGAACAAAGTACACAGCATCACCACAAACCCTAAACCCAAGAACCCTCCTACCAAGCACAACACCCCCACCACCAACATCGAGCTCTAGATTACGTAGAAGCTGAGAAACAAGAGAAGAAACAACATCACCAACAACACACTCACGAGCACACAACTGATGAACAAACCTCCTCCACCAAACACAGAGCAAAAACCTAAGCAAACCACTCAACCTACAATCAAACACAACAGAGTAAAGACCAACCCTAACAACACACTCACACCTCCTAACAAAGTAACCACAAACACCCTCAACAAACGAATCCCTAGCACCACCACGACCAAGAGAACGAAACCAACCAAACAACCCCCTCCAAACACCAGAGTAGAAACGAGACAAATCCCTCAACCCACACCTCTCAAGAACAAGAACATAGCAACCACCCCTACTCAAAACCCTAACACCAACACCAGAAGAACATCCAGAACCATCACCCCTCCGAAAACCAATAGAGGACAAGACAGAAACCCAAAACCAATCACCAAGAACAAAATCGAAATCACTCAACTCAACATCAAGACCAAGACCAGAGACAACACCAGCACAGTAACGAACAACACCCTCAACCCAACTACGAGAACAGAAGAACCTATGCAACTCAACAATGAGAAAAACCCTACCGTAGACCTGCACTAAGAAGATCTTAGCAACATAGGGAACACACCTAAACAACGTAGTGACATCAGGAACATGAGAGAAATTCCTCACCCTAAACACGAGCAGAATACAGGACCACAAACCATGACCACAAACATACACACCACGATCCACACAACGAGGACGAGAAGTCAGGTAAAGACACAGGAAATGAAGGAACTTGGGGAAGGTAAAGAACCAGAGTAACCAGTACGGAATAGCGAGTACGAGGTACGTGGGAGTTCCTTCGGTGAGGGAGATGTAGCTGAGCCAGGTACCGGGGAATGTGTAGAGTGTGAGTAGTGTTAGGGTTAGGAGCTTGATTGGTAGGGTGTACCACATGGTTCTTCCCGAGATCTCCACATTCCTGAATTCTTATGGGGGTCTACAGGAAAGCTGTATTGTGGGGATGTGACTTGCCCTGTGGTGGTTTGGTGTCTGTGGGTGGTGGGGTTATTAGGGTGTTTGGTGTCTACTTACCGGGTGTTTTTGTGTGACTCGTAGGAGGTTTAGGTCTGAGGAGGAGTTTGAGGCTTGGCTTAGGCGTAGGAGGATTCTGTACTGGATCATAACTGCTATAGGTATTGCGCTCATTGTCATTGGCTGTATCCTGAAGTACAGTAGTCCTCCTGTTGTTGGTGATGTTGCCAGTATCCTAGGTCTTGTCGTTACTCTCTATGGTTTGTTCACGAGTAGGGATGAGGAGATTATTGGTAGGTTGGAGAATACTGAGGTCGAGCTTCACGAGGGATTTGAGAGATTGGAGAAGGAGATTCATGATGGGGTTTCAAGGTTGGAGAGGGAGCTACGTGAGGGATTTGTGAGGTTGGAGAGGGAATTTCGTGAGGGGTTTAGTGGGTTGGAGGTTCTTCTTCGTGAGATTAGGGATGAGTTGAGGAGGAGTAGGTCTTGAGGGGTTTGGGGATAGGAGGAGTGGGGGTGGTGCCCCCGCCGGGATTTGAACCCGGGACCCTCCGGTCTCTGCTCTGGTCTTCAGCCGGATGCTCTCCCAGGCTGAGCTACGGGGGCTCTTGGTCTCACTTTCGGTTTTCTCTCTGGGGTTTATGTTGTTTTCTTCGTGTTTTTGCTCTGTGTACTGTGTGGGTTATTGCTGCTGTTGCGGTCCATGCTGTTAGTGCTAGTGTTCCTGTGCTTGGTGAGTGTATGTCTGGTAGTGGTGTGCTTAGGTACATGTAGGGTGCTAGTGTGTTGTAGGTTGCGTGTACTAGTGCGCAGGGTAGGAACCCCATCTCGTCTCTCAGTACCTTCATCACTGTGCTCACTGCTATCATGAGTGGTGTCTGCACTAGTAGTCCTGTTGCTCCTGTTGTTGGGTAGTTGAGTCTGTAGTTCAGTATCATTGGTGTGTGCCATAGTGACCAGATTGCTCCCACTACTGTGCTGTGGAGTGGTGTCTCTAGTGGTGTTTCCCTGTACTTGCTGAGTGCTCTCCTGAGCTTTACGTACATGTACCCTCTCCAAGCTACTTCCTCACCTATCACGACTGCTGTGTTGAGTAGTGATGCACTTAGTGTAGTTGCTATGAACGTTGCTGTGTCGAGTACTTTACTTGGTTCGTGTAGTGGTTCTACGAGTGGTCCTCTCACGTCTACTCCAAGTGCTGTCGCTACTGCTAGTGCTATTGCCCAGGTGATCCAGGGTATTGCTAGTGAGGTCGGTATTGCTAGCTGTGGTTTCTTGATTAGTGGTTTCACGTACTTCCAGATCTCTACCCTCCTCTTCACTACGAGGTCTACTGCTGTGGCTGATGCTGTGGGTACGTACGATACTGCTATCATTGCTTGCTGTGGGTCTACGTTCATTGTCTTGAGTAGGTGTACTAGTGCTGTTATTGCTGTGTAGCATAGTGCTGTGTACGTGATTAATTCCAGTACTTCTCTCCTATTGTTCACGTGTGTTGTGTATTTTTGGTGAGTGTTAGGTTTATGCTGTATTTACTGTCTTGTCTACGTGGGTTCTGTTCATGGATGTTAAGGAGCTTGGTGAGTACGTTCTCCGTGGTCTCGATACTATGAGGAGTCTCATTGAGGTTCTCCTAAAGGAGACTATCTTCAAGGCTGATCCCGATGTTGCTCGTGAATTTAGCTCTGCTATTACTCTACTCACTTCCTTGACCGCTCTCTACGCTGTCTTGATCTTGGTGTCTGCGTTCAGGAGGGTTATCGGTATTATCCTAGCTATTGGTTGGGTTATGCTCCTCGTGGCTATGCTCATCCTCGCATTTAGGTGATTTCGAGGTAGTTCACTACGGTGTATGCTGCTGTTGCTATGAGTATGATCGCTAGTGTCAGTAGTAGGTAGGAGTAGTACCTCGCTGTTAGTAGTTTAGCTCCCCTCCTAGATAGCTCCGCTACTAGTGGTAGCCATAGGAGGTCTAGCCATACGTGTGCTAGGTACATTACTGGTAGCGCTACTGCTACACCTAGCTCGGCTACTGCTGCTATGACTGGTAGGGCTACTGTTACCCACCATAGTAGGAAGAATATGTTTGTTCCTGTCAGTACTACACCGATGATTACTGGTTTCATACCCCTTATCGCCGTATTGGACATCACTTCTCCTCCTCTCCTCTGCCGTATCGCATCTCTCACTAGTAGGTACGAGAAGTAGGTTATGAACCCTATGTACACTGCTAGGAGTGGTGTCATCACGTACCACTTACCTAGGTACTCTCTAACTGTTGTGAGTAGGATTGTGAGTGTTGTTACGTATGGTAGTTCCACTACTACGTGCCCTATTGCTACCTCGAGACCTGCCCTCCACCCTCCCCTGGTTCCTACTGCTATTGTACTTATGGTTAGTGGTCCTGGTGATAGTGCTCCACTTGGTGTTATGGCGATTGTTAGTAGTATTAGTTGGAGGAGCTTGCTCAAGTGCCTTACCTCCCTGTTGCTTGGTTCTTGGTGTTTCCTACATTGGGTATTCCTTAATTACCTTTACTCCCTACTTCTTGGTTTGGGTGCTCTGTGTGTTTCCTGGTTTTGAGGATTTGCTTCAGGAGGTTGAGGTTGTTAGGGAGTTGATTAATCGTGTTGAGAGGGTTTATGGTAGGAGGGTTGTTGTTCCTGAGTGTGTTAAGGTTTTGTTTGGTGATGTTGGTCGTGTGAGGTTTGGTGAGGTTTCTAGGCTTGATTTTGCTCGTAGGTTTCGTAGGTTTAGGGATGTTCTCTACCTGGTCTACTTCGTGCTGTGTGTACTGGATAGGTGTAGGGATTTGATTAGGAGGGTTAAGTCTCCTCTCGATGCTAGGGGTAGGAGGGTCGTTTCATTGGTTAGGAGAGGTCTTCAGTTTGGTGCTCAAGTTCTTCCTAATCTATACCTGGAGAGTAGGCTTGGTCGTGTGGTCTCGGTGTTTATCTCTGTTCCTCCGAAGCCCACTACTCTGTCTATACCTGAAAGAGCTAGGTCTATACTCAATCTACTGTCTCAGGTACTGAATCTCGATGTTCTTGTGTATGGTAGGTACGTGACTAGTATGCTGGATGTCGATTCTGAGGTTCCTGTTAGGGGTGGTGGTTTTGCTGTTGTTTGTCGTAGTTCTTCTGGTTGGTGGGAGAGGTCTAGGGCTGTACCTGATGTAAAGTTATTTAAGTGGATTATCGAGAGTAGGCTTAGTTCCAATTGTCGTGAGATTGTGTCTAGTTGCTTGGTTTTGAGTGGTGATGTCCCTTATGTTAAGGAGGTTGGTCTACTGTGTATGGTTCCTGAGGTGTATTCCTGTAGGTTTGTTGTTGTGTCTAGGTGTAGGGTACCTGGTGATGTTAGGGATGTTCTTAGTAGATTCGGTATTGAGGTTGTTGATTCTGTTGTTCCGAGGTCTGATGGTGAGGAGAGAGTCATCTCGATGTTTAGGGATGTCCTCATGTATGGTGTTGTTGAGGGGTGAGGTACTTGGGTAAGTCAGGTAGTAGGTCTCTTTGGAAGAACATCTACTTACTTGGTTTAACTAGCTTCTTCACCGACATGTCTACTGAGTCCGTGCTGTCTATTCTACCTGTGTTCTTTACTGAGGTCCTCGGTGCTCCTAGGTGGTTGCTTGGTTTTGTAGATGGTCTAGCTGAGAGTATTAATTACTTGACTCGTGTATTCTCTGGTGCTGTAGCTGATAGGTTAGGTTCTAGGAAGTGGATTGCTTTTCTCGGTTACACGATATCGAATGTAGCTAAGCCAATGCTCTACTTTGCTACTTCGTGGTATCACGTACTGGTTATTAGGATTGTAGATAGGTTTGGTAAGGGTGTTAGGGGTCCACCTAGAGACGCGTTAATTAGTCTATCTGTTAGGGAGAGGGTTACAGGTAGGGCATTTGGTATCCAAAGGGCTCTCGATGAGCTAGGTGCTACTCTCGGTCCACTAGCTGCTACTCTCATCCTCTTACTCGGTCTTGGTTATAGGTCTGTCTTCCTCTTCTCAGCTATACCTGGTGCTCTAGCTCTTCTCAGCTTACTCCCTGTAGTTGATGTAGGTACTGGTACTGGGGGTAGAGAGGTATCGATTTTCACCATGTACAGGAGATTGCCTAGAAGCTACTTGAGGGTACTAGTACCCATATCCATCATGTCTATTGGCTTCACCTCATTCTCATTCATACTCCTACTAGCTAGGTCATCGGGTATTCCCGAGTACTTAGTACCAATGGTCTTCCTACTCATACACTTCATGAATGTCCTAGGGTCATTTCTCAGTGGCTTTCTCTGTGATGCAATTGGGAGCTCTAAGGTGCTACTGATGTCATTTCTCATGTACTCGGCAACCTGTGCAGTACCTGTACTCCTGCAGATTAACCCCTTAATCGCTGTTGTCACTGCTGTGCTCTACGGTCTCTATCAAGGTATCTATGAGGTATCTTCAAGAGCACTTGTACCTACGTACGTACCTAGTGAACTTAGAGGTGTTGGTTACAGTGCTCTTCAGGTAGCATCGGGTGTACTATCGATAGTTGGCTTCACGATCTTTGGCTACCTATGGGATGTTGTTGGAGTGAAAATTGCCTTCACGTACTCTCTCACTATAGCTCTAGTATCGTCGCTAGTACTGTACCTACTGACTGTGAGAAGGGAGTAAGTACATAGAGAACATCTTCACTTAGTACCTCACTTAACCTCTCTACTCACTACCTATCTGGTGTAGGTCAGTAACCACTCTACCACTGGTACCGCTATCCCTACGTCCTCTACCCTGTACCTCGCTTCATGGAGACTCCATACATGGACTTCATAGGCTTTAGACCAAGTCAGTGCTATCCTCTCTTCCCTAAGTACTCTGGATAGGTCTGTTGATGCCATTCCCAGTAACCACGTTGTCCATCTACCTCTCTTCTTAACTTCTTCAAGTTGAGGTACCTTAAGTACTTCGGCAAGTACCTTAATGCACTCTTCAACAGCTCTGTACAGCTTCTCAGATGATTGAACAGGATCTCTCTTCCTAATGTACTCCTTGGCTTCTTCAAGGAATTTCTCAGCAATTTCAAGTCTAGCATTGGTGAGTTCACGTACATCTAGATTCAGAGTATTCGCCAGTGCTTTCAGTACTACATCGTTAATATCAATACCCAGTTCCTGAGCTTTCTCTATAAGCCTTCTAGGTACGTAGATTACCTCCATGTACTCTTCCTCGGTGATACCCCCACTAGTGAGGTGGTAAAGTGTGGTGTGTGATCCCCGCGGTTGACCCACTTCATCGCTTCCTGTCTTAACAGGGTCTCTGTGGGTCTAAGTGAGTGTTGCGGGTAGGTACTTATGTACCTTACGTAACAGACTTAGTGTTGTGGTTTATATGGAGATTGTGCTCAATACTCTGTGTGAGTACTTTGGTGATGTTTGGCGCATTAGACCTAGTGGTAGCCTGTACCTAATTGAGTTGAGGAGAGATGTCCCTAGTTATGAGCTGTATCCTGTTCAGTGTGTTGTTTGGAGTAGGTGGTTTTGCTGTTTCTGTAGGTTCTTTCACTACAGTGTTCGTAAATTTCTTGAGTTTGCTGAGCCTCGTGACTTGAGGAAGTTGGATAAGGGTATTCCTGCTGCTGTTAGTGGTGCTGATCTATGTGAGAGAGCCATTAAGTTCCTATCTCTTGACGTTAATTGGAGGAGGGGTAAGTCACTTAGTGCTATTAAGGAGCTTGCTGAAGCTCTTGAGGTCTTTACGAAGATCTTAAGTGATGAAGCTGTTGCTCAGGGTACTCCATACTGCTTTGCTGGTTGGATTGTGGACTTTGCTCAGCTACCTCAGGTTCTGAGGAATTACGGTATTAGAGGTTGCTTCGCTACAGCTCTTCTCCTAGGTCCTGATGGTGTTCCCGTTCTCGCATCTGGAGTCTTGGGTAGAGCTTCAAGAGGTGTACTGGTGAAGGTGCTAAGTGTACTCATTAGATGCGTTCTTAGGTGCTGTGATGAGGATCTTAAGTGGGTTCTCTTCGGTTCACATAAGGTTCAGAGAAGTGATGTTGAGAAACTACTTAGGGAGAAGGTTTAGGTTCCTGAACAGTAGAACGTATAGAGCTTGTCAATCCTCTCCTTTGCCTTCTCATGTAGATCCTGCTTTCTCTCGTACGTTCTAATCAACCTCTCAATTTCAGGTACCGGAATTCCAAGGTTTGTCGACAGTTCCTGCAGTGAAATTCCCTTATCCACAAGCTCCTTAAAGAGGTATCCTAGAGCTACCTTCTCCTCTATATGTAGTGTTGCCTTTAGCGACTTCTTGAGGAGGTATACAAGTACCTTCTTCTCCTTATCCTCTAGAGGTAGCTTAGATACGAACTCCATCCTGATGCTCTTAACCTTTTGAGAACACATGTGTATCACCTGCGCTGCAGGGCTCATCCCGGGCGTGGACTAACGCCCCGTCACCCTGCCGAGGAGGCTAGGTATAGTAAGGTACCTAAGGCTTTAAATCTACTCTCAAGGTTTGATAATGAGATCACTTGGTCTATCAGTAGATAGCTCGTACTCTTCTGTTGGCTTAATGGCTTTTACTGGACAGACCTCTACACATTGGTGACAGAATATGCAGCGGTATATGTGGAATACTGGGTACCTCCTCTTATCTTTGGTAATTAGCTCTATGGCAAATGATGGGCAATACCTAGCACAGAGACCACATCCAGTGCACTTACTGTAGTCTACTCTGGGTACTCCTCTGTACCCTGGTGCTGGTGGTAGCTTCTCCTCAATAGGTACCTTCACTGTTGCTGGTTTTCTAAAGAGGTTAGAAAATGTTTCCTTAATTATTGCAGGTAGTCTCATGCCTTTGGCCTCCTGAACTCTCTAAACATCTTCTTGAGTTGTGTCCAGGTTAAGATTTTCCTCTCATTAGTCCTTATGTCGAGGATTGTTACTCTATCTGTGCAGGAGAAGCAGGGGTCTATTGAGACTAGTATTGCTGGTATATCAGCTATGTAGCAGCCTTTGAACATGTGGCAGACCGCTGGTATGTTGGCGTAGGTTGGTGTTCTCACTCTCCACCTATATGGTTTGTCAGTACCATCGCTGTATACGTGGTGAAGTAGTTCTCCTCTAGGTGCCTCTACGAATGCTACTCCCTCACCTGGTGGTGGTCTAATAGGTACCTTAACCCTTATGTCGCCACTTGGTAGGTGGTCTAGTGCGTACTTCACGATATTTATTGCTTCGAGAGTTTCATCTATTCTACAGAGAACTCTAGCCCATACATCACCTTCTTCACGTAGGACTACATTGAATGGTATCTCGTCGTATGCTGCATATGGTCTATGTCTCCTAACGTCATAGTTAACACCTGAGCCTCTAGCTGTTGGACCTACTGCACACAACTTAATAGCATCCGCCTTACTCAATTTACCAACTTCAACACATCTAGCTCTAATGATTGGGTCTTCAATCCATACCTTCCTGTAGTACTTAACTCTCTCCTCTAGCTTAGTGAGCATCTTCTTAGCTTTCTCAATGAATTCAGGTGATACGTCTCTCCTAACACCACCTATCGTTATGTATGCTGATATGACTCTATTACCAGTCATCATCTCTACGAGATCCATCACTATTTCACGGTCCCTCCAGATCAACATGAAGAGAGTGTCAAAGCCAATTAACTCAGCAGCTACACCAATTATCAGTAGGTGACTGTGAATTCTATTGAGTTCGTGAATTACAGCTCTAAGGTACCTAGCTCTTGGTGGTACCTCAACACCGTAGACTTCCTCAGCTGCCTGTGCGTAACATAGTGTATGAGCTACATTACATATCCCACATATTCTCTCAGCTAGGTAGAGTCCCTGAATGTAGTTCCTCATCTCGAATGCCTTCTCAATACCTCTATGGACGTAGCCTAGTCTTGGCTCAACATCAACTACGATCTCGCCCTCAGTTTTGAA
The DNA here is from genome assembly GCA_003649205.1 of Thermoprotei archaeon. Taxonomy (GTDB): domain Archaea; phylum Thermoproteota; class Thermoprotei; order Thermoproteales; family B15-G16; genus B15-G16. The sequence goes on from QMRC01000003.1 coordinate 25,560, forward strand.
GAGGAACCTCTCTGGTTCCTTAAATGCTGGGTGTTGGGGACCTAGTATCAGGTCTATTGTCGACATCTACTTTAGACCCTCCGGTCTCCAGTCCTTCCTAAGTGGGTAAATTCCTTCAGGCCAATCATCTGGTAGGAACAACCTCTCAAGCTTTGGATGACCTATGAACTGTATACCAAGCATCTCATAGACTTCCCTCTCGTACAGTACTGCACCAGGTATGACATCAGTTATCGTATCGATTTTCGGCTCACTCTTAGGTACCTTAGTCTTGACCATGATGTGTACGTTATTAGCGTACAGATGTAGGTGGTACGTAAGCTCAAGTTCCTCACCTAGGTCACACCCTGTTATCGTAGTTAAGTGGACATCACCGAACTTCTCCTGAATAGCTCTAATACATGATTTAACAGCATCTGAGCTAACTCTCACAACGACTCTCAACTTCTTTGGTGTTGCTACCCCAAATAATTTATCACCTAGCTTAGTACGTAGGTACTCAGCAACCTCACTCTCTACCTCTACCAGATGAACCACCTCTCCTCAACTTCTCAAGTAATTTAGCTATACCTTCAACAATAGCATCAGGTCTAGGTGGGCACCCAGGAATGTACATGTCGACTGGTATCACCTTATCTACACCACCTAACACACCATAGCAACCTTGAAAGGCACCTCCACTACAGGCACATGTACCTACAGCAATTACAAACTTCGGTTCAGGCATCTGCTCGTATATTCTCCTCAATCTAGGTGCGCACTGTCTTGTGACTGGTCCAGTGACTACTAGGATGTCTGCATGTCTCGGTGATCCCTTGAGTAGTATGCCAAATCTCTCGACATCGAATCTAGGTGTGAGAGCTGCTAGAACCTCGATGTCACAGGCATTGCATGCACCGGTATTGAAGTGGAGTATCCATGGTGATCTAGTGAGTGCCCATGTACGTAGCCTACTGAGTAGCGCCATGTCACTTCACTGCTACATACACTAGACAATGTCCTAATAAATGTTAACCATGTTCACTCAGTACCTTTTTCAAGACCTTGATGAGTTTTTCAGCTACTTGATGAACTTCAGGAGAGAGACCCTCTCCAAATTCAAGATCTCGAACAACAATACCGAGTAAGTAAAACTCTGTATCTGATTTAAACATCTTCACTACGTTAACAAGGTAGTTGAGGGGTATTGTATGTGTTGTTACAGGGATAAGGTCCTCTACTGCAGTCGGTAATTTCGTCACTATGACAGTACCGACACTGTACCTCTCATCAAGGAGAGCATCAATCACAAGTACTAAATCGACGTCGATGCTGAGGAGTTTGCCGATGTAGTTTTCAGGACACATCTCACAGTTAATTACCACATCCTGAAGACCGTAGTCAAGTAGCTTACTACCTACGTACGACCCTACTCCATCATCTCTCCTCAGTACATTACCTACACACATGACTATGTACTTCTTGCCCCTAATCAAGCTACGTAGATACCCTTCGAGCTTCTCTACGTCACTTAACCTAAATACCATTACTCCTGTCAAGTCAAGTAACCTCATTAGTTTCTTCACGAGAAAGGTTAAATATTGAAAGCTATATGCGACCACTGGGTACCTACATGTCGTTTGTAGATGAGCTGAAGAGAGCTGAAGAGGAGGCTAGGAGAGTTATTGAGGAGGCTAGAAAGAGAGCCAATGGGATAATTGAGGAGGCTAGAAAGAGAGCTAGCGAGTTACTGAGCAGACCTATCGAGATCTCTGGTATTGAGGATGAGATTAGGAAAATTGATGAGGAGACATGTAGAGAGATTGAGAAGATTCGTGAGGAAACTGAGAGAACCATTGAGAAGATTAGGGAGCAAGCTAAGAGGAATTGGGAATCTGTGAAGGTGTATGTTCTCAAGATTGTGAGTGGTGATGTGTAATGCCTATTCTCATCTCTCGACCAGAGGACATGTACTGGATCACGTTAGTTGTCCCTAGAGACTTCCGTGATGTACTGATGGAGTACGTGCATAGAAGTGGTGTTCTCCATCTAGCTGAGGTAAAGGAGGAGGTACCTGCTGAGGCTCGTAAGGAGATTGAGAATGAGATAACTAGGTTTAGTAAGCTCTTAGAGAAATTGAATTCTGTAATTGCTCTTTTTCGTGAGGAGAAAGTAATTGAGATTCGTTTCGTGTACAGTATTGATGAGGAGCTTAAGAGACTTCTACCTAAGATTGAGAAGGTAGTTTCTGAAATTGAGGAAATTGACTCCAGACTGAGGAATTTAGCTAGAGAGTTGGATGAGTTACGTAGTACGTATGAGGTTGTTTACGCTCTTCGTGAGTTAAATGCTAAGTTACGTGATCTAGATATCGTTACCAAGTATGTGTACTGCGTTGTAGTGTGTGTACCTAAGTCAGCTTTTGAGGGATTCACTACTTCACTAGCTAAGTACCTTCGTGAAAGTGTTATCGTACATGTTGGGTCCTATGGTGAGAAAGTATTTGCTGTGATTGCAGGTAGTAGGGAGGATTACGATAAGTTGCTGAAGTTAATTGAGGAGTTAGGTGGTAAGCTTGTTAAGTTACCGAAACTTGAACTCAGCATTTCTGAGTACTTCAATGTGTTAAGTACAAGGATTAAGGAACTTCAAGAACTTGAAATCAAGCTCAGAAATGAAATATCGTCAGTCGTCGAGAATAATATTGAGGACCTAGTTAAGGTCAGAGAACTACTGTTGATTAAGATTGAGAGATTGAGAGCTATTCTTCAGCTAGCTACAACACAGTACCTAAACTACGTTAGGGGTTGGGTACCAGTATCGGAGTTCAGTAACTTCACAAGATTTCTCGAAGAATCGAAGATTCCCTACTACATAAGTTATGAAGTTGCTAAGGATGCACCAACAAAGATGAGAAATCCTAGAGCAGTAAAGCCCTTTGAACTCTTAACTAAGCTCTACGGCGTACCGAGGTATGGAGATTGGGATCCTACACCTGTACTAGCATACTCATTCACGGTATTCTACGGACTGATGCTATGTGACGTCGTTTATGGTGCTGGGTTACTTATTGCAGCACTCTTCGTACTCGATAAACTGGTTGAAAATCCAGAGAGTGAAGGGTTTAAGCTCTTTAAGAGGATGTTGATGATAGCAGCGATATCAGCTATGGTATTTGGCGTGCTCTCAGGTACGTACTTAGGAGATCCGAGTGTCATAATTGGTCATGAGGTGAACTTAGCCATAGTGAAGCAGATGACAGACCCAGGATTCTTAATAGCGCTCTCACTACTTATCGGTTTACTTCACGTCGATCTAGCTCATGCACTAGCCATGAGAAGAGCTATGATTATGAAGAATTGGGGATTAGCAATAAACAAGATGGCACTATTTCTCCTTCAGCTATTCGGCATACCATACGTCATCACTAAACTTCTGAAGATCAATCTCCCACTACCCGTCGAACCATCTAACCTAGTAACCGGTATATACCTCGCTCTCGGACTACTCATACTAAGTCACATAATCACGAACAAGGGTATGGGTGTCATATCGTGGGTATTCGACCTAACAGGTCTACTAGGTGATGTACTTTCATACTGTAGAATTGCTGGATTAGCACTTTCAACGTACTATCTAGCTAGGAGCATGAACATAATAGGTAGCTTACTAGCCAATGCCATAGCGGCATCAGTACCTGTCGTAGGTCTTGGTCTTGGTATAATTGTAGCTACTGCACTACTAATACCTGTTCACATACTATTCCTAGCACTCAGCGCTATAGGTTGCTTTGCCCACTCACTTAGACTGTGCTTCGTCGAATTCTTGACCAAGTTCTACGAAGGTGGAGGAATAGAATACACGCCACTGAAGATCACAACAGTCAAAAGAATACACTTAAAACCTAGTCAGTGAAACCTACTTGGGACCTCTATGGAAGCCACCACATTAGCACTCCTATTAACCGCTCTCACAGCTAGTTCTGTACTAGCTATGGGTTCAATAGGTTCAGCTATTGGCGTCGCTATTGCTGTATTCGCTGGATTAGCAGTGATTACAGAAGATAGGAGACAAGCAAGAAACGTTATAGTGCTAACTTCACTACCTATGACACAGTGCTTCTATAGCTTCATAATATACTTCACCATACTCAGTAAGGTTAAGGCAGCTACGATAACACTGGGTACTGCATCTATGGTAGCTGCATTAGGTGCAGGGTGTGGTATCGTTGAACTGATCTCAGCTATATACCAAGGTAAGGCAGCTGCTAATGCAATATCATCTCTACCTAGAGCTGGTACCATGCCACCTGAGTACCTCATGCTGATCGTGTACATTGAGCTATTCGCAATACTTGCTATGGTATTCACGCTGCTCGGATTCACATTGATTGGGTGGTAGGTGAACTTCGTGAGTACAGGTATTGATAAGGTAATATCAGCTGTACTGGAGAAAGCTAAGAAGGAAGCTAAGAAGATTATTGAGAGAGCTGAGGAGGAAGCTAAGAAGATTATTGAGGAGGCCGAACGTAGGCGTAGTGAAAGGATTAAGGAGGAGAAAGAGAGGGTGATTAAGGAGTACAGAGCTGAAGCTAGTAGGAAGATTGCTGAAGCTAGGAGAGAATCGTACTTGAAGATTACTAGTGAGAAGGTGAAGATACTCGATGAGTTGATGAGAGAGGTTGAAAGTTGTCTTCGAGAGAGGAGAGGTTTTAATGTTGAGAACTCACTGAGGAACCTAATACTTGAATCCATTAAGGAGGTTGGTGAGGGTACAGGTGTTAGAATTTACGTTAGTAAAAGGGATCTAGAGGTTGTAGAGCGGTTGAGAAGTAATTTAGAGGTTGGTAAGTTCATTGCTGAGGTCATACCTAGAGATGATATTGATGGTGGTGTAGTTGTTGAGACTCTAGATGGTAAGGTCAAGATAGTTAATACTTATGATGCTAGGTTGAAGCAGGTTAGAAGTAAATTGCTTCCTCATATAGCTAAGTTGCTCTTTCAGGGATAAAGCCCATGGTGTTTCAGTGCTACGGTAAACCAAGTTCTGTGTATGCTATAGTCAATACACTAATGTATCGATGTAGGTTAGGTAGGTCCGATATTGTACCAGCAACAGCAGCTTCTCAATGTGTACTCAGTAAGTTGTGTGATGTTAAGGCGCTACATAGGTTGATTGGTAGGTTGAGTAGTGTTGAAGAGTTGATACCCGTTATTAAGGGTACTGAAATCGGTAAGGTGGTTCTCAGCCATATAGAGAGATCTAACTTTGGTGAGATCTCTAAGGCTTTGTGGTCCCACCTAGTTTCCACAATACACTACCTTATGAGTCGTATTCCTAAGAAGTGGAGATCTAGGATCTATACCTACCTTAGGAGGTATGACCTACATAACATAGTCATCTCCTTAACCTCACTAGTTACTGGTGCTAGGATTAGAGTTGAAGATCTTGTTCCTCTTGGTGTTATTGAGAGTAGGGGGTTGCTAGCTAAGTTGTGTGAAGTAGCTAGTGTTAATGATTTAGTTGAGTTACTTCGTGAATGTGGCTTAGGTAGGTATGGTGATCTAATTGAGGAGTTGGCCCCAGAGGTTAAGGATATTAGCTACATACTACCTATTGAGTCTAGACTTTATTGGCAGTATGTCTGTGATTTGAGGGATTGCGGCGATCCAGTACTTGAGTTTCTCTCTGGTGTTGAGTATGATCTGAAGCTCATGTTGAATGTACTTAGGTGCAAGGTTATGGGTGTTGAGGAGCACATACTATCGAGAGCTATCCCTAGGTCTGGTTACTTGCTTAGTGATCGTGAGGTTAGTAAGCTCATTAGTATTGCTGTTAGTGATTTTGCTAGAGTACTTCGTGAAACGGTGTACAGCGAGTTGTCTAGGGCTAGAGTCCGTGAGGTTACTGATTTTGAACGTTGTGTTGAGGAATACTTCCTGGGTATTGTTGAGTATGTAGCTAAGAGACCACAGTTCACGATTTCTGATGTTGTATCTGTAATGATGCTTAAGGAGATGGAGGTTAAGGTGTTGAGAACTTTGATTTCAAGTCTCCTACTTTCTCCGAGAAGGAGGTGATGTTTAGTGAGGGCTATTGCTCGTGAGGTCAAGCTATGTGTTATCGGTGGTAAAGCTCTGGTCTCTGTCATGAGGTTTGCGGGCGCTGAATTGTATTACGAGGTCTATGATGTAGCTAGTGCTAGGAAGGCTCTTGAAGAGATTCTTGAGAGGGATGATGTTGGTGTTGTAGTTGTTGAGGAGAGGTATAGGGGTGCTGTTGCTGATCTGCTTGAGAGGGTACGGGGTAAGCTCACACCCATTGTTGTTTTCTTACCTGGGATAACCGAGGTTGCTGGCTATGATGCACGTAAAGTGTATAAGGATTTACATAGGAGAACTATAGGCTTCGAAGTTGAGATTTAGAGGTGTATCAATGTGGTAGTTGGTCGAATATATAGGATCTCAGGACCTCTAGTGATTGCTGAAGGTATGAGGGGTGTTCAGGTTTACGAAGTTGTTGAGGTTGGTGAGGATAGGTTAATTGGTGAGGTAATTGGTCTTGATGGTGATAGAGCAATAATTCAGGTATATGAAGATACTTCAGGTCTAAGTGTTGGTGATAAGGTAGTTGGTACAGGTAGACCTCTTTGTGCTGAATTAGGTCCAGGAATCATTGGCACGGTCTACGATGGATTACAGAGACCGTTATCGGTATTAACTGAAAAAGTGGGTCCTTTCGTTAGAAGAGGAGTTAAGGAGTACTCTCTCCCTAGGGACAAGAAGTGGCACTTTAAACCACTTGTGAAGGTTGGTGATAAGGTAGGTGAAGGAGATATCATCGGTATTGTTCAAGAGACTCCACTTGTTGAGCACAAGATAATGGTTCCACCAGGTATCTACGGTGTTGTTAAGGAGGTTGTTCCTGAAGGTGATTACACAATTGAGGAACCTGTAGCTATTGTAGAGCGTGGTAGTGAGAAGTATGAGGTCAAGATGTACCAGCTGTGGCCTATAAGGAAGCCGAGACCCTATGTACAGAGACTTGATCCAGATGAGCCGTTGATAACAGGAGTCAGGGTTATAGATATGTTATTTCCATTAGCTAAGGGTGGTACGGCAGCTGTACCTGGGGGTTTCGGTACAGGTAAGACAGTTCTACTACAGACCTTCGCTAAGTGGGCTGATGCACAGATCCACATATATGTTGGTTGTGGTGAGAGAGGCAATGAGATGGCCGATGCACTTCACAGCTTTCTCAGGTTAAGAGATCCAAGATCCGGAAGACCTCTTAGAGAGAAGGCAATCTTCATAGCAAATACATCGAATATGCCTGTAGCAGCTAGAGAGACCAGTGTATTCCTAGGTGTTACAATTGCTGAGTACTTCAGGGACATGGGTTACAATGTGCTTCTAGTTGCTGACTCAACATCTAGATGGGCGGAGGCAATGAGGGAGATTAGTGGTAGGTTAGAGGAGATGCCTGGTGAAGAGGGATTCCCTGCTTACCTAGGGTCTAGGCTAGCTTCGTTCTACGAGAGAGCAGGTAAGGTAGTGTGTCTGGGTAATCCGAGGAGAATAGGTTCAGTAACGATAGCTGGTGCAGTGTCGCCACCAGGTGCGGACTTCAGTGAGCCGGTTACACAAAACACACTCAGAATCGTTAGATGTCTCTTTGCTCTCGATGTAGCTCTAGCAAATAGGAGGCACTTCCCAGCAATCAACTGGTTAATCAGCTATAGTCTGTACGTTGATACTGTTGAGAGGTGGTGGGGTGAGAGAGTTGGTAAGGATTGGAGGTACTTGAGAGATAAGGCTATGGAGTTGCTTCAGAGGGAAGCTGAATTACAGGAAATTGTTAGGTTAGTCGGTCCTGAGGTACTTCCTGAGAGGGATAAGTTAGTTCTTGAAGTTGCTAGGATGATTAGAGAGGATTTCTTGATGCAGGACGCATTTGATCCAGTTGACTGTTACTCAGCTCCTGAGAAGACGTACTCTATGTTGAGGATAATCATTAAGTTCTATGAACATGGTGTGAAAGCTGTTGATTCCGGTATTCCTGTTGCTGAGATTAGGAAGTTACCCATTAGGACGACTATAGCTAGGTTGAAGTTCATGAGGAATGAAGAGGTTGTTGAGAAGGTTAAGGAGTACGAGAAGGAGCTTGAGAGAGAGTTCATGGAGTTAGGTAGTAAGTTTGGTGCAGGAGGTGTTGGGTAGTATGAGTACTATGGAGGTACCTAAGGTACCTCTGTGCTATAGGGAAACCTCATCTCTAAGAGCTACAAAAGGTTCTCTACTCCTTGTTGAGACTGTTCCAGGTGTTAAGTACGGCGAGATAGTTGAGGTTGAGCTAGGTAGTGGTGAAGTTAGGTACGGTCAAGTAATTGATGTTAGTAAGGACGTCACTGTGATTCAGGTATTCGGTGGTGTAAGTGAAGTCGATATGGTGAAGTGCCGTGTAAGGTTTAGAGGAGAAACCCTTAAGCTACCTGTATCACTAGATATGTTGGGTAGAATCTTCGACGGTCTCGGTAGACCAATAGATGGCGGACCACCGATAGTACCTGAAGAGTACCTAGATATCAACGGTGCACCAATTAATCCAGCAGCGAGAATGCCTCCTTCTGAATTCATTGAGACAGGTATATCAGCTATAGATGGTCTTAACTCACTTGTTAGAGGTCAGAAGTTACCAATATTCTCAGGTTCAGGACTACCACACAATAGGATAGCCGCACAGATAGTGAGACAAGCAACTGTAAGAGGTAAGGAGGAGAAGTTCGCCGTAGTCTTCGCAGCTATAGGTGTTACGTATGACGATGCAGCATTCTTCATAAGGAACTTCAAAGAGGCAGGTATCCTAGATAGGACAATAGTCTTCATAAATACAGCAGCGGATCCTGTCATTCAGAGAATAGCAACTCCAAGAGCAGCTTTAACAGCAGCTGAGTACCTAGCATGGTACCATGATATGCACGTACTAGTGATACTCACAGACATGACAAACTACTGTGAGGCACTGAGAGAGATATCTGCAGCGAGAGAGGAGGTTCCAGGTAGGAGAGGTTACCCAGGTTACATGTATACAGACCTAGCTACCATATACGAGAGAGCAGGTAGGATATGGGGTAAGAAAGGCTCAATAACGATAATGCCAATACTGACGATGCCAGATGACGATATAACACACCCAATACCTGACCTCACTGGTTACATAACTGAAGGACAGATAGTGCTGTCTAGAGACCTACAGAGAAAGGGGATCTACCCACCAGTTGATGTGTTCCTATCACTCTCGAGACTAATGAAGGAAGGGATTGGTGAAGGAAAGACACGAGAAGATCACCCATACGTATTTAGACAGCTCTACGCAGCATACGCTGAAGGCTGTCACCTGAGAGAGATAGCATCTATTGTTGGCATGGAAGCACTAAGTCCAAGAGATAAGAAGTACCTAGAGTTTGCTGACGTATTTGAGAGGAAGTTCATCAACCAGGGAGAGTATGAGAGGAGATCCATTGAGGATACTCTAGATCTAGCTTGGGACCTACTAGCTATGTTACCGGAAGAGGAGCTCAAACTGATTAGACCTGAGCTAATAGAGAGGTACCATCCAAAATATAGGAGAGGTCGAGAAGCTGGCTCACACACTTCGTCTACTCAGGGTTAGACCAACCAAGATAGAGCTCATTCGTTTGAGAAGGAGATTAGCACTTGCGAGGAAGATACATAGGATACTCAAGGATAGATTATCCCTGCTAGTTAATGAGTACTTAGTACATGCTAGAGAAGCAATAGAGAAGAGAAGTAGAGTTGTTGAGCTGCTTGCTAAGTCTTATGACAAGGTATCTCTAGCACTAGGTATGAATGGTTTAGAGGTCTGTGAGAGTATTGCCTCTATACTACCTAAGTACGTGACCATACTGGTTGCTACGAGGAATATCTTAGGACTTTCCGTACCGGTTCTCGAATCTAAGGTGAAGCCACCACTGTACCCACTCTACATAACTTCTAGCTACGTAGATGACGCAGTTAGAACATGTAGGGAACTACTCCCTGAACTCATTGAGTTAGCAGAGCTTGAGAAGACAATGGAAAGGCTATCTCTAGAAATCATTAAAATGAGGAGAAGAGTCAATGCTCTCGAGTACATTGTTATACCACGAATTGAAGCAACAATCAAGTACTTAAGAATGAAGTTCGAGGAGAGGGAGAGAGAGGATAAAGCTAGATTGAAGAGAATTAAGGTTGTTTTAAGTAGGAGGAGAGGGAGTTAATGTATAGTATAGTGAATGATCGGGATTATAGACTTCTTGAGGAGTATCTTAAGGAGGAGCTTAGAATAGCTAATGCTCATTTACCTCAGAGAAGAAAGACATTGAAACAATTACTAGAGGAAGATATTCCTCATGTACTGTGTAGAGATGGTAGAGTGCATGTCTTTAAGAGGAGAGAATTGGAGTACTTACTCAGTATCGTTGGTGAGGATAGAGCCGATGAGCTTCTCCTCCCAATACTAATAGAAATAGATCCATCCTTCAGTGAGTTAGTTGGTGTCGTTAAGGGTGTGCTTGAAGTCGAGGTGATATCTAAGGTACTAGGTATTAGACCTGAGAAGGTAGATGCTATGTATTTGTACAGGTCTCAGCTATGTGAGGTTAGGAAAAAGTTAAGGACAACAACTCAGTACGTATTTTCAACAAAGTACTTACTTGAGGAATTTAGAAGCTTGAAGGAAGAGGGTAAACTTACTTGAGCACTACTCTGACGTCAACGATCTTAACTCCTCTACCCTTCTCATATACGAACACTGGATTGAGGTCTAGCTGATGAACGTAATCAGCTAGGTCGCTGAGCATTTGAGATGCCTTAACCATAGTATCTACGAGCGCATCGAGATCTGCTGGCGGTTCACCTCTATAACCCTTCAGTATGGGTGCACCCTTAATACTCTCAATCATTTCCCAAGCTTCTTCTCTAGTTAGTGGCGCTAATCTAAATGTTACATCTCTAAGTATCTCAACGAAGATTCCTCCAAGACCAAACATTATTACTGGACCAAAGGTTTCGTCAACGATACCACCAATGATGACTTCCCTTCCATATGGAGCCATGTGGTGTACACATATTCCGTGAACTCTAGCACTTGGTGCTTTGACCTTAACCCGTTCCATGATTTCCGTAAATGACTTCCTAACCTCTTCCTCACTATTTAACCCAACCACAACACCACCAATATCCGACTTATGAGTTATGTCTGGCGAAACTATCTTAAGCACAACAGGAAAACCCGCTTGTTTAGCATATTCAACAGCTTCATCTGGATTCTTTGCGAGAAATACTCTCGGTACTGGTAACCCGTACTCAGCAGCTAGCCTCATAGCTTCATAAAATGTCAGTACTTTCCTACCTTCAGATTTTACAGAGTTAATTATCTCAAGAACTTTCTCACTTGGCATAGGAATCACCTTAAGTAGTTTTTGTGAGGTGTATCACATGTTACTTATAACACTTTTCCTAAGTCGGTACGTATTAGGTGTGTATAAATTCACTACTGAGAGGTCCGGGGGTTTCTATGGTCGTTAGGAAACTAGAGGTATTTGGAATACCTCTACCCGAGATCACTCCAGGTACTGATCTAGCTAGAACCATTGTGGAGTCAGCTAATAGACTCGGTATTGGTATTAGGGATGGTGATGTCATTGTAGTGACATCAAAGGTAGTTTCTAAGGCTATGGGTTTACTAGTGAAGATTAGTGATGTTAGACCGAGTACTAAGGCTAGGATCATAGCTAGGATCCTTGGCAAACCAGCATGGGAGGTAGAGCTAATACTTAGGAACTCTAAACGTATCTTAGGTGCATTCCCTGCACATATGCTACTTAAACATTCAACGATTTTGAACTACATATCCCGTGATAGAGATAGAGCATTAAAAGTTATCGAGAGTGATAGGTACCTCATGATCGTTGACGTTGGGTATAGGGTAGCTACAGATGCTGGAATAGACACATCAAATGTACCTTCAGGGTACGTTTGCTTACCACCATCAGACCCAGATAGAGTTGCTAGAGGGATTAGGGATAGGATAAGGGAGCTGACTGGTTGTGATGTTGCAGTTATTCTGAGTGATACTGAAGGATCAGTTCTTAGAGTTGGTTCACTAGATATAGCTATTGGTGCCTCAGGTATAGTTCCTGTTACAGCAAAATTCGGTGAGAGCGATAGATTTGGTAAATCTAAGTATGGTGGTGTTGACTTGATTGCTGATGAGTTGTGTGCTACTGCTGCCCTCTTGATGGGGCAAACTGGTGAGTCCATACCTGTTGTATTGATTCGAGGTTTAAACTATGAGAGGAGTAATCTGGAGCTAGGTAGGTTCAGGGTTCCGAGAGGTTTGCTCCTTAAAGCACTCATGCTCGGTATCTTGATCAGTGTGGTTATTAGGTTTCTCTTAGCTATATTCTCGGTAGTTGATTTGTTGAGAGGTAGGTGGTAACATGGTTGTTAGGAGAGCCAGGATCATTGTCAAGGGATTAGTTCAAGGTGTTGGTTTTAGGTACTTCATCTATAAACATGCTAGAATGCTTGGGTTGAGAGGTTATGTTAGGAATTTACCAAGTGGTAGAGAAGTCGAGATTGTGGTTGAAGGTGATGAGGCTTCTATTCAGAGGTTAATTGAGGCTGCGAGAAGGGGTTCTCCATTAGCTATTGTTGAGTCTATAGAGGTTGAGTGGGAGGAGGTGAAAGGTGACTTCAAAACATTTACTATAGTATTCTAGCTTTACTTAGGTTAACTGTGTTATAATTCACCGCGTACCCACTATAGTTGGTGATCTTCTGTGGAGAGCTATAGGAGGTTTTTAAACATAGTCGTGAGTATTCTTGAGAAAGTTGTTCAGGAAGAGAGGGATAATCTTGAGAGAGCAGCGAACTGCATGGTTGAGACCATAGCTAGTGGTAGGTTCATTTATGTATTTGGTACAGGTCACTCAATGATGATGGCTATGGAGATGTTCTATAGGGCTGGTGGACTAGTACCAGTGTATCCGCTTCTCGATCTCTCGATATCTGGTTTAAATGGAGCTGTCAAGAGTACAGGTATTGAGAGGTTGAGCGGGTATGCTAGGGTATTGCTGGATTACTATGGTGTTGAAGCAGGTTCAACTCTCATAGTGGTATCTAACTCTGGTAAGAATGCTGTACCTGTAGAGATGGCTTATGAAGCGAGGAAGAGAGGCATCAAGGTCATTGCAATAACATCAACTGAATACTCAAAATCTGTAACACCAGATAATCCACTTGGTAAGAGATTATTTGAAGTAGCCGATGTAGTTATTGACAATAAAGTTCCTATTGGTGATGCAGTGTACGAGGTAAAGGGTTTACCGCAGAAGATAGCTCCAGTATCTACAATAGTGAACTCCTTCATTATTCAACTACTTACAATTAGAACTGTTGAAAAGTTACTTGAGAGGGGAATTGAACCAGAGATCTGGATGAGTGCTAATGTTCCTGGAGGAGTAGAGTACAATAGAAGGTACTTAAGTAAGTACTTCAAGGTAATTAAACCACTTTAGTCGAGGTGTGTGGTAGTGAAGAGAGCATTTATTGGTTCCCAGGTACTAACACCAGAAACTGAATACCGTAACTATGCTGTATTAGTTAGTGAGGGCTATATAGAGGGTTTAGTACCAGCAGATAAGGTGCCGTGTAACTACGAGGTGATTGACTTCAGTGACTACATCATAGTACCAGGTCTCATAGACATACACATACATGGGTATGGAGGTCACGACACGACACTAGGTACGGTAGAGGATCTGGTTGAGATAGGTAGAGGGGTTTCTAGACATGGGGTTACAGCTATTCTGTTAGCTAATGTAGCTGCACCAAGGGATAAGTTACTCGAAATTGCTAGAAATGTGAAGGATGCTGTTAGGAGATCTAGAGAGAAGGTCGTAGGTGCAGAAATCCTTGGACTATATCTAGAGGGACCTTTTGTTAATCCAGAGAAGAAGGGAGCGCACAATCCAAAGCACTTGAGGAAACCTGATATAGGTGAGCTAGAAGAGCTGTATAGAGTTTCGGAAGGTACCTTGAGAGTCGTAGCTATTGCGCCTGAACTCCCAAACGCTCTCGAGTTCATCGAAAGAGCTAAGCAACTCGGTCTCGTAGTTTCTGCCGCTCACACTAACGCGACATATGAGGAAGCTATGAGGGCATTCAATGCTGGTGTAACTCTCTGTACCCATCTGTTCAATGCCATGAGGGGATTTCACCATCGTGAACCAGGTATTGTAGGTGCTGCACTTGAGAGAGATGATGTGTATGTAGAGCTGATAGTCGATTTGATACATCTTCACCCGACAACGATAAGACTTGTCACTAAGTGTAAGCCGGTCGACAAGGTAATTCTTATAACTGATGCTATTGCAGCTACAGGGTTACCCGATGGAGAGTACGTGCTTGGTGATCTACCTATAGTTGTCAAAGGAGGTATTAGTAGGTTAAAAGATACAGGTGCTCTTGCTGGTAGCACACTGACTCTCGATAGAGCTATTAAGAACATGGTTGAGGTTACTAAGCTTCCTCTACGAGAAGTGCTTAAAATGGTTACTGTGAATCCAGCGACTGTACTCGGTGAGAAAAGACGGGGTAGGGTAGATGTGGGGTATATAGCTAACTTGACGGTATTAGATAAGGAGCTAAATGTGGTAGCTACTGTCGTTAGAGGGGAGGTAGTGTATCAACGTTAGCTGTTTGCTAACATGTTATGAGTCACCGAAGAATTAACATAGCAATTCCTCAATACCTCCATACGTGTGTTTTCTACCTCCAATAACTATCAAGAACTTCATGTTGTTTTCAGGTAGTGCTACTCCGCTATATCCCGTATACCCATGTAATACATATCTGCTCTGGTCACCTTACATGTAAGTGCCGTGGTAGTACAAATGCAGTTCATGACCATGGGCCCTACCTCATGAACAACCTAACTAACTTATTGACTCTACTCACTGTACTCTAGCACAGAGCAAAATTACCTACTAGCTCACGTACTTCACCCAATTTATTTGCCAGATTAAACTTGCTATGCCTTCCTCCCGACATCAAAGGTATTTAGGATGACTATATAGTAGCAAGCTCAACATTTGAAATACCATTTATTGGAAACAATTTAGTGACAGAGACCACAGCAGCTACTACAAGACCCTCATACAACCTATGCTCTTAGTTAATTTCCTCGAAAAATATCGTCTCTACCTTAAACCACATGGTATATAATGACCTCTTGATCGCGGGTAGATCCTTCAGCTCTGAGAAACTTCATCAATTTCATAAATAATCTTCTCAGTAGGAAGGATTTAGGGGATGAACTTGAACATTGGGTATGCAAGAACAGAGCTTAAACCACCGATCAACCTATCTCTTGCTGGGTATTTGGAGAGGAATTACAGGAGTATTAAGTCGAGAGGTTTTCTAGATACCTTAGAGTTATCTACCCTACTTATTGAGCTAGGTGATAAGAGGGTAGCAGTGGTTTCACTAGATACTCTCCACATATCAGAAGCTATCAGAAACTTAGTAGTTAGTACGTGTAGGAAAGTAGTTGATTGTGACTACTGTGTGGTTACAGCAACACATACTCACTCCGGTCCTGTGCTAGATCTTGAGGATCCATTCTACAGGATCTTCAGTGTTGATCCATCTACCGATAGGGAGCTTTTGAGTGGATTCTATCCACAGCTTAGACAGGTACTTAGGGAAGTGTTTGAGAAGGTTACTGAAACCCGTAGGGTTAATTGTATCAAGCTGTATAGAGTTGAGGGTGGTGTTGCTGCTAATAGGAGAGATCCTTCAGGTCCTGTAGATAGGGAGATTACAGTATTTCGCTTCAGGGCTGAGGATTTAGATCTACTTTGTCTAGTGTATGGTTGTCATCCAACTGTATTAGGTCCTGATAATGCTTACTACAGTGGCGATTTCACGTACTACGTGAGGGAGTACTTACGTAGGTTCCTCAATTGTGAGGTAATGTGGTTTACTGGTGCTTGTGGTGATGTATCTACTAGATTTACTAGGAGGGGTAGGGGAGTTAGTGAAGCTAGGAGAGTAGGCTATGTACTTGGTTCTACTGTAGCTACAGCTCTCTTCTCTGAAACAGCTCTGGAACTCCCTACTGAGCACTTATGTGTTGAGGTTGAGGAGTTAGATGTCGGTACTAGTGTACCTGAGATTGAGGAGGTTCTTGAGAGGAAGCGTTCTATAGAGGAGAAGATAAGGAGGTTGAAAGAGGTACCTATACAGTTGAGACATGAACTATTAGCTCTTGAACTTCTGGAGAAGTACTACGATGTACTTTGTAGAGTTCCTAAGGTAGTTAAAGTACGTCACACAGCTATAGCATTAAGCGATGTAGCTCTAACATTTGTACCGTACGAAATGTTTGCACAGTACTCATTAGCATTGAAGCAGCTAAACTGTACCCTAGTGTGCTATGCTGATTCGTACTTAGGTTACCTACCTACACCAAGTGCCATTAAGATTGGTGGATACGAAACTCTCTTCACGGTACTGAACTTCAGAGAGATCCCGAAGATAGTGTCTAGCGTAGTTAGAGTGACGCTTAGAGCTTTACTTTCTGCTTAGCAGTTTTCCACTCATCGACGATTCTTACACCTGCTGAGGATCCAAGAACATCAGCACCAGCAGCCACTAATGTAAGAGCATCTTCAAGATGTCTAATACCACCTGCAGCCTTGACCTTGAGGCCACGGCTGTGGGCTACCTGAGCTAGCAGTGACACGTCGTGAACTGTTGCTCTACCAGGTCCAAAACCTGTACAGGTCTTAACGAAATCAGCACCAGCACGTGAGAGAACTTGAGCAACTCTTTCCTTCTCTTCGTCACTTAAGTAACCCGTCTCAATAATTACCTTTAGAATCCCTCCATATGAGTGGACAACCTCAGCAACAGCCCTAACCTCTTCCTCAATGTACTTCCACTCACCACTCTTCAGAGCTTGTACGTTAATCACCATATCTATGTCATCTGCACCTAACTCCATGTACTTCCTAGCTTCAAAAATCTTAACATCAGTAATCTGGTAACCATGCGGAAAACCAACAACAGTACAAATCCTAACACCACTACCCTTCAATAACTTAACTACATGAGGTACGTGGTGTGGGCTGATGCAGAAAGCTCTGAATCCGTACTCCTTAACTCGTTCACACTCTTTAACCACAACATCTAGAGGAGCAGAGGGATCTAGCAATGTATGGTCTACGACCTTAGGTAAGTTACTCCACACCTCCTTTACACGCTGAAGACCTAGAAGTAGCTCAATAATTCTCATAAACAATCCCCGTCGGTACTGACAGTTCGAAAAATATGTAAGTTAGTTGTTTTCCTCAATGACTTGAGGTAGAGAATATGAGCGCATGGTCTGAAATAAAGGGTGAACTAGTAAAGAAGGTTAAGGAGCTGTTTAAGGATGCTGAAGTAAGTGAGTACCCTTACTACATCCGTGTAAAGATAGGAGAGAAATCCTACCGCATACTCTACAGCTATGGTCAACTCAGAATACTGGATGAAGCAACCAAGAAGGTAGCCATAACAGGTACTCTAGACAAAACTATTGAGACACTGAAGGAGTTAATTAAGTAGTCAGGAAGCCGGAAGACACATCACCAATCAGCCCCTAGTTGCTTCATCACAAGGAAAGCACTACTTCAAAGGTCTAACTTTCTCAAATAGCGCGTAGAAGAAACCAACAGTATTGTGTCTATGCGGCCAAGCTCTCATGGTACCAGGTAGGAAACCTGGATCAAAGGGACCATCTAGTGGAATTAACCTTATGTATCCATTAAACTCCCTCAATATCTTCTTAACTAACTCCTCACCCTCCTCCGGAAAGATACTACACACAGTGTACAGAATTCTCCCACCAGGTTTAGCTAATCGAATAGCGACCCTAAGCATCTTAAGCTGCATCTCAGAAATCTCCCTAATCTTCTCCAATCTAAGCCTCCACCTAACTTCAGGATACTTATGGAGTGTTCCACTTGATGAACAGGGTGCATCGAGAAGTACTCTATCTGCAAATTCTTCACCAAGTATCTTAGGTGCTTTCAAGACATCTTCATGATAGATCTCGACATTCCTAACACCAAGTCTCTTCAATACATTTCTCATCTTATTTATCCTGAATTCATCCACATCAAAGGCATAGATCTTACCCTGATTCCTCATCAACTCAGCCATGTGTGATGTCTTACCACCAGGAGCAGCGCACATATCCACAACAACATGACCAGGCTTAGGATCGAGAATTATTGAGGCAGCTGCTGAAGCATCTTCCTGAGAAATGACTTTACCCTCACGCACTAGCCTACATTCATCGAACTTAAATGGTCCCTTAACCTTAACAACAGTTGGAACATACTTACTGACAATAGGTTCCTTACCCATCCTCCTCAATTCCCTAATAACTTCCTCAACAGTAGCTTTCAGCGTATTAACTCTCAAACTAATGAGAGGTCTCTTATTGTACTTCTTAAACAACTCCTCTGCCTCTTCAGGTCCAAGTAGGTTCCTCACCCTCTCTATGAACCAAGCAGGTAGATTGTACTTCAGCTCAAGTTCCTCAATCTCGTTCTCCGGTACATACCTAAAATTCATCAAAATTCTATCAACTAGATCCCAGTACCAAGTACCAACGTATGGATGTGTAACCTCAGTTAAGAACTTAGCTACACCATACTTCAACTCATGAAGTAGGCTATTTGATAGAGGATGATCGTTGAGAACTAATAGATACGTAGCTAGTCGGAGTGCTGCTCGTAGCCATGGATCGAGGATGTAGATATTGGGTAGACCTGTAGCTCTGATGATTATCTTATCAACAATACCTAACCTCCTCATTACCTTGTAGAATATTGCTGTCAATATCCTATCCTTAGACGTACCCAATATACCGTACCTACGAAATATCCTACGTTTAGCTTCTTGACTAGGATGTACGTACTCAGCTTCCTTTATAACCTCAACTAAAGCAGCTAAATCCCTCCTACTTATCCTAATCTTCTCTCTAACTGCACTACACGTAGACATGTACTCCAAGAAAAGTAGTTCTTAGAGAATATGTTTGGAGAGGCTTAAACTCACTCTCATTCCAATGATGATGCGTGGTCGAGGATTAATGAGAGGTTACGTACGTAACGTACTATATCCATGAGCAATCTACGTAGATCAGTTAGAGAATTCAGTAACTTACACAAGGTATCGATCATTCTCCTTAGGTTATCGAGATACTGCTCGTAGAGTGTAGATACTACGTAATCGAGGAGATCTACACTACATCGACAGGATATAGTGATTACAGCAGTTGAGCTATGAGGTGTTACATTGGTAGTGAGATTGAGGTACTGAACACCTCTCACATCTGGACGTAGATTACCTAGATTTCTAGTGTAATAGTATAGCATTGACCCAACTAGATGATTCAAGCTATGGACTAGATCACTAACTCCCTCACCTTCTTCACAAGACAAATCGATCCTAAAGCTAATCACCGTATTCGTGTCATTACAGGTTAGAGAGAACTTAACAACAATCACACTGCTAACAGTATGCACGACATCGATACTGGATAGAGTACCGTGAATTACGGTATCAGAACGAGGGTACAGAATAACTGCAATCAGCTTCTCAACATCGGAACAACATAGTGAAACCAATTCACGTAGTAACTTCACGTAGCTACTTAGCGAGAAGGCGAGACAGGAAGCTTCGAGAATAACCACTAATGTATCGTTACGGCGAATCACATTACGTAAATTCAACTGCAATGAGAGATCGAATAGAGACTTGAGCAGAGAATCCAACCTACTTCTCCCAGTCATAATACAAGTAGTTTCTCAGCCCTGCGTGGTCTCTTCACTAATCTGCGTGTTTAGGACTCATCACAGAGCAGAGAGACAGTATACGCATTAGTGAGGAATCAGCAATCCCGGTCCGAACATCAATCATTCCCCTTTCGAGCTTCATCACCGCTAGAACCCTGTTAATCACGAAAATATATGTTTTACTACCTCAATAGAGGTGACTGAGGACTCAGGTTAAGTTACCTGTAGGTGATGTAGGTGTCGGAGATCCTAGCTAAGCAGATTGCTACCTTCATTGCTGGTGACATAGTCCTCTCTGATGAACCCGGTAGGAGAATGAGGTATTGGAGAGAGTACTTTGGGGTATCTCAAAGTGAAGTAGCTACGAAAATGAGTACCTTACCCTCCGTCATAAGTGACTACGAGAGCTGTAGGAGGAAGTCACCTGGATCACACTTCATTAAGAGATTTGTTGAGGCATTGATAACTATCGACTTGGAGAAGGGTGGTAGGAAGATCAATGAGTTAGCTAGTGTCGTCATTGGTGTTAGCTCAGCATTTAGGAGAGCAGTGCTAGATATGAGGGAGTTTACGAAGCCAATTACCATCGGCGAATTCTGTAGTGTAATTGATGCAGAACTTCACGTTGGTAGGGAATTCAGTGATGTTCACATCTACGGCTATACGGTAGTTGATAGCATGAAGCTAGTTCTGGAGGTACCCTCCTACGAATACCTTAGACTATACGGTAGGAGTACTCAGAGAGCAGCTATCTTCACCAATGTACGCTACGGTAGATCTCCACTAGTAGCGATCAAGGCCATGATGGCTATTTCAGGTCTTCGACCAGTACTAGTAGTACTTCATGGAATTAAGGAACCTGATGAACTAGGTATAGAGATAGCTAAACGTGAGAGTATACCACTTGCAACAACACTACTCCCACTTACAGACATGATCAAGAAGTTAAGAGGGGTGTAGAGATTTAGTGGCTAAGTACTACATGCTCCGTCGGCCAACAGGACAAGCTAGGTGGGATTACTTCCTACTGTACGTAGGTGCTAAACTGAAGAAATTTTACGTAGGTACCTACTACATACCTAAGTACCGTGTACTTGCACCAGTATTCAAACCATCACCGGGAACACCCCTAGACTTAAGAGCACTAGTTGAGGTACCTAGTGACATACTCGAGAATTCGTACAGGATGATATGTATTGAGTGTGGTTGGTGCTGTGAACGTGATTCTGGTGCTTTCGCTCTAGAGAATGAAGTTAGAGATCTACCGCTACACCTAGTTGATAGACCACTTGACTGGAAGTGGGTTGATACGGTTATTGGCCCTGTTAAGGTGTATAGGCTAGATCTCGGTCCTGGTGGTAGATGCGTATTTTATAGCGATGGTAGGTGTTTAGTGCCTAGAGATCGAAAACCAATAATCTGTCTCATTCACTACTGTTCTCTCTATGCAGAGATGAGAGGCAGAAAGTTCATTAAGGTTGGTGTTAGGAGAGTTGGAGGTCAGTATGAACCAATATACAGGGAGGTTAGTGATGAAGAGTTTGAACTTATTAAGAACCGAGTACTGAGTAGACGTAGAGGTTCTAGGTAGTCGTGATGAGTGGTATTACAGCGGACTGGTGAAGAAGCCCTCCGACACTGATCAGCTCGATAACCAGCACATTGATAAATTAGTAAGTTTTATAGTGTTGCTATAGTTCTTAGCTAAGGGGTTTAGCATGAGTGAGAGTGAGTTTGAGATACCTCTCTACTGTCCTGCCTGTGGTCTCTACCTCGGTAGAAAAAGTGTCCAGATAAGAATAGAGCCCTCAGCAGATGGCTCTGAATATCACGTAACTCTAACACTAACTTATCCACTTTGTAAATACTGTGTCTCTAAGAAGGAGCTAAAGCTACTGGATAAAGATGAGGACGATATTAGGGAAAGTATAGTGGAAGACTTAAGACGTAGACTATCTAGGACAGAGTAGTGATGATGAAGGCCAGGAGTAGTGATCTATGATCTCTACTTCCGGCGCTGACCATACTACATCCATAGTTAAAACCCTGAAGTTGCTACTTATCATCTCACCTCTAGTACTAGCTATTACAGCAGCAATACCATTAACCTACTGTAGCGAGAAACCCATTGCGTACCTTAAGGTGGGCATCACCTTCAAGGAAATAGGTCTAGTACCTGAACCTGTTGAGCTAACCGAGGTTAAAGATGCAGTACCTGTAACGGTAAAGTACATCGTTCTCTACATTAAGGTACTACATCCAGGAACAGAGGTGTGTTATCAGGTAACATTTAGAGAACAGAAGACAGGTACAGTGTTTGGCTTTTATGACAGCATAATACTACCCAAGGGCATTAGCGTTCTACACATAGTCGCAACTTATCCAATTGGCTCACCTGAAGCGGCAACAGTAACGTACTACTTAGTCAGTAAGAGAGGTGTAACAAAGAGTACTAAGATCATAGAGAGAGCAACACCGAGACCACTATTCCCTGGTGTATGGAATGTAACCTGTACTCTCTGGATTGGAAGTACAACATTAATGTTAACATATAGCTTCAGGATAAGGAATCCGTACCTAGTACTCAAGTTCATTGATCAGCACGAGCTAGAGGTAGCAAATGTTACGGTAGTACTTGTAAAGGATGGTAAGGTTGTGTACAATGTAACTAATGTAGGTCCTGAGATTTGTCTTGAAGTTGAGAAAGGTAGGTACACAATACTAACGTACTACAAAGGCTCTCTTGTTGCAAAGAAGTTCGTAGTAGTTAATGGTGATTGTAAGTACAGTATTGTAGTACCTAGGTACAGATTAGTCCTCTTTATAAGAGATGCGCTTGGTAAGCTAGTTAAAGCTGATGAAGTTACAGTTAAGCGAGGTAATACCACAGTAGGTAAGTACAGGGATGTCGATACTGTTCTACTAGTTGATGAACCACCTGGAAAGTACTGCTTCACTGTAGTATGTAGGTACCGTGATATAGGACGAGTAGTTAAGGTAGTTAAACACATTGAATTAAGGAGTTCACTTGTTGCAAATGTTTCACTACCTCTCAACTACTTGAGGATAACGGCAAATACTATTACAGCACCACTAAGGGACTTTAGAGTGACCCTTTCAGTCATGCACAATAGAACATTGAGAGTAGTCTACAGTGGTTCAAACAAGCTAATAGGTCCTCTTCCACCTGGACCCTACATACTGACAATTAGGTATCTTGACTATGTTAAGGTACTCCATATAACACTGCCAAGTGAGTGTAGAGGTGTTGTTGATGTGAACATTAACCTAGATGTTGTACTACCTGCACTTGGTAAGTGCTTTACAACCTTTGAACACACAACACTGACAATAGCATTAACGATATTATTAGTAACCATATGTATTGAGTTTGTAGGGTGGTTACGTCATGGTAGATACAAGGCTTCAGAGACCACGAGGCACTAGAGACTACTTACCACTTGATTGCTTCAAGAGAAGAGTAGTTATTGAGAGAATTAGGTCTGTCTTCGAGAGATTCGGTTATGGAGAAGTACTTACACCAGCATTTGAGCATCTAGAGCTATTAGAGGCAAAAGCTGGTTCAGAGGTTAGGGAGCAAATTTACTGGTTTGAGGATAAGGCAGGTAGGAAGCTAGGTCTTAGATTCGAGATGACTACACCAATAGCTAGGATTGTCGCTACAATGCCACACTTACCTAAGCCAATTAGGTTCTACTACATAGCACCTGTCTGGAGGTATGAAGAACCTCAACTAGGTAGATTGAGGGAGTTCTGGCAAGCAGGTATCGAACTCATTGGTTCACCACATGTGGAAGCTGATGCTGAGGTAATAGCTGTTACCTGGTACTCACTTCGTGATGTAGGTCTTGAGGATGAGCGTATTGAGGTTAGGTTCAGTAGTAGAGCACTAGCTGATAGAATAAGCGATGCACTCAACATACCTAGAGAGCTACGTGAAGACTTCTATAGGTACATAGATAAGTACCACAGGTACGGTATTGAGTATGTTGTTAAGGGTTTAGAGTCGTTGGGTATTTCTAGAGAGAACATTGAGAAGGTTCGTGAATTATTGATGATAGAGGGTAGTAATGAGGAGAAAATTGAGCTTCTCGATAAGCTCTTTGGATCTACTATTCGAACTGAGTTAGAGAAAATTAGTACATTACTTGATTTATTGAAGTCGTACAATGTGAAGAATGTAGTGTTGGACTTAAGCATTGTAAGGGGGTTAGCTTACTACACAGGAACAGTATTTGAAGTCTACGTGAAGGGACAGGAGGATGTAGGTAGTATTGCAGGTGGTGGTAGGTACGACGACCTTATAGAGCTTGTTGGAGGTTCAAACCTACCTGCGACAGGTATGGCCATTGGTATTGAGAGATTAATTGAGGTTCTCGAAAGGTTAGGTAAGTTACCAACAGATTATCCAAGACCTGTAGCTGCTGTAGTTACTCCTAAGATGGATCTGTACTCAAGATGTCTTGAGATAGCGAATCTCCTTAGACAACATGGTATACCCTGTATAGTTGACGTGATGAGGAGAAGTCTTAGGGCAAATCTCGAGTACGCAGTCAAGATCGGAGCTAAGTTTCTAGTAATAGTTGGTGAGAAGGAGCTTAAGCTAGGTAAAGTAGCTGTAAAGAACCTTACAACAGGAAAACAGATGGAAGTAAGTATACATGAACTCCCTACCTTCCTAAAGAGGGATAACGTAGTGCTATAGCTACACACTAAGCCCACTCACACCTCCTCACTAAATCCTTCTTCACCGGTAAAGACTTCATAGGGATTCACATAACCATAACCTGGCACCACACCTAAGACATCACTTATTCTACCCCTCTCAACCATCTCCCTATACAATCTCCAAATTCGCTTAGCAGAAACCAACCCAGTAAAGAAACCCTTTTCCTCAAGTTTCTTCTTTACCTCATCAACAAAATCAAGTGGTGAAATCCAGGGTTTACTAGATAGCACCTCAACAATTACCTCAGCTATATCCTCGTTATGAGGATAAGCTCTTCTCCACCTACCTCCCTTCTTCCTACTACCCATGACGTATCACAAGGTACTAAACTATAAGGATCTTATAAGGATAGCTCACAGCTAAAGTAAAGGTAGCATCAAATCACACATACATAGGTGCACGAGGATAGATTTTTTACTCCTCCATCTCTTCCACATAGTGAGATTACCAATAGGTTACTAACACCACATCTCAGTACAGCAGCTGTAGATGTGATGTAGATGAGTAATACAGAAGTAGCTCATGAATACGTACCATGGAGGTGGGTAAAGTACTGGCACTGTGTTAGGTGCGGTAAGTGCTGTATAAAGTTTCTAGTACCACTCTACCCCCATGAAGCACTCTACTACATCATGAAGTACGGTCCTGTAGTTGAGGAAAGAAATGGTAAATTCTACCTAAGATCCAAACCAGATGGCTCATGTGTATTTCTTGAGAGAACTCCTCTAGGTTACCGCTGTAGTATATACCTTGAACGTCCAATAGTGTGTAGGTGCTATCCATTCTACGTGACGGATAAGCCACTTGGTGTAGTAGATTCCCGTGATGAGGATGCCGTATACGTGTACCGTAGTCCACTTGGTAAGTCAATTAAGGTTTACGTCTATATTGATAAGGTGTGCAGTGGTATTGGTCGTGGTATCCCTCTTGAAATCATTATACCGAAGATCGTCTCTGAGTGGATTACAGTTCTAAGACTCTATAGGATACATAGAGATTTGAGACTCTACTCCACCTAATTCCTTAAGTGCTCTCTTCAGTAAGGTCCATAGTCGTCTAGACTTCTTCCTTAGGACAGCAGTCGGTAGTTTTCCATAGATCTCGGTGATGAGATTGTCAAGCTCAGTAGGATTAATGTACTTCACATTTCTGTATTCGACAATGCACAATCCTCTAGAACTAGCTTCGATGCAAAACCTTATGGAAGTGGGTAAGCCTCTAACTATAGTACTCACCTCATCGACTATAATGAACTTACGAGTACTAGGTAGTAGCTCTCTGAGTACGGTATGGTCTATAGTGAGTAGTGCTCTGTAGGTGGATAGTATCTTACTGATGTATGTATGACGTCTATCTAGGTGGTGGTTCATAGTAGTACACTAGTTTACCTCTCTGCCAATCCCTAATTAAACTCCTTGCAGCTTCCTCAAGATTTAGTTTACCACCCTTAAGGAGGAAGCCTCTTCTCCTTGCATAGTTCTCCAGTATCTCCATGGGTTCACTACCTTCAACTCCTAGACAAGTCTTAAATGCATCTGGTGTGTACTTCAGTACCTTACCTATTAGCTCAAGTGCTATGGGGACAGGATCGTCTATCTCCTCAGGTGGTACCATGCACCTCAACACGACATCAGCATTCTCTGATGGTATTGGTACGACACCTGGGGTATCGATTACTATTAGCCACGTGTGTATGCGAACAATCTGCTCACCTCTAGTCCAGCCAGGTACAGGTGATGTTGGTGCTGAGTACCTACCCTTGAGTACATTTATTATTGTTGACTTACCGACATTTGGGTACCCAACAATAGCTACCTTAACAGGTAATCTAGGTGCAACAGCCTTAATAGCTATCCTGAGCTTACGTGTACCTTTCCTCTCCTTAGCGCTGATGTACACGGTAGGGTGCTCCTGACTAAGATATTCCTTCCACTTCTCAACTACGTCACGAGGTATTAGATCTGCCTTATTGATCACTATGATTAGTTGCTTACCCAATCTACGAACAGTATTCTCAACTTCTCTACACCTAGTAACCTCAGGATCTCTAGCATCAACTACCTCAAGAACGACATCCGCATCATCGATAACCCTCCTAACTCTCCTCCAGTACTCCCTAGCTGTTGCGCTCATACTAAACCCCTACTCCTCACATAATCCCTCAAACAGAACCTCAACCTAGTTAAGTACTTCTTCGTAATCCTCCTTCTCGTTCTCACCAACGCAATATACCTACCACCTTCATCAACAGAAACAGCAATAACTCTTTCCCTACCAAGATCGAGAACGAAGTCCCTAGCAGTAACATCGAATTCTCTCACAGCTGTGTACAGCATGTAGAGAGAACTCGCTTCTCTACCTACATCACCGTGCGTGAGAGCCTCGATGACGCTACCTTCGTAGTTCAGTATGAACACTGCATCCAGACCGTAGGTATGAGCTATCGAGTATAGATCAGCACCGTAGGGTACTAGACTCGGGATCAACTTTTCAAGTATATTGAGTACATGCCTCCTCAACTGCTTCACTATCACCAGCACTAGAACTACCACTACGATAGTAATTACTAGCATAGGTAGCAAGTAGTTCCCCAGTGAGATTACACACATCACTTTATTACCCTCTCTCCCTAATCACAAGACATGAGGTAGACACAATGGTAACAAACCTACCAGCTGAAGCCAAGGCGAAGTGGATTAAGGTGATGGAAGCTAGGACTCCAGAGGAGAAGATTAAGGCACTTCAGGAGTTCCTATCTTCAGTCCCTAAGCACAAGGGTACTGAGAAGTTGATTTCATTTGTTAGACGTAGGATTGCTGAATTAAAGAGAGAGATTGAGCTTAGGGAGAGAGTTAGGAAAGCTGCTGGTGCTAAGAGAGTTAAGGTATACGTGGGTAAGGAGGGTGATGTTCAGTTAGCTCTACTTGGGTTAGCTAACTCAGGTAAGAGCGCTCTTCTCCGTGCTCTCACCAATGCTAAGGTTGAGGTTAGCGATGTACCCTACACTACGAAGTTACCTGTACCTGGTATGTTTATTTTTGAGAACATGTACTTCCAACTAGTTGAAGCACCATCAATAGTACCTGGCGGTGAGAGTACACTAACTACTTTAGCTATGTCAATTGCTAGGAATGCCGATGGTTTAATACTTGTTGTTGATCTGAGTAGTGATCCATTAAGACAGTTCGAGATCCTTAGAAGTGAGCTTGAGAGAGCACATATCTTGATTAATAAGCCGAGAGCTATCGTCGAGATTGAGAGGAGAGTTAGTGGTGGTATTCAGGTTGTCGGTAAGTTAGTTGGCTGTACAGTAGATGATGTAAGGAAGTTACTTAGTGAGTACAGGATACATCATGCACTTGTTAGGATAATTGGTGAAGCTACTCTAGACGACATTGAGAGAGCTATATTTGAGGAGTACGTCTACAAGCCAGCGATAGTCATTGGGACTAAGCTCGATGTAGCTGATGAGGTTACAGTTAGGGAATTCACTAAGGTAGTTGGTGAGAGGTATCCAGTGCTCACGGTCTCTAGCTTGACAGGTAAGGGACTGGATAGAGGGCTCATAGCTAAGACCATACTCACTACGCTCAATTTAATTAGAGTGTACACGAAGAGTCCATACCGTGATGCACCTGATGAGAAACCTCTACTAATAAAGGCTGGTTCAACAGTGATAGATGTTGCTGAGAGAATTCACAGGAAATTAGCTGAGAACTTTAAGTACGCGAAGATAATTAGATTTGAAGGTAGTAGAAAGAGAGTACTTAGAGTTGGTAAGGATTATGTTCTTCAAGATCGTGATATTGTTGAGATTCACACTGGATGATAGCTATGTCTGGTGTGAGAGAGGTTAAGATAACTGAGGATGGGTATAGGTTGCTGAAGGTTATTAAGGAGGTAGCTGGTTTAAGAAGTGAGGGTGAAGCTCTAGAATACGTGATTAAGAGATTCCTAGAGCAGAGTGAGGTGTTGAGGGAGATTCTGAGCAGACTAGATGTTATTGAGGGAGAGATCGAGGTCTTGAAAGGTAAACTAGATGAACTTCGTGAACTATTAGAGGTTAGGGAGCGAAGAAGAGTGAAGAAAGAAGTGAGAAAGTACTATGAGGATCTTGTCCAGTACATTGAGAGTAGGGTTTACGTATTCCCATCAGAAATCAAGGCTAAGAAGAAGCTCCAGAGGTTAATTGAGGAGGGTGCATTAGTTCATTTACGTGATGAAGGTCTTAATGTAGAGGTCGTAACGACAAAAAACGTTATTGAAAGAATACTAGCGAAGCTACCGCTCAAGGTAACTGACGTAGATAAGGTACTTACTGAGCGTGAACAGCAGCTCTTTGTATTACTAAATAGGCTAGGTTACGTACTGAAGAGAGGTGACATCTACGTTAGAGCTAGCTAAGCTGTGTGTGCTGTTACTTCAAGAGGTGCTAGTACTCGCTTCAATCTCTCAACTAGGTCCATAGCGACTCTACTAACTCTCTCTGGATTAGCTACGTACACGGTAATCCTCATGTAACACTCTTCCTCTGATAAGTCGGACAACACTATCTCAGGTGGTTTACTCTTATCGATCTCACCATATTTCTCTAGAAATGACCTAATCTTATCCTCAATCTCCTTCACATTAACTCTACCCCTACCTCTTATTCTCAACATTATACATATCCTGTATAGACCACGATAAATCATTATTGGGGTTCTCAAGAGGTCGTAATTTGGTATCCTAACTATGTGACCTTCATCAGTTCGAATCTCAGTGTACATAGGGGTTATCCTAATTACCCTACCCCTGATGTCGCTCTCTCTCAGGTGAACAACATCCCTTGTTGACACAACTCTAGATAGGACTATCACGTAGTAAGATATGTAATTAGCTATGACATCTCTAATGGATATCAAAGCTACTGCAAATAGTATTAACACACCATAGGCTATGTACTGTGAAACCCGTACAAGTAGTATTGAGATTATTGCCATGATGAGTATTATGGTTACGAATAGATTGAGTACGTTCCTAAGTTCATCAGCTGTTGAAGGTAGTATAACATCTTTCCTTTCTAACCTAGTAATGAGTTTACCTAGACCGATTCTGATGATTAGCACCGTGATTATCACAACAAGTAAACTAATTCCCTGCTCTTTAGTTATGAAAGCAAGCTCAAACACCATCCAAAACCCTCTACCTACTTAAACGTCTCCCTAAACTGCTTGACATGGTCCTTATGTACTAGAGCTATGATTACAGAGCCAGGCTTAATCGTGATATCCTGATCAGGGAGAACGAGCTTTTCACCATCAAAAACAGCCAATATCCTACTCATGGATGGTAGAGGTAACTCACTCAATCTCTTACCAACGCTAGTGTCATCCTCCTCAATCTGAAGAGCAACCAACCTATAGTCTGAGCCCATTGCTTCAAGAAGCTCAGTAACAGTTCTCCTACCTTCTACACGTGCCTCTAAGAGTGCGGCAATAGTCTTGGAAAAACCGAGACACTCAATACCTAACCTCATGAGTATTCTCTCAATCTTCTCATTATTGACCAAGGTAATAACCCTATCTGCCCCCAAGTTCTTAGCTATGACAGATAACATCAGGTTTACTTCATCACTACCAGTAGCTATGACAACGACATCCATACGCTTAAACTCTATACCCTGACGCTCAAGAAAATCCAAATCCGTGTAGTCACCTGTAACTACCAATACATCAGAAGTAGCAGCAACCTCTTCACATATGCTAGCATCTCTACCAACCAGGATAACGGAATGACCTTTCTGAGCTAGCTTCTTGGCTAGCTCAGCCGTTATCTCATTGGCTCCAACAATTAAGATATTCATGACTAAAGTCCCTTACCCAGAAGCACCTCAATACCTGTACTTTAAACTTTTTTCTTATACCTCATAACTACGACGAGTTGAAAGGAGAGATGCTCATGAAGTTAGTACTCAGACGAGAGAGAGTGCTAGGTCTGGTCATAGGTATCACAGTGAACGTAATTACGGTAATAGTGCTTTGGCATCTTGGAATAATTGATCTCTCTCACGTACCTAAGCTAAGCATTAGCTACCTAATACTAGCGTACATGGCACTGCTCACACACTGGATACTAATAGCTTTAAGAGCAAGAATCCTAGTAAAGACCTTGGGATCACATATCACACTTCTCAACGCGCTCAAAGTCAATCTATCATCCCTATACCTATCACTAATAACACCAACATACTTCGGTGGTGAACCACTCAGAGTGTATCTCTACTCAAGGTATGGGGGTATCAGCTATGGAGAAGCAGTGACAGTAGCTATGTGGGAGATAATCCTAGACACCACAGGACTATGCATACTATCGCTACTAGCTTTCACGTACCTGAGGTCGTTTTTCAGTATCAGTAGCTTCTTCATGCTACTCACACTCCTCGTCTTTGTTACACCTACAGCACTCCTCTACCTAACTGTGTATAGACTACTCAATGAGAAAACAATGCATAAAATCATAGGAGTAGTGAGGAAACTAGCTGAGAAAGTAGCTAATACACAGGTACTGAAGAATAGACTCAACAATAACGACATACAGAAAGTCATGAGTAAAGTAGAACTCGAGCTAGATAGCTGGTGCAAGAGCTTAAGAAGCCTACTCCAGTGCGGCGCAAAAGTACTAACTATCTTGATGGTATTGACAATTGCTCACTGGATAAATCTCTTCACAGTTGCCTACTTCCTAATATCTGGACTGGACCCTAGCTTCGACTTCATACTAAATACCTGTCTCCAAGTACTACTACATGCAGTGCTCGCCATACCAATACTACCCGGTGGTAGCGGTCTCTTTGATATAAGCTTCGTAGTCCTCTACTCCATGTGGTTAGGTAGGGAGGTAGTTGGTTCACTTCTAGTTTGGTGGAGAATCATAACCTACTATACACCACTCGTACTATCTGGATTCTTCTTTGTTAAGGTACTTGCTGAGGTAGGTACACGGAAGGGATAAAAGTGAGTAGGAGGTAGTTGTTACTGCAAGTAATTTGGTGATGTAGTATGAGAGATGTTGAGACCTTCCTCAGGAATCTAGATGTTTGGGTTGAAGATCAGAAGAGAGTTCTTGAATTTATTAGGAGGTATAGGAGTAAGCTAGATAAGTGTGATAGATTGGACCTAATTCTCACCATAAGGTATGTCTGCAGTAGAATGCTTAAGACTATCAAGGGATTTGAGACTTGGCTTCAATCACCATTCATCGTAGGTCCCATGCCGCTTGAAGTTGTTAAGGAGGTTCAAGAGAGGTTGTCCAATATAATGCTGAAGATTCTCGACCTAAGTATTGAGCACGTTAATGAGTACAGAAATCACCTAGTTAAGTTGCTTGAGAGTAGGGAAGAACTTCACCCTCTCTTTGAAGAGGAGGAAGAGGAGAGAGGAGAGACATCTAGAGAATCAAGGTATAGGATATAACTTGTTAACTCCCTCTACGTACTTTATTGATGGAGTTCCTGAGGTGATTATTTTTGAGTAGAGTAAGGTTTGGTGAGTTATGGGTAGAGAAGTATAGGCCTAAGAGACTTGATGAGATGGTTGATCAGAGAGATGTTGTTGAGAGACTTAAGGAATTTGTCAAGGCTAAGTCAATGCCCCACTTACTATTCGTAGGTCCTCCAGGTTGTGGTAAGACAACTGCTGCACTATGTCTAGCGTATGAACTGTATGGAGATAAGGTAGAGGAGAATGTTTTAGAGCTCAACGCATCTGATGAGAGAGGTATAGCTATGATCCGTGAGAAGGTTAAGGAATTTGCTAGGATGATGTCTACAGTACCCGATGTACCGTTCAAGATGGTGATACTAGATGAGGCTGACAACATGACGTCTGAAGCTCAGCAAGCACTTAGAAGAATCATGGAGGAACACTCGAGAACTACTAGGTTCTGTCTCATAGCGAACTACCTATCTGGAATAATAGAGCCAATTCAATCTAGGTGTGCTGTCTTCAGATTCTCACCACTACCAAAGGATGCTGTCTTCGAAAGACTAAGGTACATAGCTAAGTGCGAAGGTTTTCAAATAACTGATGAAGCTCTTGAAGCAATTTGGGACATCACTGGTGGAGACATGAGAAAAGCAATAAATCTACTTCAAGCAGCAGCTGCACTTACGAGAGTAGTTGACGAAGCTACAGTATACCGTGTCGTAGGCAGGATCAGTGCTAAAGACTTGAGAAACGTAATCCAATTAGCTGTGGAAGGTAAGGTAGGTGAAGCAGCGATAAAGCTACTCAACTTAATGACTGAGCATGGCATTAGTGGCGTTGACCTAGCTAAGCTACTTCACAGAGAACTAATCAAATTAAACGTTCCTGAGTACATAAAACCAAAGCTAGCTGATCTCTGTGGTGAATTTCACTATAGAGTTCTAGAGGGAAGTTCACCAGAACTACTTGTCCCATGGATTCTAGTGAAACTACATAATATCGTGAAGAGTTGTAAGTAGATCTGCTGTGAGGCATTCAGTTAAGAAATAGTAAGGTTTATTAGGGGGTAGAACTAGGGGAGCGTGGTTAAGGGTTAATAAAGGTTACGAATTATGAGCACCGAAATTACTTCTGGTAGGGGTTTGGAACGTAGGAAGGAGAACGTAAGTAGTGAAATTACTGAAGAGGTTAGGTGCCCAATCTGTGGTAGTACAAGGTTTGTTCAAGATTACCAAAGAGGAGAGATAATTTGTGAGGTATGTGGTTACGTATTCACTGAGAGGATAGTTGATAGAGGACCAGAGTGGAGAGCATTTACACCAGAAGAGAGGGAGAAGAGGAGTAGAGTTGGTTCACCACTAACTAGATTGACACCAGATAGCTTAGTTACGATGATAGATTGGAAGGGTAAGGACTACACAGGTAGGGAGCTAAGTCTCAAGAGAAAGCTAGAGAGCTTGAGATGGAGGAAGTGGCAGATCAGAATTAGGATGCAGACATCCATTGAGAGAAATCTAGCACAGGCAGTTAATGAGCTTCAGAGAATTGGTTCGCAGCTAGGATTACCGAGACACGTAATGGATCAGGCACTAGACATATACAGGCAAGCTCTTGAGAAGGGACTGGTTAGAGGTAGGTCTATTGAGTCAATAATGGCAGCAGCTATCTACGCAGCCTGTAGAATGTACAAGATACCAAGAACACTAGACGAGATAGCTAGATACACGAAGTCCGGTAGAAAGGATGTAGCTAGGTGCTACAGACTATTGCTTAGGGAGATAAACCTCAGAGTACCACTAGCAGATCCAATAGACTACGTACCTAGGATAGCTGAACAACTAAAGCTTAGTGGTATGTGCGTCAGGAAGGCTATTGAGATACTTAAGGAGGCCAAAAAGAGAGGGTTAACTGCAGGTAAGGATCCAGCGGGATTAGCTGCAGCAGCAATCTACATTGCATCACTCCTCCTTGGAGAAGTGAGAACGCAGAAAGAAATTGCACAGGCAGCAAGAGTTACTGAGGTGACAGTTAGGAATAGGTATAAGGAATTGGCTAAGGAACTAGACATTAAGATACCGATGAAGTGAGGCTACGTACTTGAGAGCATTAGACCTCCTCTGGGCTCCTTGGAGAATGAGATATGTCAAATACGCTGCAATTAGGAAACCCACTGAGGAGTGTATATTCTGTAAGGCTCGCGATGAAGTAGGTAAGGAGAGAGAAAACCTAGTGCTTTTTCGTGCAAAGTACTGCCTTGTAATGCTTAATCTATTTCCCTACAATACAGGTCATCTGATGATTGCTCCCTATAGGCATGTACCCTCACTTGAGCAGCTAAGTGATGAAGAGCTTACAGAGCTCATGGTACTTACAAAACGTTGTTTGAAGATGCTTCGTGAGGTGTATAGACCTGATGGATTTAACATAGGTATCAACATAGGTAGAGTTGCAGGTGCAGGATTTGAAGGGCATGTACACATACACATAGTACCTAGGTGGAATGGTGATACAAACTTCATGCCTGTGATAGCTGGTACTAAGGTGATCCCCGAGTCGGTACTGGATACATATGACACGTTGATTAAGTATACTCACTTGCTTAGAGAATGAGCAGGTTTATGACCCCGTTAAATAAACTTTTCTCTTTTACAACAACGAGGTGCTGTGAGTGAGAGAGTACGTAGTCGTTAAGAAAGACTTCTCTATCAAGGTACCTGCTGTGATCAGAAACGCACTGAAGCTAAAGCCTGGTACAGTGATGCAGATAGAGTACAGAGCAGATGACCACGTACTAGTGCTGAGACCAGTTGCTAAATTAAGAGTTAGAGAGGTTAAGAATGAAGGAAGTTTGGGTAGGTAGATGAGAGACTTCACAAACTACCTACTATGCTACAGATTAGTTAAAAGAGCTATCGAATTCATCTTACTTGAACACAATGATTCTATACCGAAGAACATGCTCTATGACATGGTTAGACAACTAGTCGAAGACGAAGTTAAGGTAACAGAGGACGTATTTGAAGCTGTAATTCAGGAACTCGAACAACTAGGATTTCTGGAGTTAGTGAATGTGAGAGGTCTATGGGTTGTACGGAGAAGGGATGTAGGCAATACTTAAAAGATCTGACTAGTGGTGTGGTATAAGGTGAAGCTATGAGCCAGATACAGCAACCTAGAGTTGAACCACCTCCACCACCAATAGTTAAGGTACCTAGGTTAATTACATTTGGTGGAGTACCACCGAGAATGTACAAGGTAGGTAGAGGATACTCCATCGGCGAGATAGAAGCTCTTGGACTAACAGTTCGTGAAGCTAGATTACTCGGTATATACGTCGATGAGAGAAGGAAGACAGTGTATCAGGAAAACATTGAGCGACTAAGAGAGTGGTTAGAGAAAGTTAAGAAGGGTGAGATTGTACCACCACAACCAACATTACCGAAGGTGATTAAGATTAAGAGGAAGAGAGGGAGAGTCTTCAGAGGCTGTACACCAGCAGGGTACAGGATGAGAGGTCTCTACAGCGTTGGACTACATGAGACACATAAGTGGAAGTGGAAGAAGAAGTACAAGGAGAGGATGCTGAAGAAGAGACACGAAGCAGCTAGGGCTAAGGGTGGTCACTGAAGCACTGCTACCTCTACTACACGATACCTAGTATCTTCAGTAGATCACTTAGGTTGTTTAGTGTTAGGTCCGGTGCAACTGATGTCTGTATATCTCTTCCACGTGTTAGGAGTATTGTCTTTATGCCTGCTGTCTTACCGCCTAAGATATCTTCCCAACTTGTACCCACGACCAGTACTTGAGTGGGTTTACACCTCATTTTCTTGAGAGCAACCTGGAATATCTTTCTATTTGGTTTAGGTACTCCAGTAACGTCAGCACTAACAACACCTATAAAGTACTTGAATAGCCCTGAGGATATCAGCATCTTCCTAGCTACGTCACCATCAAGATTAGTCACTATGCACAATGACATACCTCTCTGTCTCAACTTAGCTAATGCCTCCTCTGAATCCTGATAGGGTTTTGCGGCATTTATCATGCAGGTCATAGCTGAATCGGCTAGGAAACCGAGTTCTGTAGGACCAATGACAATATTATTTTCCTCAAGTAGTCTTCGTACACTATCTCGAATTATCTCCTTCATATTTCTAAACTGACCCCTTGCTATAGCATTTACATACCTTCTCTCGATTTCATTCCTCAACTTCTTCGCTATGGATTCCGTGTCCTCTCTAATTGGGTACTCTCTCTTCAGCATACTAGCTATGTTATTGACATACTCACTGTAGTCAAGCACAACATTGACGTCCATTAGCAGTCCTCTAATACCTAGTGACACAGCATTTCACCCAAGTAATTCCCTACTTGTGACTTAGACTTGTTTACTAGGTATTAAAGTATTAGCAAATGCTCTCAACTAGAGTATTCTGGTTACCTGCTCCATACCTTCTAAAGCTATCTAGTAGTGGTAGTACTCTAGCGAGGATGCAACATCCCTTACCTCCGTTCCTACAGTAATTAAGTAGCTTCTCATGCCTAATTCTCCACTCCTCCGGTGATAGGAAGATGCATCTCCTTCCATCACGTGTCTCACAGTAGTAAGGACAGGAACTATTTTCAACCATGTTCTTGACCCAACTCTGACTTAGTAAATGGGTAAGGTTAAGTCAATGTTTTGTTAAGTTATAGGTATAATAGTAGGAGGTACAGCTATCTTGTCAGCGCTCGAAGTTGTCTACAGGAAGGTTCTCGATAGAGTACTCAATCTTGCTAAGTACTTCACTACAAAAGTTACTCAACTCGATCTAGATGTGTATGATGTCTCTATTGGATCACACTGTGTTAGGTTATGGCTACTCAATAATGATGAGTTTTGGCACGATCCTAGGTTCTTAGCTGAGAAGCTATGTATTGATGAAGGTAGAGGTACCTCAGTGATAATCTTGTGTAGGATACCGAGTATTGTCGTGTACGAGGTTCAGACTAGCTTTGAGAGAGCTGAGAGATGGTATGGACTTAGGTATCAGGTAGATGTCTATGGTCTTAGTGTCTACGATACTAGGGTTGAAGCATCTTTTGAGAAGATAATATACACAGTGACTACGAAGTACATGCTTGAGGTTGTTAGGGACAACGAATTACTTACACAAGCTCACTACGGTCTACCCTGTCCCAAGTGTGGTAACGTTATTGAGCACTACTACGTATCTCGTACTTGGAGACCCTCATACATATACGAGTGTCCAGTTAGAGACTACTACATAGTGTGTAATCTCTGTGGTACTAGGATGAGAGGTGTAGAGGTGCTTACTCTGCTCATGGAGAAAGTAAGGGATATTAAGGTTTTTGAGCCTGAAAGAAGTAGTGATCGAGCATGAGTAAGAGGAGGAGAAGAAAGAGTGAAGAGAGTAAGGGATTGAGTATCCTATCCTTTGTCGAGGAATCTGAAGAGAAGCCAACTAAAGTAGTTGAGGAAAAAACAACCACAGCACCAACCTTAACAACCATACACACAACCGTAACAGCAAGCGAGGAGGAGCTTGTTGCTTCGTTCTTGACAAGATTTAAGAGAGTTACGAAGAAGGACTTAATCGATTGGGCTAAAACAAGGAGAATACCACTGAGTAAGGTGTTCACAGTAATTTCAAAGCTTGAGAAGGAAGGTAAGTTAGTTAAGAGATTAAATGATAGAGGAGAACTCATTTACGAGGTTAAGTTATCACAGTAGTGTTAGCTGATTGAGTGATGTAGGACTCTCGCACAGATTGATGAAGATTACACTTTGCGTATAACTACCTCGTCTATGCTGTGGATAACCGCACCTAAATTCTCGATAACTTTCTTTAGTTTCTCAAAGTCAAATCCTTCACCTTCAACCACTATCTTGACGGTTTCAGTGTTTACGTCAACTTCCTGTACAGATATCCTCACGTGCTTAACCCCAGCTACCTTCAGTATGCTCTTTGCTAGGTCAACTATTGAGGGGTTATGTGGTTTTAAGACGTCGAGAACCAATTTACAGACAACTTCTCTATCACTACTTAACATGTAGTCCTCACCGAGGATTCCTAAGTTAATGTAGATTAGTACCTCTTTAAAGCTTTTTTACTTCTGAGGCTACTACACAACAGGTGTCGAGATGAGTAGTGAGGTCGTGAGTGGTGTATCTGTTGAGGTCAAGCTCTACAAAGATGTTCCTCAAGACTCACTATTCGTGCTGGGTCTACCTGATGTTGGTCTTGTTGGTGCCATAGCAGTGATGCAATTGATTAGGAATTTGAATATGGAGGAGATTGGTTATATTGACTCTGATGTGTTTCCACCTATTGCATTAATTCGAAAGGGTGAACCTAAGAGACCAGTGAGAATCTTCTACTCGCAGACAGGTAATGTCCTCGCTCTAGCTTCTGAAGTTGCTTTACCGGTATCTGCTCTACCGGTGTTTTCTAGGTCTATCGTTGATCTAGCTAAGAAGCTTCGTGTAAAGTCCTTGGTGCTTCTTGGTGGTGTTCCAGTGCCAAATAGGTTAGATATTGAGAAGCCTAAGGTCTATGGTATTGGTGTGTTGAGTAGTGATAGGGAGTACCTTGAGAAAATGGGTGTTGAATTGATTGAAGAAGGGTTTGTTGCAGGTGCTTACGCACTAATAATGAAGGAATGCGTCAAGGAGGGTATTAGTTGTCTTGCTTTACTAGCTGAGTCCTACCTACAGTACCCTGATCCAGGTGCAGCTGCTTCAGTACTCGAGGTATTCTCTAAGATAACTGGTATATCGGTCGATATTGAACAGCTGAAGAGTGAGGCTGAGGAGCTAAGGCTTAAGTTGAGGGAACTAATGCAGAGAACTATGTCTGCTCTAAGAGAACAACAGAAGAGTTATGAATACACGTTACCTCTAATGTATGTCTAGGAGGGTTAAGCAATGAGTAGTGAGTACATTGGTGATGTAATTGAGAGATTCATGAGGAGAGTTACGAGAGAGATTAGGGAGATGATTGAGAGATTTGAAGAGGAGCTAAGAGGACCTCTCTGTGATCCATCAACACAATGTCTTGAACCACTTACAGAGATCTTCGAGACTCCTGATGAAGTTGTGATAAGGTTCGATCTACCGTATGTACGTGACAAAGACAGCATCCAGGTATCTGTTAGTGAAGATACGGTTACTCTCTACGCTAGACTTGAAGGTGTTAGCATTAGAACTGGTCACATAGTTTACAGAGGTGTTAAGTTCTTTGCATATAGGAAGAGTGTTAGATTACCATGCGAAGTTGATCCAGAGAGAACAAGAGCAAGATTTAAGGATGGTGTGCTCGAGCTGAGATTACCTAAGAAGGTAAAGAAGTACTACAGCATCAGGGTGGAGTAGCTGAATGTCGTCAGTAGCATTGAAGGGCTATGTAAATGAGTACTTACCTAAGATACAGGAAGCCTTGAAAAAGGTACTGAACGAGGTCAAGCTAAGGTACAGAATAGTTGAGGAACTTTACAACCATGTTGAAGAGTTCATCTTTAGAGGAGGTAAGAGACTTAGACCAATATCACTAGTTGCAGCGTACTACTCTGTCGGTGGCAGTGAAGTCGATGACCTATATAGAGTAGCTACATGCGTTGAGCTACTACACAATGCATCGCTTATACATGATGACATAATTGATCGAGATACCATCCGGAGAGGGGGCCCAACATTCCACGTTAAGTATGCTATGATTTTCAGAGATAGGTACGGAGCAAGGGACTACAACCACATGGGACTATCATTCGGTATCATTGGTGGTGACCTACTGATAGCACTCGGCATGTACGCAATAACCTCAAGTAAGTTTAGAGATGACCAAAAAGCACGAGCACTTGAGAGCTATATGAGAGCTTTCAAGTGTATTGTTGAAGGTGAGTGCCTTGACATCACCTACCCATACGTTCATGATGTAAGTGAGGAAGACTACTATAGGATGGTTGACCTGAAGACCGGCGCTCTCTTCGTAGAGTCGCTGACTATAGGTGCTATCTTGGGAGACGCAACAGAGAGACAGATAACAGCACTTAGGAGATACGGAACATATGCAGCTAGAGCATTTCAGATTCACGACGATGTACTCGGTATCTTTGGGGAAGAAGAGGAGGTAGGTAAGCCAATAGGTAGCGATATTCGTGAAGGGAGAAAGAACCTACTGATCATTAAGGCTCTTGAGCTATTTGATGAGCGGGAAAGAGCTAAGCTACTGAAGGCACTAGGTAATCCACAATTGACCAAGGAAGATGTTCTCGAGATTAGAGATCTCATGAAGGAGAGAGGGGTACTGGACTACGCACTAGGTAAGGAGAGGGAATATGTCGGGAAAGCTATAGAGTCACTCACACTAGCTGACCCACCACTGAGATCACGTGAAGTAGAGTTCTTTAAGGAGTTAGCAAGGTACTTCATCGAGAGAAGAAAGTAGATCTCGAGTGAGTGTGCTAACCCGGCCTTCCTGATATGTGATGATCCTTAAGAAAAGCGAAATTACACACAGTATATTCCTCGTGATGAGTTAGGTGGGGCAACTGAGGAGATGAGGAAATTCCCGCCTTCACTGAGGTACCTACATGAGGGTGGGAGTAGTCTACAGCGATGTATACCTTAGACATAGACCACATACATCACATCCAGAGAGTCCACAGAGATTGAGGAGTGTAGTTGATGAGTTGAAGAAGAGAGGTGTACTTAGTAAGGTACGGTTGATTGAGCCAGAGGTAGCTGATGAGAGGTTACTGGAGTTAGTTCACGATACCAAGTACATCGAACTGGTGAAAGACTTCTCTAAGAGAGGTGGTGGATTCCTAGATCCTGACACTTATGTATGTGAAGAAACCTACAGAGTAGCACTACATGCTGTAGGTGGTGTTCTCAAAGCCATAGACCTAGTACTGAGCGATGTCTTCGATGCTGTTTTCTGCTTAGTTAGACCACCAGGACACCACGTAGGTAGGTATGGTAGAGCACTTGGAGCACCTACACAGGGCTTCTGCATATTCAATAACGTAGCTATTGCTGCGAAGTACTTGGTCAATATCAAGAAGATAGATAGAATAGCTATTGTAGACTTTGATTGTCACCACGGTAACGGTACGCAGGAGGTGTTCTACTACGATAACTCAGTACTTTACATGAGTACACATCAAGACCCTAGAACAATATACCCTGGTACTGGGTACGTTGATGAAGTTGGTGCGGGTGATGGTGAAGGCTATAACATAAACATACCACTACCACCATTTTCTGGTGACGATATCTATCGAGATGTAGTTGACAACATAGTAACACCAGTACTCTCACAGTACAGACCCAGTATAGTACTCATGTCGGCAGGCTACGACGCACATAGAAGAGATCCAATAACAAACATGAATCTCTCAGTTAATTCCTTCACATACCTTGTAACGAAAATAATTGAGGTGATGAGGCAATACACTAGACCAAAGCTAGTACTCGCTCTAGAGGGAGGTTATGGCATTGGATTGAGGTTAGGCGTTTACTCAACTCTATGTACGCTACTTGAAGAAGAGTGCACGTTAGAACCTGATACCGTTAGTGATAACTTGACGTGGTCTTACTGGCGTAGGACGAGGAGTGAGTTACTTAGGTTACTCAGTAGGTACTGGAGCATGTAGCTTAGCTGAGTGCCTCTCCTCCTATAGATCAGCAGTTAACTGAAGGATTGTCTAATGGATATACAAAAGTACAGAGGTGTGAAGGGGAGGAATACTGTAGTTGATAAAGCTGTTTAATTTAGCCTGTGTCCTCTGTACCTACATAACCTACATAACTTGATAGAGAAGGTTGGAGGATTGATGATTCTCATTGAGAAGTGTAATTGTCATATGAGGTAGCTTATCTGCTATCAAGTAATTTCCTGAATTTTATTACATCCCTCAGGGAAATCATGAGGATGGGAGCCAACTCAGTGGGGGTTCTCTCCTCACAAGTCGGCAGCGCCTACCCTCAGCATCCTGAAAACAGAAGTCCAGTATCAAAACTTAAACATTATACTACACTGCTTTAAGGTAAGAAAAGGTATTGGTTAGAGACCTTCTCTCTCCTTTATGTATTTAGCAATTACTGGAGCTACTGATACGTGAGAATACGGTGACTCGATTGTGTCTGTACCAACGATATCCACCACACCTGCACTCTTCATCCTCTCGATAGCACCGGGTGCTAGTACGAGGTGGACTACTGCGGCAAATACTCTACGAGCACCTAACTGCTTAAGTACCTTCGCAGCTTCCGCTACTGTTCCACCAGTACTGACTATGTCATCAACTATCACAACATCTCTATCCTTGACCGATACCTCGCCCCTAACCTTGATCTGAACCTCCGTAGCACTTAACCTCTCCTTCTCGAGCACTGAGTACGTAGTCCCAAGCTCTCTACCCATGATGCTGGCCCACTGTTCTGACTCCTCATCAGGACCGATGATTACGGGTTTCTCTAGCTTCCATACCTCCTTAACGAACTTCGCTAGTAGAGGTATCGATGTGAGGTTAGTAGCTGGGACCCTGAATACTTCAGATACGTCGTGGAACCTATGTAGGTGCATGTCAACTGTAACCACTTCGTCAACACCAACAGCCTCTAGCGCTCTAGCAATTGCTACAATGCTTATTGGTTCACCTGGCTTAAATCTAGAGTCTTGTCTAGCGTACGCTAGATACGGTATAACAGCTGTAACCTTCTTAGCGCCAAGACCTTTAGCGGCTTCGACAAGCAGCAGTAGCTCAAGTAGGTAGTCGTTTGGTTTCCTAGCTAAGCTCTGAACGACATACACAGAAGCACCGGAAAGATCTTCAGCACAAATCCTTAAATAGGTCTCACCATCCGGAAATACCTTCCTCTCAACACCCAGTACCTCAACACCGACTTCCTGAGTGATTTTCCTAGCTAAGTTCTCACTAGCAGATCCAGGGACGACAAATACCTTACCCATCTCGACACCTCTTAGCAGAGAAGTGATTGAAACCGCATAAAAACTCTTACCCCTACCTCACCAGTATATCTGGTCTTTCAAACCTATAGCCATTAATCTCCACAGTTAGCATAGGCCACTCACTATCGTAAGTTACATTGATAAGGCCTTCGCTAGTCACAATGAACGTATCCTCTACCTTGGTACCCGTTATGGTTGGATTCCAGGACACAGCTTCATACTCACCAAAGCACCTCTCAGTACGTAGATCAATGACTATCTCCCTAGGTAGGTACGAAATCCATCCACCCTGTGTATGTCTTTCCCACTCATCAGGATAACCTAGAGAGCTAAAGACCTCAATACCCCTTCTAAGAGCATCACAGGCCTTAGTACCTGGTCTAGTCATACTGAGGTACGTTGCATCAACCTTAGCAACCGCTTCATACCTCTTCCTGAGTTCAGCAGGTAGAGAACCAAAGTGAACAAGTCTCGTTAAGGTTACGTGAAGACCCCACTTCTCAGCAGCAATAGACACAATAACGTGCTCATTGATCTTCCGATCCTTGGGTAGCGGGTGTCTGTACTTGAAGGCTCTATCGTCAGCAGCTATGAGGATCACTGGCAACCTAATACCATATCGAGCAAACTCATGTAAGAGCTCACTAGCTAATTCCTGCTCCGTGGTACCTCTACGAAGATCCCTCAAGACACTACTTAGCAACTTAGCTGAAGTAGCACCGAGCTCCTTCAATCTACCAACCTCATAGGTTGTCAGTACTAGACGAAGCTCTCTAAGATGAGGCTCAATACATGTGCATCCAGGAACTGGGACGTCAGTACCGATAGAACTAACACCCTTCAGATACTCGAGAGCAGCATCAAGAGGTGACTTCTCATACCACTTATGGACAACGGTCCTATAACCTAGCTGTGAAATAGGTTCCTCATCTAAAATCCTGTCAATCTCATTATTCGTAGTGAAGAGCAGCTTCTCCTCCTTAGTAATTACGAGAGCAACAACACTCTCATCAGTACTGTGGAGAATGTGGTACTCACCACCACAAGTAAGCCAAGAGACATTTCTCCTACGTGTCAACACTATTGCATCTAGGTTTAGAGAAGTTAGGAGGTTACGAAGCTTCTCCTCCTTAACCTTAGCCTCCTCAAGTAGCTCGGGTACAGACATGATATCTGATACTCTTTAAGGATAATTTATCTGTTTGATACCTTAGAAAAGCACCTGGCATTACTCAACTTCGTCAAGTCAAAGCTAGCTAAACCAACTTCTCCACAGTGACCAATCCAGTTCAACACCAGCTTCCTTCAATCTAAAGAGTGTAGTATCGTATGGATCTACAACCTCTTCCTCAATCAACCTCAGTAGCTTAGGATCTATGCTGTAGAGCTTCTCGAGTAGAGCTACTCTCTCCTCCTTACTCATGATCCTAGGATCTGACATTACCGCTACGTGAAATCTACCCCATGCACCTTCCTCAAC
Organism: Thermoprotei archaeon; assembly: GCA_003649205.1. Taxonomy (GTDB): domain Archaea; phylum Thermoproteota; class Thermoprotei; order Thermoproteales; family B15-G16; genus B15-G16. The sequence continues at coordinate 70,129 of QMRC01000003.1, forward strand.
GAAGTACTCTATGGTCTTGAATGGTAGCTCAAATGCTTGCGGTATAGCACCTGTCTTCCAGGTAAATGCTTCTGGTGTTCCCGCCTTCAAACTAATCCTCACGTACACCTTACTGAACTTAAGTACATCACGAACATAGTCCCTATCCAATCCCATCAATATACCGTTTGTCTCAAGTATGAATAGCTTTATGTAGTCACACCTCTCAACATACTCAAGCACCTTCAGTAGATGATCCCTACCAATCGTCGGCTCTCCACAGGATAACCTTGCTTTCCTAAATCCATACTTCCTAGCTACCTTAGCTAAGTTCTCACACACCTCCTTAGGACTGTAGTAAGTTCCATACCTCTCTGGGAAATCTCTGGATAGAGGGCTCCAACAGAAGAAGCATCTGAGGTTACAACCTACGACAGCAGCTGTAGAGATACCACGATACACTCCAGCACCATAAAAACTCGTGTACTTCCTCCATTGTTCACCATCCACGTACTTACAGACTATTTCCTCAGTCCATTTACTGACCTTGATTGGGTCATATGATTTGAATTGTCCTTTCTTGATGTATCTTGGGTACTCTGGCGGTACTTTGATACTCATGCTTTCTCATGAGGTTTCTCGTTCTGTTATTGAAATTTCTTGTGTTTGTGAGTTAGCTTATTAAGGCCCGTTGGTTGTGGGTGTTTGTGTGATGAGGGATTGGGGTTCTGATGTGTGAGGAGATGTAGCCTAGCTGATTCAGTGGTGATTTATCATGCACTTTCTCATTCGTGAGGCTTCTGTTGGTGATGTGTCTGACATAGCTAGTATCAATAATGAGGGGTTTCCGTATCTGGAGGAGGTTCCTCCTGAGTTCTTTAGGTGGTTAATACTTCACGGTATAGGTAGGTTCTTGGTGTGTGAGGTTGATGGTGAGGTTGTTGGTTTTGCTCACTTCGATGCTATTGGCGATTGTGGTGTTATCTATAGGATTGGTGTTCGTGAAGACTTTAGGGGACGGGGTATTGGTTCTGCTCTACTTCATGAGGTTGAGAAAGTGCTTAGGGGTCTAGGCGTTAGTAAGGTCGTTGCTTATGTTGCTAAGAGGAGGGGGTCTGCTCTTAGTTGGTTTCTTAGTCGTGGCTACCACATTGATCATAGGTTGGGTTCCGTCACATATACTTGGTGGGTTGCTGGTGAGTTAAGTCCTTTAAAAGAGGTGTGTGAGGTTACTGGTCGAGATCTAGGTGATGTATTGAGTGTAGGTGGTTGGAGGAAGCTATTCTGGTGGTATCCTGACTTGGGGAAGTACCTCAAGTACTTGAGTACAGCACCTGGTCGTGTGTATGTTGATAAGGAGTCTACGTGTCTAGTTCACGTGATTTCTTATGGTTGGGTCTCCTACGTTGAGTATGTGGTGCATCGTGGTGTTGATAGGAGGAGAATAGTTGATGTAGTTTGCTCGGCAACAGAGTTAGCTGCGAGAGCTGACGATGTACCGTACTGTGAGGTACCGCTTGAGCCAGAGGGTTTACTAGGTTCTGTATACCATGGTACTTGGGTTGAGGTACCTGTCATGAAGTACATTAGCTAGTACTTCCTATCAAAGAATGGGTTCTTACCTTTACAGGTTAGTGGAATACCAACAACAATATCAGCATCTATCAGCCCTAACTTCCTAGCTGCTACGCCTACTGAGAACATGATTCTATTATCGATGTTCATCTCGGAAGCTACCTTCACCATAGACCCAATGGCAATACCTAGGTTCAGTAGCTGAAGAGCACAGATAGGACCTCTGTATGCAGGTCCCTCAACACTACAGGACCTCTCCCTAAGTTCCCTACATGTCAAACCACATGCACCACAATTGACCTCAACAACTCTAGGACTCTTCAAGCCAACTAAGACAATAGCCTTTGCCTCTCTGATACTCCTAGCATCTCTAATGAAGAAACTCCACTCCGGTACTTCCTTACCAAGCTTCTCCATGAAATTCGCTAATCTCTCAATCTCCTCACCTGTAATGACCTTGGTGACTATGTCATCTATTCCACGTGTCTTAGGTGCTGTCCTAGCTGCTGCGCACATGAGCTTAGCCGTGATCAGGATCGCATCGTATTCAGCATCAATACCCTCAATTACGGTCATGACCACCACCCATCACCTAGGTGTCTCAAACTCCATTCTCTTAGATAGCTCCTCAGTACGCGCTTTAAACTTCTCTAGGTCAACTATGTATCTCTCGTGAGTACCCTCGCCAATAACTACATCACCTGAGTAAGCTCTCACCTTAAAAAGCAACCTCCTACCACTAACCTCAACTAACTCAGCCTCAACAGTGACCTTGGTACCTACTTTCGCCGGTGCCTTGTGAACTACATCAACACGAGTACCAACAGTTACTTGGCCAGGTGAGAGATAATTGTCGACAAGTAGCTTAGCACACTCCTCCATCCACGCAATCATCATGGGAGTAGCTAGAACTGGTACACCACCACTACCAAGAAACTCAGCAATGTGATCAGGACCAACAACCTTAGTTATCACATTCTTGAGACCAGGCTTCAGCTCAGTACTAGAGCACATAACTAGCACCCAACCTAGAGGTAGTAGGGTAGAGACATTATAACGATTCCCCTAACCATAAGTGCAAAGGCAATCCCCTAGGTACTGACCATAGCTATGTAGAGAACTCGTGAACAAAATCACGAATTAATCTAGAGTACCTCGTTAATCTATGGTCCATGGTGGTCCCCCTATCGATTATGTGTACGACTCTGTAACCTAGTAACGTAAGTAAATCTGAGAGTAACTTCCTGTGACACCTATAGGGTATCTTCTCAGAGCACATGATAGCAGTACGATAACTACCAATAACTTCAAGTAACTTCTGGAAGTAAACTCGAAAGACCTCTGTTCTCATGTGATAGACATAGGCTAAGAAGCCTCTACTCAACTCATCTCTAACATGAAGCTCAGTACCCCGAGGTAGCTTCCTGTAACCACCAAGACCTTCACCTAACCACAGGTACTCAATACCCCTCCTCCTAAGCTCTATCTCGAGAACCTCCTTGCTGAAATGTGGGTACTTACGTGATGTAGGAAATCTGCGGACATCAACTAGGTACTCAATTCTGTAGAAGATCAGAGTACTAATGAACGACTCTAGACTACGATTTGAGTGCCCAATAGTGTACACCTCCCTACATCGATCCTTAGTCACTACCTCCATCACCTAGAGGTAAAAGTTAATTACAGCGTCTTTATCTATGCTGTGGTAAGGTGATTACATGGGTAGAGTACGTTGTCTCTGCGTTACTTGTAGTAGAGATGGTAGAGGTGGCTTCTTCAGTATTGACGAGAATGAAATCATTAAGGCTCTAAAGGGTGAGAGCTTAGTTAAGTGTCCTTACTGTGGGTCAACTAAGGTTAAGGTTTTGGAGAAGAGGTGGTTTGAAGAGATTAAGAAGAGGCTAGGTATTGAGAGGAGTGGACTCTACGTCAATCCTCAGTAGTAGAGGTTAGTGATGTGGTGCTAAAGGCCATAGTATTCGATGTTGATGGTACGTTAGTTGATAGTGTGGATGCTGTTGTAGAGAGCTTTAGGTTAGCTGCTAAAGAACTTGGAGTAGGTATTGATCTAGATGCTGTGAAGAGACTTTTAGGTTTACCTAGTAGGGAAATTGCTAGATTGGTAGGTGTTCCCAGCAACTTACTAGATAGATTTGTTGAACTTCGTAGACAGTACATGGGGATGCTGTGGAGTAGGTACGTTAAGCTCTATCCAGACGTCATTGAGGTATTGTCAGAGCTACGTCGTAGAGGATTTAAGCTTGGAGTAGCCTCAGGTAACATCAGGAGTAGGCTAGAGTTCATGCTGAATTACTTCGGTATTGCTCAGTACTTCGACGCCGTAGTAGCTCAGGACGAAGTCCAAAGACCCAAACCATACCCTGACATAATAGTTGAGGCATTGAGGAGACTAGGTGTTGAACCAGAGGAATCGATCTACGTTGGTGATACGGTAATAGATGTAGTTTGCGCTAGATCAGCAAATGTAAAGATTGTAATCGTGAAGAGACCACATGTCACTGATGATCTAGGTGCAGACTATGTGATTAGAGATTTACGTGAATTACTCAACTTAGTTGATGAACTAGCGAGATCTAGGTGATGAGTGCCCGGATTAGCTGATTGATGAGGAGGAGTTGCTCAGCTGAACTCGCTAGCTCGCTTAGCCTTTCGCATACTTCGCTATTACCTCAAGTACATTAGCTACGTACTCTCTAACAGGGGATGGTATCTTATCGAGACCTACCTCGAGGAATCCTCTAACAAGCATTGATGTAGCTTCCTCCTCAGTGAATCCCTTAGACATCAAGTACTCTAACTCATCTCTAGAGATTCTACCGAGAGCAGCCTCATGAGTAAGCTCAGCAAGCTCAGTACAGGTCCTCAACATAGGTATTGCCTCACCTCTAGCCCTTGTAGACAGTATGAGACCCTTACAGTCAAGATGACCCTTACACCTCCTCTCACCAACAAGCTCACCTCTCATGACTACATACGCCTCATCCCTAATAACGGACCTAGAAACCACCTCACCTCTCGTATCATCACCACTAAACACAATACAACCACCAACATCCAATTGCGAAGTCCTACCAGCTAGGAGTATAGTTGTGAGGTATGCCTGAGCATCCCTACCAACTAAGTAAACGGTTGGGTACATCTGAAGAGATTTGACAGGAGCCATAGTCACATAGTAGCTAACGAAGAAACCACCATCCTCAACAATAGCTGCTTCCCTAGGCCTAACATGAGTTTCATGACCCCAGAAGTGAACCATAGTAAATGTCAACTTAGCATTCTTCCTCACGTAGAACTCAGAGACACCTATGTGAAGCGCCTTTGTAGGTAAAGACGCACATGCTGTCACGAGATTCAGCTCAGCACCTTCATCAACGATAATTACGTTATGCACCAACTGAGCAACAGACTCCCTATGAATGAAGAGACAAGCCTGAATAGGCTCCTTAACCTTAACACCAGGTGGTACATAGATGAAGTAACCATGCTTACCATATAGCTCAGTAGCAGCAGTGTACTTATCGAGATCAACAGGTACAGCACGCCAATAGTAATCACGAACCCAATCAAACTTCTTCAAAGCATCCTCAATACTCGTAACGACAACACCATACCTCCTCAACTTCTCAACAACATAAGTCCTCACAACGCTGTAATCAAGCTGAAAGTACGTACCACCAACCCTCTCCTCACTAACATCAACACCCAACTCCCTAGCCCTCTCAACAACACCACTAGGAAGCTCCTCAATCCTCCTCTCCTCAACAGTAGCAGGAACAGAAGTAATGAACTCACTAAAATCAACATCAACACCATAGGGAGGTACCTTACTCAACGCATTCTCAGCTCTCCTTCTCAACTCAACCCTCCAACCAGACATACAGAGACACCACACAGCAACTCGACAAGAGAAGACAATGAAGAAAGAGAAATACCTTACTCAAGAAAATTAGAGAGCGGTGAACAGACATGAGTCTAGAAGCACTCATGGTGATAGCAGATCTAATAGCAATGGTATCGAGAACCTACGGAGTAGAACCAGATACACCAAACTACCTAAACTACCTCCTCTACAGATTTAACCAAGTATATGCACCAGCAGGAGGACTAAACTGTAGAGAACTCGAACAAAGACTAAGAGAAGACCGTGAGAGGAGGAGAGACGTACTAATCAAGTTACTACATGAATTCACGAGAGAGTACGTAGAGGAAGTACGTAGGAGGAGAGAGAATACGTACCTCACAAATAGGTACTACCTACGTGAATCAATGTACCTACCATGGAGAAGCAACTGGTAGATAGGAAGCGGCTAAGACTAAAATAACGAGTAACTGAGAAATAGCGTAGGTGATGAGCACCTGAGCAGCAGAGAGATGAAGAAGCACTTGCCCAACTGACAACACAAAGCAACCTTTAAAACCCAATTAAAGACAACACAACTAGATGCCCCGGTCGTATAGCCCGGTCAAGTATGCGGGCCTTTCAAGCCCGTGACCCGGGTTCAAATCCCGGCCGGGGCACCAAAACCTCATCCCCACTACCCACTACATACCTATTTAGTTCCTCTCGAGTTTAGGTCCTAATTAGTTTCAGGGCTGAAGGTGGGAGCTATAGTTAGGAGGACTAAGTCATTTCTGATCGAGATCTCTATGGCGCTTCGGCATGGGCTGGAATGGGTTTGTGATAGTAATTCCTATAGCGGTTGAGTAAGTTGTTGGGTTTGAGTTCATGAGATTACACGAGGTGGATGTTGGAGGATTTTCGAGGTTATTGGAGTTGGGAGGTAGAGTATTTCTCACATTCACTAATAGTGTGTAAACTCCGGAAATACGTAAGGTGGGGTTTCTCTAGAGATAGGTGTAATTGTGGTAGCTATAGTCGTAACTTACCTCTCAACGTTTTCTCTGTTATCTCCATTGTTGGTTTTTGCTCTAGCCGTAGTCATGGACAGGTTAGTAACACTCTTCTTGAGTGTGTGGATAGGTGTATTGATGGTTATACAGTACGACGTCCTTGGAGCGACTGTTAAGACTTGAGAGTAAATAGTTAACTGGTGCTTTTGTAGGTGCGCTCTATGCTTTAGATACTATAACCATACGTACATTAGCGAGTGTGGCTGTACAGGGGGGTCGTAAGTGCGTGTGGAGCAAGTTTCATAGGTTGAAGTCTGGGTTCTTCCTCAACAATACCAATGATGGTATACCTGTACTGGGATAAGCGCTATACTCGAAATTCAAATAAAATTCAAATAACTGTTTTCAACTTCCAATGTTTACTCGCGCTGAGGTTTTTGTACTCAGTTGGTTCTTCTAGAGAGCGTTCAGGTGAAGAGGATGGCTAGTAGTACCATCATCACGTATAGAGAGAGGATACTGAATGGGTCGATAGTTCGGACGCTCTTATGGTTGTCGTGGCCAGTTATTGTAGGTACTTTCGCTATGATGACTTACAACCTCGTTGATGCGTTGTGGCTTGGTAGGTTGGGTAGGGATGCTTTCGGAGCACCCACAGTTAGCTGGCCTTTGATAATGTTGTTCAATGCTATAGGTATGAGTATTGCTCAGGCGGGTACAGCATTGATATCTCAGTACTTTGGTGCTGGAGATTATGAGATGAGTAGTAGGTGTTCTGGTCAGTTGGTAGCTCTGCTCGCGGTACTAGCTCTATCCATTAGCATGCTAGGTGTCTCTACTGTTCACATTCTTCTAAAGTTAATGGGTGTTCCTAAGGACATCTATCCGTTGGCTGTTGCGTACTCTAGGGTTATCTTTGCGGGTATCCCTCTAGCATTTCTAGGATTTGCGTTTTCAGCGATTTTGAACTCCTTAGGGGATACTAGAACTCCTATGAAGTTAGTTCTGATCTCGGCTTTGATAAATATCGTATTGGACCCAATACTCATCTTTGGACTCTTTGGGTTACCGGCATTGGGTGTTGTAGGGGCTGCGCTAGCAACACTGTTGGCGAGGGGGATTGTTTCGTTTGTAGGTCTCTACATGCTTGTAAGGGGAGTTCATGGGATTAAGTTGCGTCTCAGGTGTATGAGGATTGAGAGGTGGTGGCTCAGGAAGGTGGTTTCCATAGCTGTACCCATATACATCCAGTCATCTTCGAACGCGCTGGGTTTCACTGTCATGATGAGTATAGTGTCTCGATTTGGCTCCGTAGCAGTTGCTGCGTATGGGATAGGTATCAGGATTGTAGATATCGTACAGGCGTTTACGATGGGTATTCAGAGAGCTACCTCGATTATGGTGGGTCAGTGTGTTGGTGCTGAACTCTATGATCGAGCGAAGAGGATCTCAAGAACGTCAATAACTCTCGTAACCTCAATCCTGGGGGTGGGAGCTATCGCCATATATGTGTTTAGGGATGCTGTAATATCATTCTTTGTACCTGATCCCCTTGTCATTGAGGAGGGGGACGTATTCTTGAGTTACTTCGTCTGGAGTATTCCGTTCTTTGGTATCTTCTTCGTGTGTAATGGTGTTGCCCAGGGTTCTGGCCACCCTGAGGCTATGACTGTGATATCTGTAGTGAGGCTGTGGCTATTTAGGATAGGTTTATCGGTACTGCTTGCACTGTACCTAGGTATGGGGTCGACAGGTATTTGGGTGGCGATGTCGGTGAGTAACGTAGCTGCTGGCTTACTATCTCTAGCGTGGATATCGAGGGGGACGTGGCTTAGGAGAGTTATAGAACCGAGAGAATTATCGATAAAAACACCGTTTCAAACTTAGGAAATCTCCGAAGCTCAAAGCCTCCTAATCCCCTTCACCATCTTCCAGGCTCTCTATCAGACCATGTAACTAGATAGTAACTGTCGCTCGTGCTCGCTGTAATCGTGAACATTGGTAGTTCTAGGACCACTGTCGCTACTTTCTTCACTGACCAGATATATGGTTCACTACCTCGTGAGATGTCTAGAAAACCCTCAATAGCGAAATCAGTTTCTTTCTCTGCATTTGGTGCATTAGTTAATAGCTGATACGTGATTTCACACCAACGTGGTATATCAGAATCGGCGGAGTACCATAGATAGTCAGGAGCTACACTAAACGATACAGCTACGTATGGTGGGCCGAAGCCTATTGTGAATGTAATGGATTGAATCCAAGATTTTGTTCCCTGTGGTCTGTAAGTTACTATCAACTGCTCATCATACATATCGTATAGTGAATTATAATATGTGTACCATTCGTAAGGGGACCAACCGCTCTCGCCTTCAAGCCATTGGACAGAAACAATTACGAAATCTGGTCCGCTATACGTCACATAGCAGTAAACTTTATCGTAATGAGTATATTCGCCAACTACTTGCTCTTCATACGTTATCCCTAGGACGTTGTAGACGTAGCCCATGAATTCATATCCAACAATCTCAACGACATCCTGAGGAATGTAGCATGTTGCTGGATTGAATCTAGATGCATGGGTGTGTACCCTAAGTGCATTGGACTTCCTAGTCTTCAATACCTCAATAATGTACTTCACTAACTTCACTGCAACACTCTTAAGGGTATCCTCCCTATATGCCCAATCACCCTTCGCGATATATCTGAAGTACCCTGGTATAGCTCTTAGCTCACCAATCCTCAGTATAGCTAGTCCAAGAGCTATGGTATTATTCCCAAGACTAAAGCTAGGTACTTTAACACCTTTCCTCAATTCAACGTCCTCGGTTATGGCTATTGTTAAGTTGTTGAGAACAAAATTACTCAGTAGCTTCGATGCTACAATGTGCGTGGTATTACCGTAGATTACAAGTACTCCATAGTTCATGAGGTAGCTAGCAGTTACCTTGCTCAGATCCGTGATTGTGTAGTTATCTTGCCTTAACAACCAATTAGAGTCAATGAGCGTCAGATTTGCCCACTGTAGATACCTGTGATCTAGGTAGTAGAGTACACACACCTTAACAGTAGGTACTAACTTCTTGACTTGATTAAGTAGTGACATGTAGTAGGGCACCAAGTCTTTACAGCTTAGAACATATACCTTAAGGTACTTGACCTGTTCTGCACTAGCACATTGTCCTTCACTGGAAGATAAGGTAGCTAAGCGTAGATGTAAGACACTCATTATTGGTAGTAGCGTGATGAGTACAAGCACAAACACGTAGTATCTCATTACGTTTCACCACAGATGAACCATGCTAGCTAATTCAGAGGTGGTATCACAGCGCTAGATATCCAACCCATTTCAATCTACCTGACTTCACATCAATGGTAAATCCAACAATATCACGGAGACCAAGTATGAAAGTGTTCAGGACTTCGTAACTCTTCAGTATCTCCTTGACTTCAGTACTTAACCTAGTTAAGACCGCCACTGAAGGTCCTACAGTGATGTCCTCTATAATCAACGTATCGATTACACATAGCCTACCTTCAATCTGACAGCAAATACCTCTCAACAATATCCTCTCTGGTCTCTCCAGTAGCTTTACACCAATTTCATTAGCTAGCTCCTCATCAATTATGCTGTATGTAGCTCCTGTATCAACTAGTACATTACCTTCAGTAACTCTTCTACTTCCTTTAATGACTACTCTAGCTTTGATGATGGGATTTACCTCCACTTAAATCCCCATTGATATTGAGTATGATTTAAGCTATAAGGGGTGTTGTTTTGGTGCTTGGTTACTGCTTTCTTAGTTCACGTAGTGTTTTGGTGAGGTTTTCTGGTAGTATGTCTGTTATTGGTTCTTGGTGGAGTACTTCCATGAATCCTCTGTCGTTTGTGTAGTATGGTTGTAGTGGTTTTCTTGCTCCTATCCTTATGAGTAGGGGTAGGTCTGTTCCTGGTAGTGAGTACATGCTCACGTTTATGCTATCTGTCTTCACCGCTTGTCTGTAGGGGTTGAGTAGGTTCTTTATGTCTTCAGCTAGGTACCTTACTTCGCTATCACTTAGCTCCCTTATGTCACTTACCTGAGCTGTGCCTATAATTTCGCCAGGTATCCAAGGTGCATAGGCTACGATCCAGGTCACTAATTTACCTCTCCATAGGAATCTCTCACCTAGCTTCTCTTCAGACTCCACTAGGTCCTGAATGAGGTCTGTGCCCCACTTACTCCTATATTCCCTGTACTTCTGTAGGAGTAGTGCTGTGTAGTTTCCTAGCTTTACGTCAGCTACTAGCTGTAGGTGTGGATGTAGTATTGATGCTCCTGCTGGTGCTAGGTAGTTTAGGTTTATGGTGAAGTACCTCACTTCTCTGTCCCTAGTAGATATCTTCCTGAAGTACTCTATAGAGAGGTGTAGTGCGTGATACCACTCCTCGGTAGTGAGTTCTTGGTATTCCTTGAAGTGTTTTGGTGTTAGTGTTACTACTGCGTGGTACTTTGCGAAGGGGTATAGGTTTGGGAATAGGTACTGTGATTTCTCGATTAACCTACCTTCCTCCAGTATATGTGGTGGGTACTTTGGTGTTGATCTCTCTACTGTGCAGAAGGGGCATTTCTCGTCGTAGTCTTTTCTTTTCCAGCTCTCTACTTCAGGTGGTGTTAGTGGTACTTGTCTTGGTCTCATTGCACGCTCTACACTGATCCTCACCCAGAGATCTGTAAAGGGATCTTGTCTGTACTCGATAATTGATTTCTTGATCTTGAAGTCAGGTGGTGCCTCTAGCTCTACCTCGGTGATTAACTTCTTGAATACGATACCTCTGATACCCTCTGTTATGACCTCTCTCATGAGTATCGCCTAGAGAGAACGAGGAGGTTAGCAGGTAAAAGCTTTGTCTTAGAGAGCTTGCTTAGGTGATAGCCTCTTCTTAAGGTGCTTAGCGATCTTCCTCACTGGTATGAACCTATCTGGCACCTCCTCCATGTACTTAATGTACACAGTACCGAACTTCTCGATCATTAATCTCTCTTCTCTAACTGCGAGGTAGTAGTGATGTAGTGTAAGTACGGTAGCTATTGCTAATCCGGGTACACTACCAAATGCTATGGCTAGTCCGTAGAATGCTAACGATAGACCTAGGTATCCTGGATGTCGAATCCAGGAGTAGATTCCATGTGTAGCTACGTAGTCTATTTCCTCAATACCTCTATGTGCTCTTGGGTGTGCTCTATGACTTAGGTAGTGGATGTACATACCTAATCCAAAGATGATATAACCTACGAGTAGTAGTACGTAACTGCTGTAGTTGAGATCTAGTACGTATCCAGTAGCAATGCCTAGGATTAGTGCAAGCCACACGCAGATGTACTTCAGTGCTTGAGGGGGCTTCATGGTGATTCCCTAGTAGGAAAGTAGTCAGATTTAGATAAAGCTTTGTGTACTACGTTATGTGGTAATTCATCTGTTATGAGTTGATTGGGTGATTTACTCCCAATAATGGGGGTAGATGTGTTTTGAGGAATTTGGCGCAGGTACCTGAGCCGTATCGGAGTATACTCTTGAAGTTGGTTGAGGTTCTTGAGAGGAGGTTTGGTGATGACTTGGTATCTGTTGTGCTTTTTGGTTCTGTAGCTAGGGGTGAGGCAAGACCTGATAGTGATGTAGATTTGATTATTGTGGTTAGGAATCTCCCTAGGGGTAGGTTTAGGAGACAGGACTTGTTCATGGAAGTTGAGAAGGAGTTAGAGCCTTTGCTTGAGGAGTTGGAGAGGCGAGGTTACTACATTGAGTTCTCTCCAATACTGAAGACACCGGAGGAAGCGAGTAGGGTTGTACCTCTGTACCTAGATCTTGTTGAGGATGCTGTGTTGCTGTATGATAGGGATGACTTCTTCAGGAATATCCTCGAGAATTTGAGGAGGAGATTGGAGGAGCTCGGTGCTGAGAGAGTGAGATTTGGTAAGTTATGGTACTGGAGGTTGAAGCGTGATTATAGGTTTGGTGAGGTGATTGAGATCTGAGGAATACAGAGATGGCACTATCCTACGTGAGACAAGCTGAGGAGAGGATTCACCATGCTAGAGAAGCTCTTGAAAGAGGGAACTACCCCTATGTAGTGAGGCAATGTCAAGAGGCTGTCGAGCTGTTGCTCAAAGCAGCACTAAGATTAGTTGGTGTAGAGCCTCCTCGTTGGCACGATGTTGGACCAATACTGAGGAGAGAAGCCGATAGATTCCCTGAATGGTTTCGTCGTGATATACCAACTATGGCCAGATACTCAAGGAGATTACGTAGAGAGAAGGAACCAAGTATGTACGGTGATGAAGAGTCCGGACTTCCACCAGAAGCTCTGTATGATCGTGAGGACGCAGAAGAGGCATTGTACATGGCTCACTACGTCTATGAGAGGGTTAAGAAGCTAGTGGACCTATACCCGCAGGTCAAGCCATGACACATGAGTACTCAGTAGTGATTTAGTGTCTTTCTCAGATGAAGAAGTAACTCATTCACTATATGTGACTTAAGCAAGGACGCACAGTACCAAGCTCAAGTAAGGTACTTAATAGTGCCTCTGGAACCATGTCCCCAGCTATGGTACTACCATTACCGTAGTGCACTCATACTGAAAGTATTAAAAAATATTGAAGTTAGTATTAACACAGCTTGAATTTGGGTGAGTCTAATGAGGTCGCAAGTAGGTATCAGTAAGTGGGTTCTGGTTACAATCCTAGTGGTAGTAATTGTAGCAATTGTAGCAGCTGTAATCACTACATATCTCTACTATAGCGCTAGACCATCTAAACCTACAGCACCTCCACCACCCACTAAACCTACCAAACCTACTAAACCAGCTATTGTGATTAAGGACTTTAGAGGGAAGACTATTGAGTTAGCTAAACCTGCTGAGAGGGTTGTAGTTCTTCAGTCATACTGGGCTGAGGTAATTGTAGCTCTCGGTAAGGCTAATACTATTGTTGGTGTTGGTAGCTACGTACCTTACGATGAGTACCTACCCCCTGAAGTCAGGGACCTACCTAAGGTTGGAAGCATATTTAGAGGTGTCAATGTTGAGGCTATAGCTTCTCTGAAGCCAGATGTCGTAATTATGGACTTCGGCTATGGTAAGGCTGATGAGATTATTAAGAAACTTGAGCAAATGGGGATACCTGTCATTGGTCTCTTCATTAGAGGTATCGAAGATGAGATAAAGGCAATTGAGATCTTGGGTAAGGTACTTGGTGCTGAGGAGAAGGCTAAGAAGCTTATTGAGTTCATCAAGACTAGGTACGGTAAGTTGAAGGAGCTTGGTGCAAAGGTACCTGAGAGTAAGAGACTTAAAGTTGTTTTCATCAGTGGTTCGAGTGTTCTCAAGGGTGGTGCTCTTTCGCTCTATGCAAATGCTTCGTGGGGTAGAGCTGTAGAGGATATAGGTGCTGTCAATGTGGCATTACATGAGTTCCCAAATAAGAAGTGGCCTAAGGTTGATTTCGAGACTTTAGTGAAGTGGGATCCAGATGTAGTATTCATTACCTCATCTGTGAAGTACGTACAGAAGGTACTGGATAAGGTTGCTAGTGATACTAGGTGGCATGTTCTCAAGGCTTACAAGAGTGGTAGAATCTACGTAGTTCCTTGCTGGGGTAGCATTGGTGGAGTTCTTGATTGGGGTCCGAGAGACATCATTGGTAGAGAGTACATTGCGAAGCTCCTGTACCCGGACGTGTATAGGGAAGTCGACTGGAGGGGTGATATGGAGTATCTGCTCGAGCACTTCTACGGTATTGATATACCTAAGCAGGCATTTGCTGCGTACAGTATTGAGTGGAAGGAAATTGTCGATCCATTGGGTAATGTGGTTAAGGTACCGAGAAAGGTGAAGAAAGTAGTTGACTTGATATCGTACCTCTCTGACCTAGCTCTAGGTGTTATGGATAGACTCGTTGGTGTGTCGAAGTATGCTAAGAAGAATCCTGTACTGCTGAAGGTGTATCCCAAGATCAAGGACATACCTAGTCCAGGCTCCTCGTTTAAGGTGAACATAGAGGTGCTTGAGATGTTGAGACCTGACGTCGTCATAATTTGGCCATATAAGCCAAGTGTTGTTGAGCAGATTGAGAAGCTCGGTATTCCAGTTGTGAAAGTTCATCTCTATAGTTACGATGATGTCAGGAGGTTGCTATGGTGTTTAGGTGTGCTGTATGGTGTGGTCGATAGGGTCAAGAAGATCATTAACGATATGGATAACCTACTGATGTTAGTTCGAGAGAGGATAAAGGACATACCATCTGAGAAGAGAGTACGTGTGCTGTATCTATGGAGTAAGCCTACTAGAGTTCAAGGTGGTAGAGGTACCATGAATGATGCTATTGTTCTCGCTGGTGGTGTAAATGTTGCAGCAAAGGAGTTTCCAGACAAGAGCTATGTAACTGTTGACTTTGAGCGTATTGTTAAGTGGAATCCAGATATGATAGTGATTTGGTGGTGGGCTAAGTACGGTCCTGAGGATCTCCTCAAGGATCCTAAGTGGAGTGTCGTTAAGGCGGTTAAAGAGGGTAGAGTGTACAAGGAGCCTTACTACGAGCATTGGGGCCCAGATTTAACCTTATTCGTGCTGTGGTTAGCGTGTAAGATGTACCCAGATAGGTTTAGTGACATAAACTTCATGGAGATAGCTAATAAATACTACATGGAGTGGTATGGTATACTGTATTCTGAGGTTGCTAGCGCTGGTTAGTGGGTGAGTGTCCTTGAGGAAGCTAGTACCAAAGCTATTTGTTTCTTTTTCTCTACCGCTAGCAATCTTGATCTCTCTCCTACTGGGTCACTATAGGACCGACCCTAAGACCGTACTTGAGGTGGTGTTGTCAGCTGTATTCCCTCACCTTATTCATAGTCCACCTGAGACAGTTCGAGTGATTGTACTGCTCTATAGAGCACCTAGAGCTATTGCAGCAGCTATTACAGGAGCTGTCCTAGCTGTTTCTGGTGCCGCTCTGCAATCAATGCTTCGTAACCCCTTAGTTGATACCTACATTCTGGGCATAGCTTCAGGTGCTGGGTTCGGTGCTGCATTAGCTATAGCGTTCTTACCGCCAACAGTACCGGTAGAGTTGGTTGCTTTTTGTTTCTCACTCATCGCATTCATGCTGGCATTTGTCCTAGCTTGGAGTTGGGGGAGAGGTGGGGTAATAGCTCTTGTCCTCTCTGGTGTCATAGTTAATGCATTTTTCTCAGCAGCTCTAGCACTTGTTAAGTACTTAGCTCCAGATCCTCATAGATTGGCCTCAATAGTCTTCTGGTTGATGGGTGATATTGGTCAAGCAGCGTTTTGGTACAAGATTATGCGTATGTTAGCTATATCACTACCCTGTATACTCGTTATCTGGTTTATGAGGTGGAGACTTAATGTACTATCTCTTGGAGATGAAGAGGCTAGAGCACTTGGTGTGAATCCAACTGTGGAACGAGGTTTGTTGACTGCTATCTGTGCTCTCATGACTTCAGCTACTGTAGCCTACACCGGAATCATCGGGTGGGTTGGGCTACTAGTGCCCCACATAGTTAGGCTCATGTTGGGTACGGACAATAGGGTGGTGGTGACATACAGTATTGTGTTTGGTGCTACGTACATGGTACTAGCTGATGACTTAGCTAGGTGTCTCACGAGTGAGGAGCTACCGATTGGTGTTCTCACGACGATCATGGGTGCACCACTCTACATATACTTACTTAGGAGAGCAAGTGGTGTGTGGAGATGAGGTGTGTACTTCGGGTAGAGGGACTTAGCTACACGTACTCTCGTGATCTAGTTGCTCTACGTGATGTGGAGTTTGAGGTGTATAGTGGAGAGGTAGTGACAGTACTGGGCCCAAATGGTGCTGGGAAGACTACGCTTCTCAAGTGCATACTTAGACTTCTCGAACCGAGAGGTGTAGTGTACATTAATGGTAAGCGTAGATGGGATGAACTTAGTTCTAGAGAGCTCGCTAAGTATTTCGGCTATGTACCTCAGACACATCACAGCATATTTGCGTACAGGGTACTTGACTTTATATTAATGGGTAGAGCACCTCACCACACGATGTTCTCACTACCTTCTCGAAGGGATTACGAGAAAGTTCACGAGGTAGCTAAGTTACTTGGTATCGAGGATCTTCTCGAGAGGTCTATTACTGAGTTGAGCGGTGGTCAGATGCAGTTGGTACTGATTGCAAGAGCGCTTGTACAGGAAGCAAAGGTATTACTCCTCGATGAACCAACGGCACACCTAGATATTGTCAATAGTGTACGTGTGCTTTCAGTTGTTAGGAAGTTGGTGAAGTCGGGTAGAGTAGATGCAGCTATCATGGCAATGCACGATCCTGTTTTAGCAGCTAGTTTCAGTGATAAGGTGCTGCTAATGAGTAGGGGGCGTGTTGTGGCTTGCGGTAGTCCACGTGATGTATTGAGACCTGAGGTACTTAGGGAGGTCTATGGTGTTGACTTCGTTAGGTTTGAGCACTGTGGTTTTGTGGTAGTTGTTCCAAGAGCTAGTACTGAGGTTTAGTGACTTGGACTTAGCATCACTAGTCCTGTCTTACCTCAGGTATGTAGCCATCTCCATCACACTGATGTTCCTTGGCGTTCTCGTTCTGGGTATGGTCTACGAGCTAGGTATTTCGAGAATTCTGTGTAAACCCTTCAGGTCGCTTATGTTACTAGCGAGGTTACCACCAGACTTAGCAGTTCTCATACCTGCCGCCGTAGTGGATGTTAAGGTTGAGCAAGCATACCTCTCTGAGTTAAGGACTGGAGGCGTCGTAGGGGATGATGTTGTGATTGCGTATGTACTGCCTAGGAGACCCTTTACGCTGATCACCCACCTCATAGGTACTACATACCTGTTGTGTTGGTTGCTCTCGGAGTTTCTCTGGGACTGAGGTACCTATTGCTAGCACTTGTTCCGCAGATCATAAGTTTGCTAGTCGCTATTGTGTACGGTAGATCTAAAGTACATGGAATTTACACGGAGCCTAGTCGTACTATTGAGGTTAGTGCTTCCTATAGTTTACGCGAGGTACTTCGTAGGTCTCTGCACTTAGCAATTCATGCTCTCTCGAGAATTGTTCCTCGTTACATAGTTGCTACTGCGTTAGTAGTAATCTTCACGGTACTGAATGTAACTACTTACCTCAGTAATGTAGTAACTCCATTGCCTCACACATTAGGTTTTTCGTACCATTTCGTTATTGTTGTGTGTACAGGTATTATTAGTCCGGTTACTGCTGTATTCCTAGTAGGTGAATTTGTTAGATCTAGTTTCCTCAGTTGTAGAGAAGCGCTTCTCGTACTGGTGCTGACTAGGTTTCTCTTCATTGTGTTATCTGATTATCCTCGACACGTAGTTCCACTATATCTCTCACTCTATCCTCCTAAGCTAGTTGTGAAATTGGTCGCTATTTCGCTCTCGATATCAATCACCTCGTTGCCTCTGCAGCTATTCCTCGTTTACTTGCTGACGTAGATTACTCTGTACTCTCCATTAGTCATCTCAGCTAACTTCTCAATAACACTCATTCCAATATTGAGTGAGTACTCTCCTCGAACTTCGAATATAGTGAGCTTACACTGGAGTTTCTCAAGTAATGTGGCTATAGTGCGAATATCTTGATCTAAGTCGCCGGTCAGCAGTACATTTACCTTACCATCACTTACTAAGTATATGTGGACTCGAGAGAGCGGATACCTCAGTCTATAGAGCTTAGCTACGTTGTAAGCCTCCAGTAATCCGTGGAAGAGAGGAGTTGATCCCCCTACCTCAATTTCCCTGAGGAGTTCGAGAGCCTTTGCATAGCATCTCGTAGGTGGTAGAATACACGATGCACTTCTTCCTCTGAACACTACAATGGCTATGCTAGATCTTGTAACGTAGCTCCTAGTCGCTAGCTTCTCAACTAGCTCCCTAGCTAGTTGAATTCTGTTTAGTGCTAACATGCTACCACTAGCATCCAGCACCACTATATTGAGTACAGGTACCTTAACTCTCCTAACTCTTACCCTAATGTCTTGACTCGGGATCGGTAACTTAGTTGTGAGGCATCTTGAAACTGTAGCTCTAAGTGTAGCAACTAAGTCTATATCCCTGTACTCACTGTCGTGAACGGGTACTGTGTGGTAAATGACACGACCTCTACCGACTGCTACTAGAGTTACACTACATTCTCTTGATGTACGTCCCTTCGTTGGTGTTGTTGGTGTTAAGTGTAATTCACGGATAGTTGATGACTTAGTTATTGTTGTGGGTAATGAGGTTAGTCCCTGTGATGTAGGTGTTAGGTCTCCTAGTTTAGCTATAATGCTATCTTTACCGCTGATGCCAGAGCCAATAGCTACATGTGTATCGCTAATATTTACCCTAGAACTGCTTCCTGCTGCGTGCTTATGAGAGTGCTCAGTACTTAATTCCTGTTTAGTACCGAGTACTTCATTGAGGACTTTCTCTAGAAGCTCACTTGCTTGTCTAGGGTTTTGAGGTGCAGTTGTCTTGATTCTATGTGGTAACGCTAGCTCCATAGCTTTCTTCACATCCTCTAGTTCGACACGTGTTCTACCATCTAGTGTAGCAATAGCTTTAGCTGTCTTAACTACAACTATGTCGGCTCTATGGGTTCTTACACGTAGCTTGACCATGGTCTCAGCAACGAGCTTCAGTAGGTCATTGTCTATATGAACTTCCCTAATTAGTTCCCTAGCTCTAGCAACTGTTTCACGAATTTTCCTCTCCTCACTCTCAAACTTCTTAATAAAGGATAAGGGATCTCTATGAAATTCCTCAACTCTCCTAACGATCTCAGCTCTTTCCTCAGGATTCATTGATGCAGAAACATCGACAAAGAGTCCAAATCTATCCAGGATCTGTGGCCTTAATTCACCCTCTTCAGGATTCATACTACCAACAAGTACGAAGCGTGCTGGGTGTCTAAACGAAATTCCTTCACGTTCAACTATGTTCCAACCCGTAGCTGCTGCATCTAGTAGGAGGTCAGCTATGTAGTCATCGAGTAGATTAACTTCGTCAATATATAGGATGTTTCTATTAGCCTCTGCTAGTATACCTGGTTTAAACACTACTTTACCTTCTCTCAGTGCACGCTCAACATCTATGGTGCCAACTAATCGATCGACAGTTACATTAAGTGGTAAGTCGATAACCCTCATTGGTTTGTACTCAATCTCGAGCTTCTCACCACGAAGCCATGCTTGGTAATGCTCTTCACACATCTCATAAGGGTTAAGGGGATTGCAGTTAAATGGACAACCCTTCACAACAGGTACTTCAGGTAGTATCTGTGCTAGTGATCTCACAAGTGTAGTCTTTCCAGTTCCTTTATCACCACACAGTAGTACACCACCAATTGTTGGATCAACAGCAACTGCTAGGAGTGCAAGTTTTGCCTTCTCTAAACCTACAATAGCTGAGAAGGGGAAGTAGATCCTTCTACTGCCCTGAGACAGATACATCACCCCTCAGCTTCTTAATCCATTCAAGAGCTTCAATAGCTGGTTTAGCTCTTTCTCTCCAGGGCTGAACATCATCAGCTGTGTATATCGAGACTTCACCTCCCTGTACACTCACTCCAGCGACCTCACCTTCCAGCAGGGACTCTACCTCCATTCTAGCTAATTGAATCCCCTTGAGTACGTTGAGATCTGGTTTCCAAAGACCACGTTCAACTGCTTCGAGAAGTCTACGAGTGAGTTCCTCGAAAGCATATGGATTGTTCTCCATGAACCACTTCCTCATACCTTCATCCAGTACGTACTTCTCAGCTATTCTATTCCACACTTCGTCAGGTACAGCACGTGTAGTTGCTTGCCACCCATAGAGATGAACTATCTTCTTCATGAGTTCAGCAGCACCCCTATACCCGTGCTTCTTCATTTCCTCAATCCACCTAGGATTAAGGAGCTTTGCATACACTATCCTTACCAACTCTTCGCTCAGGGTACGGATCTGAGGTCTTGAGCTATCTCTGGTATCCACTACCAAGTTAAGCGGTTCCTTACCACTAACTACCTTTGTAGTGACGTGGAAACCACCTTGGTAAGCGAAGTAGCCGCAGCAATTCGTTGGGTCATGTTCATCGCTAACATGGTTGCGTACAACGACCTCTACTCTCGATAGCTGAAGGGTGAGTAAGTGAGGTATGGGTACGCCGTATCTTTTCCTCGTGTACGCATACATACCCCAGTGAATCCATACCTTAGCTAAGTCGTCTTCGTTCTTCCACGCGGATGCAAAGACTGCATAATTCACACCAGCACCATAGGCACCTGGTGGTGCACACCAAATACGTGCTCTAGCTAGTTCTTCAACATCGATGTTAGGTAGATTGAGTTCTCTCAACCTCTCAATGAACTCTAGGTAATGCTTCTTCGGGTAGTTCATCTCTAGAGGTTCATCAAGAGTAATAACTTTCTCAATAGCTTCATCTATCAAACTTATGTAATTCGGTAGATTATCACGGACAATACCACTAATTCTTACAACAACATCAATTCTAGGTCGACCAAGTTCTTCAAGTGGGATAACCTCAATTCCCTTGACAACACCATCAGAACCCCACACCGGTCTAACTCCAAGTAGATAGAGTATCCTCGATATCTGCTCACCATCAGCCTTATATGCATCGATACTCCATAACACCTCACCTACGCTCTCAGGGTATCTACCATGTAGCTCAAGAAACTTCTGCAGAAGTTTATTAGCTGATTCAACGCCAACTCTCCAAGCAGCAGGTGTCGGTATCTTTCTCGGGTCGATGCTGTAGAAGTTCCTTCCAGTAGGTAAGATATCTATTCTACCACGGGTAAGCGACCCAGCTGGACCGGGCTCTACATAGGAGCTACTTAGACCTTTCTCAATACCTCTAAGCTCGTTATCACCACATTCTCTAATCAACTCAGCAAGTCTAAGAGCTATCTTAAATGCTCGTAGTACACGTTCTCTAGTCTGATCATCCTTAAACTCAATCGTCTTCATCACATCACCTCCTTAGGTACTTTGAACATACCTCATGAAGTATAACCTCAAGAGTTGACCAATCGAGATCAGAGGACGAAGTACCTACCTCAAGTAACTTCTTCAAAACCTCAACAGCTATCTTATCTAGTAGCTCGAGAACTCTCCTATTAGTGGTACCTAGTACCTTGCAGTACTCACTCGGTTTCCTAAGGAGCTCATCATAGTTAAGACCAAGGTACTCAGCTACTGCTCTACGTATTGATGGCCAGCTAGATGTATCATACCTCATAATTACGACTACGGTTTCAGCAAGCTCGTCGCTATCAGTTGGTGTCTTACCAAATACATGCAGTCCCTTTTCTACCTGAGTACTCTTAATGAGTTCTAAGTACTTATGGAGTTCAGATACGATTTCATCCTCAGGTAAGTCTATCTTGAGAGGAATACCTAGCTTCTTGATCCTGGACACTAGTTCCCTATACAGCTCACTAGCACGTGATGTATCACTGAATCTACGAGCTCTCTCATACTGTTCCAGTAATTCATCGAGTTCCTGGAGCGCTGAGTCAGTGAACATCATAGGTGGGTACATGTGGTCTATAATGATAGCGTAGCCACGTCTCTTAGCTATGACACCCTCCATAGGATTAGTCACGATGTAGATGTAGAGAAATGGTACGTCATCAATCGTTATCTCTGGCCAACACATAGGTGATAAGCCAACACCTTTTCCCGGTCTAAACTCGAGAGTGCCGTGCGTACCGAAGTGAATCACTACGTCAGCTCTAAATATCCTTGTAATCCATCTGTAGACAGCAAGCCACTGATGTGGTGGAGGAATCCTCGGGTTATGAAGTATCTTACAGACTCTACCATCACAAGCTGAACCTGCACACCCAAACTTAGGTTGAGGGATGATGACCACATTACCGAACCTAATTCCAGGAACGATGAACTTACCCTCGTAAACAGCACCAGCAAAAACCCTATCAACTTCACCACCTAGGATATCTCTTGGATCCCCCCACTCCTTAATCATCACCTCTCTAACACGTTCAGGTAATTCACTGAACCACCTCATGTACGTATCGAGATCTACAGAACCAACACAACCACCACGCTTAACAATGTCATCAGGTGAAGTCCATCTAAACTCACTCGTAGCTCTCTTCTCAAGCATCAACTCAATTAACTCCTTACCACTCTTCGGAAGCTCACCATCACCTAGGTAGTAACCTAACTCCTTCAACCTATGTAGAAACCTAACCAAACTCTCAGGAACGTCGAGACCCATAGCAACACCAATTGTTGCCTCAACTTGCTTACAAGGAGGATTATTGAGAACAATAGCAATTCTCCTTTCACTAGGAGGTTTACGTCGAAGCTCAATCCACCTCCTAACTCTCCTAGCAATGTACTTCACGTGTGGAGAGAAAACCTCATAGACTTTACATCCACCAACCTCCCTAGCACCACACAAGAAGATAGGCTCTCCAATACCATCGACTTCAGGCATAATAACTTCCCATACCTGAGCCATACTGGAAATACCTTGCTCGCTAGCAAGCCACTCCTCAACAGATCTATACGACTCCTTAACTACCTTGAGGACAGGAACACCAAGACTCCTAAATACATCCTCACAATCCAAGTAAAAACTGAGGAAGGATAATATCAAATCAACAACAGGTCTACCATCCACCATAAAGAAGGTACGTACAGTATCAGCTACCGAGGGCTCACCAAGTACACCTAACCTATGGACACCAGGTGTAAAGACAGATACAACACCTAGCTCCTCATCCTCTAAAGCCTTGATCAACTCCACTACAGGAGCAACATCACCATAGAGCCACCGAGACCTGTAGAATAGGATCCCAACGAGAGGTCTAGTTGAGTAGGGGTACTGCTCAAGGTACTGCTCTAGATCTGTGAACGTACCTAGCTCAGGATGCCAAATACCATGCCAGGGTACAGGTCTCGGATCAGGAGGTTCCTTAGGGTACTTACCTAAGATCCAGAGCAGGTACTGTATGAGGTACCTCAGATTCTCAACACCACCATACCTAAAGTACTGAATAGCTCTCTCAACCACGTGACTAGGTCCTTTACATAGATGCGAAGTAGCTTCAGAAGCACCAATCACGATGCTACACCTATCAATGATCTTACTCAACAATGGAGGTACTTCATATGTATACAGGAACAATACCTCTACGTCTCTTAGCGCATGCTCGGGGATCTCGGTACCGGGAGAGAACACAGCTACGGTGCTACCGAATTCACGAGCAAGATCACGTAGCACAGAGAGAGCAGGATTGCCGTATCCAATGACAAAGACTAGCGAAGGCATATGCAACTAGTAATACTGTTTAACGTAGATAGTATTTAACAGTTAGACACAGTAAAAAGAGGTGTATTTACTCAACATATAGCACAAAACCACTACCACCAGTACCTAACCTCTCAGGATACTTCCTACTTAGGTACCTCACAGCACCTAATCCACTACAGTGAAGTGGGTAAATTTTCTCAACACCTAACTCAACAAGTTTATCAAGACTATACGATGTAGGTGAGTGAAAACCACCAATAACAGCCACGGGGATCCCACCTATATCTTTAAGCACCTTCTCAACAATGCGTTCAATACCGGGGTGTGAACAACCACACAGAGTAACCAACTTACCACTCCTTACCTTAATGGCAAGAGCTATCTCGTAGAGACCAAAAGCTCCACTAGATAACTCACCTACAACGTAAACTCCATCAGCAATCAGTGTTGTGGAGTGTACGGGCACTGGAGTGAGACCTAGATTACAGACGTAGTCAAGTAGGTAGCTATGAGCAGGTACGTAGATAGGTCTACCTCGACAGAAGTTAGCAATCGCTTCAAGACCACCACTATGATCGTAGTGGTCATGGCTAATCACAATAGCATTGAGAGTAGATAAGTCAATACCTAGCTTCTCAGCATTGTACACCAACCTAGAACCATCAGTATCAGTATCGAATAGAACCCTCACACCTGGGGTCTCAACATAGATTGAAAGACCCCAAGACGTGTAAAGGTCTTCTCGATAGACATTATTATCTATCACAACAATTACCTTAACCCAATCTGTATAGGAACGATACATCACAAACATCAGTACCTAAGTGGGTGCTATAAAAATTAGACAAAGCCTAAGGACTTGAGAGCAATCTCGCTGATGACATCTACATCAGCGATCAAGGCTACATCACTTCAAGCAGTCAGGTACACGTCTACCACGTAGTAGGTACCTGTAGGATGTAGATGAGTCAGCAAACACCACCCTCATCCTTAAGTCAGAGTGTAGGATTCTCATCACGGTAGAATGAGTAGTTACGCTTAGTGTTCAATGAGTGAGGTTCGTAAAAAAGATACCTCTGTTCCAGTGATCTATTCTACTCCCTATTTTGTGAGGAGTGTGGTTGCTCTCTGTAGTGTTGTTACGAGTAGATCTGCTGTTGCGCCAAGTATCTCAGGTACCAGGTACATCGTTGTGAAGTTCTTTAGGTATGGCTTCAGTACATCAACTAATTTCGTAGCTATCTGTGGTGGTATTGGTCTATTCCTCCAGTGCCAATGTATGTGTACCTCAGCTACTCCTGATCTCTGACATAGCTCACTAAGCGTCTCTAGCTCGTACTTAAGGAGATCTATTGCCTCACCTTCACTTAGGTTGTACCTAATCTGTAGCGCTGTTACTAGTTGTGATATGTCAAGTACTGGAATCACCTTCGTGGGTATGGTATCTACCGTCTTGAGGAGAAGTGCTAGGTCTGTCAGTGTCGAGATTACCTGTGGTCTCCTCATGGTTGGTGCTCCTGTTCTAGGCTCTATAGCTATAGCTACCTTATCTCCTAAGCTCTGTACCTGGTTTGCTAGTTCAATCAATGCTTTCTTAAATGCGCTTAGAGGTACGAAGCCTGGATGAAGCTCAATACATACCCTGTACTCCAGCTTACACAACTCCTCAGTTAGTGCTTTGATTCTGTTGATGTACTTACTACACTGCTCACTCGATGTCCATGGTGGATTCATGTACTCTGTATGTAGTACGACAGTGACATCTAGATCCCTAGCTACGTTCCTTAACTCGGTCATGATCTGCGTACAGACCTTAGCTCTCGTATCTACATCAGCCGCTCTATCTAGCGATAGCGGGTAGAAGATACCACAGCTTCTAGCTCTCAATCTCCTCAATTGTGTTGTGAGTACTGGTACCCTAGCTGTTCTCCAATTCCACAGCGGTAGTACTGGAACAACCTGCATGTAGACACCTCTTCAGTACTTTAATTTAACTAATTTAACTCTGGGTTTTTCCAATTTTCCTAAGGGTCTAAGGTAGCTTGTACGTAGTTTATAAGTGTATGTGTTACCTACTCAGTGCTTTCTGCGCTTTTCTCTTACCTTGTTTTCTCTTAAGTAGGATTCCCTGTCTTTTAGCCCAAATGAGTTGCCACTTGTAGCTCCAGAGCCACCAGAGAATCCACTTCCATCTTCTTCTCCAATGTCTCTTTCCTCTTCTCGTTGGATACCCTATTCTGACCATAGCTATTGGACAAGGTTATTATGTGGGTGAGTTATCTCTTACTTCGTTGAGAGCCATGGATACGATACTACATAAAGTAATTGAGGAGGGAAGGAGCTTCTTCACCATTGGGTTCGCTACTGTACTTTATCGCGGTACATACGCTAAGGTACCTATGCTGTTATACTTCGACTTAACTCATGGATTTGTTCAGTCAGTCCTGAAGTTAGTGAGGAGGTATGGTGGTTGTGATTTAGAAGTTGAGCTGGGATTGTGTAATGAGGTGTTGAGAGTTATCTTGAGAGCACTCAGTATTGGTGAGGAGATTCCACTAGAACTCTCGTTTAGTGGTTTAGCTAAGTACCGTGATCTAGTTAGGAGGTTGAGGAATTACAGTGAAGCTGTTCTACAGGTGTATTCATTCACTAGTGATCGTACGGGGTACTATAGACTAGTTTCATCACTTTCATGTAGTTTCATCGGTGAGGGCTTGATTTACTTTGGTAGAGTTGAGAAGATCTTTGAGGGTGATCTTGAGAACATGATGATTAGAGAGGTTTGGCCTAGAGAGAGCACGTGGGTTTCAGTTCATGAGCTAAGTAGAAGAGCATTGAGTATACACTAGCCGCTAATTTTTCTCTCACTCCTGATACGATGTATGATACTTAGTATGCATACTAGCAACTACCTTTCTTGAAGAATTAGGTACTGTCTCCTCAGCATACCCCTCCTATGGAGATATAAGCAGTTACTAGTAGGAATGGCACTAAGCCAACTAATACCTCTCAAGACATAACTCAATAATGCTTGACCCATTAACTGGATGGGTAGTGGATTTCACTTTACGCGATGAAATTAACTAGGTTACTCGAGGGAGGTCAGTAAGTTAGTTATGCTGCTACAGTAGCGTCACTACCATGAGCATTGTGTACAGACATGTCTGAACTACATTCCTTATCGAAACCTTTCTGTACCTTGCACAGGAATTGAGTTCATGAAGATGCTTCTCCACCTTCTTAACCACATTACCTTTAATTGTACTCGGTACTGTTCTCCCTCTAGTAGTCTCGTACCTAATACATTGATGTAGTAGACCATACTTAAGTGCGGTAGTGTAGAGGTAGTGAACTACGTAGCTACTGACTATATCAGCAACAGTAGCTGATTCCGTAGAGGTACCATGTGACTTAATCCACTTATCCTGAATCTCTGTATTCACTAAATCGAGAGGTGTCATGTGGTCAAGAGCTTCGTAGTAAGGATTATCACTCGATACGTACTTTCTCAAGATCTCAAGATTCTTCCTTAAATTCCTCAATTCGAATCTTAACTTCCTGAGCGAGAGCAAGAATACCTCCCTCCTCGGAATACCAGTGGGTGCTGTATCTGAAATCCTCTCATCAACAACGTACGGAACCTCAGCAACGACCTCAAGCACATCACCACTAAACCCCTCAATGAAGTCACCACTAGATCCACCGAACTTAAGGACATCTACAGGTACCCTACCGAGAACGCTCTCAACAACATCACAGTAATCCCTTGCACGAGGTACCCTATACACCGCAGTATCAAGCTTGATCACGTATGGTGGTCTAAATTCACTGGCGTAGAGAGGAAGCTTGAATCTCTCAGATATGGCACGTAGATACCTATACAGCTCAGGTGAGTGCCTAGATAGGTAGTACGCAAGACCTCTAAAGAAACAGGAACGAAATTGAAAAATGAACTGTGGCTTATAGTCATTAACCAACTTCATAATTGCTTCAGTCTCTGGTAATGGCTTACTCCATCTCAATTCCTTATACTCAATAGGGAATGTAGATTCAACACATAGCGACGGGGGAGGAACATAGTGATTAAGAATGAGCTTCTCTACGGAAGACACATCCCTAAACCACTCCTCATTAAACCTAGCACCTAAGGCATCAACGACCTTAACG
The DNA here is from genome assembly GCA_003649205.1 of Thermoprotei archaeon. Classification (GTDB taxonomy): domain Archaea; phylum Thermoproteota; class Thermoprotei; order Thermoproteales; family B15-G16; genus B15-G16. The sequence goes on from QMRC01000003.1 coordinate 98,058, forward strand.
ATGATCCACGTAGTATCACTAACCATCCAAACCTCAGGTCTCTTAACCATGTACCAACTCAAGTAATCTAGAGCAAGAGCACTAGCAGGGTCATCAGGATACACCAAACCAAGAGCAAGAACAACCCTACTACCTCTACCAATCCTAGTAGCTAAAATAGGGTCGCCAGATCTAGAGCAACTCACCTCAAAAACCTCAACCCTATCACTAAATCTCCTACCCAATTCCCTAGTACTGGAGGTAAGCTCGTCAACAAGTGGAAATCTACTGTATTCAGGAACAGCTTCTACACACTCAACAACTTCACGAACAACCATCAAGCTATGAGTACATTTGAGTACTAAATAAGGTAACTAGTAATTTAGTGAGAACTGGGCTCTTAGATGCTGTTCCTCAGTGAACTGAAGCTAGCTTCTTCAACACATGAATGAATGTAGTGAACAACACCCCTACCACAAACATAGTTAGTGAAGTAGTGAGAGTATACATGAGTAAGCTCCATGGATCTAGCATCAATGCACGTACTACCTGTGGCACCGCATGAAATATTAGATTGGATGTGAGTAGTGTAAGTAGCATTAGCACTAGGTACCACTTTACTCCTCGCATCTGTGCTATAGGTCTGAGGAGGTAAGTAATGACAAGTGGAGGTAGCAGTACTGAGGTAAGTGGTACGTCATAGCGCACGGCATGATACACCACATACTCACGTTCAATTCTCCTACCCCCAATCCAGGTAACTGCATGACATAACACAGGTGCTTTATACTTAAATGAAAACTTCACAGGACTAGCTATTGGCAAGGTCATGAGGATAGTGAGGAGAACTACAGCGACTATCACCAGAAAGTACTTCCACAATCCATGACCTAAAATCCTCTTAAGGCTACCATACTGCATTGTAGGTGATGTAGTAACCTCATAGATCGCTATACCCAGTGAAAATACCACAGTAGAGAGCAGTGTCAGAGTCAAAGCTATACTCTCGTAACCATACCTAGTACTCAACCCATATGCTGACAATAGTAGAGATAGACCAATTACAAATATCAGTACGTACCTCATTGATACACCACCTTCATACCTAGGTACGAGGTACCTACTCAATATAGTGGTAATACTGTGGTAAGTCCTTAGATCCTGAAGAACTCTAGATAGATCAACCTTCTCAAGTGGACCTACGTAACACCATTCCCTACCATGCTTGACATATACGTAGATCTTACCCGATAACTCCTTAAGAACAACACTACCAACTCTACCACACCTAGGACATACACCACGACCAATAACACGAGACGACATAAGTAGCTCTGTAGAGAATGCTGAGAGCACTCCTATTAATGGTAACACATGTGGTAAGGGTATTAGTAACTTCAGGTCCATTATTCACCCTACTACATGGGTAGTACCTCGTTTGAAGAGGTAATAGACTACCTGGTAAGCAAGTAGTTCTAGTACTGCTACTCATTGAACTCCTCCTACTACCACTTATGCACTAAGAGAATACTCATCATCTGCAGGGACCTACTCAGTGATACTTGAAGGACTTAGGAACGCAATGATAAATACAATGGTTGAGCTACTTTGGCTGGCATTAATTATCCACGTAGTGTCTCTCCTAGCTATCCTCCTCGTAATGTTGAGACATAAGTTAGCTACTATGTTCATCGTTCTCTGTGCCGTGCCATATCTCGTGATAGCTATTGGTCAGAGCATAGGTATTAGTGAGAGGTACGGGATGATGATCATATGGGTAATCAGGTCTAGCTCTCTTAGTCGCTACGTCGTGGATTTGAGAGTGCATTGCTAAGAGATGACTTTACAGGGATTCTCAATCGAGGTTTACTGTGGTTAATGCCATTTACTACGCTAGCATTTTGACCACCTTCAGGACCTAGACCTGACCTCACTTACCTACTTAGACACTTGATAGCTGGTTACTTCGGTGCAGCTTACTGCTTGTCAACACCTGTCGTATTGACCATAATGCTTCTTCACTATCCGAGGATTAATGTTCTGAGGTTAACCACCTTTCTAGGACTTTAATTTGCTGTAATGAGTGTTCTTTCACAATTTGAGTACCCAGAGTGTTGATGTGCAGAGCCTTTTAGGGAGGAGCAGTATTACACATACCACTACTCGTAATATTTCTTTACATTTGTACTACTCATTTTGAGGAGGAGGTCAATACCTTAGTACGAGGTATTGTAGCTACGATTATAGCCACGGTTAGCGAGGCTAGTAGTGACAACATACCGACAGGCATTGAGTACAGCTCATCCTCTATGTCCACTGTAAGCTTCATTAATCCAGCTAGTGCATTTATAGCTCCATGCATAGTAGCGGCTGGAAGAACGCTACCACTAACCTCTCTTAGGTACAGCATTATGTAGCTCCATACGGAGCAGATGAGTATGAACATACCTAATCCCACGATATCTCTGTGATGTGGGTAGTTGTAACCTAGGAACAGTATGAGGGGGGCGTGCCATAGTGCCCATATAGTTCCAATGATGATCGATGAGAGAGTAGTTCCGAATTTAGGTCTGAGTAGTATGTAGAGATACCCTCTCCATCCAATTTCTTCACCAAGTGCAAAAGCTGTATTGATCGTTATGGCGGCTACATATGTTCCAACTAGTGTAGTTATGAGTACGGTGATAGGACCGAACATCTTAGCTAGAGGTAGCTCAGCTATTGGATTCACTACTCTAAATCCAAGTAGGTACGCATAGAGTGTACCTAGTGCATATACGGCGTAAGGCACTCCAGCACCTATGAAGAAGTACTTCAGATTCTTCGTGCTTAACCGAATACCTAACTCCTTTAATTCTCTAAGGATTGGTTTCCTAGTGAGTACGATCACTGTTATAACTGCTAGGAATGGTGCGTACATTCTAGCTGCGAGGATGAGGGGTACGTACTTCATCTCCACTATCTTGAGAATTACAGGGATGTCCATGAGGTATGCTATGGTATATGCCACGGCTATGTAGACTAGTAGGCCTTGGAGGTTTTTGATTAGGGTGCTCACGTGGTATCTTCCTTGGGGTAGGTATTTGTGGATTTCTCTCCAGTTATCCTCAGTAGTTATTCTTTTTAAGGAGGATTTTACTTAGTTGAGTTTCCTTCTATGTGAGGTGGTGTGGTTGGGAAATTTTATTGATGTGAGGAATGTGTGTAAGTCCTTCGGTTCGGTGCAAGCTCTTCGTGGTGTAACCTTTTCTGTGCCTAGGGGTGTGATCGTCGGTATTATTGGTCCTAATGGTGTTGGTAAGACTACTTTGCTGAGGATTCTCGTTGGTCAATTGAGGCCTGATTTTGGTACTGTTCGTGTTCTCGACTATGATCCTTGGGAGGAAGGATATGTGCTGAGGAGGTATCTTGGTTATCTACCTGAGGTTCCTGTTTTTCCACTTAAGGCTACTTGTTGGGAGGTACTTAGGTTCTATGCTAGGTTGAGGGGTGTTAGGGAGGGTGAAGTTAGGAATGTTGTTCAGTTACTTGAGTTGGAGAAGTACTTAGGTGCTAGGATATCTACTCTCTCACGTGGTGTTATTCAGAGGATTTCTCTTGCCTGTACTCTCATGGGTTCGCCACAGGTACTAATTCTCGATGAGCCTCTTACTCACGTTGATCCAGGTATGAGGATCAAGATCTTGAGGTACCTTAGGGAACTTCACGAGGATTTCGGTGTGGATGTCCTGATTGCTAGTCACATACTACCTGAACTTGAGTACATCTGTAACTACGTTGTTGTTCTATGTAGAGGTCTTGCTATGTGTAGCGGTAGTGTAGTGGATGTGTGTAGAAGATTGGGGTTGAGTGTTAGGGTGTGTGTAGCTGTTACACGTGATCTAGATGTGAGGAAGTTGTGTGATGAGGTAGGTAGGTTACAGGGAGTATCTGGTACGGTTGTGGATAGAGAGGGTATCACGTTCATTGTTGATCCTAGGTACTTGGATCAGGTCGTGAGTAAGCTACGTGAATTCGGTATTAGGAAGATAACGTACCTGTTCCACAACCTTAGTGAGCTATATGTTAGAGCAGTTGGTGGTTAGTATGTCTATGAGGACCTCACTTAGACAGTACCTGAAGCAGATGATCTACGTAGTTGTGTTCAGGAACACTGTATGTACGGGAGATCTCATAATCCTCGGTCTTGCTCTTGCTGTATTCACGGTAGCTGTCCCCCTCTACACAGTGACATCGATATTCTCAACACAGCCTGTAGTGGATGCTCTTAAGTACATACTCGTAGACGTCATGACGCCAATGCTCGTGATGGTTTACTCATGGTACATAGCTGAGACCTACGTAACAACAACAGGTGAGGTAAATGACTTAAGAGCACTCCTACTCTCACTACCGTACACGAGAAGGTTCATTGGAGTCACAACCTATCTAGACGTACTGATTACGTACACCATAGCGTACGTGTGCGCAGTAGTGACTCCATTCTGGTTAGTGCTCGGTAACTACATGGTGATGGTACTGAACTACATAGCTATCAAGTACACAGTGATCATAGTGGAAGCACTGCTCTACACATCGCTATCACTAATCATCATGATGTTACTGAGTGAACAACGTGAAAGTTTAAGGAAGTACACAGCCCTTGGAGTATGCCTACTTCACTACGTAGTTTCGAGGTACGTGTGGGCTCTCTACACTACGGCATTACCTGAAGTAGATCTCAAGCTAACTATCTCGACATCAGCACTCCCCATAGATGAGGCACTAGCTTACTACGTACTATGTAACGTACTAGGTCTGAAGTTTAGTGGTGTTAGGTGTAGAGGACTTGCATGCATATCAATACCCATGAGTACTGCAGCTAGTAACCTCTTCATCATTGTACCCATGATCTTGCTTACTTTACTTGTGCTATCTGCTCTGTACCTAGTTGCTAGGAGATTGGAGGTGGTTAAGTGATGTTGAAGGCTTTGTCCTGTATACTCTTAGTAATAACAGCGATCATAGCTATAACCTATGTTCCGCAGTACTTCGGTTACTTCATACCTCCATACCCAATGCACATATCGACAGGAACTAGCATAAACCTGAGTAGGTACAAACTACCTCCTATTCTAGTATGTGGTGTACAATACATTGATGTACCTAAATACCTCTCACGATTGGTAGAGGTTAGAGTTGGGATTGGTGTAGGGTGTCGATCTCCTGAGGGATTTAGGTGGTGGAGACCAAATGTTAGTGGGTTCATAGCATTGCTTCCCTCAGACGTTGCGTTGAAATTCTTCAATGTAACTCAATTGAGGGAAGGGGAAGGTGTTGTGAGTGGTGAAGAAGCTAAGATCCTTTACAGAAAGCTACTTAGTTACCTCATTGGTCGTAGTTACTTCAATGGTAATGTAGCTACCTTAAGGGTACTGATCAGCAATAGCTCATACATTGTAGTGTATATTGAGGACTTTGAGCCAAAACCTAAGGTACCTAGGGAGGTATGTGTCTTGAGTATGAACGTTGATGTGAACGTTGGTGCTACTCCACGTGACCTGGTGATGTTTGTAAGCTCACTTGCAGTTACTTCAGTAGTGGCTATAGCTCTCTTTGTAATCGACGTACTGTGGAGGCGTAGGTGCCGGTATGTCTACTCGTAGTGATGAGTATGTGAAGTTAGATGACTTAATGGATTACGTGTTCTCTGCTCTAGGTAGTTCTCAGAGGAGGAAGATACTGGAGGTTATTGCTGATGGTGGGTGCGTGTCACCAGGTGAATTACTTAGGAGGTGTGGTATTCGTGATAGTAGTACGCTTAACTATCACCTATCTAGGATGAGGATGCTCATTGATAGGGATCCTCATAGTGGTGGTTATAGGCTTACACCGCTAGGTAGGTTAGCACTCGAGATGTTTAGGAGCTTTAGGTCTGTTCTCGCTACTACGATACCTTACCTAAGGGGTGTGGAACCTATCATAGTGATTAAGCCTAGGTGCTTACCCTACTTAGTTATTGTGCTCACGCTACTAGCTCTAGTACTCACTACCTTACTCACTGTATTCAACATCTTCCTCCTGATGCTATTTACTGTTGGTCTCCTCTATGCGGGGTACAGGTTGGTCACTAGCTACTGTACGAGGTACGTGGTATCTAGGTACTTTGTTCTCGTGATGAGAGATTTCACGATGTTTCGATGTAGACGTGTTCTGTGGGGTAATATTGTTGGTTTTTCTTTGAGTAATAATCCGCTAGCATCAGCTCTGAACTTGACATTCCTGAATCTACTCATTACTTCAGGTGGTAACTTCGTTAACTTACCAGTTGGTTATGTTGAGAGGTCTAGTGATGTGATTACTGAGATCAGGATGTTAGTAGGTTTCTCTCATGTCCTCAACGTTTATCTCCCTCATTGAGCAACTTTACTGTGGTGACTACTTAGTGCATGTAGTTCGCAGTGAGGCTTTTCTCAGGGAGTTAGGGTACAGCTTCAGTACCTACGTTACTGAAGGTGAGGAACCTGAGAGAGTAGATGTTAAGTTCTGTGACTTAGTACATGAACTCAGTAGTTGTCCAGAAACTCGTGAGCTTGCGTATGAGAGGCTGTATAGGCATCAGTGGGAGGCCTTGAACTACTTGGAGCAGGGCTACAACGTCATATTGAAATCAGGTACTGGATCTGGGAAGACTGAGGCTTGGGTCATGTACTTCCTACGTAGAGCTAAGGAGGGTGGTCTCAGAGCAATTGCTCTATACCCTACTCTAGCTCTAGCAAATGATCAGATTAGGAGAATTGAGCGTTATGCTAGAGCTGTTGGTATTAAGGTTCTCCAACTAGATGCTCCTAGAAGAGATGAATTGATCAAGAAGTTAGGTTCTCATGGTTTGAGACGTGAAGTGAGTACAGCTAATTTGGTGATCACTAATCCTGCGTATCTTCTTCATGAGGTTAAGAAACTTGTACTCAATCCCTCAAGACCATACCTCTACCATTTCTTCAGGAAACTAGATCTAGTAGTTATCGATGAGCTGGACTTCTACGGTCCTAGGAGCTTAGCTCTACTACTTGCTATGCTTCGTGTAATTTCAATGTTTAGTGAGGTGAAGCCACAGGTCGTTATCTTGACGGCTACTCTAGCTAATCCAGATGACATAGGACAGTACCTACGTGAAGTAACTGGAAGAGATTACAGAGTTGTTGAGGGTAAGCCGTTTCATGTCAAGAACTTCACCTACGTAGTTCTCGGTAAGAACTTAGAGGGTATTTGGAGGAAGTTAAGTGATCTGTACAGTAAGTTAGCTACGAGAGGTGACATTGATGGAGAGGTACTTGAAGCACTTAAGGACTTTGAGAAGTTCCGTAGGAATCCACATAGGGTACTTGCTTACTTAAGTGCTCTCGGGTTTGAAGTACCTACCTTAGGTATTGACCTATGTGAGATATTGCAAAGATATGTGGAGGATGATGGTGTTACCTTAGTCTTCACTAGGAGTATTGCTAGAGCTGAGGATATTGCTAGGAAGTTAAAGAGTTCACTTGGTGATAAGGGTGAGCTGGTAGCTACTCACCATCACTTAGTTCCTAAGAAGGTTCGTGAGGAGATTGAGGAGAGAGCTAGGAAGGGCTTAGTTAAGGTAATCGTTAGTCCTCGTACACTTACTCAAGGTATTGACATAGGTACCGTAGTTAGGGTTGTTCACGTTGGTCTTCCTGAAGATGTTAGGGAGTTCTATCAGAGGGAGGGGAGGAAGGGTCGTAGGAGAGACATTCCGTTTACTGAGACATTGATCATACCCTCATCTAGGTGGGATTGGGAGTTACTGACTAAGGGTAGTGAAGTACTTGAGAAGTGGCTTAAGCTACCACTGGAGAAGACCTTGGTGAATCCCAGTAACGACTATGTGAAGCTATTTCTAGCATTGGCTAAGTTGTTATCACCCTGGATGAGGGTTCCTCTAAGTGATGATGAGGTGAAGTTACTCAAGGACTTAGGTGTGTTACGTGGTGAGAAGGAGATTAATGAGAGGTTGATTAAGTACATTTGGGAGAGGATTAACTTCTACGAATTTGGACCACCTTACGGTGTTAAGAGGTATCTCAGTGATGGAACTGAGGTAAAGGTTCTAGAACCAATCGGTAGGTGTGATCTTGTTGAGAGATTTCAGGTAGGGTGTATTGACGTTGCTAATCTAGCTATGGTGACTGATCTGAAGCTGAGTAAGAGAGGTAGGTCTGTAACTGCTGTTCTCGAGCAACCTTTGAACTGCATTAACTTCTATGAGAGTGATGTGCTAGCTGATGCCTATGAAGAGTACATTCTTGTGAAGAGGGAGTGGGGTGAGGAGCCTAATTTCCTACGTGATGTGGTTAAGGGAAAGATAACTTCACAGGTACATTGTGTTGTGTATCCACCTAGAATGGGATTTGGATTACTGAGGAAGTTACCTAACCGTGTAGTATGGATCATCACCTCTGAGAAGCCGAAGATAATTCAGGTTCAGAATAGGCATGTAGTTACGTACTCAAGACGAGCAATCTACGTACCTTCACTCTGTGTAGGTGAGTACCGTGACTACACATACGGTATTCTCGTGGAGGTTGATGAGAGGGAAGATCCTGTACTACTTAGGCTAGGGCTAGCATACATAACGATTATTTTGAGGAGAGTACTCGGTATACCTCTTGAAACCATACTGTATGGAGTGGAGAAGGTTGGTGAGAAGAAGTTCATCGAGCTACATGAACCTGAAGCCTCTGGAGTACTTCAGCTACTTGACTGGTCAAGTATACGTAAACTAGTTGATAGCTATGTACCTGATGACCTGGATCTAGTACTACTTAGTCAAGTTGATGAGGTAGCTTACTCTGATTTCATATCTCTGAACTGTAGCTGGGAGGTAGTTAGGGAAGCTGCGAAGAGAGTAATAGACTATCTTGAGCTAAGGCATAGACTCAGAGCAGTACTTAGAGGAAGAGAAATCACAATTCCAAGACCTAGCAGAGGGTTGAAGTTAGTTACCTTTGACCTACTTATTCATGAGCTACCTGAGGAGAGGGTTAGGTTCCCTAGGTACCTGGTTGCCATAGCTTACTTTGATGGTGATGAAGTGAGGACTGTAGTAGAGACGTGTTACGGCACGACCTTTGTGAAGCCACCTGAAGTGTTGAGACTACTTGAGGTAGAGCTAGAGGAGTACGTGTACTACGATGGTTATCGACTACTTGTACCAGGTAGAGATGTCGTAGCTAGAGAACTTGAGGTAGTCCAATTGAAGAGATTGGTGAAGCTAGTTAAGGAGCATGGAGTTGATGTGTATGAGCATCTGAGGAACGCAGGTATTGAACCTACTTCAGTACCTACGATAATTGAGGAGCTTAAGGTACCTGAGTTAGAGCTTTCACTAGAGCCAAGTATAGAGACGGTACATAGCGTACTCACGAAGCTCACACAGGAGAGGAGAAGCGAATTAACACGGAATGAACGAGAACTAGTGGAGAGATATCTTGCTAATAGGGTGAAGGCACTGTACGTACTGTACCTACTCGCTGATAGCTTACTGTCTAGCAAGCAGAGTGGTTAAGTACTGCTACATCAACCTAATGTAAACACTTCAGCTACTTCACCAAATACTATACTACAAATTCACACATTACATTATGTACTGCTCACCGAGGACTCTGCTCTCACCCACAAGGATTTTGTACATGTAGTTCTTGATGAGGAGTGCTTTACAGAGACTACACAGATCCATAGTCTTTGAGTCAACATCCATTACTGAATTGACGTAAGCCATTACACAACGACTATTGGGACAATCAGGTAGTCCAAGGTGGTGGTATACTATGTGCAGAAGCTGCTTCCTTATTCTCTCCCTAGTCACTTCCGGTACTTCCTCTGCACCGTAGAAGCTATTGTGTAGTCTAGCTGTTGAGAATACCGCTATAGATGGTTCAATGGGTTTATTCTGAAGGCTAAAGACGAAGTTCAGGTTTCCACTGTAGATATCTGCAGAGGTGAACCCTATGAGGAAATCACAACTAATATCTCTCTTCACCTTTTCGAGAGCATCCAAGACGATCTCAGCTCTATACTGATTCCTACCTGGATCATATGCTTCACTGGGCATCTCCATAGGTTCTAACTCCTTAATTATGAATCTTGGAAATACCTCTTTCACAGCTGCCATAGCAATCTCTAGGTCTCTCATATCGAAGGGTTTTAGCGGCTTGAATGCTATGGTCCTACTCATGGTCTCTACATAATCTCTAGCTCTCTTCCACAAATCATAGTACTTCTCAATCACGGTACTGGGAAGAGCTAGGTGTTCTAGGTATGGTCTAGGGTCTTCACACGAAGTAATATCCACGAATACTACGTTACCTGACTCATCCTCAAAAACTATTACATAAACATGTTTAGCAGGATCTGTAAGTACTTTGTATCTGTACCTGTATGTATGAAGAGACATGTCAACTATCTTCAGTACATTATTGAGATACCAGATAATTTCACTGAACTTTAGCACCTTACTTAACTTCTTATAGATGTGGGATGGTTCAATAGCTGGTATTGACAAGGTAGATCCCTCACACATCACCAGAAGAGTTAGTGGGTTACTCTTGAACTATTCCCTCATTCACATAGTTAGCTGTAGTACATAGATTTATAAATCCTAAGTAACTACTCAATCTGGGCGCCCTAGGGCCGGTAGCGGGCGTCGGGGGGCTCCGGCGACGGGCCCCCTGAGGAAGCTCCACCAGGTAGCGGGGGCCGTGGCGGCGTAAGCCGCCGGGGGAAATCTCCGGGATAGGGTACAGAAACGAGACCCCTCCCACTGGATGTGGATGAGGTGGGATGGACCGCGGTAACGCGGTCCTAACCACTGACAATGGTGGGAGGAGGGTGAGACGACCAGCCCACGGCAAAAGGGCCAAATAGGGGCCGATGAGGTCCCCGCACGAAGGCCCGGGTGGGCCCTGAGACTAATCCCGCAAGACAGAAGGTGGGCTACTACCGGCCCTAGGGCGCTCAAATTAGTACTTCGTGATAACTCATGATCAAGATATACGTCCTAGATTGGAGGCATTGTGATCCAGGTAAGTGCACAGGGATTAAGTTAGCGAGGAAAGGTCTAGCAGAGCGAGTATTCTCGGTACATGATTACCCTCCGAGAGCTATAGTACTCAATCCATATGCTAGGACTGTGTTGACGCCAAGTGATGTATCTATAGCTGAGAAGTACGGTATTGTTGTAGTTGATTGCTCCTGGAAAAGAGCAGAAGAGGTGTTTAAGAGAAGGTTGAGAGGTGTGCATAGGAGGTTGCCGCTCCTCTTCGCTGCTAATCCGGTGAACTACGCTAAACCGTATAGGCTCAGTAGTGTTGAGGCTATTGCAGCTGCTCTCTACATTCTTGGGTATAGAGAGCTCGCTGAGAGAGTGCTGTCGTTGTTTAAGTGGGGTCTTCACTTCATTGAGTTGAATAGGGAGTTACTAGATGAGTATGCTCGTGGTAACTTAAGTGCTGAGGATGAGATTCTGAAGAAATTGATGTCTGTAGATCGTAGTGGAGATTATGGAGAGATTGAGGATTCACATAGGTCTTGATGATACTGATTCTCCTAGAGCTGGTTGTACGACCTATGTAGCTCTCAATTTATGTCGTAGGTTAGTGGATATTGGCGTTGTATTTGCTGAGGTTCCTAGGTTAGTTAGGTTGAATCCGAATATTCCTTGGAAGACTAGAGGTAATGGTGCTGTTGCTCTTACGGTAGAGGTTGAGCCAGGTGATCTCGATAGGGTAGTTGATGTTGTTGATGGGGCTCTTCGCGAGTTCTCGGATGTTGAACATGGTAAGTCTGCTCCTACTGCTGTTCTCATTCCCGATCCAGTTCCTGAGGATGTTAAGTGGTTATACCGTAGGGCGCTGTACACTGTTGTTCCGCTTAGTGTTGTTGAGAGGATCTTGAGTAGAGTTCCTATACGTGTTGTATCCGTCAAGAGGGGTAAGTTGAGAGGGTTAATCGGTGCTTTAGCTGCTGTTGGTGCGTACGATATGGAGGACTTTACCTATGAGTTCCTTGTATACCGTAGTCCTGAGAATTGGGGTCTTGAGAGGAAAGTCGTGTTTGAGTCTGTTCTCGAGTTTGATGAGGTTACTAAGTTTCTGACGTTCAATAATGTTGATGAGGAGGGTGAAAGAGTGCTGATTACTCCTCATGGTCCTGATCCTGTTCTCTATGGTGTTAGAGGTGAGGATCCTCTAGTGCTGATTCACTCCCTGAAGTACATACGTGTTGAGGAGGAGGTATATGGTTGGTGTCTCTTTAGGACTAATCAAGGTACTGATGCTCATCTCTGTAACCTAACTACCTCAGTACATCCCTACGACTCCATTACAGTACGTGGAGTAGTAATTGATGTACCGAGGGTACTACCTGGATCTCACGTTATTCTCAAGGTAGCTGTAGATGGTCGCGTTGTTGAGTGTTCTGTATATCGGGAGACAGGTATCTTGAGGAGTATGGCGCTCAAGTTACGTCCAGGTGATGTGGTGTATGTTATGGGTGGTGTGAGACCACTACCTGGTGGTAAGTTGACTTTAAATGTCGAGAAGATCATCGTTGAGAAGTCTACTCCTAGGGTTGTTGAGGGTAATGTACCATGTCCACGATGTGGTAAGACAATGACCTCTCTTGGTGCTAGAGGTGGTGTTAAGTGTCGTAGATGTGGCTTCAGAATCAGCAGCATCAAGATCAAGTCTCTCAATTACGTTGGTGATGAGGTATGTGGTACGTGGGTAGCAAGTAAGAGAGCACATAGACACTTAACTAAGCCACTGGAGCGATCTGGGTTGGAGCACCCGTGGATACACCACTGTCCTGTCGTTAAGTGGTTTTGTATATTAGATAAGGTTTATTAGGTACTCACATTACGACATTGAGCAAGCTCTGAAGGGTAACTGCGATGGTTAAGCTAAAGATACTTGGTTCAGGTAGGGAAGTCGGTAGAACAGCTATACTACTTGAGTCACGTAGTGGTGAGAAGCTACTTCTCGACTACGGTGTTGGCTTTGACGAAAATGATAGACCAGTATTTCCACTGCACGTAGCACCAAAAGAGCTAAAAGGTATTGTACTATCTCATGCTCACCTCGATCACTGTGGTGCAATACCACTACTCTACACAACGTACTCACTACCACTCTATACCACGAGCTTAACTGCAGAATTAAGCAATTTACTACTGAATGACATGTTGAAGATCTCTGGTTACTACCTACCATACGAGGATGTTGAGATAAGAAAAATGATGAGGAACGTACAAGCTATTGAGTACGGCGAATCACTTGAGCTAGGTAGTTTCCGCATAACCTTCCTAAATGCTGGTCACATACCAGGTAGCATAATGACTGTGATAGAGGTCGATGACAAGAGGATACTGTACACAGGAGACTTCAACACGGTATCGACGGAATTGCTCAGGGGTGCAGATGTGTACAGTGTAGGGAAGGTAGATGTCGTGATCATGGAGGCAACGTACGCACTCTACAATCATCCAAGGAGGGAAGATGTGAGGAGAAAGTTCGTTAGAACAGTGCTGGAGGTCCTTAATGAAGGTGGTAAGGTACTGGTACCAGCATTCTCCGTAGGTAGAGCACAAGAGATAATGTTTGTGTGTGCTGAAGAGATCCCAGAGTACCCGATATACGTCGATGGAATGGCTAGGCAAGCTGCGGAGATTCTAGCTAAGTACCCACGATATCTTAGGGACTACAGGAGATATATGGATGTGCTTGAGAGAGTTGAGCAGGTTAACGGATGGGATATGAGGAAGAGGATACTCAAGAAACCCTGCGTAATAATATCACCAGCAGGTATGCTCAAAGGTGGTGCAGCACTATTCTACCTAAAGAAGCTGTACAGTGATCCACGTAATGCAGTAATCTTCGTTAGTTACCAATCACCTACTACACCTGGCTTCAGAATACTTGAGGAAGGTACCTTTGAGCTAGGTGCTGAGAAGCTTAGAGTAGAGGCTAGAGTGGAGTGGTTTGACTTCTCATCACATTGCGGTAGAAGGGAACTAATTAATTTCGTTAAGAGATTTAGTGATGCTAAGATCGTGCTGGTACATACAGAGCCTGAAGGTGGTGTGAAGTTTGCTGAGTACCTCAGGGAAATGAACTTCGATGTGGAGGTACCAGAGATAGGCCACGAAGAAGATTTATAATTCAGTACCCTAGAGGTCGTGGTTAGGGATTATGCCGAAGGAAATATTCAATATTGATGAGTTCATTAGATTAGCTCAGTACGCAAGGGAATGCCGTGTTAAGAGACTTGAGGATGAGGGTATAGTTAAGCTTAAGCTCAGATTGAAGAGGTACCTCTATACAATTAAGCTAGACCCAAAGACTGCTGAAGAGATATTGAAGAAGATAAAGGATAAGTGCCCAGTTAGAGAAGTCTAGCAAGTACCGTACCTGAGAACCAAACCCGTAAAACCTACTCTGTACGAAGGTAGTTTCTCACGGAAGTACTCAGTAGCTACATCACCGGTACAATGAATAGCGTAGACCTCATCAATACTATACTGCTCAAACGTATTCACTACCTTTCTCAACCTATCTTCAGATGCATCGAGTAGGTGCATACCACCAATAACAACTCTAAGCCTTTTTGCAATCCCATGTGCAGTCTCAACAATACGTTCAATACCTGGATGTGAGCAACCTACAAGCAGTACACCACCGAAGTTCTTGACAGTGACTACCATAGATAGCTCATCAATGAAGTTCCCCAACAGGAATACAGTAGTACCTTGAGCAACTTCAGTACGTGAATCAACTCTGGTAACTATAAATCCATGTCTTTGCAGCCATTCGCCTAGATCGATTGCTGATGATGGGATGAATACGTTGCACCTAGTACCGGACTCAGCTAAGTATCTTAAACCACCGACGTGATCCCAATGGTCGTGAGAGATAACTATGAAGCTTAGTGACTTAGGATCGATACCGAGGACATCCATGTTGTGCTGAAGGGTATAGGGGTCGGGACCTGTATCGAAGAGCCCTACGTAGCTATCTGTCTTCAATAGTATGGAAAGACCCCATGCAGAGCGTAATTCCTCACGTCCTGGAGTGTTATCGACTAGAACTAGTAGCTCTAGTGACTTAACACCATTTAGCTCTCCCATAGTCTAGTGAACTGTGGCTAAGTCTAAAAACCTTAGCCTAATAGGGATTGGTAAGTTAGTACGTTTTTAAGCTGAAGTAGAGCTAATGAACGTGAAATGGTTGGGAAGTTAGTTGAGAAGGTAGTTATAATCGATGGTTATGTGGATACTCCAGCAGGACTTGGTGTACCACCGTACCTAGATGTCTTCCCAAGGTATGTAGCAGGAGCTGTATGGTCAGTAAATCCCTCTGCACAGGTACTGTACTTCACCGTTGACTACGTTAGGGCACACTTCAGTGAGGTCATGAAGATATGCAATGAATCAGATCTAGTGGTGTTCATAGCTGGTGTCATAGTTCCAGGTAAGTACTTAGGTGGCGAACCAATTAAGGAAGAGGAATTAACTCTATGGCCACAGTTAATGAGGAAGCCTATTAAGGTTCTCGGTGGTCCTGTTGCTAGGTTTGGTCTTGGTGGTGTTGGTGGTGAAATAGCTACTCCACCAGAGTACTTCAGTAAGTACTTTGACTTAGTGGTTCCAGGTGATATCGAGGTTGTTGTGCATGACCTAGTTAGGGAGGGTCTTAGAGTTGATTACGTTGATCCACATAGGTTGAGGGAGAGCTATCGAGAAATACGTGAATTCGCTATCAAGGGTGCGAGGATAGTTACTCAGCACCCGAACTATGGTAAGAACCTGATTTGTGAGATCGAGACATATAGAGGGTGTCCAAGGTACATAACTGGCGGCTGTTCATTCTGTATTGAACCACTTTGGGGTTGTGTTAAGTTTAGAGATGTAGAGGATGTTGTTGAGGAAATTAGAGCACTGTACGAATGGGGTGTTAGGTGCTTTAGGATTGGTCGGCAACCAGATCTCTACGCTTACTGGGCTAAGGATACAGGCGTTGAGGAGTTCCCTAAACCTAGACCTGAAGTTATTGAGAGATTATTTCGTGGTATAAGGAATGTTGCTCCAGAACTCGAGACTCTACACATAGATAATGTTAATCCGGGTACAGTCTATCATCATCCAAGAGAAGCGAGAGAAATAACCAAGATAATAATCAAGTACCACACACCAGGTGATGTAGCTGCCTTCGGTATTGAGAGTGCTGACCCAAGAGTTGTTAGGTTGAATAACCTTAAGGTAATGCCCGATGAAGCTCTTGAGGCAATTAGGATAATATGTGAAGTTGGTTCTGTACGTGGTTGGAATGGGTTACCTGAACTACTACCTGGAGTAAACTTCGTCTGTGGATTAATAGGTGAAACAAAAGAAACGTACTACCTCAACTACATATTCCTAAAGAAGGTACTTGAGCTAGGTTACCTCATTAGGAGAGTAAACATTAGACAGGTACTCGTACTACCGTGTACTCGAATGGCTAGCGTAGGTACCTCAATAATTAGGAGACATTGGAACTACTTTCAAAGCTTCAAGAGGAAGGTACGTAAGGAAATAGACTTACCCATGCTCAGGAAAGTAGTTCCCAAGGGTACCGTACTGAAGAGAGCATTTACAGAAGCTCACTACGGTGGTGGTACATATGCTAGACAAGTAGGCACATACCCCCTACTCATATGGTGTCCCATGAGGTTAGAGCTAGGTAAGTACATGGACTTCCTAGTGGTTGACCATGGATTTAGATCTGTAGTTGCTGTACCGTACCCCCTTGACGTGAATTCAGCTCCCCTCAAGGTACTGAAGCTGATTCCAGGTATGACTGAAGACAAGGTAAGGAAGATCATGAGGATGAGACCATTTAAATCGGTAAGTGAGCTAAGTGAAGTAGTTGGCGAATTAGCTAAGTACTTTACGGTCAAAAACTAGATCCATACAAATACTTTTAGCAGAGACACCAAGAGAGCAACCACTAGAAAGGTTACTAATGACCAGAAACCGCTCTTAGTGAAGACGTAAACTAGGAACGCAGCGAATATTGCCGGCAGCAGTATGATTATCAGCTTGCTCAGTAACAGAAATACGAGTAGAGCGAGTACTATAGCTAGTACGAAGAGTAGTATCATCAGCACGAAATTTACTACACCCTTTTGCTCTAGCTTCCTCAGTAAGTACCTTCTGTAGTGTAGTGCTAGAAGGTATCTGGTTTGCATATTATTCTCCTCACTTTTAAGTCAAAGAAGTTGCTCGTAGTAGCTGGTTTTATGTGTAGTGCTGTGTCTGCACCGTGACCTGTACCAGCAATAGCAATAACATCTTCATCCAGTGGTATTAGACCTGCATCTGCAGCCATCAATGTTATCTCAATAGCCACCTTAACACCTTCTCCGAATAATCTCCTCAGAGCTAAAGCTATCAACTCAACGGGTAGCCAAATATTGAGAGCTTGCCTAATACCTCTCTCAACACCAGCAAAAGCATGAACACAGGTTAAGACCTTAGCCCCCCTCCTCTCAAGCTCCCTCCTAACGTCCTCACTCATCTCTTGATAACCAGGCTTAATGAAACCAGTAGCATGAGTTACGATAACTAGGTTGAAACCTTTAAAGACCTCAGTAGCTAGTAGACCAGTCCTTCCCGTTGTCGAAGCAACAACCACATTACGAATACCGTACCTCTCTGCGTACTCCTTAGCTACTCTAAGCGTCTTCTCTGTATTTTCAGGACCTGGCCTAGAGAAGTAGGTTGTCATAATCTCGGTAACAGTACTCACGGAGATCCCCATAGCTCTAACTCGGTGAGGAATAAAAACATCTAGGTAAGTATGTGGGAACGGTGATGAGGGGCCATCTAGCAGATTAGTGAAGAAACCAGCTATCGCTGAAGCCTATCAGAGTGTGTGACAGCAATACAGTAACAATACCTAACCGTATGAAAACGTTAACTTAATAACTCCCCAAATCTCTAGATCGGTAAGGGTTTTCTGAGTAAGCTACCTGAAGAAATTAGCAGAGAGAGTAGAGACACTAAAACAAAGAGATTCATAATCTATGGAATCGAAGAGAAACCACCACTCCTTACAGCACTGTTCCTAGGATTCCAACACTACCTCACAATGTTTGGAGCTACAGTCGCAGTTCCGCTACTCCTAGCATCACTAATGGAGCTAACGCCAGAGGATACAGCAAAGCTAGTATGTATTCAATTCTTCTGTGCAGGTATTACTACACTACTGCAAACGTGGAAAAAGGTAGGTAGTGGGTTACCTATCGTACAAGGATCCTCATTCTCCTTTCTAGGACCTCTAGTAGCTATCATAGCTACCTGTAAGAGCATGGGGATTAGAGGTAGCGAAATACTACTCTACACAACAGGAGCTATCATAGGTGCTTCATTCTTTGAGATCGTGATTGGGTACAGTGGATTAGCTGGTCTATTGAGAAGGTACATAACACCTGTATCTATCGGGCCAACGATAATAGTTATTGGGCTCTCACTAGCTGATGTAGGAGCTTCACAGGCAAGTGGTAACTGGGGTCTTGCACTACTTACAGTGGTACTCATTGTGCTGTTTAGTCAAGTACTTGGCAGGAGGTACAGGATATTCATGCTGTTCCCAGTAGTACTCGGTGTCATGATCAGCTACGTAGTTGCACTACTACTCTCGATAACTGGCTTCCTAAAACCTGGTGATCCAGGGTACGTGAATTTAAGGCCACTCATGGAATTACCTTGGTTAAACATACCGAAGCCATTTCCATGGGGTTTACCTAAGTTCGTACCAGCGTTCATCCTCGGTATGTTAGCTGCTTACGTAGCATCGATGGTTGAGTCTATAGGTGACTACCACACAGTATGTAGGGTGAGTGAGGCACCACCACCAGACGAAAAGACAATATCCAAGGGTCTCGGTGCTGAAGGCCTTGGCTGCCTAATTGGTGGTATCTTCGGTTGTGCTGGAGGGTACACGAGTTATTCAGAGAACATAGGTGTCATTGGGTTAGTTAGGGTAGCTAGTAGATACGTCATTCAGCTAGGTGCGGTATTCATGCTGCTAATGGGGTTCTTCGGTAAGTTCGGAGCACTCATGGCGACAATTCCTAAGCCAATTATTGGAGGTCTATATCTCGTAGTATTCGGTATGATAGCTGCTGTAGGAGCTTCGCTGCTTACGCTAATAGACTTGAAATCACCTAGAAACCTACTGATCGTAGGCATGTCACTGTACCTCGGTCTAAGCGTACCTATGTGGATGAAAGGTTACAACCCATACGGTGTTAAAGGTAGAGGAGCAATCGTCGCACTGCTACCTCCACAACTAATGTGGTTAGGTGAAATAGTTGAGATTATACTCGAGACAGGTATGGCCGTTGCAGCTATAGTCGGCATCGTGCTAGATAACCTGATACCAGGAACACCGGAAGAACGAGGATTGACACATCCTGAATGGTGTGGTAAGGTAATGAACAAGAGAGAGAACAAGTGAGTACTTGTAAGTACTCACAAACCCGGTCTTTTTCTCCTCCTTTATCCGCTTATTACCTAGAGAGAAGTAGAGTGTGTGTCATCGATGGAGCTAGTCATCACTTTTCAGTGAGCCCCGAGAGCATCATCCAACGTGATCAGAATACTATGTCTCTTTAAACCTTAGCTACATTCTCTACACTTCGAAGCATCTACATATACCTCACGATCTATGTCGTCGTAAGTTAATTATGGTTCTGGTACTATCTCAAGTGTGAGTACCCATGAGCTACAGTGTTATTCAGCATGTTAAGGTTTCGTGGAGAGGTAAGGAGTGTAGTAAGTGTAATGTTCCGGATAGGTGGACTGTTGAGGATGGGAATTACGTACTTGGTAATAAGTTCCATCCCGTTGCTGTAATGGTACCACTGGATGATGAGGTAGGTAATGAATTGGTGAAGACAGCTATTGAGCTTGGTGTAGCAATAGCTGGTTTCTGTAAGACAGCTAACATAGGGATTGAGAAGGTAGTATGTAATGTGCTAGCTAATCCAAACATTAGGTACCTAGTAGTTGTTGGTCACGATACAAGCGGTCATCGTAGTGGTGAAGCTATGATTAAGTTGTGGAGGTATGGTGTGGATCCAGAGAGTAGGAGAGTGCTGAATTGCGATGCACCAACGGCCTACATACCAAATCTGCCGCTTGAAGCTATTGAGAGATTTCGTGATCAGGTAATTGTCATTGATATGCTAGGTGTGACGGATAGGGAGATGCTGAGAAAGGTGATTAGAGGCTGTATTCAGGAACCTTGGAATGCTGTTGAGATTGAGGTGAAGGGTATTAAGTATAGGTTATTCGATCCTGGTGCATATGACTTAGAGCCATATATAGTCAAGGTAACGAGTAAGGTGAGCGGGGGGTATGTGGAGACTCTATCACAGAACCTTACAGTCGTTGTTGCGAGGTCAGTAGCTGATGCCTATAGGGAAGTGATTCGACTAATTGAGAGATTTGGTAGATGTGTTGAGTCTAGGTTTGGAATTACGAAGGAGTTAATGAATGTCGTGATACACGTACTTGATCCTCTCTGTGATGAAGTACCTAGAGAGTACCCACTTGGTGCTAAGAAGTATCTTGAGGAGTACTGTAGAGCTATTCTCGAGGGTAGGAGTATTGAGGGTTATGAGTATAGCTATGGTGAGAGGTTGAGGGTTAAGTTCGGTGATCAATTGCGAGCTATCGTCGATAAGTTACGTAGTGAACCGAGTACTAGACAAGCTGTTGCTGTGTTCTGGAGTCCTTACGAGGACTTGGTCAAGACAGAGAACCCACCTTGTTTCATACTGTGGCAATTCATGATTAGGGATGGTAAGCTACATGCTACGGTGTACATGAGGAGCCACGACTTTAGGAGTGCCTTCGTACACAATGTATTTGCCGTTAGAGAGGTAATGAAGTACATTACGGAAGAACTTAAGAGAAGTGGTCTTGACGTTGATCTAGGTACGATAACATTCATTGCATGTAGTTGCCATGTCTATGAGAACTACAGGTAGTATTGCTGATGAGATTAAGCAATTCATCGACTATGTTAGGAGCTGTAATGCTAGAGGTCTGATAGTCCTCAGTGGTGATACAGAACAAGTAATACACGTATTAAGCACACTACTTGGGCACCTAGCTAGACCTATACTCGCATTTACTGATAGTAGGGACCTACGTAAGGTACTTGCTGTGCATGATATTGAGGTAGCTAGATTTCATGAGCTGACTAGTTACCTAGGTAGGGAGTATAGCTCTGTCATTATGGATTTTAGGTACTTCTTCAGACCTAATGCTGTTTCTGCTGCATCAGAGATGATTAGGTGCGGTGGATTCAGTATCTGGTTAACTAAGTCACTTAGTTTGTGGAGTCCAGGTGTCGAGGGTGGTAGAGGTACCTTCCGTAGGTATTTACTTGAGTCGCTTAAGTTGTGTAGATCAATCCTTGTAGTTGATGTTGATAGCGGTGAGGTGGTATTGCGTAATCTACCGAGTAAGTTATCTCGAAGACAGTTCACACCCGAGATCACGAATGTTGATGAGAGGTTGAGAAAGGTACTTTCGCTATGTGCTACTGAGGATCAGTACGAGTTCGTTTTGCATAGCTTAAG
Source organism: Thermoprotei archaeon (assembly GCA_003649205.1). Classification (GTDB taxonomy): domain Archaea; phylum Thermoproteota; class Thermoprotei; order Thermoproteales; family B15-G16; genus B15-G16. The sequence continues at coordinate 119,724 of QMRC01000003.1, forward strand.
ACTGCTTAGTGACTTAACACTTAAGGTTTTAGTTGGTAAAGGTGATCGTGGTAGAGGGAAGAGCGCTGCTCTCGGTCTAGCAACTGCGCTGGCTATAGCACATAACTACACTGATGAGATTTTGGTAACAGCACCTTCACCACGCAGTATCACGACATTCATGAAGTTCCTCTGTCTAGGGCTAGAGAAGCTAGGTATTGATTATAAGACAATTACTGAGAAGGGAAGTGTAGTGGGTATTAGGGGTAGGGGTTTTGAAGTTAGGTATGTTGTCCCTTGGTTAGCTACTGGTGCTAGATTAACGGTGATTGATGAGGCTGCTGCTGTTGGTGCTGCTCGTGTTAGGAGGTTGTGTGCTAAGAGTAGGAAGGTCATGATGGTGACTACAGTCCACGGTTACGAAGGTTCTGGAAGGGTAGCTTCTGAACTGCTAATTAAGCAGCTACCTAGTCCACTAGTCTACGAGTTCAAGGTACCTATTAGGTACCTATCAAATGATCCACTTGAAGAGTGGCTTTACCAAGTATTCTTTCTCCGAGTAGACCCAATAGAGATACCGAAACCAGAGAATGTGGAGTACTCTTCTGTAGATCAAGAACAGCTAGTTAAGGATAGGGATTTACTACGGAAAGTCTATGGCTTACTCGCTCTAGCGCACTACAGGAATGAACCTGATGACTTAATGACCATGCTTGACGCCCCTCATCACCACATTCGTATACTCAACTCCGATAGAGGAGTTGTAGCTGTTGCGCAGATAGCTGAGGAAGGACCTATTCGTGATGTTGAGAGAGCTATTACACGTGGTCTAAGAGGAGTACTGGTCTTAGATAAGTTACTGAGGTACGGTCCTAAGGAAGCTGCTAAGACAAGAGGCTGGAGAATTGTTAGGATTGCTGTAGTACCTAATCTACAGAGAAGAGGCTACGGTTCAAAACTACTAAACTTCCTCGAGGAGGAAGCACGTAGTATAAACCTTGACTGGATCGGTGCTATATTCTCTAGAAATGACATCATTGACTTTTGGTTAAAGAACGGGTACTTACCAATCTATGTATCTCCACGATTCAATAAGGTGACAGGTGAGAAGAACATAGCTGTGATAAAGCCACTGAGTACTAGGATGCGACATTACGTTGAAGAAGCATTGAGGGAATTTAAGGTTAGATTACTTACCTGCTTAATGAGTGTCTACAGGGATTTAAGTGCTGAGGTTGTTGCTAGTGTATTGAAGAGTATTAGGGTACCTGTGTCAGTGAGAATTGAGTTAACGAGAAATCAAGAGAAGAGACTCGAGATGTACTTAAGTAGGAGGATTCTACTTGAATCAGCTATGGATGCTATTTACTTAGCAACATTGAGGAAGTTATGTGAATCCCCTTCAGTAGATCTAAGCTTCAGCGAATTAGTTGCGTTGATTGCTTATGTACTGCAGGGTAAACCTTTGGACGATGTGGCTGCTGCTCTCAGAACCGATATAGAGACCGCTAAAGCTACTGTAGATAAAGCTGTTAGGAAGCTACTTAGCTAGGAAGAACATGGCGATTTGGGTAATTGCAGTAAGGAGGAAGTATGCTGATGCAATTCTCGATGGTAGGAAGATAGCTGAAGTTAGGTGGGAAGGTACTGTAAACATAGATCTCGTCAGATCTGGTGATAAACTACTTCTAGCTACTGGATCCGGCATTGTTGGCATTGTTGAGGTCACTAAAGTCATCATCAAAGAGCTTAGGAGTATAAGTGATGATGAGGCTAAAGCAGCTGGCTTCAGAAGCAGAGTAGAGCTAGTTAAAGAGCTTAAGAAGATATACCCAATAACAAGCTACAGTGAGAAGTACTACATACTATACCTCAGACCTATCGCAGACTTGAGACATAGACCAGTACCACTGAGCAATATCTACTGTTACAGCGGTAGTGGTATTAGAGAGTGTAGATTAGAGGATTTGAAGTCAAGGATAGTGCCCGTATGCAGAGTGAAGAGTAGCGACCTACCAATAACGTAGCTCTATAATACAGGTCAACGTACCGCTCTGCTCTCTTAGTAGCTACATATCTAAGCACTATAGCGAGCACTGACACCACAGTTATCGCAACAATTAGGATACTAACCACCGTAAGTAACTTCTCATGAGGAAACTCAACATACACATGCGTTACAGCCGCTGTACTGTTATTACCAACAGCATCCATAGCCCATACACGAACCACATATTTACCTGGTATCAACTTACCGCACTTAATCACTACAGACGTAGCATTGGTAAATACTAACTTAGATCGAAACTCAACATAGTAACCACCCAATGCCACGTCATCTACTGATGGAGACCACTTAACGATAACTGCGTCACCGATATACGTTGCTATTAAGTTTGCAGGGGGGGTAGGTGCTGTGTAGTCTCTAGCTACTAGGTCTACCTTCACCTTAGTCCTATTGATCGTGATTACGGTTTCAGAATCTCTACACACAAGCTTTATCACCTTACCAAATACCTTCTCACCAGGTAAAGTTAGTGAGTACCAACCACCCTGCATCGTCACAGTACTATTGACTAGTTCATTACCAACGTAAGCCCTAACCGAAAGACCAGGTAACATAGCTTGCCCCCTAGGACCCCTAACAACTACCTTACCCCACACTACAACCTTCTCCGGATACACAACTACTCTAGCACTAGCTACGTCACTAGCTCTATTAGCAACATCAATAGCCTGCACCTCAACGAGGTAAATACCTGGAGGTACTTCACTTAAGTTAACGGAGGTCTTCTTACTAGAGACCTCGATGGAGGATACGTACTTCTCCACATTAACTAACCTAATCGAGACAACGTACTTGGAAACAGCTACATCATCACTAGAGTGACTCCACCTAACAAACACCCACCTAATACCACTACGAACTTCAACTATTTTAGGTCTACTAGGTCTCAAAGCATCCTTAACTTTAAGAGTGCCTACACTAATCACAGCACCAGGAGAGAACACTAACTTACGCACCTCATACTCACCAACACGTATAGAGAACTCAGTACCATTACTCAAACCCCTTACAATTAAGACGAAGGAACCATCCATTGAGGTTAAGTTCTCAGCAATAACCTTACCACCATAAACCGCATACACCGGGATATCAGCTCTGACCGGAGGCTTACCACCTTCAACATATACAAAACCTCTAACTACCATGACCTCAGCAGAAGCACATAAACAGTGATGACTTGGAATAAGGAAGAGAAACAGAATCAAGACAATAGGGAGAACATACCTCACCATACTCAACCACAGTACATATCCATTGCGTAACCTAGGTGTTTTACTGAGATGCACTAGGTTATAACATCAAAGGAAACTATAAAAATTAATCACGTAAAATACGCAGTACAGCCGACCTACCAGAGACCCCACATTGGGGTCTATGAAGGTAGGGCTGGCACCTCACGGACATCCCCTACGAAACCGGTTCATACACTATACCTAGCTCTCTAGCAATAGCGTACGCCTCCTCAATTTCACTACTCCTAAGTCTCCTACTGATATCAGGCCACTTCTCTGGGTACTTACTCACCAACCATTCAGGTCTGTACTGCTCCATGACGTTAACAAGTACCTTATCCTTTATATTATCAGCAATCCACTTGAGTACAGGTCTTGTACAGCACTCAATGTGATTTGGTAGTACTAAGTGCCTTATTATCATGGGCGCTGACTCAGCAGCTATCTTGAGATTTCTCGTTACCACCTCCCAGTAGTTCTTAATACCTGATAATCTCTCTGCACACTTGTTGTTACCGTACTTGAAGTCAGGTAACCAAATGTCAATGACGTCCTTCAGCAACTTCATTGTCTCCACACTACAGTACATATTGCTATTCCAGAGCTGTGGGACATTCACATCGAGGTACTTCAGTGACTCAAGTATGGTGTGTAGATTTGGTGTTGGTTCACCACCTACGTGATTGATATTTCTAGCACCTGTCTTCCTCAATTCCTTCTGCATGAGAGCCAATCTCCAAGCATCAACCTCTACACCATCTAGTGGGTGCTCCTGACTGATATCCCAGTTCTGACAGAATACACATCTGAAGTTACAGCTACCGTAGAAAATCGTTCCACTAGGTACTAATGGCGCTTCCTCACCATAGTGGTGAAACCACGAATGTACGTATGTTCTGTAATCTAGACGACAGAAACCTCTCTCACCACTTAACCTATTGACACCACACCTATGTTCACAGAAGTGACAACTCAGTAGAATTCTCTTAGCGATTTCAATCTTGACATCTAGGTAACTGAACTTAGGTCTAGGTAACTCATCAAGACTTAGCTCATCACTACAAATCATGGACCACACACGACCAAACTCCTTACTGAGATCATCATGGAGCTTCCAAAGCTCCTCGAGAGATAGCTTCGATGGATCACAACCAGCATCCAACCTCTTACATATCATGAACTTAGCAGGCTTTCTATCTCTCATAACATCGTAGTACCACCTCAACCTCTCAACAACAACAGGATTCTCCCAAACCTTAATAGCATCCGGCCTCAGTACATACCACAGACTCACAGTAGACACCTAGTAGGGGCTACACAGATCAACACATAAAAACTCTCTTCAAATCCAAGGTAATAGATGATGAACAGGCTAAGTGGGGATATTCGTGACCGAATAGCAGTCCGCTGATGTAGTTAAAGCCGAGAGTAATGAGTATAAATAGGGAGCTTAATTATCTATATTCGATATCTAGTGCATTGACTAGACCACCCAAGTCTAACTACTACAATAAATACTTAAATACCTCGTTAGATACTTAATTACGTTGAGTAACATTGAGTAGGAGGTGTAGAGGTTGAGAGGTATCTCACGTACGGTACTCATAGCAATTGTAGTCATAGTAGTAATTGTAGCGGCCATAGTGGGGTACCTAGCTTTAACCTACTATGTAGCACCACCTAAAGCACCGAAGAAGTTAGTTATTGCAGCTAGATCAGGTACGTACGCTGAGGGTTTGAAGATAGCTGCGAGAGAGTTCTCTAAGAAGTATGGTATTGAGGTTGTTGTACAGGACTTCGGCTATGCAGCATTACACGATAAGTTAGTGACGGAGATGATGGAGAAGACAGGTGCTTTTGATGTAGTGATGCTAGATGATCCATGGTTAGCAGAGTTTGCTGACAAGGGCTTCTTAGTTGATATTGGTGAGATGCTGAAGAAGAAGGGTATTAAGGTTGAGGAGCTAGGCTTCATACCGACCTGCCTAGAGGTATGTAAGTACAAGGGAAGACTCTACGCACTACCGTACGTAGGTAATGTACAGTTATTTGCGTACAGGAAGGATCTATTTGAGAAGTATGGTCTACCAGAACCTAAGACATGGGAAGATGTGTTAAGAGCAGCTAAGATAATAATGGAGAAGGAAGGAATCTATGGTTATGTGATTAGAGGTAAGAAGGGTAATCCTGTTGTCACTAACTTCCTACCAATATTCTGGGCTTATGGTGCTAAGATACTAGATGAGAGAGGTAAGCCAGCAGTGTACTCACCTGAGGCAGTGAAAGCACTGAAGGTATTCATTGAGTTGAAGAAGTATTGTCCACCAGGTACGGAGAACTTCGGCTCTGCAGAGGTTAGAGCATACTTGCTGGGTGGTAAGGTTGCCATAGTAGGTGAAGTGTGGCCAGCATGGGTACCTGACCTAGAGAATCCAGAGAAGTCTAAGGTAGTTGGTAAGGTCAAGATAATACCACCACCAGGAGCAAGACCTATGATAGGTGCTTGGCTACTAGGTATCCCAGTAACGTCGAAGAACAAGGACCTCGCACTCGAGTTCATACTCTTCACACTGAGTAAGGAAATGCAGAAGAAGATAGCACTAGAAGCAGGTGTACCACCAACCATAGCTGATCTCTACAAAGATCCTGACCTAGTCAAGAAGTACCCATGGTACCCAGTACAGCTCGAAGCACTGATGACAGCAAAGATGAGACCTAGAGTACCTGTCTGGAAGAAGATAGAGGACATACTCGCAACCTACATACATGCCGCATTAATAGGTGAGTTATCACCAGAAGAGGCATTAAAGAAAGCTCAGGAAGAACTCACAAAGTTACTTGGATAGGTGACTCAATACCATGAAGTTAAAACAGCATCACATTGGACTTCTGCTAGCACTACCAGCGATAATAGTAATGGCACTTCTAACCCTCTACCCAATAATCTATGTTTTTTACCTATCTCTACACAAGGTATCATTCTACCCCAAGCTCACCTTTGAGTTCGTTAATATAGCTAATTACCTATCAGCTCTCAGCAATAGGCTCTTCAGGATATCCTTCCTAAACACCTTACTCTTCGTTTTTGGAGCAACAGTAAGTGAAGTAGCTCTAGGTCTTGTGTTTGCACTTATATTTGCTTGGGAGTTCTACGGTAGGAAGTACATAGCTCCACTCGTTATACTACCGATGATGTTACCTACGATAGTTGTGTGTAGCTTCTGGAGGATAATGCTGCATACAGAATTCGGTGTATTGAATGCAATCTTAACAGCATGTAATCTACCTAAGATCAACTGGTTAGGTGATCCAAGAGTAGCTATGTGGTCTATAGTGCTGGTGGATGTATGGCAGTACACACCATTTGTCTTTCTTATCCTCTACACAAGTATCCTCTCAATACCACGTGAAATATATGAGGCAGCTATGATAGATGGGGCAAATAGACTTCAGTTAACTAGATACCACATACTACCACTACTCAAGCCCCAGATAGTTGTTGTTGCGCTTTTGAGGATAATCGACACCTTTAGAGTCTTCGATAAGGTCTACGCACTTACAGCTGGTGGACCAGGTAATGCTACCGAGGTACTGACCTTCGTCATCTACAAGACTGCATTTAGGTACTACGACTTTGGTCTTGGTAGTGCTGAAGCTGTTATAATGCTAGCTACTGTCTTGACTATAGTCATGCTCTACCTATACATAACGAGGAGGAGGTGACGTCTTTGGTTCGTAGGTCTAGATTAATTCATCTACTAATTGGTAAGGTAATACATGGAGTTCTCATAGCTGTAGTCTTAGTATGGACCTTCTTCCCACTGTACTGGGTTATCGTAACTTCGTTTAGACCTGAATGGGAAGTGTTAATGTATCCATCACTACCCTATCCTCTTCACCCGACACTCATGAACTACGTTAAGTTGATGGTTGAGGACAAGTTCTACATCTACATCCTCAATTCACTAGTGGTCTCACTAGGAGCTACCATCATATCGCTCCTCATTGGTTCTCTAGCAGCTTATGCTCTAGTTAGGATAGGTGTACCGCGTTTCGTAGATTCTCTATTCCTTACCTGGGTCTTAGTCGTTAGGATGTTACCACCGATAGTACTCGCAATACCTCTCTTCATGGTACTGAGGACACTGGGTTTGATAGATACGAGATTTGGACTCATGATTGCGTACCAAGTCTACACACTACCGTATGTAGTGTGGATTCTACTTGGATTCTTCCGTGAAATACCTAGAGAAATTGAGGAGGCTGCACTCATAGATGGTGCATCGAGGGTTAGAGTATGGACATCGATAATACTACCACTAGCATTACCAGGTCTCATAGCTACAATGATACTATCTGTCATACTGACATGGAATGAGTTCCTGTATGCACTTGTGTTCATTAATTCACCAGAGAAGTACACAGTTACGGTGAGGGTAGCTACGTACATCTATGAATTTAAGATTGAGTGGGGTAGGTTAGCAGCTTCAGGACTGACATCAGCGCTACCTGTGCTCTTGCTATCACTATACGTGCAGAAGTACATGATACGCGGACTAGCATTTGGTCGTGTACTCAGGTAATTTAAGACTCGCTGAATTAATTAATCCTCAGAACCAGTACTAGTACGGGTGTGAGTATGAAAGCTAGAGCAGGAGTGAGAGCAGCATTAGCGAGTGGGGCTAACCCAATGGCGAAAGGAGCAGTTAAGGCAGTTAAAGCACAGAAAATCACGAGTACAAAGACTAGGGTAGAGAGTACGAAAGCAGAATCAACAGGTACAACTAATATAGCTCAAATAGTTAAGAAGTTCGGAGGAGTAGTCAAGACTAAACCAGATCAGTAAACCAGGGCTCCGTGATGAGAAGGAGGTGAGGAATGAGTAGGTGATTGAAGGGGGAGCGACTGATTACTTCTCCCCTACCTCAAATAAGATGGCTTCGTAAGGACCGACCTTAGTACCCTTCTTAACCCTAGCAACAAGTACCCTATCCTCAATAATCTCATAAGGAACAGCAAGCTCAGCACCTCTAACTCTCCAACCCTCAGGGAAAAACCATGTAAACTCATAATCATACTCAACAACCTCCTCCTCATAGTAATCCTCGTACTTATTCAAACCAGCCCTAATAGGACCACTAAACTCAATAATGAAGGTAATGTAAGGTCTAGTCACATCACCACGGAAACTAAGAGTGGTAGAGATGACCTTAGGGTAGGTCCGAACACCATTTATGTAGACCCTCTCCTCATCGAGAAAGTACTGCATATTTTCCTCAATTCTCGACAGTTCCTCCTCAAGAGAACCTCTCCTCAGTAGCGATAGGTAGTACTTCTCAGGATCATAGTAATCAAAGACAACAATTTGAGTTACACGGCCAAGTCTCGACATAATGAAGAAACCCTGAGCATACACAGGTACAACACTCGAAGACACAATAAACACCTCATAGGTAGGATCATGAGTAAAGGATAAGAAGTCTACTCCTTAACCACACAACATTAGCACCGCTGATAAAAACACTAGCTATACCTAGACATAACTTACGTGGTGTAACACTTATACTATAGCGATAAATCTATTGGTAGAGAAATAAAAATGTGTATAAAGGACTAAAGTCACTGTTATAACAGTAATGAATTTAAGTAGGTCAGGATATGGTCTTTGCTTCAGGTGCTAGATATGGTTATTCACGGATTGAATACGAGTGTTGAGTGGACACTTCTCATGAAGTCACTCATTGCATTTGCTGTTGGTGCACTCATAGGGCTTGAGAGAGAGAAGGCTAAGCAGGAAGCTGCCGAGAGTGGCAATACGGAGGATGTCAAGGAGTTTCCAGGTGTTAGAAGCTTTGGTTTCGTGAGCTTACTCGGTGCCTTGACAATAATAGCGCCCTACTACATGCCTAGCGACATAGCTCAGTACGTACTAATCCCACTAATACTACCACCCATCTTCACAATCCTGTTCTTTATAATCCATAGAATGCTCATTCTCAAGGAGAGTGGAATAACAACTCCACTAGCTTTAGGACTAGCCTATGTCCTTGGGGTTCTTGTTGGTTTAGGTTACGTACTTGAAGCTGTTGCTCTCTCTGTACTAATCACATTCATGCTAGCAGTTAAGCTCCATATAGTTAAAGCGATTAGAGGTGTCACGTATAGGGAACTCCTATCAGCTCTTGAGATAGGTATCATAGTCTTCCTACTTGGTCCCTTCCTAGCTAGAGACATCTACGATCCACTACTCCACGTAGTCAATTTCAAGACACTCTACATATTCTTCGTGATAATCCTCATCATCTCCTACATAGGCTACATGGTTGTGAAGATGTGTGGTATGAGAGCATTGACCTACTTCGCATTCTTTGGAGGTCTAGTACACAGTGAAGCAACTACAATAAACCTAATTGTACTAGGTCAGAAATTAGGTTTCAGGAATGCAGTTAGCAACCTAGTGCTAGGTGGTATCCTCTCAGCTAATCTAGCTATGGTGATACGAAATCTACTCATATTCACATTCCTCAGATACACGATGGCTATAACAGCAGAGATTAGTAGGTACACAGTACTAACTATGTTAGCACTACTAGCAACAGCACTCGCACTCTACATACCAATTAAACTCAAACTAATTCAGAGCAAACCACAGGTAAGCACCAATATGAATATCCGTGGTGAAGAGGTACCATCACTAACCTCACCAATAAACTATAGAGCAGCAATCAAGTACTGCCTACTATTCGCAGCAATTCTCGTCATGACGACTCTAGCAACAATGTACTTCAGCGATAAAGGACTACTAACACTATCGATCCTAGGTGGATTAGTTAGCTCTGAAGCAATGATATTCTCAGCACTATCACTACTGCAGGTAGGTCTAGCAAGTGAGAAGGTCGTAAGCATAAGCGTCATGCTGACAACACTAGCAGCAATACTGAACAAGCTACTCTATGCAGTAGCTAGCAAGGTACCCAGAGCCCTGGTAGTGAGGCTACTTATGTACCTACTCATAGCTACATCACCACTATTAATAGCAGCATTAATCCTAATATTTGGAGCTCTTTAACCTAAACCTCCACATGTGAAGTAGGAGACATGAGAAGAGAACTAAAGTAGATACAAAGAGAGCTAACACAAGAGTAAAAATACAGAGATCAGTAGAAGTACTAAGAAATCTAATAGATATAGTCACAAGACCAAGAACATCGTAGAGATAACCAGCAGAAACAGCACCAAGAGCAGCACCTAAATTAGTAACAGAATTAACGAGACCAATAGCAACACCTCTAGACCTAAAGTACGTAGTAGCAAATTTCCTAGACAAAGGTGTTAGAGACCTCAAACTACTCGACAAGAGAAGGAAACCAAGGAATACAAGAGACACATTAGAGACAGCAAGAAGTAGGGAACCAGCAACTAGGAGTAGAGAACATAGGTATAGAGCAAGTAAGTCAGAAAATCTATCACCCAACCAAGCAATACCATAGCTAACAGCAAGGGAAATCAATGAAACAATAGCTAGAAACCTAGCAACAACCCCCATAGATAAACCTGTGAACTCACATAAGTACACATAACCCAGCTCACCACCAACAATAGAGAAGTAGAGACGAACAACAAAGAGCAAAGTAAAGAGAGGAAAACCAAACCTCAAAACACGTAATACAGATGAGAGACCGCGAAGAACGTTAGCACTGGGAATACCAGTAATCGTAGCTCTCGAAGGTAGGAGTAGAGATAAGATAGCACAAACACAGTACATGCAGAAAGCAACAAAACAAATCCATAATAGGGAAAAGCTAGAGAGCACAGAGTACAGGTAATTTCCTAAGGAAAAACCAAGAGAACCAAGCATAAAGTAGATAGCGAAAACCCTACCCCTAAACTCCTTAGGAACAGAAAGCCCAAGAAGGAGCTGAACAGTAACCCAAGCAAAACCACTTAGGAGACCCTGCACAAACCTAAGAACAAGGACGAGATGTATGGAGCCAGCAAAGGCAAATAGCAGGGAAACTAAAGCAAATAGAGAGAAAGCAATGAACACAACTACATTCAACCTACCATAAACCTCACATAATTTACCAACCAGGACAGAGGAGATAGACCTAGCAACGAAAAAGAGAACAGTCAAGAGAGCAAGCGCAAGAGCAGAGACACCGAAGACGTACCTACACAGGTATGAGATAGCAGGAATTAGCAACCTAAAACCAGAAGTACCAATTAGAGCAAGCGCAAAACACAGAGCAACAACACTCCACCTTAAGGACAAGGCAACCCCCAAAAGCAACCACAATACAGATATATAAGCGAAGTCCCCCGCCAAAACTCTAGTAACCTACATAGACATACAAAGGATATATGTTCATGAGTTAGCAAATTAATGTGAATATATAAGGTACTAAGCCTCTTATCTTCCCTATATCGTATATTCGGGATAGAAAAGTTTTAAATAGGGCTATTGTGTCTTATAGCACGAGGGTCATTAATATGGCTGAGAAGAGAGCATTAACCTTAGCGATAGTACTTCTCATAGTTGGCTTAGTAATTGGTATAGCAATTGGCTACTACGCCATACCAAGACCAGCACCACCAGCTCCACCCACACCGCCACCTCCCACTGGTATTCCACCTGAAGAGTATGAGAAATTGAAGAAGGAGTACGAGAAACTGAAGAGTGAGCTAGAGGAACTGAAGAAAGGTGTCACCATTGAGTTAAGGGTTTGGGGTGCTGGTGACCCAGCATCAGTAACTAGAGTTAATAATCCAGAGGCTGCTGCAAAGCTACTGACAGAGTTACTGAAGACACTCGGTATTACAGCTGAAGTTAAGGTTGTTGAGAAGTACTACCACAGAGGTCCATGGGCTGAGTACGAGAAGAAGATTTACTTAGCTTATGAGGCGGGTAAGCTACCAGACATAATTGCTGTAGGTCACGAGTGGATACCAATGCTAGCGGAGAAGGGAATTATAATACCACTGGATGAGTATGTGGAGAAGTACTGGGACCTCGCATTCTACGACATACCAAAACCACTGTGGGAAGCTGTAACCTACAAGGGACACATATGGGCAATACCACAGGATACAGAAGCTAGACCAGTCTACGTTTGGAAGCCAGCACTTAAAGCACTTGGGTGGACAGACGAGGAGATAGCTGCACTACCAGAGAAGGTGAAGAGCGGAGAATTCACACTAGACGACATGCTAGAGCTAGCTAAGAAAGCAGTTGAGAAGGGATTGGTTAAGTACGGTATACTACATAGACCAACACCTGGTGGAGAGCTGTGGCAGATCTACCTAGCTTACGGTGGTAAGTTATGGGATCCAGCAACAGGTAAGATGGTGCTGAAGAAGGGCGCAATGCTGAAGGCCTTGGAGTGGTTCTATAAGGGTGCACAGGTCTACAAGGTGATACCGTCAGACATGACAACGTGGTCCTGGAGATCCATACACACAGCAGTTGTCTCAGGACAGACATTATTCTGGTTCGGTGGTACATGGCACTGGGCTGAGTGGCAAAAAGTACCATACCACCCCAAGCTAGGTAAGGTACCTGAGTCATACCTGTGGGAGAACTTCATATTCATGCTAGTACCAAGTGGATACAAGGGTGGAAAACCAGTAACACTATCACACCCATTCGTCTACGTCATAACTAGCCAGAGCAAGCACCCAGAAGTAGCTGCACTAATACTAGCACTAGTAACGCAACCAGAATTCGATGTAAAGCACGCTGTTGGCAGTGCACACATACCCGTTAGAAAGGCAAGCCTAGAGCACCCAGAGATGAAGAAAGCTAAGTTCCTAAGCGATGTAGCATACATGCTAGACTACACGACATTCGAGCCAATGCACCCACTATGGAGCAAGTACAAGAAGATAATCTTTGACGCTATTGCAGCTGTTGAGATGGGTAAGATGAAGCCAGATGAGGCACTAAAGTTCATGATAGACTCAATAAAGGCAGATCCAGAGCTAGCTAAAGAAGTCGTGATCACGGAGTAAACTCCCTATTTTCTCCCCCTCTACCTCCCTTAGCATCTAAATCTCTAAGTTCCTCAAGCTTTCTTTTCAGAAGAACAAAATCCTCTATAATACTCTCAACAATACCTACAACGTAGTCGTACACGTGAACACGTACAGTACCTAGGTCTACACCCGTTCTTGTGGAAACTATTTGAGCTACCTTCTCCACTACCGTCTTAACACCATCTATGTCCCTATTCAGGATTGCAGTGAGTAAGTAGTCGTAGGTATCGCCATTAAATACCTCGTCGATTACCTCGATTATATTGCTTAGCCTAGCTACTCGTACTTCTGTCATGAGAGAATCACCCGTAGTACTTAGGAGAGAAAAGTAATTTTAGGAGATCAATACTGAGACCAGATCATTCACTGATCGTACACTTTCACCAGTTTCTTAACTAGCTAAAGTAGTAGGGATTAATGAATAGGTATAAGTAACTCGCTTTATACATCAATATGTCTAAAAGGAAATTCTTTTTTACCCTACCTGCACAATTACCCCTGATGTCCTCTAGAAGGCTACATCGTTCAAGGAGTAAACTGAGCCCTAGAGCTAGGAAGTTCCTACTACTTACCATCTTCCTAGGCCCATGTATTGTCATGATTGCTCTCTTTTGGTTTGGTCCTGTATTCCTAACTGTCTTTCTCTCGTTTACGGACATGAGTATTAGGAGAGCTGAGTGGCATTGGGTTGGTCTTGAGAATTACTTCAACATAGGTAAGCATCCATTTACGATGAAGGTTGTTGTGAATACTGCAATCTACGTTTCCTGTACGTTGCTGTGGAATGTCTTCGTTGGTCTTCTCCTTGCTCTACTCACTTACTACATGGATGAGAGGAGTGCTCTCTTCTATAGGGCTCTCTGGCTACTACCGCGATCCTCACCACCAGTTGTCTATGGTCTACTGTGGTTATGGGTACTTGACCCAACTGAGTATGGTTTACTCAATCAATTTGTTCTCGCTCTTGGTCTCAGCGATAAGCCAATTAACTGGTTGATGGAGTACCCCATGCTCTTCATAATACTCATCAACGGCTTCGTTGGTTGTTCATTCGGTATGATTGTGTTCTCATCAGCTCTCAAGTCAATACCTAGAGACTACATAATCGCTGCTCGTGTTGATGGTGCTTCTGAGTGGAGAATAATTAAGGACATAATCCTACCACTGCTGAAGTGGCCACTCATGTTTGTTACAGCGTGGCAGACGCTAAGTCTCCTAGCATCTTACGAGTACATCCTGATAGTGACCAATGGTGGCCCATTCTATGCTACAGAGGTTTGGTCGCTATTTGCATACCACCAAGCATTTGAACATCTTGAGCTAGGTTTTGGCGCTGCACTAGCTATGGTGCTGGTCATTGTTTCGATTATATGTGTTGTCGCTTACATGAAGGTGTTCAAGTTCAGGAGGATGATATCGCCTGCAAAGATTGAGATTGCTTAGGGGGTGATGCCATGTATAGGGGTAGGAGATCGGTAGTGAATCCGTACTCGTATAGAATTAAGAGAGCATTGATGAAGGCTGTGATATATGGTGTTATGACTGCTGCTACGATACCACTCATAATGATGTACCTATGGCTCTTCATGCAGTCAATCAGTGATAGGGTACTAGTTGGTTTCATACCGACAAACTTCTCGATCAGGGGCTGGAGATTCTTATGGCAGGAGATCAAGTTTGGTGAAGTCACTATACCGATGATATGGCCTATAGCACTGAACTCACTAATCATAGCAGGTGGTGTTACGGTCTTTGAGGTATCGATTGCTCTACTAGCTGGTTATGCTCTCTCAAGAATAGAGTTCCCACTTAGAGACAAGATGCTACTCCTCATAATAGCACTACACGCCTTCCCTGGTATCACACTTCTCATAGCTACATTCTACCTACTCCACCTAATGGGTCTGATCAATACGCTATTTGGCGTCATAATTGCTAAGGCAGCATTCGAAATACCTATGGCGGCTTGGTTGATTAAGGGATTCTTTGACGCAATACCATGGGATGTCGAGGCATCAGCTCTCGTAGATGGATGTAGTAGGTTACAGGCCTGGAGGAAGGTAATTCTACCTCTGGTCAAGCCAGGTATAGCTGCTGTATCGATCTTTGCATTTCTAGCAGGCTGGAATGAGTTCATATTCGCATACACATTCCTCTTCGATCCCAACCTCTTCCCACTATCAGTTCACGTACTCAACCTAATTGGTGAGTTTAGGTACGTAGACTACTCACTACTAGCAGCAACAGCACTATTCTACTGTATACCACCCTTAGTCTTCTTCGTCTTAACTCAGAAGTATCTCATGCAGGTTCAGGTTGGTGGTGTTAAGGGTGCTTAATCTAGGAGGTGAGGTATGTGGTTAGTGTGAGGTTAGTTGATCTCTGTAAGTACTTCGGTAGTGTTAAGGCTGTAGATGGTTTAAACCTAGAGATTAAGGATGGTGAATTCGTTGTATTGCTAGGTCCCTCTGGTTGTGGTAAGACAACAACTCTCTTCTGTATAGCTGGCATCTACAAACCGACTAAGGGTAGGATATACTTCGATGAGATTGATGTAACAGACTGGCCTCCTAAGGACCGGAACATAGGTATGGTCTTTCAGAGCTATGCACTGTACCCACACATGACCGTGTTTGACAACATAGCGTTTCCACTGAAGTTAAAGAAGTTACCTAAGCAGGAGATCGCTAGGAGGGTTAGGGAAGTTGCTAAGATGCTTCAGATAGATCACCTACTGGATAGGTACCCAGCACAGCTCTCTGGTGGTCAGCAGCAGAGAGTAGCACTAGCAAGAGCACTTGTGAAGCAACCTGATGTCTTCCTCCTAGACGAGCCACTTAGCAACCTAGATGCTAAGTTGAGGATACTTATGAGAGCTGAGTTGAAGAGACTTCAGAAGGAGCTCAAGATAACTACTGTCTACGTAACGCACGACCAAGCAGAAGCTATGACCTTAGCTGACAGGATTGCAGTCATGAATGAGGGTAAGCTACAGCAGTATGGCCCACCTGATGAGATCTACAATAGACCAGCGAATGTGTTCGTTGCTGGATTCATAGGTGCACCACCAATGAACTTACTCGATTGCTCACTGGTGGAGAGAGATGGTAGGTATGTACTTGACTTCACGTCATTTGAGATAGAGCTACCTAGAGAGCTAGGTGAAGTCGTT
Organism: Thermoprotei archaeon; assembly: GCA_003649205.1. Taxonomy (GTDB): domain Archaea; phylum Thermoproteota; class Thermoprotei; order Thermoproteales; family B15-G16; genus B15-G16. The sequence goes on from QMRC01000003.1 coordinate 136,207, forward strand.
AGGTCTAGAGCTAGTAGTAGCGAGGTAGTGTTCGGTGTTAGACCAGAAGACCTCAAGATAAGTAAGGGACCAGCTACATCAGCTATCAAGGGTGTAGTGTACGTTACAGAACCACTTGGTAGGGAGGTCATAGTCAACGTCAGGATTGGTGATCACATAATTAAGGTCATTGAATCCGCATCAACAGCCTCAGAAATTGCAGCAGGTCAAGAAGTATGGGTCGTACTTGACTTCAACAGGGTACACATATTCGATAGGAAAACAGGCAAACTAGTTGTATAAGTATGTTGAAACCACTAGTGATAGCTCATGCGTGTAACTCACTCGGTAGGGTAGCAAAGTGTATCTCACAGGGTGCTAATGTCATTGAGATTGATGTATATTCGTACGGTGGAGAGTTAATTGCGTACCACCCACCAGATCCAGTAGTTCCAGTATCTAGAGTTAAGAGGTTCATAGAGTCAATTAGGTACAGCGTAAAGCGATCTAGAGCACCTAAGCTGAGGGACTTACTAAGTGAAGTGTTGAAGTACCCTATCGGTATCTGGCTAGACCTCAAGGTACCAAGGATAGAGGATTCAGTGTGTAAGTTAGTTATGGAGTTGGGTATCTCAGATGAGAGACTCTACTTCTCATCAGCTTACCACTACTCGCTAAGAGTAATCAAGGAGCTACTACCTAAGTCACGGACATTTATTAGTCTCAGTGAGAGACCTGTCGACCCATACTACGTAGCTAAGTGTGCTCAGGCGGATGGTGTATCTATAAGGATTGACTTTCTAGATCGAGAACTAGTTGAGCAACTACATACACACGGTATAAAGGTCGTTGTGTGGACTCTAAATGATGAGGGTCAGATCATCAATGCGGTGAAGCTAGGTGTTGACGGTATCGTTACCGACATTCCAGAGCTGGTGAAAAGGCTCTTAAGTGGGTACTGATTTATCTTCATCAAGTACGTACTCTACTCGAGGTGGGTACATGTACTTCAGGTACTACTGTCCAACTGAGGTAATATTCGGTAGAGGATCTATCAAGGAGGTAGGTCAAGTAGTTAGGAACTTCGGTTCAAGAGCACTCTTAGTAGTTGGTAGGAGATTCGCTAAGGAATCAGGTTACCTCGATAAGATAACCAAGCTACTTCAAGAAGCTGGAGTAGAGGTCCATGTATTCAGCGGCGTTGAACCCAATCCATCAACTGAAACAGCACAGAGATGTAGTGAATTCGCTAGGGAGAGAGGTAGTGAGGTCATAGTTGCCTTTGGTGGTGGTAGTGTAATTGATGTGGGTAAGGCAGCTGCTGTAGTAGCTGTTCAAGGTGGTAGAGTCGAGGAGTACCTCTACCCTAAGGTAGTTACAGGTAACGCACTACCAATCGTAGCAATACCAACGACCTGTGGTACAGGCAGTGAGGTAACGAAGAACTCAGTACTGACCATAGTTAAGGAGAAGAGGAAGGTAGTAGTTGTCGGTCCAGCGATAATACCTAAGGTAGCTATAGTGGATCCCGACGTCATTAGGTACCTACCACCTAAGCTAATTACGTGGACAGCAATGGACGCACTCTCACATGCACTAGAAGCATACGTATCCAAGAGATCAACACCAATATCCGATGTGCTAGCACTCGAAGCCATTAAACTCATCATAGAGAATGTGGAGAGAGCAGCAAAGGGTGATGAAACCGCACAAGAGAAGCTACACCTAGCAGCAACACTAGCTGGAATGGCAATAAACGTAGCAGGGACAGTACTCGTACACGCAATGGGGTACTACCTCACAACACACCACGACGTACATCATGGACTAGCAAACGCATTAACACTACCGTACGTACTTGAGCTAGATCTACAGCACATACCCAGAGACAAAGTAGAGAAACTACTACACCTACTAAACGTAGAAACAGTACAAGACCTCATAATCAAGCTCTGTAAACTTCTCGATAGAGTAGAGATACCAAATAGCGTAAAAGATGTAGGAGTTCAAGAAGAAGAGCTAGAAACCTACGTAAAGCACACACTAGGGTACCGAAGAAATCTAGAAAACAACCCAATAGAAGTAACCGAGGACATAGTACGAAATCTCATAAGTAAGGCACTGAGTGGTAGAAAAGGAACATATAGGTATCACTAGCGTTATACCTAGCTTCAGAAGCAATACAATTCCCACAATATATCATGAAATTAACAAACTAGGAATATAGCTTGAGTAGTATTGCATAGCGGTGTTATACATAGAATTGTGTAAGTCAAGAGATAACGAATGTATCCGGATAGGAAAACCATGAAACCTTTATATACGTTGATAATAGCTGGATGTACGTCAATAATCTCTGCATTCCTAGGATTCTTCTCAGGATACGGATTTGCTAGGTACAGAGTTGATGGTCCACACCTACTATTCTGGATACTATCGATTAGGTTCCTACCACCGGTAGTAGCTGTCATACCTTACTACCTACTCTTCAGAGCACTAGGAATTCTCGACACGTACCCAGCGGTCATAATACCACATCTATGTATCGGAATTCCGTTTGCTGTGTGGTTGATGAGGAGCTTCATCATGAGCATACCTGTAGAACTTGAGGAGGCAGCGTTAGTCGACGGTTGTAGTAGGTTTACCGTGCTCTTCAAGATAGTGTTTCCACTAGCTCTACCAGGGTTCCTCATTACGGTACTATTCACCTTCATCTGGTCGTGGAACGAGTTCATGTATGCACTAATACTGACAGACGTCAATGTCAGGGTAATGACTGTAACCATCGCTGGTATGAGGGAAGCTCATGGACTTATGTGGGGTGCTGTGTCCGCAGCAGCTACGATAGCTACGTTACCGACAATAGCTCTTGCCATACTCCTTCAGAAGTACTTGGTTAGTGGTCTAGCATTCTTCACACCTAGAAGGTAGATCCTTCTGCTTTTTCTCTACCTCCTCTATCAGCTTCCTCAAGTACTGTACTGAGACTCTATACCCTTCCTCACCGTACTTATCCGAAAGCTCGATGATTAATGCTCCGCGGTATCTCTGGAATACTCTGTTCACTACCTGTACCCACGGTATATCTCCCCACCCTAGTGGTAGGTGTAGGTCGCCAAATCCATAGGCTACATTGTGTTCTGGGAAGTATGGGTGGTAGAGTCCGTAGTTATCGCTTAGGTGCATGTGTATGGTATGTGGTAATGCTTCTTCCATTGCTTTGAGGAAGTTGAAGTTGAGTGCTTTTGAGCATATGTAGAGGTGTCCTATGTCGAGTGTGATACCGAGGTTATCTCTCTTGGCTTTCACTACTACGTAAAGTAGTTCACTTACTCTTCGACAGAGATGTGTTAGTCCTAGATCACCGTTCTCTAGACCTATGGTAATTCCGTAGTCTCTAGCTAGGTCACAGCACTTAGTTAGGTTCTGTGCTAGTTGATTTAGTGCTCTGTACTTTTCCTCCTCACTTAGCTCTACGTAAGTTATGTTTCTAGGTCCTGCCCACATTACTCTCTGTAGTTCTTGCTCTGGTGGTATGATGTAGCCACTGTGAAGTACCATGATTTTAGCATCTAGTTCTTGACCTAGTTCCATACATGACTTGATTACTTCTAGTGAGTACTTTAGTAGATGTGTGTCAAGTATATTCACTTCGTCAGGTATGTGTATGGTGTACTTGAATCTGTATGGAGAGAGAAGGTCGAGTAGTTTCTGTACGTTTTCTCTAGCTAGTTTCCTACCTATGATTAGGTTGAACTTATGTGGAGATATCTCCAGCACCTCGATATTGAGTTCGCTGAAGAAGTTAAGCCACTTAGCAATCTTCTTCATTCCTTCGGTGGTTAACCAAATTGACATTGGTAGGAAGTTCACACCTATTGGGTTCACGTTTACACCTGAGTTGGTTAACGTTAATAAGTGAATTCTCCTTGTTGTCGATGTGGTGAGATATGTGAAGATTAAGGTGAGAATAACTTCTGAATCTACTGGTGTTGTTGAGGCTGAGCTATTCGATGATCTTAGTCCAAATACCTTCAGGAAGATCGTTGAAGCTCTACCATTTGAAGGTGTAGCACGTAGGTGGGGTGATGAAGTTTACTTTGAGATCCCCGTCCATGTTCCTGAGGAAAATGCTGTTGAAATAGTTGAGAAAGGTACAGTTGCTTACTGGCCACCAGGGCACTCGCTATGCATCTTCTGGGGACCTACACCAGCTAGTAGACACCCCGATGAGATTAGACCTGCTAGTCCTGTGAACGTGGTTGGTAGAGTCTTAGGTGATCCGACAGTGTTCTCTAGGGTTAAGTATGGTGAGAGGATTAGAGTTGAGAGAGCTGAGTAATTACTCGACCACGGCACCTGGTTCAAGTACTTTACCTGCAGGTACTCTAGCTCCTTTACCTATGTAGGAACCAAGCTTCATGATCTTTCTACCTCTTCTCACTACCTCGATTGGTCTCTCTTTCCAAATTCTTTCTTTCATGATAACCTTAGTCACTACATTTGGTTCAATAACTGCTTCACTACCAACGACACTAAAGCCTAAGTACGTAGCTCTTCCGATAGTTGCTCTAGGTTGAATTGAAGACCACGTTACCTCAGTGAATGAGAATATTGTTGACTCCTCTTCAACTGTTGTGTAATCTCTCACAAGTGTATGAGTAGCTACGTAGCTATTCCTACCGATGTACACCGGTCCCTTAATAACTGCATGGTGCTCTATCTCTGCTCCATCCTCAATAACTACAGGACCCTCAATAACAGCTGTCGAAGCTATCCTCGCTCTACTCGATATGAAGCTCCTCTCTAGAGAACTCAATACGAAGTAGTTTGCTCTCAAGAGATCCCAGGGAAAACCAATATCAACCCACCAACCACTCCAAATAGATGACCTAACTCTCCTCAACTTAATTAACTTCGACATAGCTACCTCAAAGTTCTCATACTGCTCGAGAAGTTTGAAGAACTCGGTATTGACTATCATCAAGCCACCAAATGCGTAGTAACCCTCAAGCTCTCGACTAGGTTTCTCAATGAATTCCGTAACAAAGCCTTCAGCATCTACTCTAACAGCTCCATAGAGTCTAACATCCTCTTCAGGGACCAGCATCAGGGTACTGGTGCTGTAGGCTAGGAAGGAACTGAGTATTGTCTCAACACCTTCTTTCGGTAGCAATGTATCTCCGTAGTAGATGAGTACATAACCTCTAACATAGTCCTTAACCGATAGGAGCGCAGCTTCAACACCTACACCACACTGCTCAATAACCTCAAGCTCTAGACCTAATCTCCTATACCTCTCAAGAACTGGCTCAAGGGCACCAGGTCTATCTGTAACGACAAGAACTCTCCTCATATTTAGCTCAAGCAAGTTACCCAGTACATACTCAATAACTGCTCTACCAGCTATCCTCAGCAGTACCTTAGGCTCTCCCCTAGTCAATAGCTGGAGACCAGTACCAGGACCACCCGCCAGCACGATGACAGGTAGCGACATTAACTACATCACCGTCACAGTCTTAGCTAGGTTCCTCGGCTTATCAGGATCAAAACCTCTCTGAGTAGCTGTGTAGTAAGCAATTAACTGGTAAGGAACTATGTAAGGTATAGTAGCTACGTACGGGCTCAACCTAGGTAACTCAATAACGACTTCAGGTAGCCTCCTAACTCTACTACCTCTAGGACATATAGCTATTGTCCAGGCACCTCTAGCCCTCATCTCCTCGATATTACCACCAATGATCTCCTCATCATAACCACCGAGAACAGTGAAGAATACTGGGAATCCAGGCTCTACAAGAGCTATTGGACCATGCTTACTCTCACCAGCTGGATAAGCCTCAGCATGTATGTACGCTATCTCCTTTAACTTCAGTGCACCCTCCATAGAAATCGGTACGCCTAACCACCTACCTAAGAAGTAAGCACTCCGCTTACTAGCGACCTCTCTAGAGAGCTTCCTAGCGATTGGCTCGCACCTAGCGATCACGTACTCAACTACTTCAGGGACCTTCCTCAATTTAGATAGTAGGTCACGGTAATTATCCTCAGGAAGCGTACCGAGAACCTTACCCAACCTGAGAGCTAGGTACGTGAAGACTACGAGCTGTGTAGTGAAGGTCTTCGTAGCAGCAACACCGATTTCCGGACCCGCTCTCGTGTATACTTGGATATCTGATTCCCTAGGAATAGCACTATCAATGACATTGGATACAGCTACTACCTTGGCACCACACCTCTTGGCAACTCTAACAGCGACCAAAGTATCTATGGTTTCACCTGATTGACTAACAGCAATAACGACATCTCTATCACTAACCTTCGATAGGTACCACTGAGCTTCAGAAGCTATGATAGCTTGCGAGAATACACCAGCTAGCTCGTGAAGTAGGTAGCTACCTGTGAGCGATGCGTGGTAGCTAGTACCTGCACCAATGATGAATACGTGATCAGCACGTCTAATCAACTCAACGACCCCATCGATCTCAGGACCGAGACCAGATATCGTGGAGAATATTGCATAGGGCTGCTCGTGAATTTCCTTAAGCATGAAGTGTGGGTAACCACCCTTCTTAGCAGCTTCGAGACTCCACTCAACAACCCTAATCCTCGGTCTAAACTCAACAACTCTAGATGGAGGAGGTACAGGATCTAGATCCTCACTCTGAGAAATCCCCTCAACAACGACACTACTCGAAGTCACGTAACCAACCTCGAGATCTCTTAACACAAGCACTCTATTCGTGTACTCGAGGAATGCAGGAATGTCACTCGAGACGAACATCGTACCCTTACCAAAGCCAATTACTAGAGGTGATGTGTACCTAGCGAAGAATATCTTGTCAGGTTCATCAACGTCGATCATAGCTATAGCGAAGGTACCTCTCAGGATAGATACTGCCTTCTTAAAAGCATCGTAGGTAGGTAGACCCCTCCTCTTAAACTCCTCAACAAGATGAGGAATAACCTCCGTATCTGTCTCACTAATGAACCTATGCCCTCTCTCAATAAGCTCCTCACGAAGCTCAAGGTAGTTCTCGATAATACCATTGTGAACAACAGCAATACCCATATTACAGTCAGTGTGTGGATGAGCATTCACATCAGTAGGAGGACCGTGAGTAGCCCACCTAGTGTGCCCAATACCAACAACACCACAGTACCTATCGAAACCAAGCTTCTCACGAACATCATCGATCTTACCTCTACACTTCCTAACGACCAACCTACCATCAGGAGTGATCACAGCAAAACCAACAGAGTCATAGCCTCTGTACTCAAGGTTCTTGAGACAGCAATACAACACAGTACCTAAGTTAGCACCTAGAGCGGTAAGTGTAGTCGCAATACCAATGATGCCACACATCGTGAAACCATAGATAAACAACAGTAAATAGTAAATTATCAGTATCTCAATCTCACTAAGCAACACAAGAGCAAGTAAGAGAGAACGCGGTGATTGATGTGTGCTTCACCTAAGGAATTGTAGATTCGTAGTTACTCATGACCTAGCTACAGGTACGATCAAGGTCTTGGAGGAGGTGGACATTAAGGTACGTGAAGACGGCGTAGTGGAGAAGATTGGGAAGAACCTACGTACTGAGAGTGGTTACGAAGTAGTTGACTGTAGGAGGTACGTGGTGATACCTGGACTAGTCAATGCACACACCCACGTAGCAATGACTTTGCTTAGAGGGTTCTGTGACGATGAGGAGGTGTGCACTTGGCTACAGCACATGTGGGGGGTAGAGCGCGAGCTAACTCCGGAGGTCGTGAGGTTAGCCTCTGAGCTAGGTATCATGGAGATGCTAAGTACAGGGACAACAGCATTCATAGACATGTACTACATGCCAGAGCAAACAGCTGAGGTAGCGGAGAGGTACGGGATAAGAGCAGCACTCGGACCAGTCTTCATGGACGTGATGTACAGTGCGAAGAAGGTAGAGAACGACTTAAGAAACCTAGTAACGATGTGTAGAGGGATGAGGTATGTAAGACCTATAGTGAATGTACACAGCATTTACACCTGTACGAGAGAGACCTTGGAGCGAGCAAGAGATCTAGCAAGTGAACTCAACCTAAACATACAGATACACATCTCAGAGACGAGACATGAAGTCTATAGGTGTAGGAAAGAGACAGGGAAATTCCCCATAGAGTACATAGCTGAACTAGGTCTGGTAACGGAGAGAACACAGCTAGTACACCTAGGGTGGGTAGCTAGCTGGGAGCTTGGTATCATTAGAGATCAAGGAGCAACCGTAACACATTGTCCTGTATCAAGCATGAAGTTAGCGACAGCGGGATTCCTACCAATCAAGGAGATGATGAGCATGGGGATAAGGGTGACGATAGGTACAGACGGAGCAGCAAGCAACAACACACTAGACATGTTTAGGGAGTTGAAGGCAGCAGTACTCCTCCACAGGCACGGATACTGGAGTACAGACATAAATGCACAGCACGTATTCACAGCGGCAACAGTAAGGGGATACGAACTACTCAACATAAAGGGAGGAGTCATAGCACCTGGATACGTAGCAGACCTCGTACTCATAGACGTAGAGAAAGCACCACTACAACCACTTAGAAGAGACAACGTACTATCAACCCTCGTATACTGCGTATGTGGAAGAGATGTAGAGATGACGATGGTGAGTGGGAAAGTAGTTTACTGGAGGAAGAGAGATGAAGAGAAATGGAGAGAAAGAGCAATGGAGATAGCGAACAAGCTCAACAAGTACATGGAGAAGTACCTGACCTAAGGGTACAGGACCAAGGAACAGTACCTACGAGAACCACCACCTCCTATGCTTAAGATCAATGACGATACCTAACAACTCAATACACTTAGCGGATAAAATAACCTCATCCTCACCAGGAGCAATAGCGACATAAGCTTCAACACACCTACACTCATTATTCATCGAAACCACAACCTCTACCCTCTCACCGAGGTACACGATACCGTACGTAAGAGTAGGACCTCTAAACATCACTTCCCTACCATATCTCAAGCCCAATTCCGAAGCAACCTCCGGAGGAACAGCAACAACAGGTTCATCACTTTCGAAACCAGTATTCAAAAGAGCATAAGCCTCAACCTCCTTACCACACCTCCTCAACCTAACAGGAATCCTCAACAACGTCCGAAACCCTCAACACAATCTTCCTCCACCTAATGAAAGGACGAGAAGGTAGAGAGGTAGAGATCTCACTTAACCCCCTTAAATGAGCTCTATGCATTTCAAAAATAACCTCTAGAGGAACAATCTTCTTCCCCACCATACCTACACCTCACCTCTATTAGAAACTACTCAACAACTCGTTAAAAACACTGTTAACGTCAAGCCCTCTCACGCGAAGTAATGTACCTAGATCACACAACCAAACCCAATACGAGGTAAGAAATAAAAACAAGACAGCAAACACAAATCACGACCCCAGAACCCAAACCGAGGCCGCGGTGGTGTAGCCTGGTAACATGCGGGACTGTGGATCCCGTGAGCCCGGGTTCAAATCCCGGCCGCGGCCGGGATTTGAACCCGGGCTCACGGGATCCACAGTCCCGCATGTTACCAGGCTACACCACCGCGGCCTCGGTTTGGGTTCTGGGGTCGTGATTTGTGTTTGCTGTCTTGTTTTTATTTCTTACCTCGTATTGGGTTTGGTTGTGTGATCTAGGTACATTACTTCGCGTGAGAGGGCTTGACGTTAACAGTGTTTTTAACGAGTTGTTGAGTAGTTTCTAATAGAGGTGAGGTGTAGGTATGGTGGGGAAGAAGATTGTTCCTCTAGAGGTTATTTTTGAAATGCATAGAGCTCATTTAAGGGGGTTAAGTGAGATCTCTACCTCTCTACCTTCTCGTCCTTTCATTAGGTGGAGGAAGATTGTGTTGAGGGTTTCGGACGTTGTTGAGGATTCCTGTTAGGTTGAGGAGGTGTGGTAAGGAGGTTGAGGCTTATGCTCTTTTGAATACTGGTTTCGAAAGTGATGAACCTGTTGTTGCTGTTCCTCCGGAGGTTGCTTCGGAATTGGGCTTGAGATATGGTAGGGAAGTGATGTTTAGAGGTCCTACTCTTACGTACGGTATCGTGTACCTCGGTGAGAGGGTAGAGGTTGTGGTTTCGATGAATAATGAGTGTAGGTGTGTTGAAGCTTATGTCGCTATTGCTCCTGGTGAGGATGAGGTTATTTTATCCGCTAAGTGTATTGAGTTGTTAGGTATCGTCATTGATCTTAAGCATAGGAGGTGGTGGTTCTCGTAGGTACTGTTCCTTGGTCCTGTACCCTTAGGTCAGGTACTTCTCCATGTACTTGTTGAGCTTGTTCGCTATCTCCATTGCTCTTTCTCTCCATTTCTCTTCATCTCTCTTCCTCCAGTAAACTACTTTCCCACTCACCATCGTCATCTCTACATCTCTTCCACATACGCAGTATACGAGGGTTGATAGTACGTTGTCTCTTCTAAGTGGTTGTAGTGGTGCTTTCTCTACGTCTATGAGTACGAGGTCTGCTACGTATCCAGGTGCTATGACTCCTCCCTTTATGTTGAGTAGTTCGTATCCCCTTACTGTTGCCGCTGTGAATACGTGCTGTGCATTTATGTCTGTACTCCAGTATCCGTGCCTGTGGAGGAGTACTGCTGCCTTCAACTCCCTAAACATGTCTAGTGTGTTGTTGCTTGCTGCTCCGTCTGTACCTATCGTCACCCTTATCCCCATGCTCATCATCTCCTTGATTGGTAGGAATCCCGCTGTCGCTAACTTCATGCTTGATACAGGACAATGTGTTACGGTTGCTCCTTGATCTCTAATGATACCAAGCTCCCAGCTAGCTACCCACCCTAGGTGTACTAGCTGTGTTCTCTCCGTTACCAGACCTAGTTCAGCTATGTACTCTATGGGGAATTTCCCTGTCTCTTTCCTACACCTATAGACTTCATGTCTCGTCTCTGAGATGTGTATCTGTATGTTTAGGTTGAGTTCACTTGCTAGATCTCTTGCTCGCTCCAAGGTCTCTCTCGTACAGGTGTAAATGCTGTGTACATTCACTATAGGTCTTACATACCTCATCCCTCTACACATCGTTACTAGGTTTCTTAAGTCGTTCTCTACCTTCTTCGCACTGTACATCACGTCCATGAAGACTGGTCCGAGTGCTGCTCTTATCCCGTACCTCTCCGCTACCTCAGCTGTTTGCTCTGGCATGTAGTACATGTCTATGAATGCTGTTGTCCCTGTACTTAGCATCTCCATGATACCTAGCTCAGAGGCTAACCTCACGACCTCCGGAGTTAGCTCGCGCTCTACCCCCCACATGTGCTGTAGCCAAGTGCACACCTCCTCATCGTCACAGAACCCTCTAAGCAAAGTCATTGCTACGTGGGTGTGTGCATTGACTAGTCCAGGTATCACCACGTACCTCCTACAGTCAACTACTTCGTAACCACTCTCAGTACGTAGGTTCTTCCCAATCTTCTCCACTACGCCGTCTTCACGTACCTTAATGTCCACCTCCTCCAAGACCTTGATCGTACCTGTAGCTAGGTCATGAGTAACTACGAATCTACAATTCCTTAGGTGAAGCACACATCAATCACCGCGTTCTCTCTTACTTGCTCTTGTGTTGCTTAGTGAGATTGAGATACTGATAATTTACTATTTACTGTTGTTTATCTATGGTTTCACGATGTGTGGCATCATTGGTATTGCGACTACACTTACCGCTCTAGGTGCTAACTTAGGTACTGTGTTGTATTGCTGTCTCAAGAACCTTGAGTACAGAGGCTATGACTCTGTTGGTTTTGCTGTGATCACTCCTGATGGTAGGTTGGTCGTTAGGAAGTGTAGAGGTAAGATCGATGATGTTCGTGAGAAGCTTGGTTTCGATAGGTACTGTGGTGTTGTTGGTATTGGGCACACTAGGTGGGCTACTCACGGTCCTCCTACTGATGTGAATGCTCATCCACACACTGACTGTAATATGGGTATTGCTGTTGTTCACAATGGTATTATCGAGAACTACCTTGAGCTTCGTGAGGAGCTTATTGAGAGAGGGCATAGGTTCATTAGTGAGACAGATACGGAGGTTATTCCTCATCTTGTTGAGGAGTTTAAGAGGAGGGGTCTACCTACCTACGATGCTTTTAAGAAGGCAGTATCTATCCTGAGAGGTACCTTCGCTATAGCTATGATCGACGTTGATGAACCTGACAAGATATTCTTCGCTAGGTACACATCACCTCTAGTAATTGGCTTTGGTAAGGGTACGATGTTCGTCTCGAGTGACATTCCTGCATTCCTCGAGTACACGAATAGAGTGCTTGTGTTAAGAGATCTCGAGGTTGGTTACGTGACTTCGAGTAGTGTCGTTGTTGAGGGGATTTCTCAGAGTGAGGATCTAGATCCTGTACCTCCTCCATCTAGAGTTGTTGAGTTTAGACCGAGGATTAGGGTTGTTGAGTGGAGTCTCGAAGCTGCTAAGAAGGGTGGTTACCCACACTTCATGCTTAAGGAAATTCACGAGCAGCCCTATGCAATATTCTCCACGATATCTGGTCTCGGTCCTGAGATCGATGGGGTCGTTGAGTTGATTAGACGTGCTGATCACGTATTCATCATTGGTGCAGGTACTAGCTACCACGCATCGCTCACAGGTAGCTACCTACTTCACGAGCTAGCTGGTGTATTCTCGCAAGCTATCATAGCTTCTGAAGCTCAGTGGTACCTATCGAAGGTTAGTGATAGAGATGTCGTTATTGCTGTTAGTCAATCAGGTGAAACCATAGATACTTTGGTCGCTGTTAGAGTTGCCAAGAGGTGTGGTGCCAAGGTAGTAGCTGTATCCAATGTCATTGATAGTGCTATTCCTAGGGAATCAGATATCCAAGTATACACGAGAGCGGGTCCGGAAATCGGTGTTGCTGCTACGAAGACCTTCACTACACAGCTCGTAGTCTTCACGTACCTAGCTCTCAGGTTGGGTAAGGTTCTCGGTACGCTTCCTGAGGATAATTACCGTGACCTACTATCTAAATTGAGGAAGGTCCCTGAAGTAGTTGAGTACGTGATCGCTAGGTGCGAGCCAATCGCTAGGAAGCTCTCTAGAGAGGTCGCTAGTAAGCGGAGTGCTTACTTCTTAGGTAGGTGGTTAGGCGTACCGATTTCTATGGAGGGTGCACTGAAGTTAAAGGAGATAGCGTACATACATGCTGAGGCTTATCCAGCTGGTGAGAGTAAGCATGGTCCAATAGCTCTTGTAGAGCCTGGATTCCCAGTATTCTTCACTGTTCTCGGTGGTTATGATGAGGAGATCATTGGTGGTAATATCGAGGAGATGAGGGCTAGAGGTGCCTGGACAATAGCTATATGTCCTAGAGGTAGTAGAGTTAGGAGGCTACCTGAAGTCGTTATTGAGTTACCTAGGTTGAGCCCGTACGTAGCTACTATACCTTACATAGTTCCTTACCAGTTAATTGCTTACTACACAGCTACTCAGAGAGGTTTTGATCCTGATAAGCCGAGGAACCTAGCTAAGACTGTGACGGTGATGTAGTTAATGTCGCTACCTGTCATCGTGCTGGCGGGTGGTCCTGGTACTGGTCTCCAGCTATTGACTAGGGGAGAGCCTAAGGTACTGCTGAGGATAGCTGGTAGAGCAGTTATTGAGTATGTACTGGGTAACTTGCTTGAGCTAAATATGAGGAGAGTTCTTGTCGTTACAGATAGACCTGGTGCCCTTGAGCCAGTTCTTGAGAGGTATAGGAGATTAGGTCTAGAGCTTGAGGTTATTGAGCAGTGTGGTGTAGGTGTTGAAGCTGCGCTCCTATCGGTTAAGGACTATGTTAGAGGTTATGTACTCATCTACTACGGAGATACATTGCTACCGAAAGAAGGTGTTGAGACAATACTCAGTTCCTTCCTAGCCTACAGCACCAGTACCCTGATGCTGGTCCCTGAAGAGGATGTTAGACTCTATGGAGCTGTTAGAGTAGATGCTGAAGGCTTTGTTACGGAATTCATTGAGAAACCTAGTCGAGAGCTTGAGGGTTACTACGCATTTGGTGGCTTGATGATAGTCAATACCGAGTTCTTCAAACTTCTCGAGCAGTATGAGAACTTTGAGGTAGCTATGTCGAAGTTAATTAAGTTGAGGAGAGTTAGGTCATCTATTTGGAGTGGTTGGTGGGTTGATATTGGTTTTCCCTGGGATCTCTTGAGAGCAAACTACTTCGTATTGAGTTCTCTAGAGAGGAGCTTCATATCGAGTAGAGCGAGGATAGCTTCGACAGCTGTTATTGAGGGTCCTGTAGTTATTGAGGATGGAGCAGAGATAGAGCACCATGCAGTTATTAAGGGACCGGTGTACATCGGTAGGAATAGCTACGTAGCTACTCATACACTTGTGAGAGATTACACAACAGTTGAAGAGGAGTCAACAATATTCTCATTCACTGAGGTAACGTGGTCTTCAATTCAACCTAGAGCAACTATCGGAAGAGCTACGTACTTAGGCTTTAGTGTCGTTGGTAGTGAAGCAGTTATTGAACCAAATGTAGTGACTAAGGTTATCATGAAAGAAAGAATTTGGAAAGAGAGACCAATCGAGGTAGTGAGAAGAGGTAGAAAGATCATGAAGCTTGGTTCCTACATAGGTAAAGGAGCTAGAGTACCTGCAGGTAAAGTACTTGAACCAGGTGCCGTGGTCGAGTAATTACTCAGCTCTCTCAACTCTAATCCTCTCACCATACTTAACCCTAGAGAACACTGTCGGATCACCTAAGACTCTACCAACCACGTTCACAGGACTAGCAGGTCTAATCTCATCGGGGTGTCTACTAGCTGGTGTAGGTCCCCAGAAGATGCATAGCGAGTGCCCTGGTGGCCAGTAAGCAACTGTACCTTTCTCAACTATTTCAACAGCATTTTCCTCAGGAACATGGACGGGGATCTCAAAGTAAACTTCATCACCCCACCTACGTGCTACACCTTCAAATGGTAGAGCTTCAACGATCTTCCTGAAGGTATTTGGACTAAGATCATCGAATAGCTCAGCCTCAACAACACCAGTAGATTCAGAAGTTATTCTCACCTTAATCTTCACATATCTCACCACATCGACAACAAGGAGAATTCACTTATTAACGTTAACCAACTCAGGTGTAAACGTGAACCCAATAGGTGTGAACTTCCTACCAATGTCAATTTGGTTAACCACCGAAGGAATGAAGAAGATTGCTAAGTGGCTTAACTTCTTCAGCGAACTCAATATCGAGGTGCTGGAGATATCTCCACATAAGTTCAACCTAATCATAGGTAGGAAACTAGCTAGAGAAAACGTACAGAAACTACTCGACCTTCTCTCTCCATACAGATTCAAGTACACCATACACATACCTGACGAAGTGAATATACTTGACACACATCTACTAAAGTACTCACTAGAAGTAATCAAGTCATGTATGGAACTAGGTCAAGAACTAGATGCTAAAATCATGGTACTTCACAGTGGCTACATCATACCACCAGAGCAAGAACTACAGAGAGTAATGTGGGCAGGACCTAGAAACATAACTTACGTAGAGCTAAGTGAGGAGGAAAAGTACAGAGCACTAAATCAACTAGCACAGAACCTAACTAAGTGCTGTGACCTAGCTAGAGACTACGGAATTACCATAGGTCTAGAGAACGGTGATCTAGGACTAACACATCTCTGTCGAAGAGTAAGTGAACTACTTTACGTAGTAGTGAAAGCCAAGAGAGATAACCTCGGTATCACACTCGACATAGGACACCTCTACATATGCTCAAAAGCACTCAACTTCAACTTCCTCAAAGCAATGGAAGAAGCATTACCACATACCATACACATGCACCTAAGCGATAACTACGGACTCTACCACCCATACTTCCCAGAACACAATGTAGCCTATGGATTTGGCGACCTACACCTACCACTAGGGTGGGGAGATATACCGTGGGTACAGGTAGTGAACAGAGTATTCCAGAGATACCGCGGAGCATTAATCATCGAGCTTTCGGATAAGTACGGTGAGGAAGGGTATAGAGTCTCAGTACAGTACTTGAGGAAGCTGATAGAGGAGGTAGAGAAAAAGCAGAAGGATCTACCTTCTAGGTGTGAAGAATGCTAGACCACTAACCAAGTACTTCTGAAGGAGTATGGCAAGAGCTATTGTCGGTAACGTAGCTATCGTAGCTGCTGCGGACACAGCACCCCACATAAGTCCATGAGCTTCCCTCATACCAGCGATGGTTACAGTCATTACCCTGACATTGACGTCTGTCAGTATTAGTGCATACATGAACTCGTTCCACGACCAGATGAAGGTGAATAGTACCGTAATGAGGAACCCTGGTAGAGCTAGTGGAAACACTATCTTGAAGAGCACGGTAAACCTACTACAACCGTCGACTAACGCTGCCTCCTCAAGTTCTACAGGTATGCTCATGATGAAGCTCCTCATCAACCACACAGCAAACGGAATTCCGATACATAGATGTGGTATTATGACCGCTGGGTACGTGTCGAGAATTCCTAGTGCTCTGAAGAGTAGGTAGTAAGGTATGACAGCTACTACCGGTGGTAGGAACCTAATCGATAGTATCCAGAATAGTAGGTGTGGACCATCAACTCTGTACCTAGCAAATCCGTATCCTGAGAAGAATCCTAGGAATGCAGAGATTATTGACGTACATCCAGCTATTATCAACGTATATAAAGGTTTCATGGTTTTCCTATCCGGATACATTCGTTATCTCTTGACTTACACAATTCTATGTATAACACCGCTATGCAATACTACTCAAGCTATATTCCTAGTTTGTTAATTTCATGATATATTGTGGGAATTGTATTGCTTCTGAAGCTAGGTATAACGCTAGTGATACCTATATGTTCCTTTTCTACCACTCAGTGCCTTACTTATGAGATTTCGTACTATGTCCTCGGTTACTTCTATTGGGTTGTTTTCTAGATTTCTTCGGTACCCTAGTGTGTGCTTTACGTAGGTTTCTAGCTCTTCTTCTTGAACTCCTACATCTTTTACGCTATTTGGTATCTCTACTCTATCGAGAAGTTTACAGAGCTTGATTATGAGGTCTTGTACTGTTTCTACGTTTAGTAGGTGTAGTAGTTTCTCTACTTTGTCTCTGGGTATGTGCTGTAGATCTAGCTCAAGTACGTACGGTAGTGTTAATGCGTTTGCTAGTCCATGATGTACGTCGTGGTGTGTTGTGAGGTAGTACCCCATTGCGTGTACGAGTACTGTCCCTGCTACGTTTATTGCCATTCCAGCTAGTGTTGCTGCTAGGTGTAGCTTCTCTTGTGCGGTTTCATCACCCTTTGCTGCTCTCTCCACATTCTCTATGATGAGTTTAATGGCTTCGAGTGCTAGCACATCGGATATTGGTGTTGATCTCTTGGATACGTATGCTTCTAGTGCATGTGAGAGTGCGTCCATTGCTGTCCACGTAATTAGCTTAGGTGGTAGGTACCTAATGACGTCGGGATCCACTATAGCTACCTTAGGTATTATCGCTGGACCGACAACTACTACCTTCCTCTTCTCCTTAACTATGGTCAGTACTGAGTTCTTCGTTACCTCACTGCCTGTACCACAGGTCGTTGGTATTGCTACGATTGGTAGTGCGTTACCTGTAACTACCTTAGGGTAGAGGTACTCCTCGACTCTACCACCTTGAACAGCTACTACAGCAGCTGCCTTACCCACATCAATTACACTACCACCACCAAAGGCAACTATGACCTCACTACCTCTCTCCCTAGCGAATTCACTACATCTCTGTGCTGTTTCAGTTGATGGATTGGGTTCAACGCCGCTGAATACATGGACCTCTACTCCAGCTTCTTGAAGTAGCTTGGTTATCTTATCGAGGTAACCTGATTCCTTAGCGAATCTCCTACCAACTACTAAGAGTGCTCTTGAACCGAAGTTCCTAACTACTTGACCTACCTCCTTGATAGATCCTCTACCGAATATTACCTCAGTTGGACAGTAGTACCTGAAGTACATGTACCCACCTCGAGTAGAGTACGTACTTGATGAAGATAAATCAGTACCCACTTAAGAGCCTTTTCACCAGCTCTGGAATGTCGGTAACGATACCGTCAACACCTAGCTTCACCGCATTGATGATCTGACCCTCATCATTTAGAGTCCACACAACGACCTTTATACCGTGTGTATGTAGTTGCTCAACTAGTTCTCGATCTAGAAAGTCAATCCTTATAGATACACCATCCGCCTGAGCACACTTAGCTACGTAGTATGGGTCGACAGGTCTCTCACTGAGACTAATAAATGTCCGTGACTTAGGTAGTAGCTCCTTGATTACTCTTAGCGAGTAGTGGTAAGCTGATGAGAAGTAGAGTCTCTCATCTGAGATACCCAACTCCATAACTAACTTACACACTGAATCCTCTATCCTTGGTACCTTGAGGTCTAGCCAGATACCGATAGGGTACTTCAACACTTCACTTAGTAAGTCCCTCAGCTTAGGTGCTCTAGATCGCTTTACGCTGTACCTAATTGACTCTATGAACCTCTTAACTCTAGATACTGGAACTACTGGATCTGGTGGGTGGTACGCAATTAACTCTCCACCGTACGAATATACATCAATCTCAATGACATTAGCACCCTGTGAGATACACTTTGCTACCCTACCGAGTGAGTTACACGCATGAGCTATCACTAGTGGTTTCAACATACTTATACAACTAGTTTGCCTGTTTTCCTATCGAATATGTGTACCCTGTTGAAGTCAAGTACGACCCATACTTCTTGACCTGCTGCAATTTCTGAGGCTGTTGATGCGGATTCAATGACCTTAATTATGTGATCACCAATCCTGACGTTGACTATGACCTCCCTACCAAGTGGTTCTGTAACGTACACTACACCCTTGATAGCTGATGTAGCTGGTCCCTTACTTATCTTGAGGTCTTCTGGTCTAACACCGAACACTACCTCGCTACTACTAGCTCTAGACCTAACGACTTCACCTAGCTCTCTAGGTAGCTCTATCTCAAATGACGTGAAGTCAAGTACATACCTACCATCTCTCTCCACCAGTGAGCAATCGAGTAAGTTCATTGGTGGTGCACCTATGAATCCAGCAACGAACACATTCGCTGGTCTATTGTAGATCTCATCAGGTGGGCCATACTGCTGTAGCTTACCCTCATTCATGACTGCAATCCTGTCAGCTAAGGTCATAGCTTCTGCTTGGTCGTGCGTTACGTAGACAGTAGTTATCTTGAGCTCCTTCTGAAGTCTCTTCAACTCAGCTCTCATAAGTATCCTCAACTTAGCATCTAGGTTGCTAAGTGGCTCGTCTAGGAGGAAGACATCAGGTTGCTTCACAAGTGCTCTTGCTAGTGCTACTCTCTGCTGCTGACCACCAGAGAGCTGTGCTGGGTACCTATCCAGTAGGTGATCTATCTGAAGCATCTTAGCAACTTCCCTAACCCTCCTAGCGATCTCCTGCTTAGGTAACTTCTTTAACTTCAGTGGAAACGCTATGTTGTCAAACACGGTCATGTGTGGGTACAGTGCATAGCTCTGAAAGACCATACCTATGTTCCGGTCCTTAGGAGGCCAGTCTGTTACATCAATCTCATCGAAGTATATCCTACCCTTAGTCGGTTTGTAGATGCCAGCTATACAGAAGAGAGTTGTTGTCTTACCACAACCAGAGGGACCTAGCAATACAACGAATTCACCATCCTTAATCTCTAGGTTTAAACCATCTACAGCCTTAACACTACCGAAGTACTTACAGAGATCAACTAACCTCACACTAACCACATACCTCACCTCCTAGATTAAGCACCCTTAACACCACCAACCTGAACCTGCATGAGATACTTCTGAGTTAAGACGAAGAAGACTAAGGGTGGTATACAGTAGAATAGTGCTGTTGCTGCTAGTAGTGAGTAGTCTACGTACCTAAACTCACCAATTAGGTTGAGTACGTGAACTGATAGTGGGAAGAGGTTGGGATCGAAGAGGAATGTGTATGCGAATATGAACTCATTCCAGCCTGCTAGAAATGCAAAGATCGATACAGCAGCTATACCTGGCTTGACCAGAGGTAGAATTACCTTCCTCCAGGCCTGTAACCTACTACATCCATCTACGAGAGCTGATGCCTCGACATCCCATGGTATTGCGTCAAAGAATCCCTTAATCAACCAAGCCGCCATAGGTATTTCGAATGCTGCCTTAGCAATTATGACGCCAAATAGCGTATTGATCAGACCCATTAGGTGGAGTAGGTAGAATGTAGCTATGAGAAGTGTGATACCAGGGAAGGCGTGTAGTGCTATTATGAGGAGTAGCATCTTGTCTCTAAGTGGGAACTCTATTCTTGAGAGAGCATAACCAGCTAGTAGAGCAATCGATACCTCAAAGACCGTAACACCACCTGCTATGATTAGTGAGTTCAGTGCTATAGGCCATATCATCGGTATAGTGACTTCACCAAACTTGATCTCCTGCCATAAGAATCTCCAGCCCCTGATCGAGAAGTTTGTCGGTATGAAACCAACTAGTACCCTATCACTGATTGACTGCATGAAGAGCCATAGGTACATCATTATGAGTGGTATCGTAGCAGCAGTCATAACACCATATATCACAGCCTTCATCAATGCTCTCTTAATTCTATACGAGTACGGATTCACTACCGATCTCCTACCCCTATACATGGCATCACCCCCTAAGCAATCTCAATCTTTGCAGGCGATATCATCCTCCTGAACTTGAACACCTTCATGTAAGCGACAACACATATAATCGAAACAATGACCAGCACCATAGCTAGTGCAGCGCCAAAACCTAGCTCAAGATGTTCAAATGCTTGGTGGTATGCAAATAGCGACCAAACCTCTGTAGCATAGAATGGGCCACCATTGGTCACTATCAGGATGTACTCGTAAGATGCTAGGAGACTTAGCGTCTGCCACGCTGTAACAAACATGAGTGGCCACTTCAGCAGTGGTAGGATTATGTCCTTAATTATTCTCCACTCAGAAGCACCATCAACACGAGCAGCGATTATGTAGTCTCTAGGTATTGACTTGAGAGCTGATGAGAACACAATCATACCGAATGAACAACCAACGAAGCCGTTGATGAGTATTATGAAGAGCATGGGGTACTCCATCAACCAGTTAATTGGCTTATCGCTGAGACCAAGAGCGAGAACAAATTGATTGAGTAAACCATACTCAGTTGGGTCAAGTACCCATAACCACAGTAGACCATAGACAACTGGTGGTGAGGATCGCGGTAGTAGCCAGAGAGCCCTATAGAAGAGAGCACTCCTCTCATCCATGTAGTAAGTGAGTAGAGCAAGGAGAAGACCAACGAAGACATTCCACAGCAACGTACAGGAAACGTAGATTGCAGTATTCACAACAACCTTCATCGTAAATGGATGCTTACCTATGTTGAAGTAATTCTCAAGACCAACCCAATGCCACTCAGCTCTCCTAATACTCATGTCCGTAAACGAGAGAAAGACAGTTAGGAATACAGGACCAAACCAAAAGAGAGCAATCATGACAATACATGGGCCTAGGAAGATGGTAAGTAGTAGGAACTTCCTAGCTCTAGGGCTCAGTTTACTCCTTGAACGATGTAGCCTTCTAGAGGACATCAGGGGTAATTGTGCAGGTAGGGTAAAAAAGAATTTCCTTTTAGACATATTGATGTATAAAGCGAGTTACTTATACCTATTCATTAATCCCTACTACTTTAGCTAGTTAAGAAACTGGTGAAAGTGTACGATCAGTGAATGATCTGGTCTCAGTATTGATCTCCTAAAATTACTTTTCTCTCCTAAGTACTACGGGTGATTCTCTCATGACAGAAGTACGAGTAGCTAGGCTAAGCAATATAATCGAGGTAATCGACGAGGTATTTAATGGCGATACCTACGACTACTTACTCACTGCAATCCTGAATAGGGACATAGATGGTGTTAAGACGGTAGTGGAGAAGGTAGCTCAAATAGTTTCCACAAGAACGGGTGTAGACCTAGGTACTGTACGTGTTCACGTGTACGACTACGTTGTAGGTATTGTTGAGAGTATTATAGAGGATTTTGTTCTTCTGAAAAGAAAGCTTGAGGAACTTAGAGATTTAGATGCTAAGGGAGGTAGAGGGGGAGAAAATAGGGAGTTTACTCCGTGATCACGACTTCTTTAGCTAGCTCTGGATCTGCCTTTATTGAGTCTATCATGAACTTTAGTGCCTCATCTGGCTTCATCTTACCCATCTCAACAGCTGCAATAGCGTCAAAGATTATCTTCTTGTACTTGCTCCATAGTGGGTGCATTGGCTCGAATGTCGTGTAGTCTAGCATGTATGCTACATCGCTTAGGAACTTAGCTTTCTTCATCTCTGGGTGCTCTAGGCTTGCCTTTCTAACGGGTATGTGTGCACTGCCAACAGCGTGCTTTACATCGAATTCTGGTTGCGTTACTAGTGCTAGTATTAGTGCAGCTACTTCTGGGTGCTTGCTCTGGCTAGTTATGACGTAGACGAATGGGTGTGATAGTGTTACTGGTTTTCCACCCTTGTATCCACTTGGTACTAGCATGAATATGAAGTTCTCCCACAGGTATGACTCAGGTACCTTACCTAGCTTGGGGTGGTATGGTACTTTTTGCCACTCAGCCCAGTGCCATGTACCACCGAACCAGAATAATGTCTGTCCTGAGACAACTGCTGTGTGTATGGATCTCCAGGACCACGTTGTCATGTCTGACGGTATCACCTTGTAGACCTGTGCACCCTTATAGAACCACTCCAAGGCCTTCAGCATTGCGCCCTTCTTCAGCACCATCTTACCTGTTGCTGGATCCCATAACTTACCACCGTAAGCTAGGTAGATCTGCCACAGCTCTCCACCAGGTGTTGGTCTATGTAGTATACCGTACTTAACCAATCCCTTCTCAACTGCTTTCTTAGCTAGCTCTAGCATGTCGTCTAGTGTGAATTCTCCGCTCTTCACCTTCTCTGGTAGTGCAGCTATCTCCTCGTCTGTCCACCCAAGTGCTTTAAGTGCTGGCTTCCAAACGTAGACTGGTCTAGCTTCTGTATCCTGTGGTATTGCCCATATGTGTCCCTTGTAGGTTACAGCTTCCCACAGTGGTTTTGGTATGTCGTAGAATGCGAGGTCCCAGTACTTCTCCACATACTCATCCAGTGGTATTATAATTCCCTTCTCCGCTAGCATTGGTATCCACTCGTGACCTACAGCAATTATGTCTGGTAGCTTACCCGCCTCATAAGCTAAGTAAATCTTCTTCTCGTACTCAGCCCATGGACCTCTGTGGTAGTACTTCTCAACAACCTTAACTTCAGCTGTAATACCGAGTGTCTTCAGTAACTCTGTCAGTAGCTTTGCAGCAGCCTCTGGATTATTAACTCTAGTTACTGATGCTGGGTCACCAGCACCCCAAACCCTTAACTCAATGGTGACACCTTTCTTCAGTTCCTCTAGCTCACTCTTCAGTTTCTCGTACTCCTTCTTCAATTTCTCATACTCTTCAGGTGGAATACCAGTGGGAGGTGGCGGTGTGGGTGGAGCTGGTGGTGCTGGTCTTGGTATGGCGTAGTAGCCAATTGCTATACCAATTACTAAGCCAACTATGAGAAGTACTATCGCTAAGGTTAATGCTCTCTTCTCAGCCATATTAATGACCCTCGTGCTATAAGACACAATAGCCCTATTTAAAACTTTTCTATCCCGAATATACGATATAGGGAAGATAAGAGGCTTAGTACCTTATATATTCACATTAATTTGCTAACTCATGAACATATATCCTTTGTATGTCTATGTAGGTTACTAGAGTTTTGGCGGGGGACTTCGCTTATATATCTGTATTGTGGTTGCTTTTGGGGGTTGCCTTGTCCTTAAGGTGGAGTGTTGTTGCTCTGTGTTTTGCGCTTGCTCTAATTGGTACTTCTGGTTTTAGGTTGCTAATTCCTGCTATCTCATACCTGTGTAGGTACGTCTTCGGTGTCTCTGCTCTTGCGCTTGCTCTCTTGACTGTTCTCTTTTTCGTTGCTAGGTCTATCTCCTCTGTCCTGGTTGGTAAATTATGTGAGGTTTATGGTAGGTTGAATGTAGTTGTGTTCATTGCTTTCTCTCTATTTGCTTTAGTTTCCCTGCTATTTGCCTTTGCTGGCTCCATACATCTCGTCCTTGTTCTTAGGTTTGTGCAGGGTCTCCTAAGTGGTTTTGCTTGGGTTACTGTTCAGCTCCTTCTTGGGCTTTCTGTTCCTAAGGAGTTTAGGGGTAGGGTTTTCGCTATCTACTTTATGCTTGGTTCTCTTGGTTTTTCCTTAGGAAATTACCTGTACTCTGTGCTCTCTAGCTTTTCCCTATTATGGATTTGTTTTGTTGCTTTCTGCATGTACTGTGTTTGTGCTATCTTATCTCTACTCCTACCTTCGAGAGCTACGATTACTGGTATTCCCAGTGCTAACGTTCTTCGCGGTCTCTCATCTGTATTACGTGTTTTGAGGTTTGGTTTTCCTCTCTTTACTTTGCTCTTTGTTGTTCGTCTCTACTTCTCTATTGTTGGTGGTGAGCTGGGTTATGTGTACTTATGTGAGTTCACAGGTTTATCTATGGGGGTTGTTGCTAGGTTTCTAGCTATTGTTTCATTGATTTCCCTTGCTGTTAGCTATGGTATTGCTTGGTTGGGTGATAGATTTTCTGACTTACTTGCTCTATACCTATGTTCTCTACTCCTAGTTGCTGGTTCCCTACTTCTTGCTGTCTCTAATGTGTCTCTTGTATTCCTTGGTTTCCTTCTCTTGTCGAGTAGTTTGAGGTCTCTAACACCTTTGTCTAGGAAATTTGCTACTACGTACTTTAGGTCTAGAGGTGTTGCTATTGGTCTCGTTAATTCTGTTACTAATTTAGGTGCTGCTCTTGGTGCTGTTTCTGCTGGTTATCTCTACGATGTTCTTGGTCTTGTGACTATATCTATTAGATTTCTTAGTACTTCTACTGATCTCTGTATTTTTACTCTTGTGTTAGCTCTCTTTGTATCTACTTTAGTTCTCTTCTCATGTCTCCTACTTCACATGTGGAGGTTTAGGTTAAAGAGCTCCAAATATTAGGATTAATGCTGCTATTAATAGTGGTGATGTAGCTATGAGTAGGTACATAAGTAGCCTCACTACCAGGGCTCTGGGTACCTTGCTAGCTACTGCATAGAGTAGCTTGTTCAGTATTGCTGCTAGTGTTGTCAGCATGACGCTTATGCTTACGACCTTCTCACTTGCTAGACCTACCTGCAGTAGTGATAGTGCTGAGAATATCATTGCTTCAGAGCTAACTAATCCACCTAGGATCGATAGTGTTAGTAGTCCTTTATCGCTGAAGTACATTGTTGCTAGAGTCGTCATGACGAGAATTGCTGCGAATAGTAGGCAGTACTTGATTGCTGCTCTATAGTTTATTGGTGAGGTTAGTGATGGTACCTCTTCACCACGGATATTCATATTGGTGCTTACCTGTGGTTTGCTCTGAATTAGTTTGAGTTTAATTGGTATGTAGAGTGCGAGTGCTGTTGCTAGTAGTGCTAACATAGTTAGTACTGTGTACCTACTAATCTCTGCTGTTATAGCCATCGTGTATCTGAGGAATGTGAATATGAGTAGATTTCGTATCACCATAGCTAGATTAGCTGAGAGGATACCACCTAGCACTAGGTTGCTAACTGCATTCCTGAAACCTAATTTCTGACCTAGTACAATTAGGTTTATTGTAGTTGCTTCACTGTGTACTAGACCTCCAAAGAATGCGAAGTAGGTCAATGCTCTCATACCACACATCTTCACAACCATGTAGCCTATGTAGGAGATGATGAGGATTATCACGAAGAATATGTAGAGTGTCTTGAAATTGACTACGTGGAGTAGTGGATCGTAGATGTCTCTAGCTAGGAAGGGACCAAGTAGGAAGACTATGATACCTATCTCAAGAGCTGATAGGAGTTCCCTATACGTGACACCTCTAATCGCTTTAACTATATGGAGCTTAACTGCTAGCATGAATGTGATTAGTACAGAGAGAGCAACAGCTTCAAGTACGTAACCTAAACCAACAAGAACCCCAAGGACATAGGCTAGTCCTAAAGCTAGTGGAGTTGTTATTCCACTCTCCTTGAGAATGAGCATTCTATGGATTATAAAGAACAGGATTGTGAAGATGGGTGGTAGTATTAGTGGGATTAGTACGTACTGAGCTATGTCGCTAGGCATGTAGTAGGGCGCTATTATTGTCAAGGCACCGAGTAAGCTCACGAAACCAAAGCTTCTAACACCTGGAAACTCCTTGACATCCTCCGTATTGCCACTCTCGGCAGCTTCCTGCTTAGCCTTCTCTCTCTCAAGCCCTATGAGTGCACCAACAGCAAATGCAATGAGTGACTTCATGAGAAGTGTCCACTCAACACTCGTATTCAATCCGTGAATAACCATATCTAGCACCTGAAGCAAAGACCATATCCTGACCTACTTAAATTCATTACTGTTATAACAGTGACTTTAGTCCTTTATACACATTTTTATTTCTCTACCAATAGATTTATCGCTATAGTATAAGTGTTACACCACGTAAGTTATGTCTAGGTATAGCTAGTGTTTTTATCAGCGGTGCTAATGTTGTGTGGTTAAGGAGTAGACTTCTTATCCTTTACTCATGATCCTACCTATGAGGTGTTTATTGTGTCTTCGAGTGTTGTACCTGTGTATGCTCAGGGTTTCTTCATTATGTCGAGACTTGGCCGTGTAACTCAAATTGTTGTCTTTGATTACTATGATCCTGAGAAGTACTACCTATCGCTACTGAGGAGAGGTTCTCTTGAGGAGGAACTGTCGAGAATTGAGGAAAATATGCAGTACTTTCTCGATGAGGAGAGGGTCTACATAAATGGTGTTCGGACCTACCCTAAGGTCATCTCTACCACTCTTAGTTTCCGTGGTGATGTGACTAGACCTTACATTACCTTCATTATTGAGTTTAGTGGTCCTATTAGGGCTGGTTTGAATAAGTACGAGGATTACTATGAGGAGGAGGTTGTTGAGTATGATTATGAGTTTACATGGTTTTTCCCTGAGGGTTGGAGAGTTAGAGGTGCTGAGCTTGCTGTTCCTTATGAGATTATTGAGGATAGGGTACTTGTTGCTAGGGTTAAGAAGGGTACTAAGGTCGGTCCTTACGAAGCCATCTTATTTGAGGTAGGGGAGAAGTAATCAGTCGCTCCCCCTTCAATCACCTACTCATTCCTCACCTCCTTCTCATCACGGAGCCCTGGTTTACTGATCTGGTTTAGTCTTGACTACTCCTCCGAACTTCTTAACTATTTGAGCTATATTAGTTGTACCTGTTGATTCTGCTTTCGTACTCTCTACCCTAGTCTTTGTACTCGTGATTTTCTGTGCTTTAACTGCCTTAACTGCTCCTTTCGCCATTGGGTTAGCCCCACTCGCTAATGCTGCTCTCACTCCTGCTCTAGCTTTCATACTCACACCCGTACTAGTACTGGTTCTGAGGATTAATTAATTCAGCGAGTCTTAAATTACCTGAGTACACGACCAAATGCTAGTCCGCGTATCATGTACTTCTGCACGTATAGTGATAGCAAGAGCACAGGTAGCGCTGATGTCAGTCCTGAAGCTGCTAACCTACCCCACTCAATCTTAAATTCATAGATGTACGTAGCTACCCTCACCGTAACTGTGTACTTCTCTGGTGAATTAATGAACACAAGTGCATACAGGAACTCATTCCATGTCAGTATGACAGATAGTATCATTGTAGCTATGAGACCTGGTAATGCTAGTGGTAGTATTATCGATGTCCATACTCTAACCCTCGATGCACCATCTATGAGTGCAGCCTCCTCAATTTCTCTAGGTATTTCACGGAAGAATCCAAGTAGAATCCACACTACATACGGTAGTGTGTAGACTTGGTACGCAATCATGAGTCCAAATCTCGTATCTATCAAACCCAGTGTCCTCAGTACCATGAAGAGAGGTATTGCGAGTACTATCGGTGGTAACATCCTAACGACTAAGACCCAGGTAAGGAATAGAGAATCTACGAAACGCGGTACACCTATCCTAACTAGAGCATAAGCTGCTAGAGAACCAATGAGGAGCGATATGATGGTAGCTCCTAGTGAGACCACTAGTGAATTGAGGATGTAGATGTAGAACTTGTCCTCAACCATCAACTTAACGTAGTTCATGAGTGTCGGGTGAAGAGGATAGGGTAGTGATGGATACATTAACACTTCCCATTCAGGTCTAAACGAAGTTACGATAACCCAGTACAGTGGGAAGAAGGTCCATACTAAGACTACAGCTATGAGAACTCCATGTATTACCTTACCAATTAGTAGATGAATTAATCTAGACCTACGAACCAAAGACGTCACCTCCTCCTCGTTATGTATAGGTAGAGCATGACTATAGTCAAGACAGTAGCTAGCATTATAACAGCTTCAGCACTACCAAGACCAAAGTCGTAGTACCTAAATGCAGTCTTGTAGATGACGAAGGTCAGTACCTCGGTAGCATTACCTGGTCCACCAGCTGTAAGTGCGTAGACCTTATCGAAGACTCTAAAGGTGTCGATTATCCTCAAAAGCGCAACAACAACTATCTGGGGCTTGAGTAGTGGTAGTATGTGGTATCTAGTTAACTGAAGTCTATTTGCCCCATCTATCATAGCTGCCTCATATATTTCACGTGGTATTGAGAGGATACTTGTGTAGAGGATAAGAAAGACAAATGGTGTGTACTGCCATACATCCACCAGCACTATAGACCACATAGCTACTCTTGGATCACCTAACCAGTTGATCTTAGGTAGATTACATGCTGTTAAGATTGCATTCAATACACCGAATTCTGTATGCAGCATTATCCTCCAGAAGCTACACACAACTATCGTAGGTAACATCATCGGTAGTATAACGAGTGGAGCTATGTACTTCCTACCGTAGAACTCCCAAGCAAATATAAGTGCAAACACAAGACCTAGAGCTACTTCACTTACTGTTGCTCCAAAAACGAAGAGTAAGGTGTTTAGGAAGGATATCCTGAAGAGCCTATTGCTGAGAGCTGATAGGTAATTAGCTATATTAACGAACTCAAAGGTGAGCTTGGGGTAGAATGATACCTTGTGTAGAGATAGGTAAAAAACATAGATTATTGGGTAGAGGGTTAGAAGTGCCATTACTATTATCGCTGGTAGTGCTAGCAGAAGTCCAATGTGATGCTGTTTTAACTTCATGGTATTGAGTCACCTATCCAAGTAACTTTGTGAGTTCTTCCTGAGCTTTCTTTAATGCCTCTTCTGGTGATAACTCACCTATTAATGCGGCATGTATGTAGGTTGCGAGTATGTCCTCTATCTTCTTCCAGACAGGTACTCTAGGTCTCATCTTTGCTGTCATCAGTGCTTCGAGCTGTACTGGGTACCATGGGTACTTCTTGACTAGGTCAGGATCTTTGTAGAGATCAGCTATGGTTGGTGGTACACCTGCTTCTAGTGCTATCTTCTTCTGCATTTCCTTACTCAGTGTGAAGAGTATGAACTCGAGTGCGAGGTCCTTGTTCTTCGACGTTACTGGGATACCTAGTAGCCAAGCACCTATCATAGGTCTTGCTCCTGGTGGTGGTATTATCTTGACCTTACCAACTACCTTAGACTTCTCTGGATTCTCTAGGTCAGGTACCCATGCTGGCCACACTTCACCTACTATGGCAACCTTACCACCCAGCAAGTATGCTCTAACCTCTGCAGAGCCGAAGTTCTCCGTACCTGGTGGACAATACTTCTTCAACTCAATGAATACCTTCAGTGCTTTCACTGCCTCAGGTGAGTACACTGCTGGCTTACCTCTCTCATCTAGTATCTTAGCACCATAAGCCCAGAATATTGGTAGGAAGTTAGTGACAACAGGATTACCCTTCTTACCTCTAATCACATAACCATAGATTCCTTCCTTCTCCATTATTATCTTAGCTGCTCTTAACACATCTTCCCATGTCTTAGGTTCTGGTAGACCATACTTCTCAAATAGATCCTTCCTGTACGCAAATAACTGTACATTACCTACGTACGGTAGTGCGTAGAGTCTTCCCTTGTACTTACATACCTCTAGGCAGGTCGGTATGAAGCCTAGCTCCTCAACCTTAATACCCTTCTTCTTCAGCATCTCACCAATATCAACTAAGAAGCCCTTGTCAGCAAACTCTGCTAACCATGGATCATCTAGCATCACTACATCAAAAGCACCTGTCTTCTCCATCATCTCCGTCACTAACTTATCGTGTAATGCTGCATAGCCGAAGTCCTGTACAACAACCTCAATACCATACTTCTTAGAGAACTCTCTCGCAGCTATCTTCAAACCCTCAGCGTACGTACCTGATCTAGCTGCAATAACTAACTTCTTCGGTGCTTTAGGTGGTGCTACATAGTAGGTTAAAGCTAGGTACCCCACTATGGCCGCTACAATTACTACTATGACTACAATTGCTATGAGTACCGTACGTGAGATACCTCTCAACCTCTACACCTCCTACTCAATGTTACTCAACGTAATTAAGTATCTAACGAGGTATTTAAGTATTTATTGTAGTAGTTAGACTTGGGTGGTCTAGTCAATGCACTAGATATCGAATATAGATAATTAAGCTCCCTATTTATACTCATTACTCTCGGCTTTAACTACATCAGCGGACTGCTATTCGGTCACGAATATCCCCACTTAGCCTGTTCATCATCTATTACCTTGGATTTGAAGAGAGTTTTTATGTGTTGATCTGTGTAGCCCCTACTAGGTGTCTACTGTGAGTCTGTGGTATGTACTGAGGCCGGATGCTATTAAGGTTTGGGAGAATCCTGTTGTTGTTGAGAGGTTGAGGTGGTACTACGATGTTATGAGAGATAGAAAGCCTGCTAAGTTCATGATATGTAAGAGGTTGGATGCTGGTTGTGATCCATCGAAGCTATCTCTCGAGGAGCTTTGGAAGCTCCATGATGATCTCAGTAAGGAGTTTGGTCGTGTGTGGTCCATGATTTGTAGTGATGAGCTAAGTCTTGATGAGTTACCTAGACCTAAGTTCAGTTACCTAGATGTCAAGATTGAAATCGCTAAGAGAATTCTACTGAGTTGTCACTTCTGTGAACATAGGTGTGGTGTCAATAGGTTAAGTGGTGAGAGAGGTTTCTGTCGTCTAGATTACAGAACATACGTACATTCGTGGTTTCACCACTATGGTGAGGAAGCGCCATTAGTACCTAGTGGAACGATTTTCTACGGTAGCTGTAACTTCAGATGTGTATTCTGTCAGAACTGGGATATCAGTCAGGAGCACCCACTAGATGGTGTAGAGGTTGATGCTTGGAGATTGGCTCTCATGCAGAAGGAATTGAGGAAGACAGGTGCTAGAAATATCAATCACGTAGGTGGTGAACCAACACCAAATCTACACACCATACTTGAGTCACTGAAGTACCTCGATGTGAATGTCCCACAGCTCTGGAATAGCAATATGTACTGTAGTGTGGAGACAATGAAGTTGCTGAAGGACGTCATTGACATTTGGTTACCTGACTTCAAGTACGGTAACAACAAGTGTGCAGAGAGATTATCAGGTATTAAGAACTACTGGGAGGTGGTAACGAGAAATCTCAAGATAGCTGCTGAGTCAGCGCCCATGATAATAAGGCACTTAGTACTACCAAATCACATTGAGTGCTGTACAAGACCTGTACTCAAGTGGATTGCTGATAATATAAAGGATAAGGTACTTGTTAACGTCATGGAGCAGTACAGACCTGAATGGTTGGTGAGTAAGTACCCAGAGAAGTGGCCTGATATCAGTAGGAGACTTAGGAGTAGTGAAATTGAGGAGGCGTACGCTATTGCTAGAGAGCTAGGTATAGTGTATGAACCGGTTTCGTAGGGGATGTCCGTGAGGTGCCAGCCCTACCTTCATAGACCCCAATGTGGGGTCTCTGGTAGGTCGGCTGTACTGCGTATTTTACGTGATTAATTTTTATAGTTTCCTTTGATGTTATAACCTAGTGCATCTCAGTAAAACACCTAGGTTACGCAATGGATATGTACTGTGGTTGAGTATGGTGAGGTATGTTCTCCCTATTGTCTTGATTCTGTTTCTCTTCCTTATTCCAAGTCATCACTGTTTATGTGCTTCTGCTGAGGTCATGGTAGTTAGAGGTTTTGTATATGTTGAAGGTGGTAAGCCTCCGGTCAGAGCTGATATCCCGGTGTATGCGGTTTATGGTGGTAAGGTTATTGCTGAGAACTTAACCTCAATGGATGGTTCCTTCGTCTTAATTGTAAGGGGTTTGAGTAATGGTACTGAGTTCTCTATACGTGTTGGTGAGTATGAGGTGCGTAAGTTAGTGTTCTCTCCTGGTGCTGTGATTAGTGTAGGCACTCTTAAAGTTAAGGATGCTTTGAGACCTAGTAGACCTAAAATAGTTGAAGTTCGTAGTGGTATTAGGTGGGTGTTTGTTAGGTGGAGTCACTCTAGTGATGATGTAGCTGTTTCCAAGTACGTTGTCTCGATTAGGTTAGTTAATGTGGAGAAGTACGTATCCTCCATCGAGGTCTCTAGTAAGAAGACCTCCGTTAACTTAAGTGAAGTACCTCCAGGTATTTACCTCGTTGAGGTGCAGGCTATTGATGTTGCTAATAGAGCTAGTGACGTAGCTAGTGCTAGAGTAGTTGTGTATCCGGAGAAGGTTGTAGTGTGGGGTAAGGTAGTTGTTAGGGGTCCTAGGGGGCAAGCTATGTTACCTGGTCTTTCGGTTAGGGCTTACGTTGGTAATGAACTAGTCAATAGTACTGTGACGATGCAGGGTGGTTGGTACTCACTAACTTTACCTGGTGAGAAGGTATTTGGTAAGGTGATAAAGCTTGTGTGTAGAGATTCTGAAACCGTAATCACGATCAATAGGACTAAGGTGAAGGTAGACCTAGTAGCTAGAGACTACACAGCACCTACCCCCCCTGCAAACTTAATAGCAACGTATATCGGTGACGCAGTTATCGTTAAGTGGTCTCCATCAGTAGATGACGTGGCATTGGGTGGTTACTATGTTGAGTTTCGATCTAAGTTAGTATTTACCAATGCTACGTCTGTAGTGATTAAGTGCGGTAAGTTGATACCAGGTAAATATGTGGTTCGTGTATGGGCTATGGATGCTGTTGGTAATAACAGTACAGCGGCTGTAACGCATGTGTATGTTGAGTTTCCTCATGAGAAGTTACTTACGGTGGTTAGTATCCTAATTGTTGCGATAACTGTGGTGTCAGTGCTCGCTATAGTGCTTAGATATGTAGCTACTAAGAGAGCAGAGCGGTACGTTGACCTGTATTATAGAGCTACGTTATTGGTAGGTCGCTACTCTTCACTCTGCATACGGGCACTATCCTTGACTTCAAATCCTCTAATCTACACTCTCTAATACCACTACCGCTGTAACAGTAGATATTGCTCAGTGGTACTGGTCTATGTCTCAAGTCTGCGATAGGTCTGAGGTATAGTATGTAGTACTTCTCACTGTAGCTTGTTATTGGGTATATCTTCTTAAGCTCTTTAACTAGCTCTACTCTGCTTCTGAAGCCAGCTGCTTTAGCCTCATCATCACTTATACTCCTAAGCTCTTTGATGATGACTTTAGTGACCTCAACAATGCCAACAATGCCGGATCCAGTAGCTAGAAGTAGTTTATCACCAGATCTGACGAGATCTATGTTTACAGTACCTTCCCACCTAACTTCAGCTATCTTCCTACCATCGAGAATTGCATCAGCATACTTCCTCCTTACTGCAATTACCCAAATCGCCATGTTCTTCCTAGCTAAGTAGCTTCCTAACAGCTTTATCTACAGTAGCTTTAGCGGTCTCTATATCGGTTCTGAGAGCAGCAGCCACATCGTCCAAAGGTTTACCCTGCAGTACATAAGCAATCAACGCAACTAATTCGCTGAAGCTTAGATCTACTGAAGGGGATTCACATAACTTCCTCAATGTTGCTAAGTAAATAGCATCCATAGCTGATTCAAGTAGAATCCTCCTACTTAAGTACATCTCGAGTCTCTTCTCTTGATTTCTCGTTAACTCAATTCTCACTGACACAGGTACCCTAATACTCTTCAATACACTAGCAACAACCTCAGCACTTAAATCCCTGTAGACACTCATTAAGCAGGTAAGTAATCTAACCTTAAATTCCCTCAATGCTTCTTCAACGTAATGTCGCATCCTAGTACTCAGTGGCTTTATCACAGCTATGTTCTTCTCACCTGTCACCTTATTGAATCGTGGAGATACATAGATTGGTAAGTACCCGTTCTTTAACCAAAAGTCAATGATGTCATTTCTAGAGAATATAGCACCGATCCAGTCAAGGTTTATACTACGTGCTTCCTCCTCGAGGAAGTTTAGTAGTTTTGAACCGTAGCCTCTTCTCTGTAGATTAGGTACTACAGCAATCCTAACAATTCTCCAGCCTCTTGTCTTAGCAGCTTCCTTAGGACCGTACCTCAGTAACTTATCTAAGACCAGTACTCCTCTTAGACCACGTGTAATAGCTCTCTCAACATCACGAATAGGTCCTTCCTCAGCTATCTGCGCAACAGCTACAACTCCTCTATCGGAGTTGAGTATACGAATGTGGTGATGAGGGGCGTCAAGCATGGTCATTAAGTCATCAGGTTCATTCCTGTAGTGCGCTAGAGCGAGTAAGCCATAGACTTTCCGTAGTAAATCCCTATCCTTAACTAGCTGTTCTTGATCTACAGAAGAGTACTCCACATTCTCTGGTTTCGGTATCTCTATTGGGTCTACTCGGAGAAAGAATACTTGGTAAAGCCACTCTTCAAGTGGATCATTTGATAGGTACCTAATAGGTACCTTGAACTCGTAGACTAGTGGACTAGGTAGCTGCTTAATTAGCAGTTCAGAAGCTACCCTTCCAGAACCTTCGTAACCGTGGACTGTAGTCACCATCATGACCTTCCTACTCTTAGCACACAACCTCCTAACACGAGCAGCACCAACAGCAGCAGCCTCATCAATCACCGTTAATCTAGCACCAGTAGCTAACCAAGGGACAACATACCTAACTTCAAAACCCCTACCCCTAATACCCACTACACTTCCCTTCTCAGTAATTGTCTTATAATCAATACCTAGCTTCTCTAGCCCTAGACAGAGGAACTTCATGAATGTCGTGATACTGCGTGGTGAAGGTGCTGTTACCAAAATCTCATCAGTGTAGTTATGTGCTATAGCCAGCGCAGTTGCTAGACCGAGAGCAGCGCTCTTCCCTCTACCACGATCACCTTTACCAACTAAAACCTTAAGTGTTAAGTCACTAAGCAGTCTTAAGCTATGCAAAACGAACTCGTACTGATCCTCAGTAGCACATAGCGAAAGTACCTTTCTCAACCTCTCATCAACATTCGTGATCTCGGGTGTGAACTGTCTTCGAGATAACTTACTCGGTAGATTACGCAATACCACCTCACCGCTATCAACATCAACTACAAGGATTGATCTACACAACTTAAGCGACTCAAGTAAATACCTACGGAAGGTACCTCTACCACCCTCGACACCTGGACTCCACAAACTAAGTGACTTAGTTAACCAGATACTGAATCCACCGCACCTAATCATCTCTGATGCAGCAGAAACAGCATTAGGTCTGAAGAAGTACCTAAAATCCATAATGACAGAGCTATACTCCCTACCTAGGTAACTAGTCAGCTCATGAAATCTAGCTACCTCAATATCATGCACAGCAAGTACCTTACGTAGGTCCCTACTATCAGTAAATGCGAGTATAGGTCTAGCTAGGTGCCCAAGTAGTGTGCTTAATACGTGTATTACTTGTTCTGTATCACCACTGAGGACTATCAGACCTCTAGCATTACAGCTCCTAACATAGTCGATGAATTGCTTAATCTCATCAGCAATACTACCTGTAGTTCTCATAGACATGGCAACTACATGCAATGAATGTTATCGTACCTAGATCAACGTCAAGACCACTTCTCTTAAGTTCTTCCGTAATGTACTTCATTACCTCTCTAACGGCAAATACATTGTGTACGAAGGCACTCCTAAAGTCGTGGCTCCTCATGTACACCGTAGCATGTAGCTTACCATCCCTAATCATGAATTGCCACAGTATGAAACAAGGTGGGTTCTCTGTCTTGACCAAGTCCTCGTAAGGACTCCAGAACACAGCAACAGCTTGTCTAGTACTCGGTTCACTACGTAACTTATCGACGATAGCTCGCAATTGATCACCGAACTTAACCCTCAACCTCTCACCATAGCTATACTCATAACCCTCAATACTCCTACCCTCGAGAATAGCTCTACAGTACTCCTCAAGATACTTCTTAGCACCAAGTGGGTACTCTCTAGGTACTTCATCACAGAGAGGATCAAGTACGTGTATCACGACATTCATTAACTCCTTCGTAATTCCAAACCTAGACTCAACACATCTACCAAATCTCTCAATTAGTCGAATCACTTCCCTATAGGCATCAGCTACTGACCTCGCAACAACGACTGTAAGGTTCTGTGATAGAGTCTCCACATACCCCCCGCTCACCTTACTCGTTACCTTGACTATATATGGCTCTAAGTCATATGCACCAGGATCGAATAACCTATACTTAATACCCTTCACCTCAATCTCAACAGCATTCCAAGGTTCCTGAATACAGCCTCTAATCACCTTTCTCAGCATCTCCCTATCCGTCACACCTAGCATATCAATGACAATTACCTGATCACGAAATCTCTCAATAGCTTCAAGCGGCAGATTTGGTATGTAGGCCGTTGGTGCATCGCAATTCAGCACTCTCCTACTCTCTGGATCCACACCATACCTCCACAACTTAATCATAGCTTCACCACTACGATGACCGCTTGTATCGTGACCAACAACTACTAGGTACCTAATGTTTGGATTAGCTAGCACATTACATACTACCTTCTCAATCCCTATGTTAGCTGTCTTACAGAAACCAGCTATTGCTACACCAAGCTCAATAGCTGTCTTCACCAATTCATTACCTACCTCATCATCCAGTGGTACCATTACAGCAACGGGATGGAACTTATTACCAAGTACGTAATTCCCATCCTCAACAGTCCACCTATCCGGAACATTACACTTACTACACTCCTTACCTCTCCACGAAACCTTAACATGCTGAATAACACTGTAGCTCATGGGTACTCACACTTGAGATAGTACCAGAACCATAATTAACTTACGACGACATAGATCGTGAGGTATATGTAGATGCTTCGAAGTGTAGAGAATGTAGCTAAGGTTTAAAGAGACATAGTATTCTGATCACGTTGGATGATGCTCTCGGGGCTCACTGAAAAGTGATGACTAGCTCCATCGATGACACACACTCTACTTCTCTCTAGGTAATAAGCGGATAAAGGAGGAGAAAAAGACCGGGTTTGTGAGTACTTACAAGTACTCACTTGTTCTCTCTCTTGTTCATTACCTTACCACACCATTCAGGATGTGTCAATCCTCGTTCTTCCGGTGTTCCTGGTATCAGGTTATCTAGCACGATGCCGACTATAGCTGCAACGGCCATACCTGTCTCGAGTATAATCTCAACTATTTCACCTAACCACATTAGTTGTGGAGGTAGCAGTGCGACGATTGCTCCTCTACCTTTAACACCGTATGGGTTGTAACCTTTCATCCACATAGGTACGCTTAGACCGAGGTACAGTGACATGCCTACGATCAGTAGGTTTCTAGGTGATTTCAAGTCTATTAGCGTAAGCAGCGAAGCTCCTACAGCAGCTATCATACCGAATACTACGAGATATAGACCTCCAATAATTGGCTTAGGAATTGTCGCCATGAGTGCTCCGAACTTACCGAAGAACCCCATTAGCAGCATGAATACCGCACCTAGCTGAATGACGTATCTACTAGCTACCCTAACTAACCCAATGACACCTATGTTCTCTGAATAACTCGTGTACCCTCCAGCACAACCGAAGATACCACCAATTAGGCAGCCAAGGCCTTCAGCACCGAGACCCTTGGATATTGTCTTTTCGTCTGGTGGTGGTGCCTCACTCACCCTACATACTGTGTGGTAGTCACCTATAGACTCAACCATCGATGCTACGTAAGCAGCTAACATACCGAGGATGAACGCTGGTACGAACTTAGGTAAACCCCATGGAAATGGCTTCGGTATGTTTAACCAAGGTAATTCCATGAGTGGCCTTAAATTCACGTACCCTGGATCACCAGGTTTTAGGAAGCCAGTTATCGAGAGTAGTAGTGCAACTACGTAGCTGATCATGACACCGAGTACTACTGGGAACAGCATGAATATCCTGTACCTCCTGCCAAGTACTTGACTAAACAGCACAATGAGTACCACTGTAAGTAGTGCAAGACCCCAGTTACCACTTGCCTGTGAAGCTCCTACATCAGCTAGTGAGAGCCCAATAACTATTATCGTTGGCCCGATAGATACAGGTGTTATGTACCTTCTCAATAGACCAGCTAATCCACTGTACCCAATCACGATCTCAAAGAATGAAGCACCTATGATAGCTCCTGTTGTGTAGAGTAGTATTTCGCTACCTCTAATCCCCATGCTCTTACAGGTAGCTATGATAGCTACTAGAGGTCCTAGAAAGGAGAATGAGGATCCTTGTACGATAGGTAACCCACTACCTACCTTTTTCCACGTTTGCAGTAGTGTAGTAATACCTGCACAGAAGAATTGAATACATACTAGCTTTGCTGTATCCTCTGGCGTTAGCTCCATTAGTGATGCTAGGAGTAGCGGAACTGCGACTGTAGCTCCAAACATTGTGAGGTAGTGTTGGAATCCTAGGAACAGTGCTGTAAGGAGTGGTGGTTTCTCTTCGATTCCATAGATTATGAATCTCTTTGTTTTAGTGTCTCTACTCTCTCTGCTAATTTCTTCAGGTAGCTTACTCAGAAAACCCTTACCGATCTAGAGATTTGGGGAGTTATTAAGTTAACGTTTTCATACGGTTAGGTATTGTTACTGTATTGCTGTCACACACTCTGATAGGCTTCAGCGATAGCTGGTTTCTTCACTAATCTGCTAGATGGCCCCTCATCACCGTTCCCACATACTTACCTAGATGTTTTTATTCCTCACCGAGTTAGAGCTATGGGGATCTCCGTGAGTACTGTTACCGAGATTATGACAACCTACTTCTCTAGGCCAGGTCCTGAAAATACAGAGAAGACGCTTAGAGTAGCTAAGGAGTACGCAGAGAGGTACGGTATTCGTAATGTGGTTGTTGCTTCGACAACGGGAAGGACTGGTCTACTAGCTACTGAGGTCTTTAAAGGTTTCAACCTAGTTATCGTAACTCATGCTACTGGTTTCATTAAGCCTGGTTATCAAGAGATGAGTGAGGACGTTAGGAGGGAGCTTGAGAGGAGGGGGGCTAAGGTCTTAACCTGTGTTCATGCTTTTGCTGGTGTTGAGAGAGGTATTAGGCAAGCTCTCAATATTTGGCTACCCGTTGAGTTGATAGCTTTAGCTCTGAGGAGATTATTCGGAGAAGGTGTTAAGGTGGCTATTGAGATAACATTGATGGCTGCAGATGCAGGTCTAATACCACTGGATGAAGATGTTATTGCTATTGCTGGTACAGGTCACGGTGCAGACACAGCACTACACATAAAACCAGCTACTACGAGCAACTTCTTTGACTTAAAAGTGAGGAGAATAATATGCAAACCAGATACCTTCTAGCACTACACTACAGAAGGTACTTACTGAGGAAGCTAGAGCAAAAGGGTGTAGTAAATTTCGTGCTGATGATACTACTCTTCGTACTAGCTATAGTACTCGCTCTACTCGTATTTCTGTTACTGAGCAAGCTGATAATCATACTGCTGCCGGCAATATTCGCTGCGTTCCTAGTTTACGTCTTCACTAAGAGCGGTTTCTGGTCATTAGTAACCTTTCTAGTGGTTGCTCTCTTGGTGTCTCTGCTAAAAGTATTTGTATGGATCTAGTTTTTGACCGTAAAGTACTTAGCTAATTCGCCAACTACTTCACTTAGCTCACTTACCGATTTAAATGGTCTCATCCTCATGATCTTCCTTACCTTGTCTTCAGTCATACCTGGAATCAGCTTCAGTACCTTGAGGGGAGCTGAATTCACGTCAAGGGGGTACGGTACAGCAACTACAGATCTAAATCCATGGTCAACCACTAGGAAGTCCATGTACTTACCTAGCTCTAACCTCATGGGACACCATATGAGTAGGGGGTATGTGCCTACTTGTCTAGCATATGTACCACCACCGTAGTGAGCTTCTGTAAATGCTCTCTTCAGTACGGTACCCTTGGGAACTACTTTCCTGAGCATGGGTAAGTCTATTTCCTTACGTACCTTCCTCTTGAAGCTTTGAAAGTAGTTCCAATGTCTCCTAATTATTGAGGTACCTACGCTAGCCATTCGAGTACACGGTAGTACGAGTACCTGTCTAATGTTTACTCTCCTAATGAGGTAACCTAGCTCAAGTACCTTCTTTAGGAATATGTAGTTGAGGTAGTACGTTTCTTTTGTTTCACCTATTAATCCACAGACGAAGTTTACTCCAGGTAGTAGTTCAGGTAACCCATTCCAACCACGTACAGAACCAACTTCACATATTATCCTAATTGCCTCAAGAGCTTCATCGGGCATTACCTTAAGGTTATTCAACCTAACAACTCTTGGGTCAGCACTCTCAATACCGAAGGCAGCTACATCACCTGGTGTGTGGTACTTGATTATTATCTTGGTTATTTCTCTCGCTTCTCTTGGATGATGATAGACTGTACCCGGATTAACATTATCTATGTGTAGAGTCTCGAGTTCTGGAGCAACATTCCTTATACCACGAAATAATCTCTCAATAACTTCAGGTCTAGGTTTAGGGAACTCCTCAACGCCTGTATCCTTAGCCCAGTAAGCGTAGAGATCTGGTTGCCGACCAATCCTAAAGCACCTAACACCCCATTCGTACAGTGCTCTAATTTCCTCAACAACATCCTCTACATCTCTAAACTTAACACAACCCCAAAGTGGTTCAATACAGAATGAACAGCCGCCAGTTATGTACCTTGGACACCCTCTATATGTCTCGATCTCACAAATCAGGTTCTTACCATAGTTCGGGTGCTGAGTAACTATCCTCGCACCCTTGATAGCGAATTCACGTATTTCTCGATAGCTCTCCCTCAACCTATGTGGATCAACGTAATCAACTCTAAGACCCTCCCTAACTAGGTCATGCACAACAACCTCGATATCACCTGGAACCACTAAGTCAAAGTACTTACTGAAGTACTCTGGTGGAGTAGCTATTTCACCACCAACACCACCAAGACCAAACCTAGCAACAGGACCACCGAGAACCTTAATAGGCTTCCTCATTAACTGTGGCCATAGAGTTAATTCCTCTTCCTTAATTGGTTCGCCACCTAAGTACTTACCTGGAACTATGACACCAGCTATGAACACCACTAGATCTGATTCATTGCATATCTTCATGACCTCACTGAAGTGTGCCCTAACGTAGTCAACGGTGAAGTACAGTACCTGTGCAGAGGGATTTACTGACCATACAGCTCCTGCTACATACCTTGGGAAGACATCTAGGTACGGTGGTACACCAAGTCCTGCTGGAGTATCCACATAACCATCGATTATAACTACCTTCTCAACTAACTTCCCAACCATTTCACGTTCATTAGCTCTACTTCAGCTTAAAAACGTACTAACTTACCAATCCCTATTAGGCTAAGGTTTTTAGACTTAGCCACAGTTCACTAGACTATGGGAGAGCTAAATGGTGTTAAGTCACTAGAGCTACTAGTTCTAGTCGATAACACTCCAGGACGTGAGGAATTACGCTCTGCATGGGGTCTTTCCATACTATTGAAGACAGATAGCTACGTAGGGCTCTTCGATACAGGTCCCGACCCCTATACCCTTCAGCACAACATGGATGTCCTCGGTATCGATCCTAAGTCACTAAGCTTCATAGTTATCTCTCACGACCATTGGGATCACGTCGGTGGTTTAAGATACTTAGCTGAGTCCGGTACTAGGTGCAACGTATTCATCCCATCATCAGCAATCGATCTAGGCGAATGGCTGCAAAGACATGGATTTATAGTTACCAGAGTTGATTCACGTACTGAAGTTGCTCAAGGTACTACTGTATTCCTGTTGGGGAACTTCATTGATGAGCTATCTATGGTAGTCACTGTCAAGAACTTCGGTGGTGTACTGCTTGTAGGTTGCTCACATCCAGGTATTGAACGTATTGTTGAGACTGCACATGGGATTGCAAAAAGGCTTAGAGTTGTTATTGGTGGTATGCACCTACTCGATGCATCTGAAGATAGGTTGAGAAAGGTAGTGAATACGTTTGAGCAGTATAGTATTGATGAGGTCTACGCTATTCATTGTACCGGTGATGTAGCTACTGAGTACTTCCGTGAGAAACTACCTTCGTACAGAGTAGGTTTTACGGGTTTGGTTCTCAGGTACGGTACTTGCTAGACTTCTCTAACTGGGCACTTATCCTTTATCTTCTTCAATATCTCTTCAGCAGTCTTTGGGTCTAGCTTAATTGTATAGAGGTACCTCTTCAATCTGAGCTTAAGCTTAACTATACCCTCATCCTCAAGTCTCTTAACACGGCATTCCCTTGCGTACTGAGCTAATCTAATGAACTCATCAATATTGAATATTTCCTTCGGCATAATCCCTAACCACGACCTCTAGGGTACTGAATTATAAATCTTCTTCGTGGCCTATCTCTGGTACCTCCACATCGAAGTTCATTTCCCTGAGGTACTCAGCAAACTTCACACCACCTTCAGGCTCTGTATGTACCAGCACGATCTTAGCATCACTAAATCTCTTAACGAAATTAATTAGTTCCCTTCTACCGCAATGTGATGAGAAGTCAAACCACTCCACTCTAGCCTCTACTCTAAGCTTCTCAGCACCTAGCTCAAAGGTACCTTCCTCAAGTATTCTGAAGCCAGGTGTAGTAGGTGATTGGTAACTAACGAAGATTACTGCATTACGTGGATCACTGTACAGCTTCTTTAGGTAGAATAGTGCTGCACCACCTTTGAGCATACCTGCTGGTGATATTATTACGCAGGGTTTCTTGAGTATCCTCTTCCTCATATCCCATCCGTTAACCTGCTCAACTCTCTCAAGCACATCCATATATCTCCTGTAGTCCCTAAGATATCGTGGGTACTTAGCTAGAATCTCCGCAGCTTGCCTAGCCATTCCATCGACGTATATCGGGTACTCTGGGATCTCTTCAGCACACACAAACATTATCTCTTGTGCTCTACCTACGGAGAATGCTGGTACCAGTACCTTACCACCTTCATTAAGGACCTCCAGCACTGTTCTAACGAACTTTCTCCTCACATCTTCCCTCCTTGGATGATTGTAGAGTGCGTACGTTGCCTCCATGATCACGACATCTACCTTCCCTACACTGTACACATCTGCACCCCTGAGCAATTCCGTCGATACCGTGTTGAAGTCTCCTGTGTACAGTATCCTCTTGTCATCGACCTCTATCACAGTCATTATGCTACCTGGTATGTGACCAGCATTTAGGAAGGTTATGCGGAAACTACCTAGCTCAAGTGATTCGCCGTACTCAATAGCTTGTACGTTCCTCATCATTTTTCTTATCTCAACATCCTCGTATGGTAGGTAGTAACCAGAGATCTTCAACATGTCATTCAGTAGTAAATTGCTTAATTCTGCAGTTAAGCTCGTGGTATAGAGTGGTAGTGAGTACGTTGTGTAGAGTAGTGGTATTGCACCACAGTGATCGAGGTGAGCATGAGATAGTACAATACCTTTTAGCTCTTTTGGTGCTACGTGCAGTGGAAATACTGGTCTATCATTTTCGTCAAAGCCAACACCGTAGTCGAGAAGTAGCTTCTCACCACTACGTGACTCAAGTAGTATAGCTGTTCTACCGACTTCCCTACCTGAACCAAGTATCTTTAGCTTAACCATCGCAGTTACCCTTCAGAGCTTGCTCAATGTCGTAATGTGAGTACCTAATAAACCTTATCTAATATACAAAACCACTTAACGACAGGACAGTGGTGT
The DNA here is from genome assembly GCA_003649205.1 of Thermoprotei archaeon. Taxonomy (GTDB): domain Archaea; phylum Thermoproteota; class Thermoprotei; order Thermoproteales; family B15-G16; genus B15-G16. The sequence goes on from QMRC01000003.1 coordinate 180,540, forward strand.
ATCCACGGGTGCTCCAACCCAGATCGCTCCAGTGGCTTAGTTAAGTGTCTATGTGCTCTCTTACTTGCTACCCACGTACCACATACCTCATCACCAACGTAATTGAGAGACTTGATCTTGATGCTGCTGATTCTGAAGCCACATCTACGACACTTAACACCACCTCTAGCACCAAGAGAGGTCATTGTCTTACCACATCGTGGACATGGTACATTACCCTCAACAACCCTAGGAGTAGACTTCTCAACGATGATCTTCTCGACATTTAAAGTCAACTTACCACCAGGTAGTGGTCTCACACCACCCATAACATACACCACATCACCTGGACGTAACTTGAGCGCCATACTCCTCAAGATACCTGTCTCCCGATATACAGAACACTCAACAACGCGACCATCTACAGCTACCTTGAGAATAACGTGAGATCCAGGTAGTACCCTCGGTACATCAATTACTACTCCACGTACTGTAATGGAGTCGTAGGGATGTACTGAGGTAGTTAGGTTACAGAGATGAGCATCAGTACCTTGATTAGTCCTAAAGAGACACCAACCATATACCTCCTCCTCAACACGTATGTACTTCAGGGAGTGAATCAGCACTAGAGGATCCTCACCTCTAACACCATAGAGAACAGGATCAGGACCATGAGGAGTAATCAGCACTCTTTCACCCTCCTCATCAACATTATTGAACGTCAGAAACTTAGTAACCTCATCAAACTCGAGAACAGACTCAAACACGACTTTCCTCTCAAGACCCCAATTCTCAGGACTACGGTATACAAGGAACTCATAGGTAAAGTCCTCCATATCGTACGCACCAACAGCAGCTAAAGCACCGATTAACCCTCTCAACTTACCCCTCTTGACGGATACAACACGTATAGGAACTCTACTCAAGATCCTCTCAACAACACTAAGCGGAACAACAGTGTACAGCGCCCTACGGTATAACCACTTAACATCCTCAGGAACTGGATCGGGAATGAGAACAGCAGTAGGAGCAGACTTACCATGTTCAACATCCGAGAACTCGCGAAGAGCCCCATCAACAACATCAACTACCCTATCGAGATCACCTGGCTCAACCTCTACCGTAAGAGCAACAGCACCATTACCTCTAGTCTTCCAAGGAATATTCGGATTCAACCTAACTAACCTAGGAACCTCAGCAAATACAACGCCAATATCCACTAACCTACGACATAAATTGAGAGCTACATAGGTCGTACAACCAGCTCTAGGAGAATCAGTATCATCAAGACCTATGTGAATCCTCAATCTCTCCATAATCTCCACTACGATCTACAGACATCAATTTCTTCAGAATCTCATCCTCAGCACTTAAGTTACCACGAGCATACTCATCTAGTAACTCCCTATTCAACTCAATGAAGTGAAGACCCCACTTAAACAACGACAGCACTCTCTCAGCGAGCTCTCTATACCCAAGAATGTAGAGAGCAGCTGCAATAGCCTCAACACTACTGAGCCTATACGGTTTAGCGTAGTTCACCGGATTAGCAGCGAAGAGGAGCGGCAACCTCCTATGCACACCTCTCAACCTTCTCTTAAACACCTCTTCTGCTCTTTTCCAGGAGCAATCAACTACAACAATACCGTACTTCTCAGCTATAGATACATCACTTGGCGTCAACACAGTCCTAGCATATGGATTGAGTACTATAGCTCTCGGAGGGTAATCATGTACCGAGAATACTCGCTCTGCTAGACCTTTCCTCGCTAACTTAATCCCTGTGCACTTACCTGGATCACAATGCCTCCAATCTAGGACGTATATCTTGATCATGAGTTATCACGAAGTACTAATTTGAGCGCCCTAGGGCCGGTAGTAGCCCACCTTCTGTCTTGCGGGATTAGTCTCAGGGCCCACCCGGGCCTTCGTGCGGGGACCTCATCGGCCCCTATTTGGCCCTTTTGCCGTGGGCTGGTCGTCTCACCCTCCTCCCACCATTGTCAGTGGTTAGGACCGCGTTACCGCGGTCCATCCCACCTCATCCACATCCAGTGGGAGGGGTCTCGTTTCTGTACCCTATCCCGGAGATTTCCCCCGGCGGCTTACGCCGCCACGGCCCCCGCTACCTGGTGGAGCTTCCTCAGGGGGCCCGTCGCCGGAGCCCCCCGACGCCCGCTACCGGCCCTAGGGCGCCCAGATTGAGTAGTTACTTAGGATTTATAAATCTATGTACTACAGCTAACTATGTGAATGAGGGAATAGTTCAAGAGTAACCCACTAACTCTTCTGGTGATGTGTGAGGGATCTACCTTGTCAATACCAGCTATTGAACCATCCCACATCTATAAGAAGTTAAGTAAGGTGCTAAAGTTCAGTGAAATTATCTGGTATCTCAATAATGTACTGAAGATAGTTGACATGTCTCTTCATACATACAGGTACAGATACAAAGTACTTACAGATCCTGCTAAACATGTTTATGTAATAGTTTTTGAGGATGAGTCAGGTAACGTAGTATTCGTGGATATTACTTCGTGTGAAGACCCTAGACCATACCTAGAACACCTAGCTCTTCCCAGTACCGTGATTGAGAAGTACTATGATTTGTGGAAGAGAGCTAGAGATTATGTAGAGACCATGAGTAGGACCATAGCATTCAAGCCGCTAAAACCCTTCGATATGAGAGACCTAGAGATTGCTATGGCAGCTGTGAAAGAGGTATTTCCAAGATTCATAATTAAGGAGTTAGAACCTATGGAGATGCCCAGTGAAGCATATGATCCAGGTAGGAATCAGTATAGAGCTGAGATCGTCTTGGATGCTCTCGAAAAGGTGAAGAGAGATATTAGTTGTGATTTCCTCATAGGGTTCACCTCTGCAGATATCTACAGTGGAAACCTGAACTTCGTCTTTAGCCTTCAGAATAAACCCATTGAACCATCTATAGCGGTATTCTCAACAGCTAGACTACACAATAGCTTCTACGGTGCAGAGGAAGTACCGGAAGTGACTAGGGAGAGAATAAGGAAGCAGCTTCTGCACATAGTATACCACCACCTTGGACTACCTGATTGTCCCAATAGTCGTTGTGTAATGGCTTACGTCAATTCAGTAATGGATGTTGACTCAAAGACTATGGATCTGTGTAGTCTCTGTAAAGCACTCCTCATCAAGAACTACATGTACAAAATCCTTGTGGGTGAGAGCAGAGTCCTCGGTGAGCAGTACATAATGTAATGTGTGAATTTGTAGTATAGTATTTGGTGAAGTAGCTGAAGTGTTTACATTAGGTTGATGTAGCAGTACTTAACCACTCTGCTTGCTAGACAGTAAGCTATCAGCGAGTAGGTACAGTACGTACAGTGCCTTCACCCTATTAGCAAGATATCTCTCCACTAGTTCTCGTTCATTCCGTGTTAATTCGCTTCTCCTCTCCTGTGTGAGCTTCGTGAGTACGCTATGTACCGTCTCTATACTTGGCTCTAGTGAAAGCTCTAACTCAGGTACCTTAAGCTCCTCAATTATCGTAGGTACTGAAGTAGGTTCAATACCTGCGTTCCTCAGATGCTCATACACATCAACTCCATGCTCCTTAACTAGCTTCACCAATCTCTTCAATTGGACTACCTCAAGTTCTCTAGCTACGACATCTCTACCTGGTACAAGTAGTCGATAACCATCGTAGTACACGTACTCCTCTAGCTCTACCTCAAGTAGTCTCAACACTTCAGGTGGCTTCACAAAGGTCGTGCCGTAACACGTCTCTACTACAGTCCTCACTTCATCACCATCAAAGTAAGCTATGGCAACCAGGTACCTAGGGAACCTAACCCTCTCCTCAGGTAGCTCATGAATAAGTAGGTCAAAGGTAACTAACTTCAACCCTCTGCTAGGTCTTGGAATTGTGATTTCTCTTCCTCTAAGTACTGCTCTGAGTCTATGCCTTAGCTCAAGATAGTCTATTACTCTCTTCGCAGCTTCCCTAACTACCTCCCAGCTACAGTTCAGAGATATGAAATCAGAGTAAGCTACCTCATCAACTTGACTAAGTAGTACTAGATCCAGGTCATCAGGTACATAGCTATCAACTAGTTTACGTATACTTGACCAGTCAAGTAGCTGAAGTACTCCAGAGGCTTCAGGTTCATGTAGCTCGATGAACTTCTTCTCACCAACCTTCTCCACTCCATACAGTATGGTTTCAAGAGGTATACCGAGTACTCTCCTCAAAATAATCGTTATGTATGCTAGCCCTAGCCTAAGTAGTACAGGATCTTCCCTCTCATCAACCTCCACGAGAATACCGTATGTGTAGTCACGGTACTCACCTACACAGAGTGAAGGTACGTAGATTGCTCGTCTTGAGTACGTAACTACATGCCTATTCTGAACCTGAATTATCTTCGGCTTCTCAGAGGTGATGATCCATACTACACGGTTAGGTAACTTCCTCAGTAATCCAAATCCCATTCTAGGTGGATACACAACACAATGTACCTGTGAAGTTATCTTTCCCTTAACCACATCACGTAGGAAATTAGGCTCCTCACCCCACTCCCTCTTCACAAGAATGTACTCTTCATAGGCATCAGCTAGCACATCACTCTCATAGAAGTTAATGCAGTTCAAAGGTTGCTCGAGAACAGCAGTTACAGACCTACCTCTCTTACTCAGCTTCAGATCAGTCACCATAGCTAGATTAGCAACGTCAATACACCCTACCTGAAATCTCTCAACAAGATCACACCTACCGATTGGTTCTAGAACCTTTACCTCAGTTCCATCACTGAGATACCTCTTAACACCGTAAGGTGGTCCAAATTCGTAGAAGTTAATCCTCTCCCAAATGTACTTAATCAACCTCTCATTAATCTCCTTCTCACCACGTAACACACCTAAGTCCTTGAGTAACTTCACCTCATCATCACTTAGAGGAACCCTCATCCAGGGTGATAACAACTTAGCCAATGCTAGAAATAGCTTCACATAGTCGTTACTGGGATTCACCAAGGTCTTCTCCAGTGGTAGCTTAAGCCACTTCTCAAGTACTTCACTACCCTTAGTCAGTAACTCCCAATCCCACCTAGATGAGGGTATGATCAATGTCTCAGTAAACGGAATGTCTCTCCTACGACCCTTCCTCCCCTCCCTCTGATAGAACTCCCTAACATCTTCAGGAAGACCAACGTGAACAACCCTAACTACGGTACCTATGTCAATACCTTGAGTAAGTGTACGAGGACTAACGATTACCTTAACTAAGCCCTTCCTAGCTCTCTCCTCAATCTCCTCACGAACCTTCTTAGGAACTAAGTGATGGTGAGTAGCTACCAGCTCACCCTTATCACCAAGTGAACTCTTTAACTTCCTAGCAATATCCTCAGCTCTAGCAATACTCCTAGTGAAGACTAAGGTAACACCATCATCCTCCACATATCTTTGCAATATCTCACATAGGTCAATACCTAAGGTAGGTACTTCAAACCCGAGAGCACTTAAGTAAGCAAGTACCCTATGTGGATTCCTACGGAACTTCTCAAAGTCCTTAAGTGCTTCAAGTACCTCTCCATCAATGTCACCTCTCGTAGCTAACTTACTGTACAGATCACTTAACTTCCTCCAAATACCCTCTAAGTTCTTACCGAGAACTACGTAGGTGAAGTTCTTGACATGAAACGGCTTACCCTCAACAACTCTGTAATCTCTTCCAGTTACTTCACGTAGGTACTGTCCTATGTCATCTGGATTAGCTAGAGTAGCCGTCAAGATAACGACCTGTGGCTTCACCTCACTAAACATTGAAATTACACGAAGCATAGCAAGTAGTAGAGCTAAGCTCCTAGGACCGTAGAAGTCCAGCTCATCGATAACTACTAGATCTAGTTTCCTGAAGAAATGGTAGAGGTATGGTCTTGAGGGATTGAGTACAAGTTTCTTAACCTCATGAAGAAGATACGCAGGATTAGTGATCACCAAATTAGCTGTACTCACTTCACGTCTCAAACCATGAGAACCTAACTTCTTGATCAATTCATCTCTTCTAGGAGCATCTAGTTGGAGAACCTTAATACCAACAGCTCTAGCATAACGCTCAATTCTCCTAATCTGATCATTTGCTAGAGCTAGAGTAGGGTATAGAGCAATTGCTCTGAGACCACCCTCCTTAGCTCTACGTAGGAAGTACATGACCCAAGCCTCAGTCTTCCCAGATCCAGTACCTGATTTCAATATGACGTTGTAGCCCTGCTCCAAGTAGTTCAAGGCCTCCCACTGATGCCTATACAGCCTCTCATACGCAAGCTCACGAGTTTCTGGACAACTACTGAGTTCATGTACTAAGTCACAGAACTTAACATCTACTCTCTCAGGTTCCTCACCTTCAGTAACGTAGGTACTGAAGCTGTACCCTAACTCCCTGAGAAAAGCCTCACTGCGAACTACATGCACTAAGTAGTCACCACAGTAAAGTTGCTCAATGAGGGAGATAAACGTTGAGGACATGAGAGAAACCTACTAACATCCTGATCTCAGTAATCACATCACTAGACCTCTCAACATAACCAACTGGTAAGTTAACGAAGTTACCACCTGAAGTAATGAGTAGATTCAGGAATGTCAAGTTCAGAGCTGATGCTAGCGGATTATTACTCAAAGAAAAACCAACAATATTACCCCACAGAACACGTCTACATCGAAACATCGTGAAATCTCTCATCACGAGAACAAAGTACCTAGATACCACGTACCTCGTACAGTAGCTAGTGACCAACCTGTACCCCGCATAGAGGAGACCAACAGTAAATAGCATCAGGAGGAAGATGTTGAATACAGTGAGTAAGGTAGTGAGTACTAGAGCTAGTAGCGTGAGCACAATAACTAAGTAGGGTAAGCACCTAGGCTTAATCACTATGATAGGTTCCACACCCCTTAGGTAAGGTATCGTAGTAGCGAGAACAGACCTAAAGCTCCTAAACATCTCGAGTGCTAACCTACCTAGCGGTGTAAGCCTATAACCACCACTATGAGGATCCCTATCAATGAGCATCCTCATCCTAGATAGGTGATAGTTAAGCGTACTACTATCACGAATACCACACCTCCTAAGTAATTCACCTGGTGACACGCACCCACCATCAGCAATAACCTCCAGTATCTTCCTCCTCTGAGAACTACCTAGAGCAGAGAACACGTAATCCATTAAGTCATCTAACTTCACATACTCATCACTACGAGTAGACATACCGGCACCTACGCCTCCACAGTACGTCGATTACAAAGAGAGCTATAGCCACTACTGAAGTAACTGCAAGTGAGCTTACAAACATCACCAGGTCACGTGGAGTAGCACCAACGTTCACATCAACGTTCATACTCAAGACACATACCTCCCTAGGTACCTTAGGTTTTGGCTCAAAGTCCTCAATATACACTACAATGTATGAGCTATTGCTGATCAGTACCCTTAAGGTAGCTACATTACCATTGAAGTAACTACGACCAATGAGGTAACTAAGTAGCTTTCTGTAAAGGATCTTAGCTTCTTCACCACTCACAACACCTTCCCCTTCCCTCAATTGAGTTACATTGAAGAATTTCAACGCAACGTCTGAGGGAAGCAATGCTATGAACCCACTAACATTTGGTCTCCACCACCTAAATCCCTCAGGAGATCGACACCCTACACCAATCCCAACTCTAACCTCTACCAATCGTGAGAGGTATTTAGGTACATCAATGTATTGTACACCACATACTAGAATAGGAGGTAGTTTGTACCTACTCAGGTTTATGCTAGTTCCTGTCGATATGTGCATTGGGTATGGAGGTATGAAGTAACCGAAGTACTGCGGAACATAGGTTATAGCTATGATCGCTGTTATTACTAAGAGTATACAGGACAAAGCCTTCAACATCACTTAACCACCTCCAATCTCCTAGCAACTAGGTACAGAGCAGATAGCACAAGTAAAGTAAGCAAGATCATGGGTACAATGATGAAGAGGTTACTAGCTGCAGTACTCATGGGTATTGATATGCATGCAAGTCCTCTACACCTAACACCACTAAACTTCAGACCTAGTACGTTACATAGTACGTAGTAAGCTAGTGCCTCATCTATGGGGAGTGCTGATGTCGAGATAGTTAGCTTGAGATCTACTTCAGGTAATGCCGTAGTGTAGAGAGCCCACACGTACCTCGAAACTACGTAGTGAAGTAGGCATACTCCAAGGGCTGTGTACTTCCTTAAACTTTCACGTTGTTCACTCAGTAACATCATGATGATTAGTGATAGCGATGTGTAGAGCAGTGCTTCCACTATGATCACTGTGTACTTGATAGCTATGTAGTTCAGTACCATCACCATGTAGTTACCGAGCACTAACCAGAATGGAGTCACTACTGCGCACACGTACGCTATGGTGTACGTAATCAGTACGTCTAGATAGGTTGTGACTCCAATGAACCTTCTCGTGTACGGTAGTGAGAGTAGGAGTGCTCTTAAGTCATTTACCTCACCTGTTGTTGTTACGTAGGTCTCAGCTATGTACCATGAGTAAACCATCACGAGCATTGGCGTCATGACGTCTACGAGTATGTACTTAAGAGCATCCACTACAGGCTGTGTTGAGAATATCGATGTCACTGTGTAGAGGGGGACAGCTACCGTGAATACAGCAAGAGCAAGACCGAGGATTATGAGATCTCCCGTACATACAGTGTTCCTGAACACAACTACGTAGATCATCTGCTTCAGGTACTGTCTAAGTGAGGTCCTCATAGACATACTAACCACCAACTGCTCTAACATATAGCTCACTAAGGTTGTGGAACAGGTACGTTATCTTCCTAATACCGAATTCACGTAGCTTACTCACGACCTGATCCAAGTACCTAGGATCAACAATGAACGTGATACCCTCTCTATCCACAACCGTACCAGATACTCCCTGTAACCTACCTACCTCATCACACAACTTCCTCACATCTAGATCACGTGTAACAGCTACACACACCCTAACACTCAACCCCAATCTTCTACACACATCCACTACACTACCGCTACACATAGCAAGACCTCTACATAGAACAACAACGTAGTTACAGATGTACTCAAGTTCAGGTAGTATGTGACTAGCAATCAGGACATCCACACCGAAATCCTCGTGAAGTTCCCTAAGGTACCTCAAGATCTTGATCCTCATACCTGGATCAACGTGAGTAAGAGGCTCATCGAGAATTAGTACCTGTGGCGAACCCATGAGAGTACAGGCAAGAGAAATCCTCTGAATAACACCACGTGAGAGAGTAGATATCCTAGCACCTAAGTACTTCTCCAACTCAAGTAACTGAACAACATTCCTAACTTCACCCTCCCTAACACCCCTCAACCTAGCATAGAACCTAAGTACCTCCCAACAAGTAGCCTTAAGTGGAAAAACAGGAACCTCAGGTAGATAACCAAGATACCTCCTCAGCACATATCCTTCCTCCCAAGGATCATAGTCGAGAACACGAACAGTACCAAAATCAGGCCTCAATTGACCAACGAGAATCCTCAGCAAAGTAGTCTTACCAACACCATTAGGACCAATAATACCGACGATCACACCCCTAGGCACAGAAAAGGTTACACCACGAAGAGCTTGCACCGAACCGAAGGACTTACACACATTCCTCACATCAATAAAATTTCCCAACCACACCACCTCACATAGAAGGAAACTCAACTAAGTAAAATCCTCCTTAAAAAGAATAACTACTGAGGATAACTGGAGAGAAATCCACAAATACCTACCCCAAGGAAGATACCACGTGAGCACCCTAATCAAAAACCTCCAAGGCCTACTAGTCTACATAGCCGTGGCATATACCATAGCATACCTCATGGACATCCCTGTAATTCTCAAGATAGTGGAGATGAAGTACGTACCCCTCATCCTCGCAGCTAGAATGTACGCACCATTCCTAGCAGTTATAACAGTGATCGTACTCACTAGGAAACCAATCCTTAGAGAATTAAAGGAGTTAGGTATTCGGTTAAGCACGAAGAATCTGAAGTACTTCTTCATAGGTGCTGGAGTGCCTTACGCCGTATATGCACTAGGTACACTCTATGCGTACCTACTTGGATTTAGAGTAGTGAATCCAATAGCTGAGCTACCTCTAGCTAAGATGTTCGGTCCTATCACCGTACTCATAACTACACTAGTTGGAACATATGTAGCCGCCATAACGATCAATACAGCTTTTGCACTTGGTGAAGAAATTGGATGGAGAGGGTATCTCTACATACTACTCAGACCTAAATTCGGAACTACTCTCTCATCGATCATCATTGGAACTATATGGGCACTATGGCACGCCCCCCTCATACTGTTCCTAGGTTACAACTACCCACATCACAGAGATATCGTGGGATTAGGTATGTTCATACTCATCTGCTCCGTATGGAGCTACATAATGCTGTACCTAAGAGAGGTTAGTGGTAGCGTTCTTCCAGCCGCTACTATGCATGGAGCTATAAATGCACTAGCTGGATTAATGAAGCTTACAGTGGACATAGAGGATGAGCTGTACTCAATGCCTGTCGGTATGTTGTCACTACTAGCCTCGCTAACCGTGGCTATAATCGTAGCTACAATACCTCGTACTAAGGTATTGACCTCCTCCTCAAAATGAGTAGTACAAATGTAAAGAAATATTACGAGTAGTGGTATGTGTAATACTGCTCCTCCCTAAAAGGCTCTGCACATCAACACTCTGGGTACTCAAATTGTGAAAGAACACTCATTACAGCAAATTAAAGTCCTAGAAAGGTGGTTAACCTCAGAACATTAATCCTCGGATAGTGAAGAAGCATTATGGTCAATACGACAGGTGTTGACAAGCAGTAAGCTGCACCGAAGTAACCAGCTATCAAGTGTCTAAGTAGGTAAGTGAGGTCAGGTCTAGGTCCTGAAGGTGGTCAAAATGCTAGCGTAGTAAATGGCATTAACCACAGTAAACCTCGATTGAGAATCCCTGTAAAGTCATCTCTTAGCAATGCACTCTCAAATCCACGACGTAGCGACTAAGAGAGCTAGACCTGATTACCCATATGATCATCATCCCGTACCTCTCACTAATACCTATGCTCTGACCAATAGCTATCACGAGATATGGCACGGCACAGAGAACGATGAACATAGTAGCTAACTTATGTCTCAACATTACGAGGAGGATAGCTAGGAGAGACACTACGTGGATAATTAATGCCAGCCAAAGTAGCTCAACCATTGTATTTATCATTGCGTTCCTAAGTCCTTCAAGTATCACTGAGTAGGTCCCTGCAGATGATGAGTATTCTCTTAGTGCATAAGTGGTAGTAGGAGGAGTTCAATGAGTAGCAGTACTAGAACTACTTGCTTACCAGGTAGTCTATTACCTCTTCAAACGAGGTACTACCCATGTAGTAGGGTGAATAATGGACCTGAAGTTACTAATACCCTTACCACATGTGTTACCATTAATAGGAGTGCTCTCAGCATTCTCTACAGAGCTACTTATGTCGTCTCGTGTTATTGGTCGTGGTGTATGTCCTAGGTGTGGTAGAGTTGGTAGTGTTGTTCTTAAGGAGTTATCGGGTAAGATCTACGTATATGTCAAGCATGGTAGGGAATGGTGTTACGTAGGTCCACTTGAGAAGGTTGATCTATCTAGAGTTCTTCAGGATCTAAGGACTTACCACAGTATTACCACTATATTGAGTAGGTACCTCGTACCTAGGTATGAAGGTGGTGTATCAATGAGGTACGTACTGATATTTGTAATTGGTCTATCTCTACTATTGTCAGCATATGGGTTGAGTACTAGGTATGGTTACGAGAGTATAGCTTTGACTCTGACACTGCTCTCTACTGTGGTATTTTCACTGGGTATAGCGATCTATGAGGTTACTACATCACCTACAATGCAGTATGGTAGCCTTAAGAGGATTTTAGGTCATGGATTGTGGAAGTACTTTCTGGTGATAGTCGCTGTAGTTCTCCTCACTATCCTCATGACCTTGCCAATAGCTAGTCCTGTGAAGTTTTCATTTAAGTATAAAGCACCTGTGTTATGTCATGCAGTTACCTGGATTGGGGGTAGGAGAATTGAACGTGAGTATGTGGTGTATCATGCCGTGCGCTATGACGTACCACTTACCTCAGTACTGCTACCTCCACTTGTCATTACTTACCTCCTCAGACCTATAGCACAGATGCGAGGAGTAAAGTGGTACCTAGTGCTAATGCTACTTACACTACTCACATCCAATCTAATATTTCATGCGGTGCCACAGGTAGTACGTGCATTGATGCTAGATCCATGGAGCTTACTCATGTATACTCTCACTACTTCACTAACTATGTTTGTGGTAGGGGTGTTGTTCACTACATTCATTCATGTGTTGAAGAAGCTAGCTTCAGTTCACTGAGGAACAGCATCTAAGAGCCCAGTTCTCACTAAATTACTAGTTACCTTATTTAGTACTCAAATGTACTCATAGCTTGATGGTTGTTCGTGAAGTTGTTGAGTGTGTAGAAGCTGTTCCTGAATACAGTAGATTTCCACTTGTTGACGAGCTTACCTCCAGTACTAGGGAATTGGGTAGGAGATTTAGTGATAGGGTTGAGGTTTTTGAGGTGAGTTGCTCTAGATCTGGCGACCCTATTTTAGCTACTAGGATTGGTAGAGGTAGTAGGGTTGTTCTTGCTCTTGGTTTGGTGTATCCTGATGACCCTGCTAGTGCTCTTGCTCTAGATTACTTGAGTTGGTACATGGTTAAGAGACCTGAGGTTTGGATGGTTAGTGATACTACGTGGATCATCGTTAAGGTCGTTGATGCCTTAGGTGCTAGGTTTAATGAGGAGTGGTTTAGGGATGTGTCTTCCGTAGAGAAGCTCATTCTTAATCACTATGTTCCTCCCCCGTCGCTATGTGTTGAATCTACATTCCCTATTGAGTATAAGGAATTGAGATGGAGTAAGCCATTACCAGAGACTGAAGCAATTATGAAGTTGGTTAATGACTATAAGCCACAGTTCATTTTTCAATTTCGTTCCTGTTTCTTTAGAGGTCTTGCGTACTACCTATCTAGGCACTCACCTGAGCTGTATAGGTATCTACGTGCCATATCTGAGAGATTCAAGCTTCCTCTCTACGCCAGTGAATTTAGACCACCATACGTGATCAAGCTTGATACTGCGGTGTATAGGGTACCTCGTGCAAGGGATTACTGTGATGTTGTTGAGAGCGTTCTCGGTAGGGTACCTGTAGATGTCCTTAAGTTCGGTGGATCTAGTGGTGACTTCATTGAGGGGTTTAGTGGTGATGTGCTTGAGGTCGTTGCTGAGGTTCCGTACGTTGTTGATGAGAGGATTTCAGATACAGCACCCACTGGTATTCCGAGGAGGGAGGTATTCTTGCTCTCGCTCAGGAAGTTAAGATTCGAATTGAGGAATTTAAGGAAGAATCTTGAGATCTTGAGAAAGTACGTATCGAGTGATAATCCTTACTACGAAGCTCTTGACCACATGACACCTCTCGATTTAGTGAATACAGAGATTCAGGATAAGTGGATTAAGTCACATGGTACCTCTACGGAATCAGCTACTGTTGCTGATATAGTCAGTAGCTACGTAGTTCACTACCTCTACACTACCGCACTTAAGTATGGTCTACTACATCAATGTATTAGGTACGAGACTACTAGAGGGAGAACAGTACCGAGTACAATTAAAGGTAATGTGGTTAAGAAGGTGGAGAAGCATCTTCATGAACTCAATTCCTGTGCAAGGTACAGAAAGGTTTCGATAAGGAATGTAGTTCAGACATGTCTGTACACAATGCTCATGGTAGTGACGCTACTGTAGCAGCATAACTAACTTACTGACCTCCCTCGAGTAACCTAGTTAATTTCATCGCGTAAAGTGAAATCCACTACCCATCCAGTTAATGGGTCAAGCATTATTGAGTTATGTCTTGAGAGGTATTAGTTGGCTTAGTGCCATTCCTACTAGTAACTGCTTATATCTCCATAGGAGGGGTATGCTGAGGAGACAGTACCTAATTCTTCAAGAAAGGTAGTTGCTAGTATGCATACTAAGTATCATACATCGTATCAGGAGTGAGAGAAAAATTAGCGGCTAGTGTATACTCAATGCTCTTCTACTTAGCTCATGAACTGAAACCCACGTGCTCTCTCTAGGCCAAACCTCTCTAATCATCATGTTCTCAAGATCACCCTCAAAGATCTTCTCAACTCTACCAAAGTAAATCAAGCCCTCACCGATGAAACTACATGAAAGTGATGAAACTAGTCTATAGTACCCCGTACGATCACTAGTGAATGAATACACCTGTAGAACAGCTTCACTGTAATTCCTCAACCTCCTAACTAGATCACGGTACTTAGCTAAACCACTAAACGAGAGTTCTAGTGGAATCTCCTCACCAATACTGAGTGCTCTCAAGATAACTCTCAACACCTCATTACACAATCCCAGCTCAACTTCTAAATCACAACCACCATACCTCCTCACTAACTTCAGGACTGACTGAACAAATCCATGAGTTAAGTCGAAGTATAACAGCATAGGTACCTTAGCGTATGTACCGCGATAAAGTACAGTAGCGAACCCAATGGTGAAGAAGCTCCTTCCCTCCTCAATTACTTTATGTAGTATCGTATCCATGGCTCTCAACGAAGTAAGAGATAACTCACCCACATAATAACCTTGTCCAATAGCTATGGTCAGAATAGGGTATCCAACGAGAAGAGGAAAGAGACATTGGAGAAGAAGATGGAAGTGGATTCTCTGGTGGCTCTGGAGCTACAAGTGGCAACTCATTTGGGCTAAAAGACAGGGAATCCTACTTAAGAGAAAACAAGGTAAGAGAAAAGCGCAGAAAGCACTGAGTAGGTAACACATACACTTATAAACTACGTACAAGCTACCTTAGACCCTTAGGAAAATTGGAAAAACCCAGAGTTAAATTAGTTAAATTAAAGTACTGAAGAGGTGTCTACATGCAGGTTGTTCCAGTACTACCGCTGTGGAATTGGAGAACAGCTAGGGTACCAGTACTCACAACACAATTGAGGAGATTGAGAGCTAGAAGCTGTGGTATCTTCTACCCGCTATCGCTAGATAGAGCGGCTGATGTAGATACGAGAGCTAAGGTCTGTACGCAGATCATGACCGAGTTAAGGAACGTAGCTAGGGATCTAGATGTCACTGTCGTACTACATACAGAGTACATGAATCCACCATGGACATCGAGTGAGCAGTGTAGTAAGTACATCAACAGAATCAAAGCACTAACTGAGGAGTTGTGTAAGCTGGAGTACAGGGTATGTATTGAGCTTCATCCAGGCTTCGTACCTCTAAGCGCATTTAAGAAAGCATTGATTGAACTAGCAAACCAGGTACAGAGCTTAGGAGATAAGGTAGCTATAGCTATAGAGCCTAGAACAGGAGCACCAACCATGAGGAGACCACAGGTAATCTCGACACTGACAGACCTAGCACTTCTCCTCAAGACGGTAGATACCATACCCACGAAGGTGATTCCAGTACTTGACATATCACAACTAGTAACAGCGCTACAGATTAGGTACAACCTAAGTGAAGGTGAGGCAATAGATCTCCTTAAGTACGAGCTAGAGACGCTTAGTGAGCTATGTCAGAGATCAGGAGTAGCTGAGGTACACATACATTGGCACTGGAGGAATAGACCAATACCACCACAGATAGCTACGAAATTAGTTGATGTACTGAAGCCATACCTAAAGAACTTCACAACGATGTACCTGGTACCTGAGATACTTGGCGCAACAGCAGATCTACTCGTAACAACACTACAGAGAGCAACCACACTCCTCACAAAATAGGGAGTAGAATAGATCACTGGAACAGAGGTATCTTTTTTACGAACCTCACTCATTGAACACTAAGCGTAACTACTCATTCTACCGTGATGAGAATCCTACACTCTGACTTAAGGATGAGGGTGGTGTTTGCTGACTCATCTACATCCTACAGGTACCTACTACGTGGTAGACGTGTACCTGACTGCTTGAAGTGATGTAGCCTTGATCGCTGATGTAGATGTCATCAGCGAGATTGCTCTCAAGTCCTTAGGCTTTGTCTAATTTTTATAGCACCCACTTAGGTACTGATGTTTGTGATGTATCGTTCCTATACAGATTGGGTTAAGGTAATTGTTGTGATAGATAATAATGTCTATCGAGAAGACCTTTACACGTCTTGGGGTCTTTCAATCTATGTTGAGACCCCAGGTGTGAGGGTTCTATTCGATACTGATACTGATGGTTCTAGGTTGGTGTACAATGCTGAGAAGCTAGGTATTGACTTATCTACTCTCAATGCTATTGTGATTAGCCATGACCACTACGATCATAGTGGTGGTCTTGAAGCGATTGCTAACTTCTGTCGAGGTAGACCTATCTACGTACCTGCTCATAGCTACCTACTTGACTACGTCTGTAATCTAGGTCTCACTCCAGTGCCCGTACACTCCACAACACTGATTGCTGATGGAGTTTACGTTGTAGGTGAGTTATCTAGTGGAGCTTTTGGTCTCTACGAGATAGCTCTTGCCATTAAGGTAAGGAGTGGTAAGTTGGTTACTCTGTGTGGTTGTTCACACCCCGGTATTGAACGCATTGTTGAGAAGGTGCTTAAAGATATAGGTGGGATCCCCGTGGCTGTTATTGGTGGTTTTCACTCACCTACATCGTATAGTCTTGATAAACTTGTTGAGTTAGGTGTTGAGAAAATTTACCCACTTCACTGTAGTGGATTAGGTGCTGTGAGGTACCTAAGTAGGAAGTATCCTGAGAGGTTAGGTACTGGTGGTAGTGGTTTTGTGCTATATGTTGAGTAAATACACCTCTTTTTACTGTGTCTAACTGTTAAATACTATCTACGTTAAACAGTATTACTAGTTGCATATGCCTTCGCTAGTCTTTGTCATTGGATACGGCAATCCTGCTCTCTCTGTGCTACGTGATCTTGCTCGTGAATTCGGTAGCACCGTAGCTGTGTTCTCTCCCGGTACCGAGATCCCCGAGCATGCGCTAAGAGACGTAGAGGTATTGTTCCTGTATACATATGAAGTACCTCCATTGTTGAGTAAGATCATTGATAGGTGTAGCATCGTGATTGGTGCTTCTGAAGCTACTTCGCATCTATGTAAAGGACCTAGTCACGTGGTTGAGAGAGCTATTCAGTACTTTAGGTATGGTGGTGTTGAGAATCTGAGGTACCTCATACAGTACCTGCTCTGGATCTTAGGTAAGTACCCTAAGGAACCTCCTGATCCGAGACCTGTACCCTGGCATGGTATTTGGCATCCTGAGCTAGGTACGTTCACAGATCTAGAGCAGTACCTTGAGCAGTACCCCTACTCAACTAGACCTCTCGTTGGGATCCTATTCTACAGGTCTCGGTGGCTCTATGGTGATGTTGCTCCTGTAGTGGAGTTGATCAAGGCTTTAGAGGATGAGGAGCTAGGTGTTGTATCTGTCTTTACACCTGGTGTCCATAGGTTAGGTGTACTTGGTGAGCCCTCGGTAGCTGATACTGTACGTACCTTCTTTATGGTGGATGGTAGACCTGTTGTTGATTTGATATTATCCTTCCTCAGTTTTTACTTGGATTGTGAGGATGTATTTAGGAGTCTTGGTGTTCCTGTCCTCAAGGTAGTTAAGGAGTCGTATAGATCTGTTGAGGAGTGGCTTGCTAGCGAGCAAGGTATTTCCAGTATGGCTCAGGTATGGGAAGTTATTATGCCTGAAGTCGATGGTATTGGAGAGCCTATCTTCTTGTGTGGTGCTAGGGAGGTTGGTGGATGTAAAGTCTATGAGGTTTTCTCTCCACACGTGAAGTACATTGCTAGGAGAGTTAGGAGGTGGATTGAGCTTCGACGTAAACCTCCTAGTGAAAGGAGAATTGCTATTGTTCTCAATAATCCTCCTTGTAAGCAAGTTGAGGCAACAATTGGTGTTGCTATGGGTCTCGACGTTCCTGAGAGTTTGGTTAGGTTTCTACATAGGTTGAAGGAGTTAGGTTACTACCTAGGTGATGGTGAGCTTCCGAAGAGTGGTAAGGAGTTAATTGAGTTGATGCTTGAGAAGAGAGCTACGAGTGAGTTTAGATGGACTTCACCTGATGACATTGTTAAGCGTGGTGGTTGTGTTGGTTCTGTAGATCTCGATACGTACATGAGGTGGTTCAGTGAATTACCTGAACGTGTTAGAGAGGTGATGATTAAGGAGTGGGGGGATCCAAGAGATATCCTAGGTGGTGAAGTTGATAGGGTTTTTGCTGGTGCTGTTTACGAGGGTAAGTTCATCGTTCCTGGAATTAGGTTCGGTAATGTGGTCATCATCCCTCAACCTAAGTTTGGGTGTGCAGGTTCAGCTTGTGATGGTAGAGTCTGTAAGATACTTCATAACCCGAGGATTCCTCCACCACATCAGTGGCTTGCTGTCTACAGATGGATTACAAGGATATTTAGAGCTGACGTAGTGATTCACTTCGGTACGCACGGCACTCTCGAGTTTAGACCGGGAAAAGGTGTTGGCTTATCACCTATGTGTTGGCCAGAGATAACGATTGATGACGTACCATTTCTCTACATCTACATCGTGACTAATCCTATGGAGGGTGTCATAGCTAAGAGACGTGGCTACGCTATCATTATAGACCACATGTACCCACCTATGATGTTCACTGACTCAGCGCTCCAGGAACTCGATGAATTACTGGAACAGTATGAGAGAGCTCGTAGATTCAGTGATACATCACGTGCTAGTGAGCTGTATAGGGAACTAGTGTCCAGGATCAAGAAGCTAGGTATTCCTCTCAAGATAGACTTACCTGAGGATGAAATCGTATCTGAACTCCATAAGTACTTAGAACTCATTAAGAGTACTCAGGTAGAAAAGGGACTGCATGTATTTGGTAAGACACCAACTGATAGCGACGAGCTTGCTGAAACCGTAGTCGTAATTATGAGGTATGATACATCTAGCTGGCCATCAATACGTAGAGCAGTAGCTGAGTACCTTGGTCTTAACTATGATGAGCTCCTTAGGAAACCGAGTGAGTACTGCAAGGTACTAGGTACCACTAATAGGAGAGTTCTCGAGCTACTAGATAAGATAGCTGTTGAGGTTTTGAAGAAGTTACTTGAGGTAGGTACTTCGTCCTCTGATCTCGATTGGTCAACTCTTGAGGTTATACTTCATGAGGTATGTTCAAAGTACCTAAGGAGGTGATGTGATGAAGACGATTGAGTTTAAGGATGATCAGACTAGAGAACGTGTACTACGAGCATTTAAGATAGCTCTTAGACTTGCTGAGTTGATTAGAGAATGTGGTGATAACGAGCTTAGAGGTATTGAGAAAGGTCTAAGTAGCTCCTATGTAGAGCCCGGTCCAGCTGGGTCGCTTACCCGTGGTAGAATAGATATCTTACCTACTGGAAGGAACTTCTACAGCATCGACCCGAGAAAGATACCGACACCTGCTGCTTGGAGAGTTGGCGTTGAATCAGCTAATAAACTTCTGCAGAAGTTTCTTGAGCTACATGGTAGATACCCTGAGAGCGTAGGTGAGGTGTTATGGAGTATCGATGCATATAAGGCTGATGGTGAGCAGATATCGAGGATACTCTATCTACTTGGAGTTAGACCGGTGTGGGGTTCTGATGGTGTTGTCAAGGGAATTGAGGTTATCCCACTTGAAGAACTTGGTCGACCTAGAATTGATGTTGTTGTAAGAATTAGTGGTATTGTCCGTGATAATCTACCGAATTACATAAGTTTGATAGATGAAGCTATTGAGAAAGTTATTACTCTTGATGAACCTCTAGAGATGAACTACCCGAAGAAGCATTACCTAGAGTTCATTGAGAGGTTGAGAGAACTCAATCTACCTAACATCGATGTTGAAGAACTAGCTAGAGCACGTATTTGGTGTGCACCACCAGGTGCCTATGGTGCTGGTGTGAATTATGCAGTCTTTGCATCCGCGTGGAAGAACGAAGACGACTTAGCTAAGGTATGGATTCACTGGGGTATGTATGCGTACACGAGGAAAAGATACGGCGTACCCATACCTCACTTACTCACCCTTCAGCTATCGAGAGTAGAGGTCGTTGTACGCAACCATGTTAGCGATGAACATGACCCAACGAATTGCTGCGGCTACTTCGCTTACCAAGGTGGTTTCCACGTCACTACAAAGGTAGTTAGTGGTAAGGAACCGCTTAACTTGGTAGTGGATACCAGAGATAGCTCAAGACCTCAGATCCGTACCCTGAGCGAAGAGTTGGTAAGGATAGTGTATGCAAAGCTCCTTAATCCTAGGTGGATTGAGGAAATGAAGAAGCACGGGTATAGGGGTGCTGCTGAACTCATGAAGAAGATAGTTCATCTCTATGGGTGGCAAGCAACTACACGTGCTGTACCTGACGAAGTGTGGAATAGAATAGCTGAGAAGTACGTACTGGATGAAGGTATGAGGAAGTGGTTCATGGAGAACAATCCATATGCTTTCGAGGAACTCACTCGTAGACTTCTCGAAGCAGTTGAACGTGGTCTTTGGAAACCAGATCTCAACGTACTCAAGGGGATTCAATTAGCTAGAATGGAGGTAGAGTCCCTGCTGGAAGGTGAGGTCGCTGGAGTGAGTGTACAGGGAGGTGAAGTCTCGATATACACAGCTGATGATGTTCAGCCCTGGAGAGAAAGAGCTAAACCAGCTATTGAAGCTCTTGAATGGATTAAGAAGCTGAGGGGTGATGTATCTGTCTCAGGGCAGTAGAAGGATCTACTTCCCCTTCTCAGCTATTGTAGGTTTAGAGAAGGCAAAACTTGCACTCCTAGCAGTTGCTGTTGATCCAACAATTGGTGGTGTACTACTGTGTGGTGATAAAGGAACTGGAAAGACTACACTTGTGAGATCACTAGCACAGATACTACCTGAAGTACCTGTTGTGAAGGGTTGTCCATTTAACTGCAATCCCCTTAACCCTTATGAGATGTGTGAAGAGCATTACCAAGCATGGCTTCGTGGTGAGAAGCTCGAGATTGAGTACAAACCAATGAGGGTTATCGACTTACCACTTAATGTAACTGTCGATCGATTAGTTGGCACCATAGATGTTGAGCGTGCACTGAGAGAAGGTAAAGTAGTGTTTAAACCAGGTATACTAGCAGAGGCTAATAGAAACATCCTATATATTGACGAAGTTAATCTACTCGATGACTACATAGCTGACCTCCTACTAGATGCAGCAGCTACGGGTTGGAACATAGTTGAACGTGAAGGAATTTCGTTTAGACACCCAGCACGCTTCGTACTTGTTGGTAGTATGAATCCTGAAGAGGGTGAATTAAGGCCACAGATCCTGGATAGATTTGGACTCTTTGTCGATGTTTCTGCATCAATGAATCCTGAGGAAAGAGCTGAGATCGTTAGGAGAGTTGAGGAATTTCATAGAGATCCCTTATCCTTTATTAAGAAGTTTGAGAGTGAGGAGAGGAAAATTCGTGAAACAGTTGCTAGAGCTAGGGAACTAATTAGGGAAGTTCATATAGACAATGACCTACTGAAGCTCGTTGCTGAGACCATGGTCAAGCTACGTGTAAGAACCCATAGAGCCGACATAGTTGTAGTTAAGACAGCTAAAGCTATTGCTACACTAGATGGTAGAACACGTGTCGAACTAGAGGATGTGAAGAAAGCTATGGAGCTAGCGTTACCACATAGAATCAAGACAACTGCACCTCAAAACCCTAGACAAGCAAGTGAGCTTCTAGAGAAAGTCCTCAATGAAGTACTCGGTACTAAACAGGAATTAAGTACTGAGCACTCTCATAAGCACGCAGCAGGAAGCAGTTCTAGGGTAAATATTAGCGATACACATGTAGCTATTGGCTCTGGCATCAGCGGTAAAGATAGCATTATAGCTAAACTAGGAGACCTAACACCTACATCACAGGGACTAACCTCATTACCCACAACAATAACTAAGTCATCAACTATCCGTGAATTACACTTAACACCAACAACACCAACGAAGGGACGTACATCAAGAGAATGTAGTGTAACTCTAGTAGCAGTCGGTAGAGGTCGTGTCATTTACCACACAGTACCCGTTCACGACAGTGAGTACAGGGATATAGACTTAGTTGCTACACTTAGAGCTACAGTTTCAAGATGCCTCACAACTAAGTTACCGATCCCGAGTCAAGACATTAGGGTAAGAGTTAGGAGAGTTAAGGTACCTGTACTCAATATAGTGGTGCTGGATGCTAGTGGTAGCATGTTAGCACTAAACAGAATTCAACTAGCTAGGGAGCTAGTTGAGAAGCTAGCGACTAGGAGCTACGTTACAAGATCTAGCATAGCCATTGTAGTGTTCAGAGGAAGAAGTGCATCGTGTATTCTACCACCTACGAGATGCTATGCAAAGGCTCTCGAACTCCTCAGGGAAATTGAGGTAGGGGGATCAACTCCTCTCTTCCACGGATTACTGGAGGCTTACAACGTAGCTAAGCTCTATAGACTGAGGTATCCGCTCTCTCGAGTCCACATATACTTAGTAAGTGATGGTAAGGTAAATGTACTGCTGACCGGCGACTTAGATCAAGATATTCGCACTATAGCCACATTACTTGAGAAACTCCAGTGTAAGCTCACTATATTCGAAGTTCGAGGAGAGTACTCACTCAATATTGGAATGAGTGTTATTGAGAAGTTAGCTGAGATGACTAATGGAGAGTACAGAGTAATCTACGTCAGCAAGTAAACGAGGAATAGCTGCAGAGGCAACGAGGTGATTGATATCGAGAGCGAAATAGCGACCAATTTCACAACTAGCTTAGGAGGATAGAGTGAGAGATATAGTGGAACTACGTGTCGAGGATAATCAGATAACACAATGAAGAGAAACCTAGTCAGCACCAGTACGAGAAGCGCTTCTCTACAACTGAGGAAACTAGATCTAACAAATTCACCTACTAGGAATACAGCAGTAACCGGACTAATAATACCTGTACACACAACAATAACGAAATGGTACGAAAAACCTAATGTGTGAGGCAATGGAGTTACTACATTACTGAGGTAAGTAGTTACATTCAGTACCGTGAAGATTACTACTAACGCAGTAGCAACTATGTAACGAGGAACAATTCTCGAGAGAGCATGAATTGCTAAGTGCAGAGACCTACGAAGTACCTCGCGTAAACTATAGGAAGCACTAACCTCAATAGTACGACTAGGCTCCGTGTAAATTCCATGTACTTTAGATCTACCGTACACAATAGCGACTAGCAAACTTATGATCTGCGGAACAAGTGCTAGCAATAGGTACCTCAGTCCCAGAGAAACTCCGAGAGCAACCAACACAACAGGTATGTAGTACCTATGAGGTGGGTGATCAGCGTAAAGGGTCTCCTAGGCAGTACATACGCAATCACAACATCATCCCCTACGACGCCTCCAGTCCTTAACTCAGAGAGGTATGCTTGCTCAACCTTAACATCCACTACGGCGGCAGGTATGAGAACTGCTAAGTCTGGTGGTAACCTCGCTAGTAACATAAGCGACCTGAAGGGTTTACACAGAATTCTCGAAATACCTAGCTCGTAGACCATACCCAGAACGAGAACGCCAAGGAACATCAGTGTGATGGAGATGGCTACATACCTGAGGTAAGACAGGACTAGTGATGCTAAGTCCAAGTCACTAAACCTCAGTACTAGCTCTTGGAACAACTACCACAAAACCACAGTGCTCAAACCTAACGAAGTCAACACCATAGACCTCCCTAAGTACCTCAGGTCTCAATACATCACGTGGACTACCGCAAGCCACAACACGCCCCCTACTCATTAGCAGCACCTTATCACTGAAACTAGCTGCTAAAACAGGATCGTGCATTGCCATGATAGCTGCATCTACTCTACCCGACTTCACCAACTTCCTAACAACTGAAAGCACACGTACACTATTGACAATATCTAGGTGTGCCGTTGGTTCATCGAGGAGTAATACCTTTGCTTCCTGTACAAGCGCTCTTGCAATCAGTACCAACTGCATCTGACCACCGCTCAACTCAGTAATAGACCTCTCGAGAAGATCCTCGATACCAAGTAACTTAGCTACCTCGTGAACTTTCTCGTAATCCCTTCGAGAAGGTAGTGAGAACATCGTGTGGTGAGGTGCTCTACCCATTAATATAAAGTCAAGTACCCTGTACGCAAATATGCTGTGATGTGTCTGAGGTACATAGCCGAAATACTTAGCGAGCTCTCTAGAACTAAGTTCATCCCATCTACGCTTACCATTAATGTACACTACACCTCTCGGTTCGAGAAGTCTAAGTATGCACTTGAGAAGCGTAGTCTTCCCAGCACCATTTGGGCCCAGTACTGTCACTACCTCTCCACTATACACCTCAAACTCCACATCACGTAGAGCAACTAGATCACGAGAGTACGTGTAGCTAAGTCCCTCTACCCGAAGTACACACCTCATCTCCACACACCACTTGCTCTCCTAAGTAAGTATATGTAGAGTGGTGCACCCATGATCGTCGTGAGAACACCAATCGGTAGCTCCTCACTCGTGAGACACCTAGCTAAGTCATCAGCTAGTACCATGTACGTAGCACCAAACACAATACTGTATGTCACCACCACCCTATTGTCCGTACCCAACATGAGCCTAACTATGTGGGGCACTAGTAGCCCAACCCACCCGATGATTCCGGTGTAGGCTACAGTAGCTGAAGTCATGAGAGCACAGATAGCAGTCAACAAACCTCGTTCCACAGTTGGATTCACACCAAGTGCTCTAGCCTCTTCATCTCCAAGAGATAGTACATTAAGTCTCCACCTCATAAACCAGATAACGAGTATACAGGGTAGTGATATAGCTAACATACGCATAATCTTGTACCAAAACGCTGCTTGACCAATATCACCCATCAACCAGAAGACTATTGAGGCCAATCTATGAGGATCTGGAGCTAAGTACTTAACAAGTGCTAGAGCTGCTGAGAAAAATGCATTAACTATGACACCAGAGAGGACAAGAGCTATTACCCCACCTCTCCCCCAACTCCAAGCTAGGACAAATGCCAGCATGAATGCGATGAGTGAGAAACAAAAAGCAACCAACTCTACCGGTACTGTTGGCGGTAAGAACGCTATAGCTAATGCAGCACCGAACCCAGCACCTGAAGCTATGCCCAGAATGTAGGTATCAACTAAGGGGTTACGAAGCATTGATTGCAGAGCGGCACCAGAAACAGCTAGGACAGCTCCTGTAATAGCTGCTGCAATAGCTCTAGGTGCTCTATAGAGCAGTACAATCACTCGAACTGTCTCAGGTGGACTATGAATAAGGTGAGGGAATACAGCTGACAACACCACCTCAAGTACGGTCTTAGGGTCGGTCCTATAGTGACCCAGTAGGAGAGAGATCAAGATTGCTAGCGGTAGAGAAAAAGAAACAAATAGCTTTGGTACTAGCTTCCTCAAGGACACTCACCCACTAACCAGCGCTAGCAACCTCAGAATACAGTATACCATACCACTCCATGTAGTATTTATTAGCTATCTCCATGAAGTTTATGTCACTAAACCTATCTGGGTACATCTTACACGCTAACCACAGCACGAATAAGGTTAAATCTGGGCCCCAATGCTCGTAGTAAGGCTCCTTGTACACTCTACCCTCTTTAACCGCCTTAACGACACTCCACTTAGGATCCTTGAGGAGATCCTCAGGACCGTACTTAGCCCACCACCAAATCACTATCATATCTGGATTCCACTTAACAATACGCTCAAAGTCAACAGTTACATAGCTCTTGTCTGGAAACTCCTTTGCTGCAACATTTACACCACCAGCGAGAACAATAGCATCATTCATGGTACCTCTACCACCTTGAACTCTAGTAGGCTTACTCCATAGATACAGCACACGTACTCTCTTCTCAGATGGTATGTCCTTTATCCTCTCTCGAACTAACATCAGTAGGTTATCCATATCGTTAATGATCTTCTTGACCCTATCGACCACACCATACAGCACACCTAAACACCATAGCAACCTCCTGACATCATCGTAACTATAGAGATGAACTTTCACAACTGGAATACCGAGCTTCTCAATCTGCTCAACAACACTTGGCTTATATGGCCAAATTATGACGACGTCAGGTCTCAACATCTCAAGCACCTCTATGTTCACCTTAAACGAGGAGCCTGGACTAGGTATGTCCTTGATCTTGGGATACACCTTCAGCAGTACAGGATTCTTCTTAGCATACTTCGACACACCAACGAGTCTATCCATAACACCTAGAGCTAGGTCAGAGAGGTACGATATCAAGTCAACTACTTTCTTCACCTTTCTCGGTACCTTAACCACATTACCCAATGGATCGACAATTTCCTTCCACTCAATACTGTACGCAGCAAATGCCTGCTTAGGTATATCAATACCGTAGAAGTGCTCGAGCAGATACTCCATATCACCCCTCCAGTCGACTTCCCTATACACGTCCGGGTACAGGAGCTTCGCAATGTACTCTCTACCAATGATGTCTCTCGGACCCCAATCAAGAACTCCACCAATGCTACCCCAGCAAGGAACTACGTAGATTCTACCACTCTTGTAAGCCTTGAGAACATGCCACCTAGTATCACTAGCAACCTTATCCAGTACCTTCTGTACGTACTTCACAGATGAGGTAATGAATACTACATCTGGATCCCACTTCACTAAAGTCTCGAAATCAACCTTAGGCCACTTCTTATTTGGGAACTCATGTAATGCCACATTGACAGCACCTATATCCTCTACAGCTCTACCCCACGAAGCATTTGCATAGAGCGAAAGAGCACCACCCTTGAGAACACTCGAACCACTGATGAAAACAACTTTAAGTCTCTTACTCTCAGGTACCTTTGCACCAAGCTCCTTCAACTTACCGTACCTAGTCTTGATGAACTCAATAAGCTTCTTAGCCTTCTCCTCAGCACCAAGTACCTTACCCAAGATCTCAATTGCCTTTATCTCATCTTCGATACCTCTAATGAAGAGACCAATGACAGGTATCCCCATTTGCTCAAGTTTCTTAATAATCTCATCAGCCTTACCATAGCCGAAGTCCATAATTACGACATCTGGCTTCAGAGAAGCTATAGCCTCAACATTGACACCTCTAAATATGCTTCCAACCTTAGGTAGGTCCCTGACTTCAGGGGGTAGGTACTCATCGTAAGGTACGTAGCTACCAACACCAACAATAGTATTAGCCTTACCGAGAGCTACAATTACCTCAGCCCAGTATGACTGAAGAACTACAACCCTCTCAGCAGGTTTAGCTAACTCAATAGTCTTCCCTCTAAAGTCCTTAATCACAATAGCTGGTTTAGTAGGTTTGGTAGGTTTAGTGGGTGGTGGAGGTGCTGTAGGTTTAGATGGTCTAGCGCTATAGTAGAGATATGTAGTGATTACAGCTGCTACAATTGCTACAATTACTACCACTAGGATTGTAACCAGAACCCACTTACTGATACCTACTTGCGACCTCATTAGACTCACCCAAATTCAAGCTGTGTTAATACTAACTTCAATATTTTTTAATACTTTCAGTATGAGTGCACTACGGTAATGGTAGTACCATAGCTGGGGACATGGTTCCAGAGGCACTATTAAGTACCTTACTTGAGCTTGGTACTGTGCGTCCTTGCTTAAGTCACATATAGTGAATGAGTTACTTCTTCATCTGAGAAAGACACTAAATCACTACTGAGTACTCATGTGTCATGGCTTGACCTGCGGGTATAGGTCCACTAGCTTCTTAACCCTCTCATAGACGTAGTGAGCCATGTACAATGCCTCTTCTGCGTCCTCACGATCATACAGAGCTTCTGGTGGAAGTCCGGACTCTTCATCACCGTACATACTTGGTTCCTTCTCTCTACGTAATCTCCTTGAGTATCTGGCCATAGTTGGTATATCACGACGAAACCATTCAGGGAATCTATCGGCTTCTCTCCTCAGTATTGGTCCAACATCGTGCCAACGAGGAGGCTCTACACCAACTAATCTTAGTGCTGCTTTGAGCAACAGCTCGACAGCCTCTTGACATTGCCTCACTACATAGGGGTAGTTCCCTCTTTCAAGAGCTTCTCTAGCATGGTGAATCCTCTCCTCAGCTTGTCTCACGTAGGATAGTGCCATCTCTGTATTCCTCAGATCTCAATCACCTCACCAAACCTATAATCACGCTTCAACCTCCAGTACCATAACTTACCAAATCTCACTCTCTCAGCACCGAGCTCCTCCAATCTCCTCCTCAAATTCTCGAGGATATTCCTGAAGAAGTCATCCCTATCATACAGCAACACAGCATCCTCAACAAGATCTAGGTACAGAGGTACAACCCTACTCGCTTCCTCCGGTGTCTTCAGTATTGGAGAGAACTCAATGTAGTAACCTCGCCTCTCCAACTCCTCAAGCAAAGGCTCTAACTCCTTCTCAACTTCCATGAACAAGTCCTGTCTCCTAAACCTACCCCTAGGGAGATTCCTAACCACAATAATCAAATCTACATCACTATCAGGTCTTGCCTCACCCCTAGCTACAGAACCAAAAAGCACAACAGATACCAAGTCATCACCAAACCTCCTCTCAAGAACCTCAACCAACTTCAAGAGTATACTCCGATACGGCTCAGGTACCTGCGCCAAATTCCTCAAAACACATCTACCCCCATTATTGGGAGTAAATCACCCAATCAACTCATAACAGATGAATTACCACATAACGTAGTACACAAAGCTTTATCTAAATCTGACTACTTTCCTACTAGGGAATCACCATGAAGCCCCCTCAAGCACTGAAGTACATCTGCGTGTGGCTTGCACTAATCCTAGGCATTGCTACTGGATACGTACTAGATCTCAACTACAGCAGTTACGTACTACTACTCGTAGGTTATATCATCTTTGGATTAGGTATGTACATCCACTACCTAAGTCATAGAGCACACCCAAGAGCACATAGAGGTATTGAGGAAATAGACTACGTAGCTACACATGGAATCTACTCCTGGATTCGACATCCAGGATACCTAGGTCTATCGTTAGCATTCTACGGACTAGCCATAGCATTTGGTAGTGTACCCGGATTAGCAATAGCTACCGTACTTACACTACATCACTACTACCTCGCAGTTAGAGAAGAGAGATTAATGATCGAGAAGTTCGGTACTGTGTACATTAAGTACATGGAGGAGGTGCCAGATAGGTTCATACCAGTGAGGAAGATCGCTAAGCACCTTAAGAAGAGGCTATCACCTAAGCAAGCTCTCTAAGACAAAGCTTTTACCTGCTAACCTCCTCGTTCTCTCTAGGCGATACTCATGAGAGAGGTCATAACAGAGGGTATCAGAGGTATCGTATTCAAGAAGTTAATCACCGAGGTAGAGCTAGAGGCACCACCTGACTTCAAGATCAAGAAATCAATTATCGAGTACAGACAAGATCCCTTTACAGATCTCTGGGTGAGGATCAGTGTAGAGCGTGCAATGAGACCAAGACAAGTACCACTAACACCACCTGAAGTAGAGAGCTGGAAAAGAAAAGACTACGACGAGAAATGCCCCTTCTGCACAGTAGAGAGATCAACACCAAAGTACCCACCACATATACTGGAGGAAGGTAGGTTAATCGAGAAATCACAGTACCTATTCCCAAACCTATACCCCTTCGCAAAGTACCACGCAGTAGTAACACTAACACCAAAACACTTCAAGGAATACCAAGAACTCACTACCGAGGAGTGGTATCACGCACTACACCTCTCTATAGAGTACTTCAGGAAGATATCTACTAGGGACAGAGAAGTGAGGTACTTCACCATAAACCTAAACTACCTAGCACCAGCAGGAGCATCAATACTACATCCACACCTACAGCTAGTAGCTGACGTAAAGCTAGGAAACTACACAGCACTACTCCTACAGAAGTACAGGGAATATAGGAGTAAGTGGGGCACAGACCTCATTCAGGACCTAGTGGAGTCTGAAGAGAAGCTAGGTGAGAGATTCCTATGGAGAGGTAAATTAGTGACCTGGATCGTAGCCTATGCACCTTGGATACCTGGCGAAATTATAGGCACAGCTCAGGTAAGTGACATAAGGGAGCTAAGTGATAGCGAAGTAAGGTACCTAGCTGAAGACATAAAGAACCTACTCAACCCCTACAGACAAGCGGTGAAGACAGATAGCATAAACGTGAGCATGTACTCACTACCAGGAACAGACCTACCCCTACTCATAAGGATAGGAGCAAGAAAACCACTACAACCATACTACACAAACGACAGAGGATTCATGGAAGTACTCCACCAAGAACCAATAACAGACATACTACCAGAAAACCTCACCAAAACACTACGTGAACTAAGAAAGCAGTAACCAAGCACCAAAACAACACCCCTTATAGCTTAAATCATACTCAATATCAATGGGGATTTAAGTGGAGGTAAATCCCATCATCAAAGCTAGAGTAGTCATTAAAGGAAGTAGAAGAGTTACTGAAGGTAATGTACTAGTTGATACAGGAGCTACATACAGCATAATTGATGAGGAGCTAGCTAATGAAATTGGTGTAAAGCTACTGGAGAGACCAGAGAGGATATTGTTGAGAGGTATTTGCTGTCAGATTGAAGGTAGGCTATGTGTAATCGATACGTTGATTATAGAGGACATCACTGTAGGACCTTCAGTGGCGGTCTTAACTAGGTTAAGTACTGAAGTCAAGGAGATACTGAAGAGTTACGAAGTCCTGAACACTTTCATACTTGGTCTCCGTGATATTGTTGGATTTACCATTGATGTGAAGTCAGGTAGATTGAAATGGGTTGGATATCTAGCGCTGTGATACCACCTCTGAATTAGCTAGCATGGTTCATCTGTGGTGAAACGTAATGAGATACTACGTGTTTGTGCTTGTACTCATCACGCTACTACCAATAATGAGTGTCTTACATCTACGCTTAGCTACCTTATCTTCCAGTGAAGGACAATGTGCTAGTGCAGAACAGGTCAAGTACCTTAAGGTATATGTTCTAAGCTGTAAAGACTTGGTGCCCTACTACATGTCACTACTTAATCAAGTCAAGAAGTTAGTACCTACTGTTAAGGTGTGTGTACTCTACTACCTAGATCACAGGTATCTACAGTGGGCAAATCTGACGCTCATTGACTCTAATTGGTTGTTAAGGCAAGATAACTACACAATCACGGATCTGAGCAAGGTAACTGCTAGCTACCTCATGAACTATGGAGTACTTGTAATCTACGGTAATACCACGCACATTGTAGCATCGAAGCTACTGAGTAATTTTGTTCTCAACAACTTAACAATAGCCATAACCGAGGACGTTGAATTGAGGAAAGGTGTTAAAGTACCTAGCTTTAGTCTTGGGAATAATACCATAGCTCTTGGACTAGCTATACTGAGGATTGGTGAGCTAAGAGCTATACCAGGGTACTTCAGATATATCGCGAAGGGTGATTGGGCATATAGGGAGGATACCCTTAAGAGTGTTGCAGTGAAGTTAGTGAAGTACATTATTGAGGTATTGAAGACTAGGAAGTCCAATGCACTTAGGGTACACACCCATGCATCTAGATTCAATCCAGCAACATGCTACATTCCTCAGGATGTCGTTGAGATTGTTGGATATGAATTCATGGGCTACGTCTACAACGTCCTAGGGATAACGTATGAAGAGCAAGTAGTTGGCGAATATACTCATTACGATAAAGTTTACTGCTATGTGACGTATAGCGGACCAGATTTCGTAATTGTTTCTGTCCAATGGCTTGAAGGCGAGAGCGGTTGGTCCCCTTACGAATGGTACACATATTATAATTCACTATACGATATGTATGATGAGCAGTTGATAGTAACTTACAGACCACAGGGAACAAAATCTTGGATTCAATCCATTACATTCACAATAGGCTTCGGCCCACCATACGTAGCTGTATCGTTTAGTGTAGCTCCTGACTATCTATGGTACTCCGCCGATTCTGATATACCACGTTGGTGTGAAATCACGTATCAGCTATTAACTAATGCACCAAATGCAGAGAAAGAAACTGATTTCGCTATTGAGGGTTTTCTAGACATCTCACGAGGTAGTGAACCATATATCTGGTCAGTGAAGAAAGTAGCGACAGTGGTCCTAGAACTACCAATGTTCACGATTACAGCGAGCACGAGCGACAGTTACTATCTAGTTACATGGTCTGATAGAGAGCCTGGAAGATGGTGAAGGGGATTAGGAGGCTTTGAGCTTCGGAGATTTCCTAAGTTTGAAACGGTGTTTTTATCGATAATTCTCTCGGTTCTATAACTCTCCTAAGCCACGTCCCCCTCGATATCCACGCTAGAGATAGTAAGCCAGCAGCTACGTTACTCACCGACATCGCCACCCAAATACCTGTCGACCCCATACCTAGGTACAGTGCAAGCAGTACCGATAAACCTATCCTAAATAGCCACAGCCTCACTACAGATATCACAGTCATAGCCTCAGGGTGGCCAGAACCCTGGGCAACACCATTACACACGAAGAAGATACCAAAGAACGGAATACTCCAGACGAAGTAACTCAAGAATACGTCCCCCTCCTCAATGACAAGGGGATCAGGTACAAAGAATGATATTACAGCATCCCTAAACACATATATGGCGATAGCTCCCACCCCCAGGATTGAGGTTACGAGAGTTATTGACGTTCTTGAGATCCTCTTCGCTCGATCATAGAGTTCAGCACCAACACACTGACCCACCATAATCGAGGTAGCTCTCTGAATACCCATCGTAAACGCCTGTACGATATCTACAATCCTGATACCTATCCCATACGCAGCAACTGCTACGGAGCCAAATCGAGACACTATACTCATCATGACAGTGAAACCCAGCGCGTTCGAAGATGACTGGATGTATATGGGTACAGCTATGGAAACCACCTTCCTGAGCCACCACCTCTCAATCCTCATACACCTGAGACGCAACTTAATCCCATGAACTCCCCTTACAAGCATGTAGAGACCTACAAACGAAACAATCCCCCTCGCCAACAGTGTTGCTAGCGCAGCCCCTACAACACCCAATGCCGGTAACCCAAAGAGTCCAAAGATGAGTATTGGGTCCAATACGATATTTATCAAAGCCGAGATCAGAACTAACTTCATAGGAGTTCTAGTATCCCCTAAGGAGTTCAAAATCGCTGAAAACGCAAATCCTAGAAATGCTAGAGGGATACCCGCAAAGATAACCCTAGAGTACGCAACAGCCAACGGATAGATGTCCTTAGGAACACCCATTAACTTTAGAAGAATGTGAACAGTAGAGACACCTAGCATGCTAATGGATAGAGCTAGTACCGCGAGCAGAGCTACCAACTGACCAGAACACCTACTACTCATCTCATAATCTCCAGCACCAAAGTACTGAGATATCAATGCTGTACCCGCCTGAGCAATACTCATACCTATAGCATTGAACAACATTATCAAAGGCCAGCTAACTGTGGGTGCTCCGAAAGCATCCCTACCCAACCTACCAAGCCACAACGCATCAACGAGGTTGTAAGTCATCATAGCGAAAGTACCTACAATAACTGGCCACGACAACCATAAGAGCGTCCGAACTATCGACCCATTCAGTATCCTCTCTCTATACGTGATGATGGTACTACTAGCCATCCTCTTCACCTGAACGCTCTCTAGAAGAACCAACTGAGTACAAAAACCTCAGCGCGAGTAAACATTGGAAGTTGAAAACAGTTATTTGAATTTTATTTGAATTTCGAGTATAGCGCTTATCCCAGTACAGGTATACCATCATTGGTATTGTTGAGGAAGAACCCAGACTTCAACCTATGAAACTTGCTCCACACGCACTTACGACCCCCCTGTACAGCCACACTCGCTAATGTACGTATGGTTATAGTATCTAAAGCATAGAGCGCACCTACAAAAGCACCAGTTAACTATTTACTCTCAAGTCTTAACAGTCGCTCCAAGGACGTCGTACTGTATAACCATCAATACACCTATCCACACACTCAAGAAGAGTGTTACTAACCTGTCCATGACTACGGCTAGAGCAAAAACCAACAATGGAGATAACAGAGAAAACGTTGAGAGGTAAGTTACGACTATAGCTACCACAATTACACCTATCTCTAGAGAAACCCCACCTTACGTATTTCCGGAGTTTACACACTATTAGTGAATGTGAGAAATACTCTACCTCCCAACTCCAATAACCTCGAAAATCCTCCAACATCCACCTCGTGTAATCTCATGAACTCAAACCCAACAACTTACTCAACCGCTATAGGAATTACTATCACAAACCCATTCCAGCCCATGCCGAAGCGCCATAGAGATCTCGATCAGAAATGACTTAGTCCTCCTAACTATAGCTCCCACCTTCAGCCCTGAAACTAATTAGGACCTAAACTCGAGAGGAACTAAATAGGTATGTAGTGGGTAGTGGGGATGAGGTTTTGGTGCCCCGGCCGGGATTTGAACCCGGGTCACGGGCTTGAAAGGCCCGCATACTTGACCGGGCTATACGACCGGGGCATCTAGTTGTGTTGTCTTTAATTGGGTTTTAAAGGTTGCTTTGTGTTGTCAGTTGGGCAAGTGCTTCTTCATCTCTCTGCTGCTCAGGTGCTCATCACCTACGCTATTTCTCAGTTACTCGTTATTTTAGTCTTAGCCGCTTCCTATCTACCAGTTGCTTCTCCATGGTAGGTACATTGATTCACGTAGGTAGTACCTATTTGTGAGGTACGTATTCTCTCTCCTCCTACGTACTTCCTCTACGTACTCTCTCGTGAATTCATGTAGTAACTTGATTAGTACGTCTCTCCTCCTCTCACGGTCTTCTCTTAGTCTTTGTTCGAGTTCTCTACAGTTTAGTCCTCCTGCTGGTGCATATACTTGGTTAAATCTGTAGAGGAGGTAGTTTAGGTAGTTTGGTGTATCTGGTTCTACTCCGTAGGTTCTCGATACCATTGCTATTAGATCTGCTATCACCATGAGTGCTTCTAGACTCATGTCTGTTCACCGCTCTCTAATTTTCTTGAGTAAGGTATTTCTCTTTCTTCATTGTCTTCTCTTGTCGAGTTGCTGTGTGGTGTCTCTGTATGTCTGGTTGGAGGGTTGAGTTGAGAAGGAGAGCTGAGAATGCGTTGAGTAAGGTACCTCCCTATGGTGTTGATGTTGATTTTAGTGAGTTCATTACTTCTGTTCCTGCTACTGTTGAGGAGAGGAGGATTGAGGAGCTTCCTAGTGGTGTTGTTGAGAGGGCTAGGGAGTTGGGTGTTGATGTTAGTGAGGAGAGGGTTGGTGGTACGTACTTTCAGCTTGATTACAGCGTTGTGAGGACTTATGTTGTTGAGAAGTTGAGGAGGTATGGTGTTGTCGTTACGAGTATTGAGGATGCTTTGAAGAAGTTTGATTGGGTTCGTGATTACTATTGGCGTGCTGTACCTGTTGATCTCGATAAGTACACTGCTGCTACTGAGCTATATGGTAAGCATGGTTACTTCATCTATGTACCACCTGGTGTTAAGGTTAAGGAGCCTATTCAGGCTTGTCTCTTCATTCATAGGGAGTCTGTTGCTCAGTTGGTGCATAACGTAATTATCGTTGATGAAGGTGCTGAGCTGAATCTCGTGACAGCATGTGCGTCTTTACCTACAAAGGCGCTTCACATAGGTGTCTCTGAGTTCTACGTGAGGAAGAATGCTAAGTTGACATTTACTATGGTTCACTTCTGGGGTCATGAAACTCATGTTAGGCCTAGGGAAGCAGCTATTGTTGAGGATGGTGGTTTCTTCGTTAGCTACTATGTGACTATGGCTCCTGTCAAATCTCTTCAGATGTACCCAACCGTTTACTTAGTTGGTAGGGATGCTCAGGCATACCTCACAACTATACTCCTAGCTGGTAGGACTTCGCAATTGGATGTTGGTGGTTGTATTGTGTTTAGTGGTGATGATACGAGAGGTGAGGTGGTTTCTAGGTCCGTTATTAGGGATGAGGCGTATGTAGTCATGAGAGGTGAGCTTGTTGGTGAGAGGAGGTGTAAGGGTCATCTTGACTGTAAGGGTCTCATACTGTCTACAAGGGCTAGAGGTGAGGCAATACCTATGTTGAGGACCTGTACTGAGCTTGCTGAGCTTACTCATGAGGCTGCTCTCGGTAGAATCTCTAGAGATGAGTTAGAGTACTTGATGTCTAAGGGATTCACTGAGGAGGAAGCTACATCAATGCTTGTTAGAGGATTCCTCGAGGTAGGTCTCGATAAGATACCATCCCCTGTTAGAGAGTACGTAGCTAATGTACTTGAGGTAATAGCGAAGTATGCGAAAGGCTAAGCGAGCTAGCGAGTTCAGCTGAGCAACTCCTCCTCATCAATCAGCTAATCCGGGCACTCATCACCTAGATCTCGCTAGTTCATCAACTAAGTTGAGTAATTCACGTAAATCTCTAATCACATAGTCTGCACCTAGATCATCAGTGACATGTGGTCTCTTCACGATTACAATCTTTACATTTGCTGATCTAGCGCAAACTACATCTATTACCGTATCACCAACGTAGATCGATTCCTCTGGTTCAACACCTAGTCTCCTCAATGCCTCAACTATTATGTCAGGGTATGGTTTGGGTCTTTGGACTTCGTCCTGAGCTACTACGGCGTCGAAGTACTGAGCAATACCGAAGTAATTCAGCATGAACTCTAGCCTACTCCTGATGTTACCTGAGGCTACTCCAAGCTTAAATCCTCTACGACGTAGCTCTGACAATACCTCAATGACGTCTGGATAGAGCTTAACGTACCTACTCCACAGCATCCCCATGTACTGTCTACGAAGTTCAACAAATCTATCTAGTAAGTTGCTGGGAACACCTACCAATCTAGCAATTTCCCTACTAGGTAAACCTAAAAGTCTCTTCACAGCATCTAGATCAATACCTACTCCAAGTTCTTTAGCAGCTAACCTAAAGCTCTCTACAACAGCATCCACACTATCAACTAACGTACCATCAACATCGAATACTATGGCCTTTAGCACCACATCACTAACCTCTACTACTGAGGATTGACGTAGAGTCCACTCCTCTCAATACCTAGCCTCTTCTTAATCTCTTCAAACCACCTCTTCTCCAAAACCTTAACCTTAGTTGACCCACAGTAAGGACACTTAACTAAGCTCTCACCCTTTAGAGCCTTAATGATTTCATTCTCGTCAATACTGAAGAAGCCACCTCTACCATCTCTACTACAAGTAACGCAGAGACAACGTACTCTACCCATGTAATCACCTTACCACAGCATAGATAAAGACGCTGTAATTAACTTTTACCTCTAGGTGATGGAGGTAGTGACTAAGGATCGATGTAGGGAGGTGTACACTATTGGGCACTCAAATCGTAGTCTAGAGTCGTTCATTAGTACTCTGATCTTCTACAGAATTGAGTACCTAGTTGATGTCCGCAGATTTCCTACATCACGTAAGTACCCACATTTCAGCAAGGAGGTTCTCGAGATAGAGCTTAGGAGGAGGGGTATTGAGTACCTGTGGTTAGGTGAAGGTCTTGGTGGTTACAGGAAGCTACCTCGGGGTACTGAGCTTCATGTTAGAGATGAGTTGAGTAGAGGCTTCTTAGCCTATGTCTATCACATGAGAACAGAGGTCTTTCGAGTTTACTTCCAGAAGTTACTTGAAGTTATTGGTAGTTATCGTACTGCTATCATGTGCTCTGAGAAGATACCCTATAGGTGTCACAGGAAGTTACTCTCAGATTTACTTACGTTACTAGGTTACAGAGTCGTACACATAATCGATAGGGGGACCACCATGGACCATAGATTAACGAGGTACTCTAGATTAATTCGTGATTTTGTTCACGAGTTCTCTACATAGCTATGGTCAGTACCTAGGGGATTGCCTTTGCACTTATGGTTAGGGGAATCGTTATAATGTCTCTACCCTACTACCTCTAGGTTGGGTGCTAGTTATGTGCTCTAGTACTGAGCTGAAGCCTGGTCTCAAGAATGTGATAACTAAGGTTGTTGGTCCTGATCACATTGCTGAGTTTCTTGGTAGTGGTGGTGTACCAGTTCTAGCTACTCCCATGATGATTGCGTGGATGGAGGAGTGTGCTAAGCTACTTGTCGACAATTATCTCTCACCTGGCCAAGTAACTGTTGGTACTCGTGTTGATGTAGTTCACAAGGCACCGGCGAAAGTAGGTACCAAGGTCACTGTTGAGGCTGAGTTAGTTGAGGTTAGTGGTAGGAGGTTGCTTTTTAAGGTGAGAGCTTACTCAGGTGATGTAGTTATTGGCGAGGGTACTCACGAGAGATACATAGTTGACCTAGAGAAGTTTAAAGCGCGTACTGAGGAGCTATCTAAGAGAATGGAGTTTGAGACACCTAGGTGATGGGTGGTGGTCATGACCGTAATTGAGGGTATTGATGCTGAATACGATGCGATCCTGATCACGGCTAAGCTCATGTGCGCAGCAGCTAGGACAGCACCTAAGACACGTGGAATAGATGACATAGTCACCAAGGTCATTACAGGTGAGGAGATTGAGAGATTAGCGAATTTCATGGAGAAGCTTGGTAAGGAAGTACCGGAGTGGAGTTTCTTCATTAGAGATGCTAGGAGTATCAGAGAGGCAAAGGCTATTGTCTTAGTTGGCTTGAAGAGTCCTAGAGTTGTTGAGGTCAATTGTGGTGCATGTGGTTTGACATGTAGGGAACTTAGGGAGAGGTCCTGTAGTGTTGAGGGACCTGCATACAGAGGTCCTATCTGTGCTCTTCAGCTACTGAACCTAGGTATTGCCATTGGGTCTATGGTGAAGGTAGCTTCCGAGATGAACATCGATAATAGAATCATGTTCTCAGTAGGCGTAGCAGCTAGGAAGTTAGGGCTGATAGATGCTGATATTGTTGTTGGTATTCCACTAACCTGTAAAGGTAAGAACCCATTCTTTGATAGGAAGTACTAGCTAATGTACTTCATGACAGGTACCTCAACCCAAGTACCATGGTATACAGAACCTAGTAAACCCTCTGGCTCAAGCGGTACCTCACAGTACGGTACATCGTCAGCTCTCGCAGCT
Source organism: Thermoprotei archaeon (assembly GCA_003649205.1). Lineage (GTDB taxonomy): Archaea > Thermoproteota > Thermoprotei > Thermoproteales > B15-G16 > B15-G16. The sequence goes on from QMRC01000003.1 coordinate 219,846, forward strand.
AACTCTGTTGCCGAGCAAACTACATCAACTATTCTCCTCCTATCAACACCACGATGCACCACATACTCAACGTAGGAGACCCAACCATAAGAAATCACGTGAACTAGACACGTAGACTCCTTATCAACATACACACGACCAGGTGCTGTACTCAAGTACTTGAGGTACTTCCCCAAGTCAGGATACCACCAGAATAGCTTCCTCCAACCACCTACACTCAATACATCACCTAGATCTCGACCAGTAACCTCACACACCTCTTTTAAAGGACTTAACTCACCAGCAACCCACCAAGTATATGTGACGGAACCCAACCTATGATCAATGTGGTAGCCACGACTAAGAAACCAACTAAGAGCAGACCCCCTCCTCTTAGCAACATAAGCAACGACCTTACTAACGCCTAGACCCCTAAGCACTTTCTCAACCTCATGAAGTAGAGCAGAACCAATACCCCGTCCCCTAAAGTCTTCACGAACACCAATCCTATAGATAACACCACAATCGCCAATAGCATCGAAGTGAGCAAAACCAACAACCTCACCATCAACCTCACACACCAAGAACCTACCTATACCGTGAAGTATTAACCACCTAAAGAACTCAGGAGGAACCTCCTCCAGATACGGAAACCCCTCATTATTGATACTAGCTATGTCAGACACATCACCAACAGAAGCCTCACGAATGAGAAAGTGCATGATAAATCACCACTGAATCAGCTAGGCTACATCTCCTCACACATCAGAACCCCAATCCCTCATCACACAAACACCCACAACCAACGGGCCTTAATAAGCTAACTCACAAACACAAGAAATTTCAATAACAGAACGAGAAACCTCATGAGAAAGCATGAGTATCAAAGTACCGCCAGAGTACCCAAGATACATCAAGAAAGGACAATTCAAATCATATGACCCAATCAAGGTCAGTAAATGGACTGAGGAAATAGTCTGTAAGTACGTGGATGGTGAACAATGGAGGAAGTACACGAGTTTTTATGGTGCTGGAGTGTATCGTGGTATCTCTACAGCTGCTGTCGTAGGTTGTAACCTCAGATGCTTCTTCTGTTGGAGCCCTCTATCCAGAGATTTCCCAGAGAGGTATGGAACTTACTACAGTCCTAAGGAGGTGTGTGAGAACTTAGCTAAGGTAGCTAGGAAGTATGGATTTAGGAAAGCAAGGTTATCCTGTGGAGAGCCGACGATTGGTAGGGATCATCTACTGAAGGTGCTTGAGTATGTTGAGAGGTGTGACTACATAAAGCTATTCATACTTGAGACAAACGGTATATTGATGGGATTGGATAGGGACTATGTTCGTGATGTACTTAAGTTCAGTAAGGTGTACGTGAGGATTAGTTTGAAGGCGGGAACACCAGAAGCATTTACCTGGAAGACAGGTGCTATACCGCAAGCATTTGAGCTACCATTCAAGACCATAGAGTACTTCGTTGAGGAAGGTGCATGGGGTAGATTTCACGTAGCGGTAATGTCAGATCCTAGGATCATGAGTAAGGAGGAGAGAGTAGCTCTACTCGAGAAGCTCTACAGCATAGATCCTAAGCTACTGAGGTTGATTGAGGAAGAGGTTGTAGATCCATACGATACTACACTCTTTAGATTGAAGGAAGCTGGTGTTGAACTGGATTGGTCACTGTGGAGAAGTTGGTTTAGCTAGCTTTGACTTGACGAAGTTGAGTAATGCCAGGTGCTTTTCTAAGGTATCAAACAGATAAATTATCCTTAAAGAGTATCAGATATCATGTCTGTACCCGAGCTACTTGAGGAGGCTAAGGTTAAGGAGGAGAAGCTTCGTAACCTCCTAACTTCTCTAAACCTAGATGCAATAGTGTTGACACGTAGGAGAAATGTCTCTTGGCTTACTTGTGGTGGTGAGTACCACATTCTCCACAGTACTGATGAGAGTGTTGTTGCTCTCGTAATTACTAAGGAGGAGAAGCTGCTCTTCACTACGAATAATGAGATTGACAGGATTTTAGATGAGGAACCTATTTCACAGCTAGGTTATAGGACCGTTGTCCATAAGTGGTATGAGAAGTCACCTCTTGATGCTGCTCTCGAGTATCTGAAGGGTGTTAGTTCTATCGGTACTGACGTCCCAGTTCCTGGATGCACATGTATTGAGCCTCATCTTAGAGAGCTTCGTCTAGTACTGACAACCTATGAGGTTGGTAGATTGAAGGAGCTCGGTGCTACTTCAGCTAAGTTGCTAAGTAGTGTCTTGAGGGATCTTCGTAGAGGTACCACGGAGCAGGAATTAGCTAGTGAGCTCTTACATGAGTTTGCTCGATATGGTATTAGGTTGCCAGTGATCCTCATAGCTGCTGACGATAGAGCCTTCAAGTACAGACACCCGCTACCCAAGGATCGGAAGATCAATGAGCACGTTATTGTGTCTATTGCTGCTGAGAAGTGGGGTCTTCACGTAACCTTAACGAGACTTGTTCACTTTGGTTCTCTACCTGCTGAACTCAGGAAGAGGTATGAAGCGGTTGCTAAGGTTGATGCAACGTACCTCAGTATGACTAGACCAGGTACTAAGGCCTGTGATGCTCTTAGAAGGGGTATTGAGGTCTTTAGCTCTCTAGGTTATCCTGATGAGTGGGAAAGACATACACAGGGTGGATGGATTTCGTACCTACCTAGGGAGATAGTCATTGATCTACGTACTGAGAGGTGCTTTGGTGAGTATGAAGCTGTGTCCTGGAATCCAACCATAACGGGTACCAAGGTAGAGGATACGTTCATTGTGACTAGCGAAGGCCTTATCAATGTAACTTACGATAGTGAGTGGCCTATGCTAACTGTGGAGATTAATGGCTATAGGTTTGAAAGACCAGATATACTGGTGAGGTAGGGGTAAGAGTTTTTATGCGGTTTCAATCACTTCTCTGCTAAGAGGTGTCGAGATGGGTAAGGTATTTGTCGTCCCTGGATCTGCTAGTGAGAACTTAGCTAGGAAAATCACTCAGGAAGTCGGTGTTGAGGTACTGGGTGTTGAGAGGAAGGTATTTCCGGATGGTGAGACCTATTTAAGGATTTGTGCTGAAGATCTTTCCGGTGCTTCTGTGTATGTCGTTCAGAGCTTAGCTAGGAAACCAAACGACTACCTACTTGAGCTACTGCTGCTTGTCGAAGCCGCTAAAGGTCTTGGCGCTAAGAAGGTTACAGCTGTTATACCGTATCTAGCGTACGCTAGACAAGACTCTAGATTTAAGCCAGGTGAACCAATAAGCATTGTAGCAATTGCTAGAGCGCTAGAGGCTGTTGGTGTTGACGAAGTGGTTACAGTTGACATGCACCTACATAGGTTCCACGACGTATCTGAAGTATTCAGGGTCCCAGCTACTAACCTCACATCGATACCTCTACTAGCGAAGTTCGTTAAGGAGGTATGGAAGCTAGAGAAACCCGTAATCATCGGTCCTGATGAGGAGTCAGAACAGTGGGCCAGCATCATGGGTAGAGAGCTTGGGACTACGTACTCAGTGCTCGAGAAGGAGAGGTTAAGTGCTACGGAGGTTCAGATCAAGGTTAGGGGCGAGGTATCGGTCAAGGATAGAGATGTTGTGATAGTTGATGACATAGTCAGTACTGGTGGAACAGTAGCGGAAGCTGCGAAGGTACTTAAGCAGTTAGGTGCTCGTAGAGTATTTGCCGCAGTAGTCCACCTCGTACTAGCACCCGGTGCTATCGAGAGGATGAAGAGTGCAGGTGTGGTGGATATCGTTGGTACAGACACAATCGAGTCACCGTATTCTCACGTATCAGTAGCTCCAGTAATTGCTAAATACATAAAGGAGAGAGAAGGTCTCTAACCAATACCTTTTCTTACCTTAAAGCAGTGTAGTATAATGTTTAAGTTTTGATACTGGACTTCTGTTTTCAGGATGCTGAGGGTAGGCGCTGCCGACTTGTGAGGAGAGAACCCCCACTGAGTTGGCTCCCATCCTCATGATTTCCCTGAGGGATGTAATAAAATTCAGGAAATTACTTGATAGCAGATAAGCTACCTCATATGACAATTACACTTCTCAATGAGAATCATCAATCCTCCAACCTTCTCTATCAAGTTATGTAGGTTATGTAGGTACAGAGGACACAGGCTAAATTAAACAGCTTTATCAACTACAGTATTCCTCCCCTTCACACCTCTGTACTTTTGTATATCCATTAGACAATCCTTCAGTTAACTGCTGATCTATAGGAGGAGAGGCACTCAGCTAAGCTACATGCTCCAGTACCTACTGAGTAACCTAAGTAACTCACTCCTCGTCCTACGCCAGTAAGACCACGTCAAGTTATCACTAACGGTATCAGGTTCTAACGTGCACTCTTCTTCAAGTAGCGTACATAGAGTTGAGTAAACGCCTAACCTCAATCCAATGCCATAACCTCCCTCTAGAGCGAGTACTAGCTTTGGTCTAGTGTATTGCCTCATCACCTCAATTATTTTCGTTACAAGGTATGTGAAGGAATTAACTGAGAGATTCATGTTTGTTATTGGATCTCTTCTATGTGCGTCGTAGCCTGCCGACATGAGTACTATACTGGGTCTGTACTGTGAGAGTACTGGTGTTACTATGTTGTCAACTACATCTCGATAGATATCGTCACCAGAAAATGGTGGTAGTGGTATGTTTATGTTATAGCCTTCACCATCACCCGCACCAACTTCATCAACGTACCCAGTACCAGGGTATATTGTTCTAGGGTCTTGATGTGTACTCATGTAAAGTACTGAGTTATCGTAGTAGAACACCTCCTGCGTACCGTTACCGTGGTGACAATCAAAGTCTACAATAGCTATTCTATCTATCTTCTTGATATTGACCAAGTACTTCGCAGCAATAGCTACGTTATTGAATATGCAGAAGCCCTGTGTAGGTGCTCCAAGTGCTCTACCATACCTACCTACGTGGTGTCCTGGTGGTCTAACTAAGCAGAAAACAGCATCGAAGACATCGCTCAGTACTAGGTCTATGGCTTTGAGAACACCACCTACAGCATGTAGTGCTACTCTGTAGGTTTCTTCACATACATAAGTGTCAGGATCTAGGAATCCACCACCTCTCTTAGAGAAGTCTTTCACCAGTTCGATGTACTTGGTATCGTGAACTAACTCCAGTAACCTCTCATCAGCTACCTCTGGCTCAATCAACCGTACCTTACTAAGTACACCTCTCTTCTTCAACTCATCAACTACACTCCTCAATCTCTGTGGACTCTCTGGATGTGATGTATGTGGTCTATGTCTAAGGTATACATCGCTGTAGACTACTCCCACCCTCATGTAGGTACCTCAGTGAAGGCGGGAATTTCCTCATCTCCTCAGTTGCCCCACCTAACTCATCACGAGGAATATACTGTGTGTAATTTCGCTTTTCTTAAGGATCATCACATATCAGGAAGGCCGGGTTAGCACACTCACTCGAGATCTACTTTCTTCTCTCGATGAAGTACCTTGCTAACTCCTTAAAGAACTCTACTTCACGTGATCTCAGTGGTGGGTCAGCTAGTGTGAGTGACTCTATAGCTTTCCCGACATATTCCCTCTCCTTACCTAGTGCGTAGTCCAGTACCCCTCTCTCCTTCATGAGATCTCTAATCTCGAGAACATCTTCCTTGGTCAATTGTGGATTACCTAGTGCCTTCAGTAGCTTAGCTCTTTCCCGCTCATCAAATAGCTCAAGAGCCTTAATGATCAGTAGGTTCTTTCTCCCTTCACGAATATCGCTACCTATTGGCTTACCTACCTCCTCTTCTTCCCCAAAGATACCGAGTACATCGTCGTGAATCTGAAATGCTCTAGCTGCATATGTTCCGTATCTCCTAAGTGCTGTTATCTGTCTCTCTGTTGCGTCTCCCAAGATAGCACCTATAGTCAGCGACTCTACGAAGAGAGCGCCGGTCTTCAGGTCAACCATCCTATAGTAGTCTTCCTCACTTACATCATGAACGTATGGGTAGGTGATGTCAAGGCACTCACCTTCAACAATACACTTGAAAGCTCTCATATAGCTCTCAAGTGCTCGTGCTTTTTGGTCATCTCTAAACTTACTTGAGGTTATTGCGTACATGCCGAGTGCTATCAGTAGGTCACCACCAATGATACCGAATGATAGTCCCATGTGGTTGTAGTCCCTTGCTCCGTACCTATCTCTGAAAATCATAGCATACTTAACGTGGAATGTTGGGCCCCCTCTCCGGATGGTATCTCGATCAATTATGTCATCATGTATAAGCGATGCATTGTGTAGTAGCTCAACGCATGTAGCTACTCTATATAGGTCATCGACTTCACTGCCACCGACAGAGTAGTACGCTGCAACTAGTGATATTGGTCTAAGTCTCTTACCTCCTCTAAAGATGAACTCTTCAACATGGTTGTAAAGTTCCTCAACTATTCTGTACCTTAGCTTGACCTCGTTCAGTACCTTTTTCAAGGCTTCCTGTATCTTAGGTAAGTACTCATTTACATAGCCCTTCAATGCTACTGACGACATTCAGCTACTCCACCCTGATGCTGTAGTACTTCTTTACCTTCTTAGGTAATCTCAGCTCGAGCACACCATCCTTAAATCTTGCTCTTGTTCTCTCTGGATCAACTTCGCATGGTAATCTAACACTCTTCCTATATGCAAAGAACTTAACACCTCTGTAAACTATGTGACCAGTTCTAATGCTAACACCTTCAAGTCTAGCGTAGAGAGTAACCGTATCTTCACTAACAGATACCTGGATGCTGTCTTTGTCACGTACATACGGTAGATCGAACCTTATCACAACTTCATCAGGAGTCTCGAAGATCTCTGTAAGTGGTTCAAGACATTGTGTTGATGGATCACAGAGAGGTCCTCTTAGCTCCTCTTCAAATCTCTCAATCATCTCCCTAATCTCTCTCGTAACTCTCCTCATGAATCTCTCAATTACATCACCAATGTACTCACTACTCATTGCTTAACCCTCCTAGACATACATTAGAGGTAACGTGTATTCATAACTCTTCTGTTGTTCTCTTAGAGCAGACATAGTTCTCTGCATTAGTTCCCTCAACTTAAGCCTTAGCTCCTCAGCCTCACTCTTCAGCTGTTCAATATCGACCGATATACCAGTTATCTTAGAGAATACCTCGAGTACTGAAGCAGCTGCACCTGGATCAGGGTACTGTAGGTAGGACTCAGCTAGTAAAGCAAGACAACTAATACCCTCCTTGACGCATTCCTTCATTATTAGTGCGTAAGCACCTGCAACAAACCCTTCTTCAATCAATTCAACACCCATTTTCTCAAGGTACTCCCTATCACTACTCAACACACCAATACCATAGACCTTAGGCTTCTCAATATCTAACCTATTTGGCACTGGAACACCACCAAGAAGCACCAAGGACTTTACACGAAGCTTCTTAGCTAGATCAACGATAGACCTAGAAAACACCGGTAGAGCAGATACCGGTAAAGCAACTTCAGAAGCTAGAGCGAGGACATTACCTGTCTGCGAGTAGAAGATTCTCACTGGTCTCTTAGGTTCACCCTTTCGAATTAATGCAATAGGTGGAAACACATCAGAGTCAATATAACCAATCTCCTCCATATTCAAATTCCTAATCAATTGCATCACTGCTATGGCACCAACAAGACCAACATCAGGTAGACCCAGCACGAATAGTGAGTCTTGAGGAACATCTTTGTAGAGCTTGACCTCAACAGATACACCACTCACGACCTCACTACTCATCTCGACACCTGTTGTGTAGTAGCCTCAGAAGTAAAAAAGCTTTAAAGAGGTACTAATCTACATTAACTTAGGAATCCTCGGTGAGGACTACATGTTAAGTAGTGATAGAGAAGTTGTCTGTAAATTGGTTCTCGACGTCTTAAAACCACATAACCCCTCAATAGTTGACCTAGCAAAGAGCATACTGAAGGTAGCTGGGGTTAAGCACGTGAGGATATCTGTACAGGAAGTTGACGTAAACACTGAAACCGTCAAGATAGTGGTTGAAGGTGAAGGATTTGACTTTGAGAAACTAAAGAAAGTTATCGAGAATTTAGGTGCGGTTATCCACAGCATAGACGAGGTAGTTATACGCAAAGTGTAATCTTCATCAATCTGTGCGAGAGTCCTACATCACTCAATCAGCTAACACTACTGTGATAACTTAACCTCGTAAATGAGTTCTCCTCTATCATTTAATCTCTTAACTAACTTACCTTCCTTCTCAAGCTTTGAAATTACTGTGAACACCTTACTCAGTGGTATTCTCCTTGTTTTAGCCCAATCGATTAAGTCCTTCTTCGTAACTCTCTTAAATCTTGTCAAGAACGAAGCAACAAGCTCCTCCTCGCTTGCTGTTACGGTTGTGTGTATGGTTGTTAAGGTTGGTGCTGTGGTTGTTTTTTCCTCAACTACTTTAGTTGGCTTCTCTTCAGATTCCTCGACAAAGGATAGGATACTCAATCCCTTACTCTCTTCACTCTTTCTTCTCCTCCTCTTACTCATGCTCGATCACTACTTCTTTCAGGCTCAAAAACCTTAATATCCCTTACTTTCTCCATGAGCAGAGTAAGCACCTCTACACCTCTCATCCTAGTACCACAGAGATTACACACTATGTAGTAGTCTCTAACTGGACACTCGTATATGTATGAGGGTCTCCAAGTACGAGATACGTAGTAGTGCTCAATAACGTTACCACACTTGGGACAGGGTAGACCGTAGTGAGCTTGTGTAAGTAATTCGTTGTCCCTAACAACCTCAAGCATGTACTTCGTAGTCACTGTGTATATTATCTTCTCAAAAGATGCTTCAACCCTAGTATCGTAGACACTAAGACCATAGACATCTACCTGATACCTAAGTCCATACCATCTCTCAGCTCTCTCAAAGCTAGTCTGAACCTCGTACACGACAATACTCGGTATCCTACACAAGATTATCACTGAGGTACCTCTACCTTCATCAATACATAGCTTCTCAGCTAAGAACCTAGGATCGTGCCAAAACTCATCATTATTGAGTAGCCATAACCTAACACAGTGTGATCCAATAGAGACATCATACACATCTAGATCGAGTTGAGTAACTTTTGTAGTGAAGTACTTAGCAAGATTGAGTACTCTATCGAGAACCTTCCTGTAGACAACTTCGAGCGCTGACAAGATAGCTGTACCTCCTACTATTATACCTATAACTTAACAAAACATTGACTTAACCTTACCCATTTACTAAGTCAGAGTTGGGTCAAGAACATGGTTGAAAATAGTTCCTGTCCTTACTACTGTGAGACACGTGATGGAAGGAGATGCATCTTCCTATCACCGGAGGAGTGGAGAATTAGGCATGAGAAGCTACTTAATTACTGTAGGAACGGAGGTAAGGGATGTTGCATCCTCGCTAGAGTACTACCACTACTAGATAGCTTTAGAAGGTATGGAGCAGGTAACCAGAATACTCTAGTTGAGAGCATTTGCTAATACTTTAATACCTAGTAAACAAGTCTAAGTCACAAGTAGGGAATTACTTGGGTGAAATGCTGTGTCACTAGGTATTAGAGGACTGCTAATGGACGTCAATGTTGTGCTTGACTACAGTGAGTATGTCAATAACATAGCTAGTATGCTGAAGAGAGAGTACCCAATTAGAGAGGACACGGAATCCATAGCGAAGAAGTTGAGGAATGAAATCGAGAGAAGGTATGTAAATGCTATAGCAAGGGGTCAGTTTAGAAATATGAAGGAGATAATTCGAGATAGTGTACGAAGACTACTTGAGGAAAATAATATTGTCATTGGTCCTACAGAACTCGGTTTCCTAGCCGATTCAGCTATGACCTGCATGATAAATGCCGCAAAACCCTATCAGGATTCAGAGGAGGCATTAGCTAAGTTGAGACAGAGAGGTATGTCATTGTGCATAGTGACTAATCTTGATGGTGACGTAGCTAGGAAGATGCTGATATCCTCAGGGCTATTCAAGTACTTTATAGGTGTTGTTAGTGCTGACGTTACTGGAGTACCTAAACCAAATAGAAAGATATTCCAGGTTGCTCTCAAGAAAATGAGGTGTAAACCCACTCAAGTACTGGTCGTGGGTACAAGTTGGGAAGATATCTTAGGCGGTAAGACAGCAGGCATAAAGACAATACTCCTAACACGTGGAAGAGATATACAGACATCAGTTGCACCGGACCTAACACTAAACAACCTAAGTGATCTACTGAAGATACTAGGTATCGTGTAGTAGAGGTAGCAGTGCTTCAGTGACCACCCTTAGCCCTAGCTGCTTCGTGTCTCTTCTTCAGCATCCTCTCCTTGTACTTCTTCTTCCACTTCCACTTATGTGTCTCATGTAGTCCAACGCTGTAGAGACCTCTCATCCTGTACCCTGCTGGTGTACAGCCTCTGAAGACTCTCCCTCTCTTCCTCTTAATCTTAATCACCTTCGGTAATGTTGGTTGTGGTGGTACAATCTCACCCTTCTTAACTTTCTCTAACCACTCTCTTAGTCGCTCAATGTTTTCCTGATACACTGTCTTCCTTCTCTCATCGACGTATATACCGAGTAATCTAGCTTCACGAACTGTTAGTCCAAGAGCTTCTATCTCGCCGATGGAGTATCCTCTACCTACCTTGTACATTCTCGGTGGTACTCCACCAAATGTAATTAACCTAGGTACCTTAACTATTGGTGGTGGAGGTGGTTCAACTCTAGGTTGCTGTATCTGGCTCATAGCTTCACCTTATACCACACCACTAGTCAGATCTTTTAAGTATTGCCTACATCCCTTCTCCGTACAACCCATAGACCTCTCACATTCACTAACTCCAGAAATCCTAGTTGTTCGAGTTCCTGAATTACAGCTTCAAATACGTCCTCTGTTACCTTAACTTCGTCTTCGACTAGTTGTCTAACCATGTCATAGAGCATGTTCTTCGGTATAGAATCATTGTGTTCAAGTAAGATGAATTCGATAGCTCTTTTAACTAATCTGTAGCATAGTAGGTAGTTTGTGAAGTCTCTCATCTACCTACCCAAACTTCCTTCATTCTTAACCTCTCTAACTCTTAATTTAGCAACTGGTCTCAGCACTAGTACGTGGTCATCTGCTCTGTACTCTATCTGCATCACTGTACCAGGCTTTAGCTTCAGTGCGTTTCTGATCACAGCAGGTACCTTGATAGAGAAGTCTTTCTTAACGACTACGTACTCTCTCACTCACAGCACCTCGTTGTTGTAAAAGAGAAAAGTTTATTTAACGGGGTCATAAACCTGCTCATTCTCTAAGCAAGTGAGTATACTTAATCAACGTGTCATATGTATCCAGTACCGACTCGGGGATCACCTTAGTACCAGCTATCACAGGCATGAAGTTTGTATCACCATTCCACCTAGGTACTATGTGTATGTGTACATGCCCTTCAAATCCTGCACCTGCAACTCTACCTATGTTGATACCTATGTTAAATCCATCAGGTCTATACACCTCACGAAGCATCTTCAAACAACGTTTTGTAAGTACCATGAGCTCTGTAAGCTCTTCATCACTTAGCTGCTCAAGTGAGGGTACATGCCTATAGGGAGCAATCATCAGATGACCTGTATTGTAGGGAAATAGATTAAGCATTACAAGGCAGTACTTTGCACGAAAAAGCACTAGGTTTTCTCTCTCCTTACCTACTTCATCGCGAGCCTTACAGAATATACACTCCTCAGTGGGTTTCCTAATTGCAGCGTATTTGACATATCTCATTCTCCAAGGAGCCCAGAGGAGGTCTAATGCTCTCAAGTACGTAGCCTCACTTCATCGGTATCTTAATGTCTAGTTCCTTAGCCAATTCCTTATACCTATTCCTAACTGTCACCTCAGTAACTCTTGCTGCCTGTGCAATTTCTTTCTGCGTTCTCACTTCTCCAAGGAGGAGTGATGCAATGTAGATTGCTGCTGCAGCTAATCCCGCTGGATCCTTACCTGCAGTTAACCCTCTCTTTTTGGCCTCCTTAAGTATCTCAATAGCCTTCCTGACGCACATACCACTAAGCTTTAGTTGTTCAGCTATCCTAGGTACGTAGTCTATTGGATCTGCTAGTGGTACTCTGAGGTTTATCTCCCTAAGCAATAGTCTGTAGCACCTAGCTACATCCTTTCTACCGGACTTCGTGTATCTAGCTATCTCGTCTAGTGTTCTTGGTATCTTGTACATTCTACAGGCTGCGTAGATAGCTGCTGCCATTATTGACTCAATAGACCTACCTCTAACCAGTCCCTTCTCAAGAGCTTGCCTGTATATGTCTAGTGCCTGATCCATTACGTGTCTCGGTAATCCTAGCTGCGAACCAATTCTCTGAAGCTCATTAACTGCCTGTGCTAGATTTCTCTCAATGGATGTCTGCATCCTAATTCTGATCTGCCACTTCCTCCATCTCAAGCTCTCTAGCTTTCTCTTGAGACTTAGCTCCCTACCTGTGTAGTCCTTACCCTTCCAATCTATCATCGTAACTAAGCTATCTGGTGTCAATCTAGTTAGTGGTGAACCAACTCTACTCCTCTTCTCCCTCTCTTCTGGTGTAAATGCTCTCCACTCTGGTCCTCTATCAACTATCCTCTCAGTGAATACGTAACCACATACCTCACAAATTATCTCTCCTCTTTGGTAATCTTGAACAAACCTTGTACTACCACAGATTGGGCACCTAACCTCTTCAGTAATTTCACTACTTACGTTCTCCTTCCTACGTTCCAAACCCCTACCAGAAGTAATTTCGGTGCTCATAATTCGTAACCTTTATTAACCCTTAACCACGCTCCCCTAGTTCTACCCCCTAATAAACCTTACTATTTCTTAACTGAATGCCTCACAGCAGATCTACTTACAACTCTTCACGATATTATGTAGTTTCACTAGAATCCATGGGACAAGTAGTTCTGGTGAACTTCCCTCTAGAACTCTATAGTGAAATTCACCACAGAGATCAGCTAGCTTTGGTTTTATGTACTCAGGAACGTTTAATTTGATTAGTTCTCTGTGAAGTAGCTTAGCTAGGTCAACGCCACTAATGCCATGCTCAGTCATTAAGTTGAGTAGCTTTATCGCTGCTTCACCTACCTTACCTTCCACAGCTAATTGGATTACGTTTCTCAAGTCTTTAGCACTGATCCTGCCTACGACACGGTATACTGTAGCTTCGTCAACTACTCTCGTAAGTGCAGCTGCTGCTTGAAGTAGATTTATTGCTTTTCTCATGTCTCCACCAGTGATGTCCCAAATTGCTTCAAGAGCTTCATCAGTTATTTGAAAACCTTCGCACTTAGCTATGTACCTTAGTCTTTCGAAGACAGCATCCTTTGGTAGTGGTGAGAATCTGAAGACAGCACACCTAGATTGAATTGGCTCTATTATTCCAGATAGGTAGTTCGCTATGAGACAGAACCTAGTAGTTCTCGAGTGTTCCTCCATGATTCTTCTAAGTGCTTGCTGAGCTTCAGACGTCATGTTGTCAGCCTCATCTAGTATCACCATCTTGAACGGTACATCGGGTACTGTAGACATCATCCTAGCAAATTCCTTAACCTTCTCACGGATCATAGCTATACCTCTCTCATCAGATGCGTTGAGCTCTAAAACATTCTCCTCTACCTTATCTCCATACAGTTCATACGCTAGACATAGTGCAGCAGTTGTCTTACCACAACCTGGAGGACCTACGAATAGTAAGTGGGGCATTGACTTAGCCTTGACAAATTCCTTAAGTCTCTCAACAACATCTCTCTGATCAACCATCTCATCAAGTCTCTTAGGCCTATACTTCTCTACCCATAACTCACCAAACCTTACTCTACTCAAAAATAATCACCTCAGGAACTCCATCAATAAAGTACGTAGAGGGAGTTAACAAGTTATATCCTATACCTTGATTCTCTAGATGTCTCTCCTCTCTCCTCTTCCTCCTCTTCAAAGAGAGGGTGAAGTTCTTCCCTACTCTCAAGCAACTTAACTAGGTGATTTCTGTACTCATTAACGTGCTCAATACTTAGGTCGAGAATCTTCAGCATTATATTGGACAACCTCTCTTGAACCTCCTTAACAACTTCAAGCGGCATGGGACCTACGATGAATGGTGATTGAAGCCAAGTCTCAAATCCCTTGATAGTCTTAAGCATTCTACTGCAGACATACCTTATGGTGAGAATTAGGTCCAATCTATCACACTTATCTAGCTTACTCCTATACCTCCTAATAAATTCAAGAACTCTCTTCTGATCTTCAACCCAAACATCTAGATTCCTGAGGAAGGTCTCAACATCTCTCATACTACATCACCAAATTACTTGCAGTAACAACTACCTCCTACTCACTTTTATCCCTTCCGTGTACCTACCTCAGCAAGTACCTTAACAAAGAAGAATCCAGATAGTACGAGTGGTGTATAGTAGGTTATGATTCTCCACCAAACTAGAAGTGAACCAACTACCTCCCTACCTAACCACATGGAGTAGAGGACTACGAAGCTTATATCAAAGAGACCGCTACCACCGGGTAGTATTGGTATGGCGAGCACTGCATGTAGTAGTACTTGGAGACAGGTATTTAGTATGAAGTCGAAGCTAGGGTCCAGTCCAGATATTAGGAAGTAGGCAACTGTGAAGAGATTTATCCAGTGAGCAATTGTCAATACCATCAAGATAGTTAGTACTTTTGCGCCGCACTGGAGTAGGCTTCTTAAGCTCTTGCACCAGCTATCTAGCTCGAGTTCTACTTTACTCATGACTTTCTGTATGTCGTTATTGTTGAGTCTATTCTTCAGTACCTGTGTATTAGCTACTTTCTCAGCTAGTTTCCTCACTACTCCTATGATTTTATGCATTGTTTTCTCATTGAGTAGTCTATACACAGTTAGGTAGAGGAGTGCTGTAGGTGTAACAAAGACGAGGAGTGTGAGTAGCATGAAGAAGCTACTGATACTGAAAAACGACCTCAGGTACGTGAAAGCTAGTAGCGATAGTATGCATAGTCCTGTGGTGTCTAGGATTATCTCCCACATAGCTACTGTCACTGCTTCTCCATAGCTGATACCCCCATACCTTGAGTAGAGATACACTCTGAGTGGTTCACCACCGAAGTATGTTGGTGTTATTAGTGATAGGTATAGGGATGATAGATTGACTTTGAGCGCGTTGAGAAGTGTGATATGTGATCCCAAGGTCTTTACTAGGATTCTTGCTCTTAAAGCTATTAGTATCCAGTGTGTGAGCAGTGCCATGTACGCTAGTATTAGGTAGCTAATGCTTAGCTTAGGTACGTGAGAGAGATCAATTATTCCAAGATGCCAAAGCACTATTACCGTAATTACGTTCACTGTGATACCTATGACCAGACCTAGCACTCTCTCTCGTCTGAGTACTAACTTCATGAGCATCTCTCCTTTCAACTCGTCGTAGTTATGAGGTATAAGAAAAAAGTTTAAAGTACAGGTATTGAGGTGCTTCTGGGTAAGGGACTTTAGTCATGAATATCTTAATTGTTGGAGCCAATGAGATAACGGCTGAGCTAGCCAAGAAGCTAGCTCAGAAAGGTCATTCCGTTATCCTGGTTGGTAGAGATGCTAGCATATGTGAAGAGGTTGCTGCTACTTCTGATGTATTGGTAGTTACAGGTGACTACACGGATTTGGATTTTCTTGAGCGTCAGGGTATAGAGTTTAAGCGTATGGATGTCGTTGTCATAGCTACTGGTAGTGATGAAGTAAACCTGATGTTATCTGTCATAGCTAAGAACTTGGGGGCAGATAGGGTTATTACCTTGGTCAATAATGAGAAGATTGAGAGAATACTCATGAGGTTAGGTATTGAGTGTCTCGGTTTTTCCAAGACTATTGCCGCACTCTTAGAGGCACGTGTAGAAGGTAGGAGAACTGTTACTGAGCTTCTTGAAGCAATGGGCTCAGACTATAGGTTGGTTGCTCTTCAGATTGAGGAGGATGACACTAGCGTTGGTAAGAGATTGAGTGAGTTACCTCTACCATCCATGAGTAGGATATTGGCTGTTTTTGATGGTGAAAAGCTCGTTCTCCCTGATCAGGATATCACGATTAAGCCTGGCTCTGTAATCATAGCTCTAGTACATAAGGACCATGTCAAGCAGTTTAGGGAGACGTTTAAGTAGGTAGAGGGTTTTGGATGGTGTTTGAGCTTGCTTTCATAACTAAAGAGCAGGGAATTAGTTTACTTGTTGTGATAATCACGGTGCTAATCATCAGAATCGGTCTAGGTAAACTCATTACTAGGTTAGAAAGGAAAGATGTTATACTACCTTCAACAGCTGATGAACTTAGGAACGTACTCAATCTATTCGTAACCATAATACTCATCATGGCAATAATCTCAATACTACTTGTACGGGTTTCACAGTACATAGCCTATGGTGTGTTAATACTATTTGCAGTAGCTTTGATATCCATTAGAGATGTCATAGCTAATTACATATCTTACTACGTGATAGTCCTATCTAGAGTTGTGTCAACAAGGGATGTTGTTCACCTGAGAGAGAGCGACATCAGGGGTAGGGTAATTAGGATAACCCCTATGTACACTGAGATTCGAACTGATGAAGGTCACATAGTTAGGATACCAAATTACGACCTCTTGAGAACCCCAATAATGATTTATCGTGGTCTATACAGGATATGTATAATGTTGAGAATAAGAGGTAGGGGTAGAGTTAATGTGAAGGAGATTGAGGATAAGATTAGGTCATTTCTAGAGAAATATGGTGAGATCGATAAGAGTAAACCACCTGAGATAGTGTTGTCCGACTTATCAGAGGAAGAGTGTTACATGAGGATTACCGTGTACGTAGCTAATCCAGAGAGAGTTAGTAGAGTCGCTATGGACCTAGTTGAGAGATTGAAGCGAGTACTAGCACCTCTTGAAGTAACAGCACACACAGCTTAGCTAGCTCTAACGTAGATGTCACCTCTCTTCAGTACGTAACCTAGCCTATTTAGTAATACAAAGAGCTGCTGTTCACGCTCAGTAAGTACCTTATCTACGTCAGTTACCTTGAGCGGTAGCTTCGCTAGTATTCTTTCAATAACGTTTTTTGTCGTTACGACCTCTACATTAAGACCTTCATCACGTAAATGAACTAATGCACCCTCCTCAATTAACCTCTGGAGCTTCTTCTTAGCCTTGATTTCTGATGGGAATACGTAAACCCTACTCTCAATGTACTGGACAAGATCCTCATAGTACTTTCTCACTTCTTTCTTCACTCTTCTTCGCTCCCTAACCTCTAATAGTTCACGAAGTTCATCTAGTTTACCTTTCAAGACCTCGATCTCTCCCTCAATAACATCTAGTCTGCTCAGAATCTCCCTCAACACCTCACTCTGCTCTAGGAATCTCTTAATCACGTATTCTAGAGCTTCACCCTCACTTCTTAAACCAGCTACCTCCTTAATAACCTTCAGCAACCTATACCCATCCTCAGTTATCTTAACCTCTCTCACACCAGACATAGCTATCATCCAGTGTGAATCTCAACAATATCACGATCTTGAAGAACATAATCCTTACCAACTCTAAGTACTCTCTTTCTACTACCTTCAAATCTAATTATCTTCGCGTACTTAAAGTTCTCAGCTAATTTCCTGTGAATTCTCTCAGCAACATCTATCACTGTTGAACCAGCCTTTATTAGTAGAGGTTTCTCATCAGGTGCATCACGGTATGGACTCTTCGTGTACACTCTAATTAAATTGAGCGTAGTGAGTATGGTCTTAGCTATGAGCCCTCTATCCAGTCCCTTACCTGTCAAGCTAGAGACCGTGAGCACTGGATACCTCTCACCAACTACCTTAGTGAATTCCCTAACTGTAACCTCATCAGCTACATCGAGCTTAGTCCCAATGACTATCGCTGGCTTGTAGACGTACTCCTCAAATATAGCTCTCTCAATGTCGTCTAGAGTAGCTTCACCAATTATCCTAACAAGTGCATGATGTATCCTGTACTCACTAAGTAACTTCCTTACATCATCTACTGTACAGCCAACTAACTTACCGACAACCTGAATACCACCACTAACTCTCCTCTCAATCTCGACGATAGCTCTCGGCTTATTAATCAAGATATGTGCTCTCTCAAGCTCACTTCTAAGGATCTCGAACTGTCTTAATGGATCACTACTCAGATCAACAACAAGTATTAAACCATCGGCATTCCTAGCAATTGACATAGCTAAAGTAGTTAGTGTACTCTCACCGCCAGGTACTATTGATGGTGCTTCAACTAGTTGGAAGTACATGTTCTCAAAAATAAACATACCAGGTACAGGTAACTTCGTAGTGTAGGGTACATCGCTAACCTCAACCTTAGCATTGGTGAGAGCACGGAGAAGAGCGCTCTTACCTGAGTTAGCTAACCCAAGTAGAGCTAACTGAACATCACCCTCCTTACCCACGTATACCTTAACTCTCTTAGCACCAGCAGCTTTCCTAACTCTCTCCCTAAGCTCAATCTCTCTCTTTAATTCAGCAATCCTACGTCTAACAAATGAAATCAACTTCTCAGTACCCTTGTGCTTAGGGACTGAAGATAGGAACTCCTGAAGTGCCTTAATCTTCTCCTCTGGAGTCCTAGCTTCCATCACCTTAATCCACTTCGCCTTGGCTTCAGCTGGTAGGTTTGTTACCATTGTGTCTACCTCATGTCTTGTGATTAGGGAGAGAGGGTAATAAAGTGATGTGTGTAATCTCACTGGGGAACTACTTGCTACCTATGCTAGTAATTACTATCGTAGTGGTAGTTCTAGTGCTGGTGATAGTGAAGCAGTTGAGGAGGCATGTACTCAATATACTTGAAAAGTTGATCCCGAGTCTAGTACCCTACGGTGCTGATCTATACTCGATAGCTCATACCTACGGTCTGGATGCAGTGTTCATACTGAACTACGAAGGTAGCGTCATCGAGGCTCTCACGCACGGTGATGTAGGTAGAGAAGCGAGTTCTCTCTACATGCTGTACACAGCTGTGAGAGAATTCGATGTTACTGCTAGGGACTTCGTTCTCGATCTTGGTAGGGAAAGAGTTATTGCTGTTTCTGTTGATGAAGGTGGTAGGTATATTGCGTTGGTGAGAACGAGAAGGAGGATTACGAAGAAGTACTTAACTAGGTTGAGGTTCTGTTTGAGGGATTATGTGAGGAGTAGGGGTTTAGTATGAGCGCAACAGCTAGGGAGTACTGGAGGAGAGTTAGGAGGGTTATCGATGATGCGGATGTCGTTCTTGAGGTAGTTGATGCTAGAGATCCTGAGGTTACTAGGTGTAGAGAAGTTGAGAATACTGTTCGTAGATTGGGTAAGCAACTAATCATAGTGATCAATAAGGCAGATCTAATACCTCGTGACGTAGTTGAGAAGTGGAAGGAATATCTTAGTCAGGAGCACCCTACCGTGTACATCAGCGCTAAGGAGAGGAAAGGTACACGTAAGCTCAGGATAGCTATTAAGGCTGTTGCACCTAGATTACCTGTTAAGGTAGCTATTGTTGGGTACCCAAATGTCGGTAAGTCAACAATAATAAATGTACTCAAGGGTAGGTACTCAGCACCAACATCACCTGTACCTGGCTGGACTAGAGGTGAGCAGATTGTTCGCATACACACGTGGCTAATAGTAATCGATACCCCAGGTGTCGTACCAATACCATCAGAGAATGCTGATGTCGTGTTGAGGTGCATGGTACCACCTGAGGAGATAGACGATCCTGTCCCCATAGCACTTGAGCTAATAGGTAAGGTACTGAAGTACACACCAGATGCATTTAAGACTTGTCTAGGAGTTGAAGGTAGTGAACCCATGGAGATACTGGAGAACTATGCAAGGAGAAGAGGCTTCCTCCTTAAGGGTGGTAAACTAAATCTTGAGGAAGCTGCAAGGAGTTTAATTAGGGATTGGCAGAGAGGTAAACTAGTGTACTACTATGAACCACCACCTAGATAGACGTCATACATACATCAGTAAGATACTATCCACCTACAGAGCACTACTCACTATAGACCATACCGTACTCAGAGAGCTACTACCTAGTACTCGTAAGTTCATTATAGTCGATGAGGTGAGTACTATAGTTAGAGGCTTACCCACTTCCATAAGGTTTTGCATCGAAGCTAGTTCTAGAGGATTGTGCATTGTCGAATACAGAAATGTGAAGTACATTAATCCTACTGAGCTTGACAATCTCATCACCGAGATCTATGGAAAACTACCGACTGCTGTCCTAAGGAAGAAGTCTAGACGACTATGGACCTTACTGAAGAGAGCACTTAAGGAATTAGGTGGAGTAGAGTCTCAAATCTCTATGTATCCTATAGAGTCTTAGAACTGTAATCCACTCAGAGACGATCTTCGGTATAATGATTTCAAGAGGGATACCACGACCAATACCACTGCACACCTTATCAATATAGACGTAAACCTTAATTGACTTACCAAGTGGACTACGGTACACGTATACGGCATCCTCATCACGGGAATCTACTACACCAAGTGGCTTATCCGTCACGTAGAATGGATAGCACCTACACACTATTGGACGTTCAAGGTATATACTACAGCGGTAACCTAGAGGAGTTCTCTCAAGAAATACACATGAGCCATCTGGTTTGGATCTTAGGTAGAATTTACCATTTCTTTCCTCAACTACAGGACCGTACTTCATGATGTAGTAGAGTGCTTCATGGGGGTAGAGTGGTACTAGAAACTTTATACAGCACTTACCGCACCTAACACAGTGCCAGTACTTTACCCACCTCCATGGTACGTATTCATGAGCTACTTCTGTATTACTCATCTACATCACATCTACAGCTGCTGTACTGAGATGTGGTGTTAGTAACCTATTGGTAATCTCACTATGTGGAAGAGATGGAGGAGTAAAAAATCTATCCTCGTGCACCTATGTATGTGTGATTTGATGCTACCTTTACTTTAGCTGTGAGCTATCCTTATAAGATCCTTATAGTTTAGTACCTTGTGATACGTCATGGGTAGTAGGAAGAAGGGAGGTAGGTGGAGAAGAGCTTATCCTCATAACGAGGATATAGCTGAGGTAATTGTTGAGGTGCTATCTAGTAAACCCTGGATTTCACCACTTGATTTTGTTGATGAGGTAAAGAAGAAACTTGAGGAAAAGGGTTTCTTTACTGGGTTGGTTTCTGCTAAGCGAATTTGGAGATTGTATAGGGAGATGGTTGAGAGGGGTAGAATAAGTGATGTCTTAGGTGTGGTGCCAGGTTATGGTTATGTGAATCCCTATGAAGTCTTTACCGGTGAAGAAGGATTTAGTGAGGAGGTGTGAGTGGGCTTAGTGTGTAGCTATAGCACTACGTTATCCCTCTTTAGGAAGGTAGGGAGTTCATGTATACTTACTTCCATCTGTTTTCCTGTTGTAAGGTTCTTTACAGCTACTTTACCTAGCTTAAGCTCCTTCTCACCAACTATTACTAGAAACTTAGCTCCGATCTTGACTGCGTACTCGAGATTTGCCCTAAGACTTCTCCTCATCACGTCAACTATACAGGGTATACCATGTTGTCTAAGGAGATTCGCTATCTCAAGACATCTTGAGTACAGATCCATCTTAGGAGTAACTACAGCAGCTACAGGTCTTGGATAATCTGTTGGTAACTTACCTAACCTTTCGAGAACCTCAATTAATCTCTCAATACCAATGGCCATACCTGTCGCAGGTAGGTTTGAACCTCCAACAAGCTCTATAAGGTCGTCGTACCTACCACCACCTGCAATACTACCTACATCCTCCTGTCCCTTCACGTAGACTTCAAATACTGTTCCTGTGTAGTAAGCTAACCCCCTTACAATGCTTAAGTCCAACACTACATTCTTCACATTGTACGACTTCAATAAATCAAGTAATGTACTAATTTTCTCTAACTCAGTTCGAATAGTAGATCCAAAGAGCTTATCGAGAAGCTCAATTTTCTCCTCATTACTACCCTCTATCATCAATAATTCACGAACCTTCTCAATGTTCTCTCTAGAAATACCCAACGACTCTAAACCCTTAACAACATACTCAATACCGTACCTGTGGTACTTATCTATGTACCTATAGAAGTCTTCACGTAGCTCTCTAGGTATGTTGAGTGCATCGCTTATTCTATCAGCTAGTGCTCTACTACTGAACCTAACCTCAATACGCTCATCCTCAAGACCTACATCACGAAGTGAGTACCAGGTAACAGCTATTACCTCAGCATCAGCTTCCACATGTGGTGAACCAATGAGTTCGATACCTGCTTGCCAGAACTCCCTCAATCTACCTAGTTGAGGTTCTTCATACCTCCAGACAGGTGCTATGTAGTAGAACCTAATTGGCTTAGGTAAGTGTGGCATTGTAGCGACAATCCTAGCTATTGGTGTAGTCATCTCGAATCTAAGACCTAGCTTCCTACCTGCCTTATCCTCAAACCAGTAAATTTGCTCCCTAACCTCTGAACCAGCTTTTGCCTCTAATAGCTCTAGATGCTCAAATGCTGGTGTAAGTACTTCTCCATAACCGAATCTCTCGAAGACAGACCTAATTCTCTCAATAACTACTCTTCTCTTGAAGCAATCAAGTGGTAAGTAGTCTCTAGTGCCTCGTGGTCTCTGAAGCCTTGTATCTACCATGACGTAACCACCCTACAAACTCAATACATATGGTTACTAATAATATCGTTAATGCTATTGTCAGTGTTGTGTGTTCAAAGGTTGTAAAGCACTTACCAAGTGCAGGTAGTACAACATCTAGGTTAATGTTCACATCAACAACACCTCTACACTCACTTGGCAGTGTTATATGGAGTACCTTAACATAGTCAAGATACCTAATTGTCAGTATGTAGGGTCCAGGTGGAAGAGGACCTATTAGCTTGTTTGAACCACTGTAGACTACTCTCAATGTTCTATTGTGCATGACTGAAAGGGTCACTCTAAAGTCCCTTAGTGGTGCTGTAATAGTATTTGCCGTTATCCTCAAGTAGTTGAGAGGTAGTGAAACATTTGCAACAAGTGAACTCCTTAATTCAATGTGTTTAACTACCTTAACTACTCGTCCTATATCACGGTACCTACATACTACAGTGAAGCAGTACTTTCCAGGTGGTTCATCAACTAGTAGAACAGTATCGACATCCCTGTACTTACCTACTGTGGTATTACCTCGCTTAACTGTAACTTCATCAGCTTTAACTAGCTTACCAAGCGCATCTCTTATAAAGAGGACTAATCTGTACCTAGGTACTACAATACTGTACTTACAATCACCATTAACTACTACGAACTTCTTTGCAACAAGAGAGCCTTTGTAGTACGTTAGTATTGTGTACCTACCTTTCTCAACTTCAAGACAAATCTCAGGACCTACATTAGTTACATTGTACACAACCTTACCATCCTTTACAAGTACTACCGTAACATTTGCTACCTCTAGCTCGTGCTGATCAATGAACTTGAGTACTAGGTACGGATTCCTTATCCTGAAGCTATATGTTAACATTAATGTTGTACTTCCAATCCAGAGAGTACAGGTTACATTCCATACACCAGGGAATAGTGGTCTCGGTGTTGCTCTCTCTATGATCTTAGTACTCTTTGTTACACCTCTCTTACTGACTAAGTAGTACGTTACTGTTGCCGCTTCAGGTGAGCCAATTGGATAAGTTGCGACTATGTGTAGAACGCTAATGCCCTTGGGTAGTATTATGCTGTCATAAAAGCCAAACACTGTACCTGTCTTCTGTTCTCTAAATGTTACCTGATAACACACCTCTGTTCCTGGATGTAGTACCTTAATGTAGAGAACGATGTACTTTACCGTTACAGGTACTGCATCTTTAACCTCGGTTAGCTCAACAGGTTCAGGTACTAGACCTATTTCCTTGAAGGTGATGCCCACCTTAAGGTACGCAATGGGTTTCTCGCTACAGTAGGTTAATGGTATTGCTGCTGTAATAGCTAGTACTAGAGGTGAGATGATAAGTAGCAACTTCAGGGTTTTAACTATGGATGTAGTATGGTCAGCGCCGGAAGTAGAGATCATAGATCACTACTCCTGGCCTTCATCATCACTACTCTGTCCTAGATAGTCTACGTCTTAAGTCTTCCACTATACTTTCCCTAATATCGTCCTCATCTTTATCCAGTAGCTTTAGCTCCTTCTTAGAGACACAGTATTTACAAAGTGGATAAGTTAGTGTTAGAGTTACGTGATATTCAGAGCCATCTGCTGAGGGCTCTATTCTTATCTGGACACTTTTTCTACCGAGGTAGAGACCACAGGCAGGACAGTAGAGAGGTATCTCAAACTCACTCTCACTCATGCTAAACCCCTTAGCTAAGAACTATAGCAACACTATAAAACTTACTAATTTATCAATGTGCTGGTTATCGAGCTGATCAGTGTCGGAGGGCTTCTTCACCAGTCCGCTGTAATACCACTCATCACGACTACCTAGAACCTCTACGTCTACTCAGTACTCGGTTCTTAATAAGTTCAAACTCTTCATCACTAACCTCCCTGTATATTGGTTCATACTGACCTCCAACTCTCCTAACACCAACCTTAATGAACTTTCTGCCTCTCATCTCTGCATAGAGAGAACAGTAGTGAATGAGACAGATTATTGGTTTTCGATCTCTAGGCACTAAACACCTACCATCGCTATAAAATACGCATCTACCACCAGGACCGAGATCTAGCCTATACACCTTAACAGGGCCAATAACCGTATCAACCCACTTCCAGTCAAGTGGTCTATCAACTAGGTGTAGCGGTAGATCTCTAACTTCATTCTCTAGAGCGAAAGCACCAGAATCACGTTCACAGCACCAACCACACTCAATACATATCATCCTGTACGAATTCTCGAGTATGTCACTAGGTACCTCAACTAGTGCTCTTAAGTCTAGGGGTGTTCCCGGTGATGGTTTGAATACTGGTGCAAGTACACGGTACTTAGGTATGTAGTAGGTACCTACGTAAAATTTCTTCAGTTTAGCACCTACGTACAGTAGGAAGTAATCCCACCTAGCTTGTCCTGTTGGCCGACGGAGCATGTAGTACTTAGCCACTAAATCTCTACACCCCTCTTAACTTCTTGATCATGTCTGTAAGTGGGAGTAGTGTTGTTGCAAGTGGTATACTCTCACGTTTAGCTATCTCTATACCTAGTTCATCAGGTTCCTTAATTCCATGAAGTACTACTAGTACTGGTCGAAGACCTGAAATAGCCATCATGGCCTTGATCGCTACTAGTGGAGATCTACCGTAGCGTACATTGGTGAAGATAGCTGCTCTCTGAGTACTCCTACCGTATAGTCTAAGGTATTCGTAGGAGGGTACCTCCAGAACTAGCTTCATGCTATCAACTACCGTATAGCCGTAGATGTGAACATCACTGAATTCCCTACCAACGTGAAGTTCTGCATCAATTACACTACAGAATTCGCCGATGGTAATTGGCTTCGTAAACTCCCTCATATCTAGCACTGCTCTCCTAAATGCTGAGCTAACACCAATGACGACACTAGCTAACTCATTGATCTTCCTACCACCCTTCTCCAAGTCGATAGTTATCAATGCCTCAACAAATCTCTTAATGAAGTGTGATCCAGGTGACTTCCTCCTACAGCTCTCGTAGTCACTTATGACGGAGGGTAAGGTACTCATTTTCGTAGCTACTTCACTTTGAGATACCCCAAAGTACTCTCTCCAATACCTCATTCTCCTACCGGGTTCATCAGAGAGGACTATGTCACCAGCAATGAAGGTAGCAATCTGCTTAGCTAGGATCTCCGACACCTACATCACCTACAGGTAACTTAACCTGAGTCCTCAGTCACCTCTATTGAGGTAGTAAAACATATATTTTCGTGATTAACAGGGTTCTAGCGGTGATGAAGCTCGAAAGGGGAATGATTGATGTTCGGACCGGGATTGCTGATTCCTCACTAATGCGTATACTGTCTCTCTGCTCTGTGATGAGTCCTAAACACGCAGATTAGTGAAGAGACCACGCAGGGCTGAGAAACTACTTGTATTATGACTGGGAGAAGTAGGTTGGATTCTCTGCTCAAGTCTCTATTCGATCTCTCATTGCAGTTGAATTTACGTAATGTGATTCGCCGTAACGATACATTAGTGGTTATTCTCGAAGCTTCCTGTCTCGCCTTCTCGCTAAGTAGCTACGTGAAGTTACTACGTGAATTGGTTTCACTATGTTGTTCCGATGTTGAGAAGCTGATTGCAGTTATTCTGTACCCTCGTTCTGATACCGTAATTCACGGTACTCTATCCAGTATCGATGTCGTGCATACTGTTAGCAGTGTGATTGTTGTTAAGTTCTCTCTAACCTGTAATGACACGAATACGGTGATTAGCTTTAGGATCGATTTGTCTTGTGAAGAAGGTGAGGGAGTTAGTGATCTAGTCCATAGCTTGAATCATCTAGTTGGGTCAATGCTATACTATTACACTAGAAATCTAGGTAATCTACGTCCAGATGTGAGAGGTGTTCAGTACCTCAATCTCACTACCAATGTAACACCTCATAGCTCAACTGCTGTAATCACTATATCCTGTCGATGTAGTGTAGATCTCCTCGATTACGTAGTATCTACACTCTACGAGCAGTATCTCGATAACCTAAGGAGAATGATCGATACCTTGTGTAAGTTACTGAATTCTCTAACTGATCTACGTAGATTGCTCATGGATATAGTACGTTACGTACGTAACCTCTCATTAATCCTCGACCACGCATCATCATTGGAATGAGAGTGAGTTTAAGCCTCTCCAAACATATTCTCTAAGAACTACTTTTCTTGGAGTACATGTCTACGTGTAGTGCAGTTAGAGAGAAGATTAGGATAAGTAGGAGGGATTTAGCTGCTTTAGTTGAGGTTATAAAGGAAGCTGAGTACGTACATCCTAGTCAAGAAGCTAAACGTAGGATATTTCGTAGGTACGGTATATTGGGTACGTCTAAGGATAGGATATTGACAGCAATATTCTACAAGGTAATGAGGAGGTTAGGTATTGTTGATAAGATAATCATCAGAGCTACAGGTCTACCCAATATCTACATCCTCGATCCATGGCTACGAGCAGCACTCCGACTAGCTACGTATCTATTAGTTCTCAACGATCATCCTCTATCAAATAGCCTACTTCATGAGTTGAAGTATGGTGTAGCTAAGTTCTTAACTGAGGTTACACATCCATACGTTGGTACTTGGTACTGGGATCTAGTTGATAGAATTTTGATGAATTTTAGGTATGTACCGGAGAACGAGATTGAGGAACTTGAGCTGAAGTACAATCTACCTGCTTGGTTCATAGAGAGGGTGAGGAACCTACTTGGACCTGAAGAGGCAGAGGAGTTGTTTAAGAAGTACAATAAGAGACCTCTCATTAGTTTGAGAGTTAATACGCTGAAAGCTACTGTTGAGGAAGTTATTAGGGAATTGAGGAGGATGGGTAAGGAACCTATTGTCAGTAAGTATGTTCCAACTGTTGTTAAGGTTAAGGGACCATTTAAGTTCGATGAATGTAGGCTAGTGCGTGAGGGTAAAGTCATTTCTCAGGAAGATGCTTCAGCAGCTGCCTCAATAATTCTCGATCCTAAGCCTGGTCATGTTGTTGTGGATATGTGCGCTGCTCCTGGTGGTAAGACATCACACATGGCTGAGTTGATGAGGAATCAGGGTAAGATCTATGCCTTTGATGTGGATGAATTCAGGATAAATAAGATGAGAAATGTATTGAAGAGACTTGGTGTTAGGAATGTCGAGATCTATCATGAAGATGTCTTGAAAGCACCTAAGATACTTGGTGAAGAATTTGCAGATAGAGTACTTCTCGATGCACCCTGTTCATCAAGTGGAACACTCCATAAGTATCCTGAAGTTAGGTGGAGGCTTAGATTGGAGAAGATTAGGGAGATTTCTGAGATGCAGCTTAAGATGCTTAGGGTCGCTATTCGATTAGCTAAACCTGGTGGGAGAATTCTGTACACTGTGTGTAGTATCTTTCCGGAGGAGGGTGAGGAGTTAGTTAAGAAGATATTGAGGGAGTTTAATGGATACATAAGGTTAATTCCACTAGATGGTCCCTTTGATCCAGGTTTCCTACCTGGTACCATGAGAGCTTGGCCGCATAGACACAATACTGTTGGTTTCTTCTACGCGCTATTTGAGAAAGTTAGACCTTTGAAGTAGTGCTTTCCTTGTGATGAAGCAACTAGGGGCTGATTGGTGATGTGTCTTCCGGCTTCCTGACTACTTAATTAACTCCTTCAGTGTCTCAATAGTTTTGTCTAGAGTACCTGTTATGGCTACCTTCTTGGTTGCTTCATCCAGTATTCTGAGTTGACCATAGCTGTAGAGTATGCGGTAGGATTTCTCTCCTATCTTTACACGGATGTAGTAAGGGTACTCACTTACTTCAGCATCCTTAAACAGCTCCTTAACCTTCTTTACTAGTTCACCCTTTATTTCAGACCATGCGCTCATATTCTCTACCTCAAGTCATTGAGGAAAACAACTAACTTACATATTTTTCGAACTGTCAGTACCGACGGGGATTGTTTATGAGAATTATTGAGCTACTTCTAGGTCTTCAGCGTGTAAAGGAGGTGTGGAGTAACTTACCTAAGGTCGTAGACCATACATTGCTAGATCCCTCTGCTCCTCTAGATGTTGTGGTTAAAGAGTGTGAACGAGTTAAGGAGTACGGATTCAGAGCTTTCTGCATCAGCCCACACCACGTACCTCATGTAGTTAAGTTATTGAAGGGTAGTGGTGTTAGGATTTGTACTGTTGTTGGTTTTCCGCATGGTTACCAGATTACTGATGTTAAGATTTTTGAAGCTAGGAAGTACATGGAGTTAGGTGCAGATGACATAGATATGGTGATTAACGTACAAGCTCTGAAGAGTGGTGAGTGGAAGTACATTGAGGAAGAGGTTAGGGCTGTTGCTGAGGTTGTCCACTCATATGGAGGGATTCTAAAGGTAATTATTGAGACGGGTTACTTAAGTGACGAAGAGAAGGAAAGAGTTGCTCAAGTTCTCTCACGTGCTGGTGCTGATTTCGTTAAGACCTGTACAGGTTTTGGACCTGGTAGAGCAACAGTTCACGACGTGTCACTGCTAGCTCAGGTAGCCCACAGCCGTGGCCTCAAGGTCAAGGCTGCAGGTGGTATTAGACATCTTGAAGATGCTCTTACATTAGTGGCTGCTGGTGCTGATGTTCTTGGATCCTCAGCAGGTGTAAGAATCGTCGATGAGTGGAAAACTGCTAAGCAGAAAGTAAAGCTCTAAGCGTCACTCTAACTACGCTAGACACTATCTTCGGGATCTCTCTGAAGTTCAGTACCGTGAAGAGAGTTTCGTATCCACCAATCTTAATGGCACTTGGTGTAGGTAGGTAACCTAAGTACGAATCAGCATAGCACACTAGGGTACAGTTTAGCTGCTTCAATGCTAATGAGTACTGTGCAAACATTTCGTACGGTACAAATGTTAGAGCTACATCGCTTAATGCTATAGCTGTGTGACGTACTTTAACTACCTTAGGAACTCTACAAAGTACATCGTAGTACTTCTCCAGAAGTTCAAGAGCTAATAGTTCATGTCTCAACTGTATAGGTACCTCTTTCAACCTCCTTATCTTCTCCTCTATAGAACGCTTCCTCTCAAGAACCTCCTCAATCTCAGGTACACTAGTACCGACATCTAACTCCTCAACCTCAACACATAAGTGCTCAGTAGGGAGTTCCAGAGCTGTTTCAGAGAAGAGAGCTGTAGCTACAGTAGAACCAAGTACATAGCCTACTCTCCTAGCTTCACTAACTCCCCTACCCCTCCTAGTAAATCTAGTAGATACATCACCACAAGCACCAGTAAACCACATTACCTCACAATTGAGGAACCTACGTAAGTACTCCCTCACGTAGTACGTGAAATCGCCACTGTAGTAAGCATTATCAGGACCTAATACAGTTGGATGACAACCATACACTAGACAAAGTAGATCTAAATCCTCAGCCCTGAAGCGAAATACTGTAATCTCCCTATCTACAGGACCTGAAGGATCTCTCCTATTAGCAGCAACACCACCCTCAACTCTATACAGCTTGATACAATTAACCCTACGGGTTTCAGTAACCTTCTCAAACACTTCCCTAAGTACCTGTCTAAGCTGTGGATAGAATCCACTCAAAAGCTCCCTATCGGTAGATGGATCAACACTGAAGATCCTGTAGAATGGATCCTCAAGATCTAGCACAGGACCGGAGTGAGTATGTGTTGCTGTAACCACACAGTAGTCACAATCAACTACTTTCCTACACGTACTAACTACTAAGTTTCTGATAGCTTCTGATATGTGGAGAGTATCTAGTGAAACCACTGCTACCCTCTTATCACCTAGCTCAATAAGTAGGGTAGATAACTCTAAGGTATCTAGAAAACCTCTCGACTTAATACTCCTGTAATTCCTCTCCAAATACCCAGCAAGAGATAGGTTGATCGGTGGTTTAAGCTCTGTTCTTGCATACCCAATGTTCAAGTTCATCCCCTAAATCCTTCCTACTGAGAAGATTATTTATGAAATTGATGAAGTTTCTCAGAGCTGAAGGATCTACCCGCGATCAAGAGGTCATTATATACCATGTGGTTTAAGGTAGAGACGATATTTTTCGAGGAAATTAACTAAGAGCATAGGTTGTATGAGGGTCTTGTAGTAGCTGCTGTGGTCTCTGTCACTAAATTGTTTCCAATAAATGGTATTTCAAATGTTGAGCTTGCTACTATATAGTCATCCTAAATACCTTTGATGTCGGGAGGAAGGCATAGCAAGTTTAATCTGGCAAATAAATTGGGTGAAGTACGTGAGCTAGTAGGTAATTTTGCTCTGTGCTAGAGTACAGTGAGTAGAGTCAATAAGTTAGTTAGGTTGTTCATGAGGTAGGGCCCATGGTCATGAACTGCATTTGTACTACCACGGCACTTACATGTAAGGTGACCAGAGCAGATATGTATTACATGGGTATACGGGATATAGCGGAGTAGCACTACCTGAAAACAACATGAAGTTCTTGATAGTTATTGGAGGTAGAAAACACACGTATGGAGGTATTGAGGAATTGCTATGTTAATTCTTCGGTGACTCATAACATGTTAGCAAACAGCTAACGTTGATACACTACCTCCCCTCTAACGACAGTAGCTACCACATTTAGCTCCTTATCTAATACCGTCAAGTTAGCTATATACCCCACATCTACCCTACCCCGTCTTTTCTCACCGAGTACAGTCGCTGGATTCACAGTAACCATTTTAAGCACTTCTCGTAGAGGAAGCTTAGTAACCTCAACCATGTTCTTAATAGCTCTATCGAGAGTCAGTGTGCTACCAGCAAGAGCACCTGTATCTTTTAACCTACTAATACCTCCTTTGACAACTATAGGTAGATCACCAAGCACGTACTCTCCATCGGGTAACCCTGTAGCTGCAATAGCATCAGTTATAAGAATTACCTTGTCGACCGGCTTACACTTAGTGACAAGTCTTATCGTTGTCGGGTGAAGATGTATCAAATCGACTATCAGCTCTACATACACATCATCTCTCTCAAGTGCAGCACCTACAATACCTGGTTCACGATGGTGAAATCCCCTCATGGCATTGAACAGATGGGTACAGAGAGTTACACCAGCATTGAATGCCCTCATAGCTTCCTCATATGTCGCGTTAGTGTGAGCGGCAGAAACTACGAGACCGAGTTGCTTAGCTCTTTCGATGAACTCGAGAGCGTTTGGGAGTTCAGGCGCAATAGCTACGACTCTCAAGGTACCTTCCGAAACTCTATACAGCTCTTCTAGCTCACCTATATCAGGTTTCCTCAAGTGCTTTGGATTGTGCGCTCCCTTCTTCTCTGGATTAACAAAAGGTCCCTCTAGATATAGTCCAAGGATTTCTGCACCTACGACCTTCTCTCTAGATCTCCTAACAGCATCCTTCACATTTCTAGCAATTTCGAGTAACTTATCCCTTGGTGCAGCTACATTAGCTAACAGAATAGCTGTAACCCCATGTCTAGAAACCCCTCTACCTATCTCAACCAGATCCTCTACCGTACCTAGTGTCGTGTCGTGACCTCCATACCCATGTATGTGTATGTCTATGAGACCTGGTACTATGATGTAGTCACTGAAGTCAATCACCTCGTAGTTACACGGCACCTTATCTGCTGGTACTAAACCCTCTATATAGCCCTCACTAACTAATACAGCATAGTTACGGTATTCAGTTTCTGGTGTTAGTACCTGGGAACCAATAAATGCTCTCTTCACTACCACACACCTCGACTAAAGTGGTTTAATTACCTTGAAGTACTTACTTAAGTACCTTCTATTGTACTCTACTCCTCCAGGAACATTAGCACTCATCCAGATCTCTGGTTCAATTCCCCTCTCAAGTAACTTTTCAACAGTTCTAATTGTAAGTAGTTGAATAATGAAGGAGTTCACTATTGTAGATACTGGAGCTATCTTCTGCGGTAAACCCTTTACCTCGTACACTGCATCACCAATAGGAACTTTATTGTCAATAACTACATCGGCTACTTCAAATAATCTCTTACCAAGTGGATTATCTGGTGTTACAGATTTTGAGTATTCAGTTGATGTTATTGCAATGACCTTGATGCCTCTCTTCCTCGCTTCATAAGCCATCTCTACAGGTACAGCATTCTTACCAGAGTTAGATACCACTATGAGAGTTGAACCTGCTTCAACACCATAGTAATCCAGCAATACCCTAGCATACCCGCTCAACCTCTCAATACCTGTACTCTTGACAGCTCCATTTAAACCAGATATCGAGAGATCGAGAAGCGGATACACTGGTACTAGTCCACCAGCCCTATAGAACATCTCCATAGCCATCATCATTGAGTGACCTGTACCAAATACATAAATGAACCTACCACTAGCTATGGTCTCAACCATGCAGTTCGC
This sequence comes from Thermoprotei archaeon, assembly GCA_003649205.1. GTDB lineage: Archaea > Thermoproteota > Thermoprotei > Thermoproteales > B15-G16 > B15-G16. The sequence goes on from QMRC01000003.1 coordinate 252,960, forward strand.
TGCTCTCTCAAGATTATCCCTCTCTTCCTGAACAACTTTCTCAAGAATACTCACGACTATGTTTAAAAACCTCCTATAGCTCTCCACAGAAGATCACCAACTATAGTGGGTACGCGGTGAATTATAACACAGTTAACCTAAGTAAAGCTAGAATACTATAGTAAATGTTTTGAAGTCACCTTTCACCTCCTCCCACTCAACCTCTATAGACTCAACAATAGCTAATGGAGAACCCCTTCTCGCAGCCTCAATTAACCTCTGAATAGAAGCCTCATCACCTTCAACCACAATCTCGACTTCTCTACCACTTGGTAAATTCCTAACATAACCTCTCAACCCAAGCATTCTAGCATGTTTATAGATGAAGTACCTAAAACCAACACCTTGAACTAATCCCTTGACAATGATCCTGGCTCTCCTAACAACCATGTTACCACCTACCTCTCAACAAATCAACTACCGAGAATATAGCTAAGAGAAACCTAATAACCACACTGATCAAGATACCGAGCATGAGTGCTTTAAGGAGCAAACCTCTCGGAACCCTGAACCTACCTAGCTCCAGATTACTCCTCTCATAGTTTAAACCTCGAATCAATACAACAGGTATGGACTCACCAGTTTGCCCCATCAAGAGGGCAGCAGTAGCACACAACTCATCAGCAATCAAGTCAACACCACCATACTTAGATTTACCAAATCTATCGCTCTCACCGAATTTTGCTGTAACAGGAACTATACCTGAGGCACCAATAGCTATATCTAGTGAACCAACTCTAAGAACTGATCCTTCAGTATCACTCAGAATAACTGCAACATCACAACCAGTCAGCTCCCTTATCCTATCCCTAATCCCTCTAGCAACTCTATCTGGGTCTGATGGTGGTAAGCAAACGTACCCTGAAGGTACATTTGATGTGTCTATTCCAGCATCTGTAGCTACCCTATACCCAACGTCAACGATCATGAGGTACCTATCACTCTCGATAACTTTTAATGCTCTATCTCTATCACGGGATATGTAGTTCAAAATCGTTGAATGTTTAAGTAGCATATGTGCAGGGAATGCACCTAAGATACGTTTAGAGTTCCTAAGTATTAGCTCTACCTCCCATGCTGGTTTGCCAAGGATCCTAGCTATGATCCTAGCCTTAGTACTCGGTCTAACATCACTAATCTTCACTAGTAAACCCATAGCCTTAGAAACTACCTTTGATGTCACTACAATGACATCACCATCCCTAATACCAATACCGAGTCTATTAGCTGACTCCACAATGGTTCTAGCTAGATCAGTACCTGGAGTGATCTCGGGTAGAGGTATTCCAAATACCTCTAGTTTCCTAACGACCATAGAAACCCCCGGACCTCTCAGTAGTGAATTTATACACACCTAATACGTACCGACTTAGGAAAAGTGTTATAAGTAACATGTGATACACCTCACAAAAACTACTTAAGGTGATTCCTATGCCAAGTGAGAAAGTTCTTGAGATAATTAACTCTGTAAAATCTGAAGGTAGGAAAGTACTGACATTTTATGAAGCTATGAGGCTAGCTGCTGAGTACGGGTTACCAGTACCGAGAGTATTTCTCGCAAAGAATCCAGATGAAGCTGTTGAATATGCTAAACAAGCGGGTTTTCCTGTTGTGCTTAAGATAGTTTCGCCAGACATAACTCATAAGTCGGATATTGGTGGTGTTGTGGTTGGGTTAAATAGTGAGGAAGAGGTTAGGAAGTCATTTACGGAAATCATGGAACGGGTTAAGGTCAAAGCACCAAGTGCTAGAGTTCACGGAATATGTGTACACCACATGGCTCCATATGGAAGGGAAGTCATCATTGGTGGTATCGTTGACGAAACCTTTGGTCCAGTAATAATGTTTGGTCTTGGAGGAATCTTCGTTGAGATACTTAGAGATGTAACATTTAGATTAGCGCCACTAACTAGAGAAGAAGCTTGGGAAATGATTGAGAGTATTAAGGGTGCACCCATACTGAAGGGTTATAGAGGTGAACCGCCAGCAGATCTCGATGCGCTCGTAGATACTATGGTTAAGGCATCTCAAATGCTCAGCGACCTAGCTGATTACGTTCATCAGCTAGACCTCAATCCAGTGTTCGTATATGAGAAGGGTAGAGGAGTTAAGATCGTTGACGTCAGAGTAGTGCTCAAGTAAGTTTACCCTCTTCCTTCAAGCTTCTAAATTCCTCAAGTAAGTACTTTGTTGAAAATACGTACTGAGTTGTTGTCCTTAACTTTTTCCTAACCTCACATAGCTGAGACCTGTACAAATACATAGCATCTACCTTCTCAGGTCTAATACCTAGTACCTTAGATATCACCTCGACTTCAAGCACACCCTTAACGACACCAACTAACTCACTGAAGGATGGATCTATTTCTATTAGTATTGGGAGGAGAAGCTCATCGGCTCTATCCTCACCAACGATACTGAGTAAGTACTCCAATTCTCTCCTCTTAAAGACATGCACTCTACCATCTCTACACAGTACATGAGGAATATCTTCCTCTAGTAATTGTTTCAATGTCTTTCTTCTCTGAGGTAAATGAGCATTAGCTATTCTAAGCTCCTCCTTAAGATACTCCTCAAGAAGTCTATAATCCCGATCATTCACTATACTATACATTAACTCCCTCTCCTCCTACTTAAAACAACCTTAATTCTCTTCAATCTAGCTTTATCCTCTCTCTCCCTCTCCTCGAACTTCATTCTTAAGTACTTGATTGTTGCTTCAATTCGTGGTATAACAATGTACTCGAGAGCATTGACTCTTCTCCTCATTTTAATGATTTCTAGAGATAGCCTTTCCATTGTCTTCTCAAGCTCTGCTAACTCAATGAGTTCAGGGAGTAGTTCCCTACATGTTCTAACTGCGTCATCTACGTAGCTAGAAGTTATGTAGAGTGGGTACAGTGGTGGCTTCACCTTAGATTCGAGAACCGGTACGGAAAGTCCTAAGATATTCCTCGTAGCAACCAGTATGGTCACGTACTTAGGTAGTATAGAGGCAATACTCTCACAGACCTCTAAACCATTCATACCTAGTGCTAGAGATACCTTGTCATAAGACTTAGCAAGCAGCTCAACAACTCTACTTCTCTTCTCTATTGCTTCTCTAGCATGTACTAAGTACTCATTAACTAGCAGGGATAATCTATCCTTGAGTATCCTATGTATCTTCCTCGCAAGTGCTAATCTCCTTCTCAAACGAATGAGCTCTATCTTGGTTGGTCTAACCCTGAGTAGACGAAGTGTGTGAGCCAGCTTCTCGACCTCTCCTATATTTTGGATGGTACCTCTCTATTAGCTCAGGTCTAATCAGTTTGAGCTCCTCTTCCGGTAACATAGCTAGTAGGTCCCAAGCTAGATCTAGAGTATCCTCAATGGATCTCCTCTCATACTCTCCCTGGTTGATGAACTTCCTCTCAAATACGTCAGCAAACTCTAGGTACTTCTTATCTCTTGGACTTAGTGCTTCCATGCCAACAATAGATGCTATCTCTCTCAGGTGACAGCCTTCAGCGTATGCTGCGTAGAGCTGTCTAAATACGTATGGGTGATCTTCTCGTGTCTTTCCTTCACCAATCCCTTCCTTCATTAGTCTCGAGAGTGATAGGAACACATCAACTGGTGGGTAGATCCCCTTTCTCTGTAGGTCTCTAGACAGCACTATCTGTCCTTCAGTTATGTAACCAGTGAGGTCAGGTATTGGGTGTGTTATATCGTCATCTGGCATCGTCAGTATTGGCATTATCGTTATTGAGCCTTTCTTACCCCATATCCTACCTGCTCTCTCGTATATGGTAGCTAGGTCTGTATACATGTAACCTGGGTAACCTCTCCTACCTGGAACCTCCTCTCTCGCTGCAGATATCTCTCTCAGTGCCTCACAGTAGTTTGTCATGTCTGTGAGTATCACTAGTACGTGCATATCATGGTACCATGCTAGGTACTCAGCTGCTGTTAAAGCTGCTCTTGGAGTTGCTATTCTCTGAATGACAGGATCCGCTGCTGTATTTATGAAGACTATTGTCCTATCTAGGATACCTGCCTCTTTGAAGTTCCTTATGAAGAATGCTGCATCGTCATACGTAACACCTATAGCTGCGAAGACTACGGCGAACTTCTCCTCCTTACCTCTTACAGTTGCTTGTCTCACTATCTGTGCGGCTATCCTATTGTGTGGTAGTCCTGAACCTGAGAATATTGGTAACTTCTGACCTCTAACAAGTGAGTTAAGACCATCTATAGCTGATATACCTGTCTCAATGAATTCAGAAGGAGGCATTCTCGCTGCTGGATTAATTGGTGCACCGTTGATATCTAGGTACTCTTCAGGTACTATCGGTGGTCCGCCATCTATTGGTCTACCGAGACCGTCGAAGATTCTACCCAACATATCTAGTGATACAGGTAGCTTAAGGGTTTCTCCTCTAAACCTTACACGGCACTTCACCATATCGACTTCACTTACACCACCGAATACCTGAATCACAGTGACGTCCTTACTAACATCAATTACTTGACCGTACCTAACTTCACCACTACCTAGCTCAACCTCAACTATCTCGCCGTACTTAACACCTGGAACAGTCTCAACAAGGAGTAGAGAACCTTTTGTAGCTCTTAGAGATGAGGTTTCCCTATAGCACAGAGGTACCTTAGGTACCTCCATAGTACTCATACTACCCAACACCTCCTGCACCAAACTTACTACCTAACTCCATGAACTCTCTCTCAAGCTCCTTCTCGTACTCCTTAACCTTCTCAACAACCTCTTCATTCCTCATGAACTTCAACCTAGCTATAGTCGTCCTAATGGGTAACTTCCTAATCTCAGCAACAGGAATACCGGAATCAACAGCTTTCACACCATGTTCATAGAACTTAATGATTATCCTCAACATAGAGTACGTCTTCTCAGGAGCTGAGTAACAGTCAACTGGATCAAATGCGTCCTGCATCAAGAAATCCTCTCTAATCATCCTAGCAACTTCAAGAACTAACTTATCCCTCTCAGGAAGTACCTCAGGACCGACTAACCTAACAATTTCCTGTAATTCAGCTTCCCTCTGAAGCAACTCCATAGCCTTATCTCTCAAGTACCTCCAATCCTTACCAACTCTCTCACCCCACCACCTCTCAACAGTATCAACGTACAGACTATAGCTGATTAACCAGTTGATTGCTGGGAAGTGCCTCCTATTTGCTAGAGCTACATCGAGAGCAAAGAGACATCTAACGATTCTGAGTGTGTTTTGTGTAACCGGCTCACTGAAGTCCGCACCTGGTGGCGACACTGCACCAGCTATCGTTACTGAACCTATTCTCCTCGGATTACCCAGACACACTACCTTACCTGCTCTCTCGTAGAACGAAGCTAGCCTAGACCCTAGGTAAGCAGGGAATCCCTCTTCACCAGGCATCTCCTCTAACCTACCACTAATCTCCCTCATTGCCTCCGCCCATCTAGATGTTGAGTCAGCAACTAGAAGCACATTGTAACCCATGTCCCTGAAGTACTCAGCAATTGTAACACCTAGGAATACACTGGTCTCTCTAGCTGCTACAGGCATATTCGATGTATTTGCTATGAAGATTGCCTTCTCTCTAAGAGGTCTTCCGGATCTTGGATCTCTTAACCTGAGAAAGCTGTGAAGTGCATCGGCCATCTCATTGCCTCTCTCACCACAACCAACATATATGTGGATCTGTGCATCAGCCCACTTAGCGAAGGTCTGTAGTAGAACTGTCTTACCTGTACCGAAACCCCCAGGTACAGCTGCCGTACCACCCTTAGCTAATGGAAATAACATATCTATAACCCTGACTCCTGTTATCAACGGCTCATCTGGATCAAGTCTCTGTACATAGGGTCTCGGCTTCCTTATAGGCCACAGCTGGTACATCTTGACCTCATACTTCTCACTACCACGCTCTACAATAGCTACAGGTTCCTCAATTGTGTAATCACCTTCAGGAACAACCTCCTTAACAACACCGTAGATACCTGGTGGAACCATTATCTTGTGCTCAACAAGTGGAGTCTCTTGAACAATACCGATGATATCTCCTTCACCTACCTTATCACCAACCTTCACAAGTGGTTTAAAGTGCCACTTCTTGTCCCTAGGGAGAGAGTACTCCTTAACTCCTCTTCTAACGAAAGGACCCACTTTTTCAGTTAATACCGATAACGGTCTCTGTAATCCATCGTAGACCGTGCCAATGATTCCTGGACCTAATTCAGCACAAAGAGGTCTACCTGTACCAACTACCTTATCACCAACACTTAGACCTGAAGTATCTTCATATACCTGAATTATTGCTCTATCACCATCAAGACCAATTACCTCACCAATTAACCTATCCTCACCAACCTCAACAACTTCGTAAACCTGAACACCCCTCATACCTTCAGCAATCACTAGAGGTCCTGAGATCCTATATATTCGACCAACTACCACATTGATACACCTCTAAATCTCAACTTCGAAGCCTATAGTTCTCCTATGTAAATCCTTATACACTTTACGTGCATCATAGCCAGCAACCTCGGTTATCCCAGGTAAGAAAACAACAATGGGTGTGAGCTTACCCCGTACCCTCTCAAGCAGATCAGCAACAGCACCCCTATACCTCTCCTCAACAACTACAACACCAACATCATCCCTCTCAAGAATCTCTTCAAGAGCCTTCCTAGCACTAGCTACATCATAGACCTCGTAATACAATTCAGCGCCCGCAAACCTCATGACAGAGACCAGAGCTTTACCACCGATAACACATAGCTTGACCTCACGAGCAATAGCCCTCACTAAACATCACCTCCTTCTCGGAGAAAGTAGGAGACTTGAAATCAAAGTTCTCAACACCTTAACCTCCATCTCCTTAAGCATCATTACAGATACAACATCAGAAATCGTGAACTGTGGTCTCTTAGCTACATACTCAACAATACCCAGGAAGTATTCCTCAACACAACGTTCAAAATCAGTAACCTCACGGACTCTAGCCCTAGACAACTCGCTGTACACCGTTTCACGAAGTACTCTAGCAAAATCACTAACAGCAATACTAATGAGCTTACTAACCTCACGATCACTAAGCAAGTAACCAGACCTAGGGATAGCTCTCGATAGTATGTGCTCCTCAACACCCATAACCTTGCACCTAAGTACATTCAACATGAGCTTCAGATCATACTCAACACCAGAGAGAAACTCAAGTACTGGATCGCCGCAATCCCTCAAATCACAGACATACTGCCAATAAAGTCTAGACTCAATAGGTAGTATGTAGCTAATATCCTTAACCTCTGGGGCCAACTCCTCAATTAGATCACCATACCTACCTAAGCCACATTCACGAAGTAACTCAACTAAATCATTAACACTAGCTACTTCACACAACTTAGCTAGCAACCCCCTACTCTCAATAACACCAAGAGGAACAAGATCTTCAACTCTAATCCTAGCACCAGTAACTAGTGAGGTTAAGGAGATGACTATGTTATGTAGGTCATACCTCCTAAGGTAGGTATAGATCCTAGATCTCCACTTCTTAGGAATACGACTCATAAGGTAGTGTATTGTGGAAACTAGGTGGGACCACAAAGCCTTAGAGATCTCACCAAAGTTAGATCTCTCTATATGGCTGAGAACCACCTTACCGATTTCAGTACCCTTAATAACGGGTATCAACTCTTCAACACTACTCAACCTACCAATCAACCTATGTAGCGCCTTAACATCACACAACTTACTGAGTACACATTGAGAAGCTGCTGTTGCTGGTACAATATCGGACCTACCTAACCTACATCGATACATTAGTGTATTGACTATAGCATACACAGAACTTGGTTTACCGTAGCACTGAAACACCATGGGCTTTATCCCTGAAAGAGCAACTTAGCTATATGAGGAAGCAATTTACTTCTAACCTGCTTCAACCTAGCATCATAAGTATTAACTATCTTGACCTTACCATCTAGAGTCTCAACAACTACACCACCATCAATATCATCTCTAGGTATGACCTCAGCAATGAACTTACCAACCTCTAAATTACTTCTCAACCGCTCTACAACCTCTAGATCCCTTTTACTAACGTAAATTCTAACACCTGTACCCTCACCAACCTCCTTAATGGATTCAAGTATTAGGTTCCTCAGTGAGTTCTCAACATTAAAACCTCTCCTCTCTCGAAGACAACTTTCAACCTCTCTCATCAACTCATCGAGTATCTTCACCTTCTCACTAGTAATCTTCAAGTACGATTCTCTCCTAGCTTCAGCAATCTTCCTACTAGCTTCAGCTCTGTACTCCTTAATCACCCTCTCTTTCTCCTCCTTAATCCTTTCACTACGCCTACGTTCGGCCTCCTCAATAATCTTCTTAGCTTCCTCCTCAGCTCTCTCAATAATCTTCTTAGCTTCCTTCTTAGCTTTCTCCAGTACAGCTGATATTACCTTATCAATACCTGTACTCACGAAGTTCACCTACCACCCAATCAATGTGAATCCGAGCAGCGTGAATACCATAGCAAGTATTGCGAATAGCTCAATGTACACGATCAGCATGAGGTACTCAGGTGGCATGGTACCAGCTCTAGGTAGAGATGATATTGCATTAGCAGCTGCCTTACCTTGGTATATAGCTGAGATCAGTTCAACGATACCACACCCTGCACCTAATGCAGCTACCATAGATGCAGTACCCAGTGTTATCGTAGCTGCCTTAACCTTACTGAGTATGGTGAAGTATATTATGAAGCTATAGAAGCACTGTGTCATAGGTAGTGAAGTTAGCACTATAACGTTTCTTGCTTGTCTCCTATCTTCTGTAATCACTGCTAATCCAGCGAATACAGCAATAGCGACGCCAATAGCTGAACCTATTGAACCCATAGCTAGTACAGAACTAGCTGTGAGAGCGGTTAATAGGAGTGCTAATGTGGTGGCTTCCATAGAGGTCCCAAGTAGGTTTCACTGACTAGGTTTTAAGTGTATTCTTTTGACTGTTGTGATCTTCAGTGGCGTGTATTCTATTCCTCCACCTTCGTAGAACTTGGTCAAGAATTCGACGAAGCACAGTCTAAGTGAGTGGGCAAAGCAACCTATAGCGCTGAGTGCTAGGAATAGTATGTGAACAGGTATTAGTAGTGCAGTAGCTACAATTATACCAAGACCAAGACCTACGACAGGTACTGATGCCGCTATGGCATTGGCTAGTAAGCTACCTATTATGTTCATGCTCCTAGCTAGATAGTACGTTGAAAGTGCTAATCCAGCAATTCTACAGTATGAAAGTACATCACCTAGTAGACCTGTTAGGTCGAATACCCACGATATGACACCCATACCCTTGTTCGTGATTATGTGACTTAGTATGAGTAGTCCGAGAGCGAGGTATATACCGGTTACTAGGTTAGATGGTTCGACGGGTAGTGGGAGATTGATCTTCAGAAGTTTAGTGATGACGTATGGTATGCCGAATAGCTGAAGGAGAAATAGTGCCATCTTGTTTATTGCTAATCCCCAATTCTTCATAATCATAGCTCTTCTCATGGCTAGTGCATGAGCTAGATCGACGTGAAGTAAACCGATAAGTAGTGAGAGCGCTATTAAGAATCCTGGGTCTGTCATCTGCTTCACTATGGCTAAGTTCACCTCATGACCAATTATGACACTCGGATCTCCTAAGTACGTACCTGAGAGCACGCCAAATACCATAGCTGATATCGCTGCTATCATCAACATCCTCTTAAAGAGCTTAAACCCTTCACTCTCTGGATTTTCAACCAGTTTATCGAGTACGAAGAGTGCTGCAATAAGTAACCCAGCACCATAAACGACGTCACATAGCATCAGTCCGTAGAATACCGTGAATGAGTATGCTAGTACAGGTGTAGGATCCCAATCTCCATACCTCGGTACGCCGTAGAGCTTAGTTAAGAGTTCAAAGGGCTTTACTGCTCTAGGATTTCTCATCTTTGTTGGTGCATCCTTAGCAACTTCATAACTTATGTAGTAGGGAATCTTCGATTCTTCGAGAAATCTTGTGAAGTTACTGAACTCCGATACTGGTACCCAACCCCTAACGTAGTTTAGGTACTGTGTTGTAGCTAGCTGAAGAATAGCTCTCAATCTCTCAATCTTAATCAACAGTAGTTCTCTGACCTTAACTAGGTCCTCAATATTATTCTCGACGACTGACGATATTTCATTTCTGAGCTTGATTTCAAGTTCTTGAAGTTCCTTAATCCTTGTACTTAACACATTGAAGTACTCAGAAATGCTGAGTTCAAGTTTCGGTAACTTAACAAGCTTACCACCTAACTCCTCAATTAACTTCAGCAACTTATCGTAATCCTCCCTACTACCTGCAATCACAGCAAATACTTTCTCACCATAGGACCCAACATGTACGATAACACTTTCACGAAGGTACTTAGCTAGTGAAGTAGTGAATCCCTCAAAAGCTGACTTAGGTACACACACTACAACGCAGTACACATACTTGGTAACGATATCTAGATCACGTAACTTAGCATTTAACTCACGAAGAGCGTAAACAACCTCATACGTACTACGTAACTCATCCAACTCTCTAGCTAAATTCCTCAGTCTGGAGTCAATTTCCTCAATTTCAGAAACTACCTTCTCAATCTTAGGTAGAAGTCTCTTAAGCTCCTCATCAATACTGTACACGAAACGAATCTCAATTACTTTCTCCTCACGAAAAAGAGCAATTACAGAATTCAATTTCTCTAAGAGCTTACTAAACCTAGTTATCTCATTCTCAATCTCCTTACGAGCCTCAGCAGGTACCTCCTCCTTTACCTCAGCTAGATGGAGAACACCACTTCTATGCACGTACTCCATCAGTACATCACGGAAGTCTCTAGGGACAACTAACGTGATCCAGTACATGTCCTCTGGTCGAGAGATGAGAATAGGCATTACACATCACCACTCACAATCTTGAGAACATACACCTTCACAGATTCCCAATTCCTCTTAGCTTGCTCCCTAATCTTCTCAATGGTTCTCTCAGTTTCCTCACGAATCTTCTCAATCTCTCTACATGTCTCCTCATCAATTTTCCTAATCTCATCCTCAATACCAGAGATCTCGATAGGTCTGCTCAGTAACTCGCTAGCTCTCTTTCTAGCCTCCTCAATTATCCCATTGGCTCTCTTTCTAGCCTCCTCAATAACTCTCCTAGCCTCCTCTTCAGCTCTCTTCAGCTCATCTACAAACGACATGTAGGTACCCAGTGGTCGCATATAGCTTTCAATATTTAACCTTTCTCGTGAAGAAACTAATGAGGTTACTTGACTTGACAGGAGTAATGGTATTTAGGTTAAGTGACGTAGAGAAGCTCGAAGGGTATCTACGTAGCTTGATTAGGGGCAAGAAGTACATAGTCATGTGTGTAGGTAATGTACTGAGGAGAGATGATGGAGTAGGGTCGTACGTAGGTAGTAAGCTACTTGACTACGGTCTTCAGGATGTGGTAATTAACTGTGAGATGTGTCCTGAAAACTACATCGGCAAACTCCTCAGCATCGACGTCGATTTAGTACTTGTGATTGATGCTCTCCTTGATGAGAGGTACAGTGTCGGTACTGTCATAGTGACGAAATTACCGACTGCAGTAGAGGACCTTATCCCTGTAACAACACATACAATACCCCTCAACTACCTTGTTAACGTAGTGAAGATGTTTAAATCAGATACAGAGTTTTACTTACTCGGTATTGTTGTTCGAGATCTTGAATTTGGAGAGGGTCTCTCTCCTGAAGTTCATCAAGTAGCTGAAAAACTCATCAAGGTCTTGAAAAAGGTACTGAGTGAACATGGTTAACATTTATTAGGACATTGTCTAGTGTATGTAGCAGTGAAGTGACATGGCGCTACTCAGTAGGCTACGTACATGGGCACTCACTAGATCACCATGGATACTCCACTTCAATACCGGTGCATGCAATGCCTGTGACATCGAGGTTCTAGCAGCTCTCACACCTAGATTCGATGTCGAGAGATTTGGCATACTACTCAAGGGATCACCGAGACATGCAGACATCCTAGTAGTCACTGGACCAGTCACAAGACAGTGCGCACCTAGATTGAGGAGAATATACGAGCAGATGCCTGAACCGAAGTTTGTAATTGCTGTAGGTACATGTGCCTGTAGTGGAGGTGCCTTTCAAGGTTGCTATGGTGTGTTAGGTGGTGTAGATAAGGTGATACCAGTCGACATGTACATTCCTGGGTGCCCACCTAGACCTGATGCTATTGTTGAAGGTATAGCTAAATTACTTGAGAAGTTGAGGAGAGGTGGTTCATCTGGTAGAGGTAGAGAGTGAGGTTGCTGAGTACCTACGTACTAAGCTAGGTGATAAATTATTTGGGGTAGCAACACCAAAGAAGTTGAGAGTCGTTGTGAGAGTTAGCTCAGATGCTGTTAAATCATGTATTAGAGCTATTCAGGAGAAGTTCGGTGATGTCCACTTAACTACGATAACAGGGTGTGACCTAGGTGAGGAACTTGAGCTTACGTACCACCTACATCTGTACGCTAATAACGTACACATCATGGTCAAGACTAAGGTACCTAAGAGTGAGCCGAAAATCGATACGATAACTGATGTCATACCTGGTGCAGTACTGTACGAGAGGGAAGTCTATGAGATGCTTGGTATACAGTTCATAGGTCATCCAAAGCTTGAGAGGTTGTTCCTACCAGATGATTGGCCTGAAGGAATTTACCCACTTAGGAAGGACTGGAGACCGGAGGGTCTAAAGTAGATGTCGACAATAGACCTGATACTAGGTCCCCAACACCCAGCATTTAAGGAACCAGAGAGGTTCCTCTTCAAAACTGAGGGCGAGATCGTAGTTGATGTTGAGCCAAGACTAGGCTACGTCCATAGAGGTATTGAGAAGGCATTCGAGATGAGGAACTACATTCAGGGACTCTACCTAGCTGAGAGAATATGTGGGATATGTAATGTAGCTCATACACTATGTTACGCACAGGCAGCTGAGGAAGTCTACGGTGTTGAGGTACCACCAAGAGCTAGGTACCTTAGAGCTGTAATTCACGAACTCAATAGAATTCACAGTCACCTACTGATAATTGGTGTAGCTGCTGAGTTAATTGGCTTTGACACTCTCTTCATGTTGATCTGGAGGGACCGTGAAATAGTGATGGATCTCGTAGAGATGATGACTGGTAATAGAGTCATATCAGCATACATAACGATAGGTGGTGTTAGGAGAGACGTATCACCTGAATTCATTGAGAAAGCTAAGAAGATGCTCACTAAGCTAGAGGAGAGAGTTAAGTACTACAGGAAGGTATGGATTGAAGACCCAATCATTAGAGCTAGATGTGTTGAAGTTGGTAAATTGAGTAAGGCGGATGCTATTAAGTTGTGTGCAGTAGGTCCAACAGCTAGAGGCTCAGGTGTTAACTATGACGTTAGGAGACATAGACCATATGCAGCATACGACGAGATACCATTCAATGTAGTCCTACGTGAAGAAGGTGATGTATGGGCTAGAGTTCTCTGTAGAATAGATGAAACTCTCGAAGCAATAAATATCGTGAAGTACGCACTAGACCACCTACCAAGTGGCGACATAAGGGTTAAGGTACCTATTAGACCACCACCAGGTGAGGGAGTAGCATTCGTAGAGGCACCTAGAGGAGAACTACTTCACCACGTATACAGCGATGGTACTGACAAACCATATAGGTGGAGAGTGAGAACACCAACCTACGCCAACATACCAGCGGTCTGCCACATGTTCAAAGGCTGCTACATAGCTGATATACCAGCAATACTAGTCTCAATAGACCCCTGCTTCTCCTGCACAGATAGAGTAACAATCCTCGACATAAGGACTAATGAGAGGAAAATCTTAACCTGGACACAACTCAAGAAGATGTTTAGAGAGTTCAGGAGGCCAAAGGCATGAGACTACCTGCAATAATTAAGGAAACATTTTCTAACCTCTTTAGAAAACCAGCAACAGTGAAGGTACCTATTGAGGAGAAGCTACCACCAGCACCAGGGTACAGAGGAGTACCCAGAGTAGACTACAGTAAGTGCACTGGATGTGGTCTCTGTGCTAGGTATTGCCCATCATTTGCCATAGAGCTAATTACCAAAGATAAGAGGAGGTACCCAGTATTCCACATATACCGCTGCATATTCTGTCACCAATGTGTAGAGGTCTGTCCAGTAAAAGCCATTAAGCCAACAGAAGAGTACGAGCTATCTACTGATAGACCAAGTGATCTCATTATCAAACCTTGAGAGTAGATTTAAAGCCTTAGGTACCTTACTATACCTAGCCTCCTCGGCAGGGTGACGGGGCGTTAGTCCACGCCCGGGATGAGCCCTGCAGCGCAGGTGATACACATGTGTTCTCAAAAGGTTAAGAGCATCAGGATGGAGTTCGTATCTAAGCTACCTCTAGAGGATAAGGAGAAGAAGGTACTTGTATACCTCCTCAAGAAGTCGCTAAAGGCAACACTACATATAGAGGAGAAGGTAGCTCTAGGATACCTCTTTAAGGAGCTTGTGGATAAGGGAATTTCACTGCAGGAACTGTCGACAAACCTTGGAATTCCGGTACCTGAAATTGAGAGGTTGATTAGAACGTACGAGAGAAAGCAGGATCTACATGAGAAGGCAAAGGAGAGGATTGACAAGCTCTATACGTTCTACTGTTCAGGAACCTAAACCTTCTCCCTAAGTAGTTTCTCAACATCACTTCTCTGAACCTTATGTGAACCGAAGAGAACCCACTTAAGATCCTCATCACAGCACCTAAGAACGCATCTAATGAGTACACTTAGCACCTTCACCAGTACACCTCTTGAAGCTCTACCCAAGACTCCAGATGCGAGAACGGGAACACCATCAGGACCTAGGAGAAGAGCTGTAGCGAAGCAACCTCTAATACCGTAATTCCTCAGAACCTGAGGTAGCTGAGCAAAGTCCACAATCCAACCAGCAAAGCAGTATGGAGTACCCTGAGCAACAGCTTCATCACTTAAGATCTTCGTAAAGACCTCAAGAGCTTCAGCAAGCTCCTTAATAGCACTAAGTGACTTACCCCTCCTCCAATTAACGTCAAGAGATAGGAACTTAATGGCTCTCTCACATAGATCAGCACCACTAACAGCAGCAGGAATACCCTTATCCAACTTCCTCAAGTCACGAGGCTCAGCAAACTCAAGAAATTTACGAACACTGTAGTGAAAGAACCTACAGAAACAGCAAAACCACCTACTCCAAACAACACACTGAACAGGATACAGCTCATAACTAGGGACATCTCTCCTCAACTCAATTAGGTACAGGCTACCACTAGGTCTAATGCGCCAAACATCACCAAAGTACTCACACAGAGTATTGAGCACAATCTCCATATAAACCACAACACTAAGTCTGTTACGTAAGGTACATAAGTACCTACCCGCAACACTCACTTAGACCCACAGAGACCCTGTTAAGACAGGAAGCGATGAAGTGGGTCAACCGCGGGGATCACACACCACACTTTACCACCTCACTAGTGGGGGTATCACCGAGGAAGAGTACATGGAGGTAATCTACGTACCTAGAAGGCTTATAGAGAAAGCTCAGGAACTGGGTATTGATATTAACGATGTAGTACTGAAAGCACTGGCGAATACT
The DNA here is from genome assembly GCA_003649205.1 of Thermoprotei archaeon. GTDB lineage: Archaea > Thermoproteota > Thermoprotei > Thermoproteales > B15-G16 > B15-G16. The sequence goes on from QMRC01000003.1 coordinate 268,710, forward strand.
CTGAATCTAGATGTACGTGAACTCACCAATGCTAGACTTGAAATTGCTGAGAAATTCCTTGAAGAAGCCAAGGAGTACATTAGGAAGAGAGATCCTGTTCAATCATCTGAGAAGCTGTACAGAGCTGTTGAAGAGTGCATTAAGGTACTTGCCGAAGTACTTAAGGTACCTCAACTTGAAGAAGTTAAGAAGAGAGGTAGATGGACAACGTGGTTACTGGGAATGGCATCAACAGACCTATCCAGAGTACTTAGGGAAGAGAGGATAGCACTGACTTGGTCTAAAGCCTATGAAGTCCATGTATGGAGTCTCCATGAAGCGAGGTACAGGGTAGAGGACGTAGGGATAGCGGTACCAGTGGTAGAGTGGTTACTGACCTACACCAGATAGGTAGTGAGTAGAGAGGTTAAGTGAGGTACTAAGTGAAGATGTTCTCTATGTACTTACTCCCTTCTCACAGTCAGTAGGTACAGTACTAGCGACGATACTAGAGCTATAGTGAGAGAGTACGTGAAGGCAATTTTCACTCCAACAACATCCCATAGGTAGCCAAAGATCGTGAAGCCAACTATCGATAGTACACCCGATGCTACCTGAAGAGCACTGTAACCAACACCTCTAAGTTCACTAGGTACGTACGTAGGTACAAGTGCTCTTGAAGATACCTCATAGATACCTTGATAGAGACCGTAGAGCACAGCAGTGACAACAGCGATTAAGGGGTTAATCTGCAGGAGTACAGGTACTGCACAGGTTGCCGAGTACATGAGAAATGACATCAGTAGCACCTTAGAGCTCCCAATTGCATCACAGAGAAAGCCACTGAGAAATGACCCTAGGACATTCATGAAGTGTATGAGTAGGAAGACCATTGGTACTAAGTACTCGGGAATACCCGATGACCTAGCTAGTAGGAGTATGAATGAGAATGAGGTGAAGCCAATAGACATGATGGATATGGGTACTAGTACCCTCAAGTAGCTTCTAGGCAATCTCCTGTACATGGTGAAAATCGATACCTCTCTACCCCCAGTACCAGTACCTACATCAACTACAGGGAGTAAGCTGAGAAGAGCTAGAGCACCAGGTATAGCTGAGAAGAGGAAGACAGACCTATAACCAAGACCGAGTAAGAGGATGAGAGTAGCAGCTAGTGGACCGAGAGTAGCACCTAGCTCATCGAGAGCCCTTTGGATACCAAATGCCCTACCTGTAACCCTCTCCCTAACAGATAGACTAATTAACGCGTCTCTAGGTGGACCCCTAACACCCTTACCAAACCTATCTACAATCCTAATAACCAGTACGTGATACCACGAAGTAGCAAAGTAGAGCATTGGCTTAGCTACATTCGATATCGTGTAACCGAGAAAAGCAATCCACTTCCTAGAACCTAACCTATCAGCTACAGCACCAGAGAATACACGAGTCAAGTAATTAATACTCTCAGCTAGACCATCTACAAAACCAAGCAACCACCTAGGAGCACCGAGGACCTCAGTAAAGAACACAGGTAGAATAGACAGCACGGACTCAGTAGACATGTCGGTGAAGAAGCTAGTTAAACCAAGTAAGTAGATGTTCTTCCAAAGAGACCTACTACCTGACTTACCCAAGTACCTCACCCCTCAACAACACCATACATGAGGACATCCCTAAACATCGAGATGACTCTCTCCTCACCATCAGACCTCGGAACAACAGAATCAACAACCTCAATACCGAATCTACTAAGAACATCCCTAACATCACCAGGTACCCTACACCTAGACACAACAACAAACCTACAGGAATACACCTCAGGAACCATACACAGTAGACCAACCTCCTTAACATAAGGGACATCACCACTCAAAACCAAGCAACTAGACACAATCTCACGACAATTGGAACTAAGCCTACTCTCGATAATCCACTTAAATAACTTTACATCAGGTACAGCCCTAGACCTCTCCCACCAACCAGAAGAACTACGACAAACAACAGCAAAACCACCACCCCTAACAGGAACCTCAGAATCGACATCCAGCATACTAGTCACGTACCTACCATACACAAGAACATCGAGATTCAGTACCTGAGACAGTAGATTGAGTATAGACCTAGCTCTTTCAGGTATAGACAGAGTAGTGGGCTTCGGAGGAACAGAGATAAACACCGAGACCACACGACCAAGCCTACTCTCCAGGTATAGATTAGGAAGAACTTGAGCACCAAACTGAAGACCTCTCCTAACCAATGAAACGACCCTCCTACCCCTAGCATCGAGAGGAGACTTAACCCTCCTAATCAAATCCCTACACCTATCCAGTACACACAGCACGAAGTAGACCAGGTAGAGAACATCCCTAAACCTACGAAACCTACGAGCAAAATCAAGCCTAGAAACCTCACCAAACCTCACACGACCAACATCACCAAACAAAACCTTAACACACTCAGGAACAACAACCCTCCTACCATAAACCCTCTCAACACGATTAATCAACTCCCTAACAACCTCAACCTCCTGAAGCAAATCCTCAAAACCAGGAAACACACAGAGCACCCAAACCAAGAAGTAGGGAGTAAAGGTAATTAAGGAATACCCAATGTAGGAAACACCAAGAACCAAGCAACAGGGAGGTAAGGCACTTGAGCAAGCTCCTCCAACTAATACTACTAACAATCGCCATAACACCAAGTGGAGCACTATCACCAGGACCACTAACCATAAGTACAATAGCAGTAGGAACCAGGGGAGGGTGGAGGGCAGGTCTCGAGGTAGCAATAGGGCACGTAGTAGTGGAACTACCATACGTAACAACACTCACAATCCTACTCACAACAGTTAGAGAGTACCTAGGTAAGTGGTACGTGATGACACCACTCCTAGCAGTGTACATAGGGTTCATAACCTACTTCTCGTACCTACTAGTGAGAGATGCGATACGGCAGAGGAGAGGAGGAGAAGTGATGTCCAATACGGCGATAAGGGGTATGAAACCAGTAATCATCGGTGTAGTACTGACAGGAACAAACATATTCTTCCTACTATGGTGGGTAACAGTAGCCCTACCAGTCATAGCAGCAGTAGCCGAGCTAGGTGTAGCAGTAGCGCTACCAGTAATGTACCTAGCACACGTATGGCTAGACCTCCTATGGCTACCACTAGTAGCGGAGCTATCTAGGAGGGGAGCTAAACTACTAACAGCGAGGTACTACTCCTACCTACTACTGACACTAGCGATCATACTCATAGCAACAGCAGCATACACCGTAGTGAACTACCTCGAAATCACCTAAATGCGAGGATGAGCATAGCCACGAGGAGCATAACCCAACCAATAGCTAGGATAATACCGATAACCCTCCTGAACGCAGACACCAAGATCAAGACAGCGTAGAGAGCGGTCAAGGAAGTGAGTAGAGTAATAGCAGAGCTAAATTCACGAGCAACATCGGGATCAGCCTTGAAGATAGTCTCCTTTAGGAGAACCTCAATGAGACTCCTCATAGTATCGAGACCACGGAGAACGTACTCACCAAGCTCCTTAACATCCATGAACAGAACCCACGTAGACAAGACAGTAAATACAGCATAAACCTAACACTCACCAAAAATACACAACACACGTGAACAATAGGAGAGAAGTACTGGAATTAATCACGTACACAGCACTATGCTACACAGCAATAACAGCACTAGTACACCTACTCAAGACAATGAACGTAGACCCACAGCAAGCAATGATAGCAGTATCGTACGTACCCACAGCATCAGCCACAGCAGTAGACCTCGTAGTGAAGAGGAGGGTAGAGATCTGGAAGTACGTGAAACCACTAATCAAGAAACCACAGCTAGCAATACCGACCTCACTAGCAATACCCTGGATCACCTGGGCAATAGCACTAGCAGTAGCGACAGCACTTGGAGTAGACGTGAGAGGACCACTCGTAGAACCACTACACGAACCAAGTAAAGTACTCGACACAGCAACGTTCATAGCAACTACACTAAGTGCATCACTACTCAACACAGCAGTCGTGATAGGTGAGGAAGTAGCTTGGAGAGGGTACATGTACGTAAAGCTCAGGAGAGCACTCAGCAAGTACAGGGAAACACCACTAGAGACACCACTCCACAGCACAGTAGTGGGAGCAATCTGGTCACTATGGCACACACCAATGATACTGAACTACAGACTCAACTACCCAACAACAGGAGCAACAGGACTACTAGTGCAGACACCACTCATGATAGCAGTGAGCACAGTGATGAAGGTACTGAGAGACGAGATGGGGTTCCTACCCTGCGCACTAGTACACGCAACCTACAACACACTAGCACCCTACATGTACCTAAGCACACCACTACCAGACATACACTCACCAAGCACAGGAACACTAGCACTAACAGCATGGACCGCAACAGCAGCAATAACCCACACAGTACACAGAGCAAAAACACGAAGAAAACAACATAAACCCCAGAGAGAAAACCGAAAGTGAGACCAAGAGCCCCCGTAGCTCAGCCTGGGAGAGCATCCGGCTGAAGACCAGAGCAGAGACCGGAGGGTCCCGGGTTCAAATCCCGGCGGGGGCACCACCCCCACTCCTCCTATCCCCAAACCCCTCAAGACCTACTCCTCCTCAACTCATCCCTAATCTCACGAAGAAGAACCTCCAACCCACTAAACCCCTCACGAAATTCCCTCTCCAACCTCACAAATCCCTCACGTAGCTCCCTCTCCAACCTTGAAACCCCATCATGAATCTCCTTCTCCAATCTCTCAAATCCCTCGTGAAGCTCGACCTCAGTATTCTCCAACCTACCAATAATCTCCTCATCCCTACTCGTGAACAAACCATAGAGAGTAACGACAAGACCTAGGATACTGGCAACATCACCAACAACAGGAGGACTACTGTACTTCAGGATACAGCCAATGACAATGAGCGCAATACCTATAGCAGTTATGATCCAGTACAGAATCCTCCTACGCCTAAGCCAAGCCTCAAACTCCTCCTCAGACCTAAACCTCCTACGAGTCACACAAAAACACCCGGTAAGTAGACACCAAACACCCTAATAACCCCACCACCCACAGACACCAAACCACCACAGGGCAAGTCACATCCCCACAATACAGCTTTCCTGTAGACCCCCATAAGAATTCAGGAATGTGGAGATCTCGGGAAGAACCATGTGGTACACCCTACCAATCAAGCTCCTAACCCTAACACTACTCACACTCTACACATTCCCCGGTACCTGGCTCAGCTACATCTCCCTCACCGAAGGAACTCCCACGTACCTCGTACTCGCTATTCCGTACTGGTTACTCTGGTTCTTTACCTTCCCCAAGTTCCTTCATTTCCTGTGTCTTTACCTGACTTCTCGTCCTCGTTGTGTGGATCGTGGTGTGTATGTTTGTGGTCATGGTTTGTGGTCCTGTATTCTGCTCGTGTTTAGGGTGAGGAATTTCTCTCATGTTCCTGATGTCACTACGTTGTTTAGGTGTGTTCCCTATGTTGCTAAGATCTTCTTAGTGCAGGTCTACGGTAGGGTTTTTCTCATTGTTGAGTTGCATAGGTTCTTCTGTTCTCGTAGTTGGGTTGAGGGTGTTGTTCGTTACTGTGCTGGTGTTGTCTCTGGTCTTGGTCTTGATGTTGAGTTGAGTGATTTCGATTTTGTTCTTGGTGATTGGTTTTGGGTTTCTGTCTTGTCCTCTATTGGTTTTCGGAGGGGTGATGGTTCTGGATGTTCTTCTGGTGTTGGTGTTAGGGTTTTGAGTAGGGGTGGTTGCTATGTTCTTGTTCTTGAGAGGTGTGGGTTGAGGGATTTGTCTCGTTTCTACTCTGGTGTTTGGAGGGGGTTGTTTGGTTGGTTTCGTTCTCTTGGTCGTGGTGGTGCTAGGGATTCGTTTGTTGAGGGTGTTTGTGGTTACTTTGTTAGGAGGTGTGAGTGTGTTGTTAGGGTTGGTCTTTACTCTGTTGTGTTTGATTGTAGGTTGAGTGGTTTGCTTAGGTTTTTGCTCTGTGTTTGGTGGAGGAGGTTTGTTCATCAGTTGTGTGCTCGTGAGTGTGTTGTTGGTGATGTTGTTTCTTCTCTTGTTTCTCAGCTTCTACGTAATCTAGAGCTCGATGTTGGTGGTGGGGGTGTTGTGCTTGGTAGGAGGGTTCTTGGGTTTAGGGTTTGTGGTGATGCTGTGTACTTTGTTCCTGATGGTCATACTCTCGTTGTTGGTATGACTGGTAGTGGTAAGTCTAGTACTGTTGCTTACTTGGTGAGGGAGTTGTCTAGGTGTTCTAGGGTTTTGGTCATTGACTTCGTGGGTGCTTTCGTTAATTTGCCTGGTGCTGTTGTTCTTGAGCCTCCTCGAGATCTCGCTCTTGATCCTCTTCAGCTTGGTTTCTGGAGGGGTATTGAGGTTGTTGAGGATGCTCTGGTGTACTGCTATGGTTTTGAGAGGGGTTCGTTCTCTCCTATTGTTGTTGAGGTTCTTACTAGGGCTAGGGATAGGGTTCGTGAGCTGTGTCTTCGTGAGCTTGTTGATGTGTTGAGGGGGATGTACTTTGAGTTTCCTGAGGGTAGTGAGTACAGGTCTGCTGTTGCTGCTGCTTTGAGGAGGTTGGAGCCTCTTGTTAGGTACTTTAGACCTGGTGACTTTACGTTGAGTGATCTCGGTTGTGGTGTTTACGTTGTTGATTTGAGTGGTATGGATTCTGAGGTTGCTAAGGCTGTCTTTGCTCTTACGTTCATGGAGTTTCTCTATAGGTTGGGGAGGTTGGGTGTTGGTACTGTTCTCGTTGTTGATGAAGTTCATAGGGTTGCTCCGGTACATGCTCGTGGTGAGTCTATTCTCGTTAAGTTGGCTAGGGAGGGTAGGAAGTGTGGTCTCTACCTAATTCTCATTGATCAGTCTATTGCTAAGGTGAGTGATGTTGTTCGTGGTCAGTGTCGTAATGTCTTGTTCTTCAGGCTCACTGAACCTAGTGAGTTGAGAATTGTTGAGGAGTATGGTATTGAGCCTAGAGAGGTTCAGACTTTGAGGATTGGTGAGTGTCTGTACTACAGGGACGGTCTCTACGCTAAGGTTAAGACGAATTACCTTGAGCTTGCTGCTCCTAGGGGGTTGAAGTTGAGGAGGGTTGACTTAAGTAAGTTGCGTGAATTAGCTAGGAAGTACGGTGTGCCTAGGGGTAAGAGAGAGTACTTGATCCAGTTCGTGCAAGAGCACGATGTTGAGGACGTAATTAAGTTACTGAGGGAGAGGTCATACCCAATATTTGCTAGGTCAGGTAGGTTGACGAACTTCGGGAAGGCAGTTCTAGAGTACTATGGATTGAGTGTCGATGTACCTGAAGTAAAGGAGAGTGGTTATCAAGGTTCTTCAGGTGAGTGAAGGTGGATGAAACCCGACGTCGATAAGGCGTCGGGTGGATCCCCAGAGGTTAGGTCCGATGAAGGGGGTTATAGGTCCGGAGGCACTGCCGAGGAGGGACCGAAGCCGGGTCCTGACCGGTCCGAGAGAATGCAGCTTGTGGTTGGGTTTGACTACAATGTGAGGTCAGTGATTGCTGCGTACAGAGTTCATGATCGAGAGATGTTGCTTGACGTCTGTAGCGTAGTCAGTGAACGAGGTTTTGTGCCGAAGCTTATTGATGTTGGTGAGGGTGAGTACTACGTAGTGATTAGGGGTGTGGTAGAGGTGCCGAATCTAGTTAGCTACGTTAAGGAGGGTTTGAGGAAGTTCGTTGAGAAGTACCCGTTCGTTATGAGGTACAGAGATGTCAAGGTTGAGAGAGGGTCATGGGCTTGGAGGGAGATTAAGAGATCCTGTAGACCGATACCGAGTGTATTCAGCTACGTCATTGAGCTAGTTGAGGAGTACGGTGTTGTACCGAATTGGTTGTTTGTGTACGATCTAGAGCTGTATCTGAGGAAGAAGGTTAGGAGATGGAGGAAGTGGTACGTAGTTGAGTTGAGGAAGCTACTGAATAGGTTAATGGCTTGTCTAAATAGGTTGAGCGAGAAGTACGACGTAATTGCGAAGATTGAGTGGTTACCGTATGTCGATGTGCGTAGTGAGGTAACTGATAGGGTGAGGGGTTGGAGGTACACGAAGTTGATGAGGGCATTAGTTCACTGCACGAGGAAGGGTATTAGGGTGGTTGCTATTGAGCCAGCTGGTACATCGAGGTACTGTCCGGTGTGTGATTCAGTAACTGAGGTACTGAGCTATAGAGAGTTGAGATGTACTAAGTGCGGTCGTGTGTGGGATAGAGATGAGATGGCTGCGATTAATGTAGCGAGGAGTAGAGCTGTTAAGTATGTTCTGAAGTAGCGTAGTGCTAGTGCTCAGTTGTTCAGTGGCCCTGAGTCCTGGTCAGGGCTCGGGTTGATCTGTAAATTGATGAGGCCCGGGCCCTGGCCGGGATGATGAGGGGGCTTGGTGAGGAAGCGGAAGATGACTAAGGACTTGGCGACCGCAGACGCGGCGCCAAGCACCGGGGCCCTCAGTGTAGCTCAGTGCTGATACTTAAGTGTTTCGGACCGGTCAGGGCCCGGGGCTTTTTGCATTGTTTAGGTGTCTGTTCTTGAGCTAGGTCTATGGTATTTCTGTTCTGTGCTTCTTCATGTATGTTGTCTAGACTTATTTAGCTGTTAGGTCTGTGTTATATGGTAGGTGGGTATTTCTTGGGTGAGAGGGGGCTTTCGGCGAGTGATATTGTTGCTCTTTTCGAGAAGGATCCTTCAGCTCTTAAGAAGTTAGCTGAGCTTCTCGTTACGGTACCGGACATAAGGTTGGCAATAGTTGAGGGTGTGATGAGGGAGGTAGCAACGAAGAGAGATCTTGAAGCTCTTAGGAAGGAGCTACAGGAGTACATTGACAAGAGAATAGCTGAAGTAAGAAGTGAAATAGCGGAAATAAGGAGTGAGTTAGGTAGATTAGGTGATAGAGCAGCGAGATTAGAGGCAAGAGTAGCTAGATTGGAGGGACAAGTTAGTTTATTGATCAAGATCTTCATCGCGTTTAACGTACCAATCCTCATAGGGATAATAGGGATCTTACTCAAGATGGTACTAGCACCCTAGAGCACTAGGTGCTGAGTAATGTTAGTAATTGAACCAAGGTTCGTAGATAGAGAACGAGAACTAGAGACACTACGTGAACTAGCTAGTTACGGAAGTCCACTACCAATATACCTCTACGGTCCTGAAGGTTGTGGAAAAACGAGGTTACTGAGAGAATTCATCAAGAGAGTGCACGGAGTGACAATCTACATAGATGCACTAGAGAGGAGGGATCCAGAGACAGCAATAGTGTTGAATCCAGTGATTGAAGAGGTAAGGAAGTTCGTAAGGGAAGTAGCATTGCAAGCCATAGGACCGCTAGGTACGTACTTAGCAGATAGGATAACACTCATAGTTGAGAAGATAGCTGAGAAAGTGAGTATTGAAGGAAGGTCATTGATAGTGATTGTAGATGACATCACTAGAGCCATAGGGCTAGATAGAGTTGAGTGGTATGTAAAGTGGTTGTACGAGCTAATAGGTAAGCTACATAGGAGGTATAGTCCAAAGAGTATACTCATAGTAGCTACGACAAGTGAAGGTAAGAGCCTAGACCTAGTAATGAGACACACGTACACAGTAGTGAAGTTGATATGGAATTTACCGAGAGAACCCTTCTACGAACTAGTACAGGAACTAAAACCACCGAACCTCAACCTCAGAGAGGAGCTATGGCGGGTAACAGGTGGGAATCCAAGAGCACTAATAGAGATAGCACACGTACATAGATGGGATATAGGTAGCTGGTTAAATACCTTAGAGAGAAGGCTCACGAAAGTACTAACTACCATACGCTCGAGAAATCTAGAGAATGAGTTGATGAAGGCCATAGAGGATCCAGATACAGTACACACAGAGGCAACACCAAGAACTGAGCAACTACAGCAAATACTCACTGAAGAGAACCTACTCATCTACAAGTACGTGACAACACTACACAATACCGAAGTACCAAGTGATCTAGAGCTAGGGATAGGGAAGTACTACGCATGGCAAATACCTGCATACAGAGACATCCTAAAGAAACTACTGATACAGAGATGAGGACAAGAGCAAGAACATCAAGTACATAAGTGTGAGCAACTTGAGACATACCTAGGTGACACAGTGCAAATACCGTGGGACACAGTAGCAACAGTACTCACAGTAGTAACCTCAATAGGAACACTAGCGTACTGGCTAGGAAGAAAATTCACAGAGATAGACAGTAGATTCAAGCTAATTGATGAGAGGTTTAAGACCATTGACGAGAGATTTAGAAGCATCGATGAGAGATTCAAGCAAATAGACAAAAGATTCGAGCAAATAGAGAAGAGATTTGAAGAGATAGATAGTAGATTCGAACGAATAGAAGAGAGATTCAGGGAGATAGATAGGAGATTTGACGAGTTCAAGAAGTATGTTGATACAAAGTTCGAGGATCTAAGAAATTACATTGATGTTAGGATGGAGAAAATGCTTAAGACCATAGCAAGAGCAACAACACATACTCACGAAGTCGTTATCGAGTACCTAGGACTAAAGGGACTGCTAGAGGAAAAGGAAGTAACGTACCTAAGACACAGAGTAAGAGAAGTACTTGAAGCATACACCACAGCAACACCAAACCCACTAACCAAGGAAGAGTTGGAATTCCTAAAGAAACTCTTCAGCAAAGACATCAACGAAATGACAATAGAGGAACTAGATAGGGCATACGAGATCGGGATAAGGCTCTTCAGTAAGGACATGGATGATAGAGGATACTTCATAGCAATAGCAGCCATAACCATAAAGGCATACCTAAAGTTCAAGAAAAAGCAAGATACCTGATAAAGCAAACCACAACACTAAATGAGAGTAGATCCAGAATCATTACGAAAGTAGGTGAATTAACTTGACAATAGTCATCAAAGAGCTAGACATAGAGGAATTTCGTGGAGTAAGGAAACTAGCAAAGCCCATCAAATTAAAGAAATTCAACATCATCATAGGCAGAAACAACACAGGAAAAACAACAATTCTAGAAGCACTGTACCTGCTAGCAACACCCTCCGGATACACAGCACCGCTAACTGAAGTAAGCAGACTAGATTTCATAACACAGCTACATGGAGGAAAATCGTGTCTAATCTATGGATATAGTGGAACAGCGAGAATAAGGTACCGGCTATTCAATGACGAAGTAGTGACAGTAACCCTAACAGCAGGTACCCTAGAATCAATAGTAATAAACAATAGAGAAGCATATGTAGAGACATATATTGACTACATAGCGAAGCTACTCAACATAAGTAAGGATGAGGTACACAACCTCACACTCTACATACCAAATAGCACCGAATTCCTCAAGGAACTCCGAAACAAGCTAAAAGAACCCACAACCTGGTCCACACTAACCAAGTACGGAGCACACAGGAAGATAGTCACCGAACTAATCAACCCCACAGTCTACGACAAGTACACAGAAATCCTAATTGAGAGAAATGAGTTGAAGCTGAGAAAGGAGGTAAGTGAGGAAATCGGGCCACTCTACATCCACGTAGCAGATTTAGGAGACGGTATAGAACGAATATGCCTCACAGCACTAGCACTCGAGTATCTAAAACCAAGACTAGTACTATGGGATGACATGGAAGTAGCAGCACACCCAGGACTCATCGAGGTAGTGATGAAGTGGTTAACATCAAAGAACTGGCAAGTAGTAATCACAACACACAGCATAGACGTCCTCCTCGAACTAACATATCAATCACCAGAAGACAGCCAAGTAATAATCCTGAGAAAAACACCAGACGACATAGTAGAACACACAACACTAACACCAAACGAACTAGAAGAGTACTTCAATCGTGGAATAGACATAAGGAAACTAATCGACCTACTCGAACTATGAAAGTAACGAGAGGACAAGTACCAAGAACAGTAGATACAGTACTCCTAACAGGTAACGGTGTAGAAGAGGTAAGAGTACTGAAGATAATAGCAGAGAAGTTTAACCACAGAGGAAAAGTAATCATAATACCAACACTACCAACGAGAACAGGAGTAAGAGGAGTAATAGAGCAACTATCCACACTCCTACACAAAACCAGACCCAGGTACTGCTTAATCATAATCGATAGAGAACACGTACCCAACAAGGACGTATTCTCAAGCACATTGAAACAATACGGCTTCGAAGTACTAGACATAAAGGAACTTAATGACCACGCACTAGTAATAACATGCCGCAAAGGACCAAAGCAAGTAACAATCTACATCGCTATCTCAGGATTCACAGAGAAAGGCAACATAGAAGAAAACATCAGAAAATTAAGAGAAGTAATAGGCGAAGCAGCAACAAAAGAAGAACTACTCAAGAGAGCAAGCATGAAACACCTAGAACAAGCATTCCCTGGACTAACAACAATACTCAAACTACTCTCAGAAAACACCTAATCACAAACACCACACCCACTAGCGAATAAAAACACAAAACCACAACCCAGAGCAAAGCTAATCCATAATAAGCACCCAAACAAGGAGAAAGCTCGGTGAAGAAAAGTGATAGACCTAATCATAATCCTAATCCTAGTAATTACACTCCTCTACATCACCACAAAATACATCAAGCTCAAAGGAGAGGTAGAGCACAGAGCAAGACAACTATTCAACCAATGGAGAAGTAGAGAACTCGAGAAAGAAGCCACCGAAAGAGCAAAACTACTATTCGAAAAATGGAGAATAGAGGAGGAAGAGAGAATTAGAGAAGATGCTATCAAGAGATCCATAGCAACGATAATCGGTAAAGTAGGTGAGCAACTAGCACCAATACTAATCTGCATGGAGTACGGCATAAATCCCAAAGACCTAAGATTCATAGGCTCACCAATAGACTACATAGCATTCAAAGGATTCACAGAAGGAAAACCAGAAGAAATCACATTCATAGAGGTAAAAAGCGGCAAAACGACAACACTAAGCCAAAGAGAGAAATGGGTCAAAGACCTAGTAGAGAAAGGCAAAGTAAGGTGGTTACTGATACACATACCAGCAGAAATAGAGAAACTGAGACAAAGAGCTGTTAAGTAGCAGAACTGCTAGGTATAGTCACCAGTCAAGAAATAGCTTAATTTCAGGTATATTTACCAGAGCTGATGTACTTTACTCAAGCAGTGAAGTGTAAAACATTGTACACTGGCAGTATCAGTGGTAGTGTGGGAAGTTATGACTCGGCTGAGAAATTTAATCACTATTGCTTTACTAAGTGGTAAATCCGTATTATTGGTTGGCGCTCCTGGAGTTGGTAAAACGAAGTTAGCTATCGATGTTGCTGCCGAGCTGACCGGTGCGCATCCTATTCTCGAGACTGGTCGTAGTGAGTTAACTTATGAACTGCTTACATGCTTCAATGAGCTGAGAGAGGTTAAAGGACATGGAGATGTACTGGTTAAGAGGTTAGGTTCTCTCGGTATTGCTATCCTAGGTACTTGGCTTAGAATTATTGAGGGTAAGGGCCCTCTATGGTATGTTCTCGATGAAGTCAATAGATGTAATATTGAGGTCGCACTAGGTAGAGTATTTACGGCTCTCGATCCTGAATACTACAACATTGCTGTGTTACCCCCTGATATATTGGATGAGGAGAAGCTTGCCGAGGAAGATATCACAGTACTAGCTAACTGTCTTGAAGTATCAGTCGACAGGTGTAAGGAGTTAATGGTGAAGTTGCGTAATATCCTAGGTAGTAGGGTTTGTGGTATCCCAATTCCTCGGTCTTTCAGAATAATTGGCACTATGAATGTTGTTGATAGAGCACACCTATTTAAGATCGGTTATGCTTTAAGTAGAAGATTGATACCTATTCCTGTAATTCCTCCATATATGAAATACGATCCAGGGCTCGATATAGAGAACCTCATTGTGCAGTTATATGACAATTTTCATCTGGATAAAAACTCTGTGTTCACTTCCTTGCAGGAGTATGTTGAAGCACTAGTCTCGAAAGAAGTTGAGTTCCTTACCTTTAGGTTCACTAAATCACTATTACCCGAGTATGATGTACCCTGTTTGGTACGTATTGAATTTGATGAAGTAGTCAAATTACTAGACAGATTGAGAGATACTAGTAGTAAGTTAATTGAGAGCTTTGCCGGCATTTATGCCGTAGCACTCAATGATCTGAAGATTGATCTAGGAGTTTCCATATTAGTTGATTTCATCTCTCTGTTATTGGCTAGGTGTATAAGTCAGAATATAGCGTTAGTCTCAGTATCAGATGAGGCGTTACTAGATCTCGCCATAGCATCATTATTGCTACCTCAGCTCTCTTCCCTAATCCCAATGCTTAAGATTGAGCAGTTCCTTGGAAGCAGTCCTCGTACTATAGCATTTAGAAACTTCATGAAGTTCCTTGAGAATAACTTTAGTTCAAGTAGCCTCACATACCGTGCTGCTGAGGCCATTATGTATGAACTACCGAGTATTTCATCACCGTGAGGACTCTATAGTTGATTTACGTAAGCTATGTAGAGAACTAGATGTTAGTGAATCACAGCTCAAGTTAATGATATGTGAGCTTAGAGATTTTCTTCGTGAATATAAACAACGGGTATTTGAGAAGTATGGTCTGGAAATTGAGTCGCGGCTGCCTGAAGTGGTAGGGACCAAAGTGTATACAGGTCAGTGGGTTGGTGTAGTTTCCATACCTAGATACAATATATGCTTGGTTTTTGAGCCAAAGATTGGGCATGAGTTTCTTAACATGCTTGATGTGATATACGGTAGCACGGTGCGTGACTTACTACATCTTGTAACAGCACATACCTACCTAATTACCACACATGAACGTACAGGTGAAGCACTCATTTTACCTCAACTACTTACGCATGTATTACGGTTAATACAGCACTACATTCAGTCAGAGCCTTGGTACATCCTCCAGTACATACCTTCAAAACATGGCACATTGGTGAAGGTAAGTCCTAGCGACTTAGCACTACTTAAGCCGAAGCAGATATTTAATACACGAAAGTACACAACACTTCTTGCTACCCTGGTGCTTGTCTACAAGGCACTTGCTAATATCATAGGTATCGTGTCCGAAGTGTCTACTCGAAGCGATTTCTTGCGTTCATTAGGTGAGAGACTTCGTACACTCACTACTTCACTTATATCCACCATTACCACTGAGATGTCAGTACCAGCATTAGTGTCGTATGCTGAATTAGGTGAGGTGAATATAGACTTCTTGGAGCGTATAGCCACCTTAATTCAGCTAACTCCATCATATAGACCTGGTCTCTTTGAACTACTACTTTACCCCAGCACAAAGGTCTATGAGCTATATGTACTTAGCAAAGTTCTCGAGGTACTTAGCAAAGAGTTCAGAGAACACCCAGTATTGGAGCAGCTAAATGTTATCAGGTTAGGGCCTTGTAGGCTATACTTAAATAAAGCACCTTGTTCCAAGCTGGTAAAATCCATCAGCGGTTCTTTGCCTAGACCGGATATAGCAGTGGTTACTGATAATAAAGTCATTGTGCTTGAGGCTAAGTACCGGGATCTGAGTAGAAAGTTGCTGAGACTAAGTGATACACTTCGCCTCCTAGCCTATATCATTGATGTGGCTAAAGATAGAGCACTAAGAGCAGCTATCACCTGTTTAGGAAGAGCTAGGTATCCTCCACGAATTGAGACGTACTTCAATGATGTATCAGTGGACTTATTCTTCATAGTTGTTAGACCTAGGTATTTCGAAGAAAATCTGTTAAGAGAGGTAATTGTCTCATAGCTCTGTTGGGGATGGTTGTGTATTGGCTACTCAAAGGTCATGCAGATAATGTACTCTACAGTATCAGGAAGTGGGTTATGAATGGTAAGTTCTTATGGGGATTTCATAGCGGTCTCTATAGACTTTGGGAAAGAGAACTGCAAGCTGGACACATCGTTTTCATTTATGCTAATTTGCCAATTGGTGCAATAGTATTTCTCGGGAAGATAGTTAGGAAGTTTGAAGATAAGACCGAATTCTGGCCAATAGATTCTAAGTATGGAGATTCATGGCCTTACAGAATAGAGGTTGAGCCTCACCAATGCTTACTCGGACTTAAAGATCGCCTGCAAACACTAAGTGAAGGTGAGCTACTTAAAGTACTCAAGAGCCTTGGTATTACTAGGCATGAACTTAGGGAGAAGTTTGGTGTGGAAGTTATACCAGGTTCGGTTCAACGGCTTTCAGATGAAGTAGGCTTGAGGGTAGAGGAGCTATTTACTGCTCGTATCGAGCAGATTGCTCGGGTTGGTGACAGAGTGAGGAAAGTTATCAGAAAATTTAATCCAGTAATGCTTCAAGCATTGTTCATACTTCCGGGGGAGGATAAGTTTGAAAGGTACCTGCAGCTACTAGGTTATATTCTTAGGAAGCTATTGCTGCCTAAGGTTATGGAGCTTGCTGAAAATGCTGTATTTACTCGTGATGAAATAGTCAATGTAGCAAGTGAGTTTCTGAGTACTTCAGGTATTAATCTACCAGCTGAGCGTTGTAATCGTGAACTTAAGCCACGACTAACTAACGATCTAAGGAGATTAGACATAGTTCGAATAGATAACTTTCTTAGTGACTGGTCAACAGATAAGGTAGCACGTCCAGGTAAGACACTACTGTTCCTAGCTAGCAAACTACGCAATGTACCTACGGACTTGCTGCTTGGTGCTATAGCCATAGCATCTGCTGCACTCGTAGGGGAGACCCCATGTTGCGAGGTCTTACGCCATCTCCTAGTTGGTGACATAGTTGCAGTAAGCAAATTAGCCGAGAAATATGAGAGTGAAGTCAAGGTTACTGAATTAGAGAAACTGCTTAATGCTGTACAACTCGAGTTGAAGAAATATCGTGAGGTAGTAGGACATGTACTATGGAAGTATGGTGTAAGCTACAGACTTATAACTCGCCTCTTAGGGGAATTGCCTTAAGCTACTACGAAAGGTCCTTACAGACATTCTAGATATATCACCTTTGCTTATGAACACTAAGCGATACATTGCAGGAGACACACCATGTGGCGATTGCATTGTGCCATTGTTTGTGAATTTAGCGTCTCGAAGAGCTTTTATCTTCGTTGCAGTATGTGTGTCCAGATGATACATTGTGCAGTTTGTTAAGTTGAAGAGGAGGTACAATCCACGTCTTTATCCTAGCGTTAGTGTTGGTGTTGATCGATTGTATAGGGATTTGCAGAGTGTTCGTGGTTTTGGTGGGTGGTTGTCTCATTTCGCTATGTATGACTTAATTAGGATCTATGGGTTTAGGGTGCTGAGGGGCTTGAGGTTGTCGAGGAGGATAGTTGATGAGTTGAGGTGTTTGGGTTTGAGTGAGGAGGATTTTGGGTCTGAGGGATGCCCTTACGTTGATGCTGCATTGTTGGTCCTTTAAGTTCTTTCTTTTCACTCAGATTGTAATGTTGCGTGTTTACTACTGTCGGATACTGGTGATGTGTGTTTAGGTTATTGTGTGGAATGTGGTGTAGGTAAATCATCCTATTTTCATCGCTGTGTTTGACGAGGATTTGTATTCTGTGGTCTAGTGCTAGGTGTCTTTTTCATTAATGTTGGTTATTGGTATTGTATCTCTCCTACGTTTTTAGTTACTACCTGTTTTGCTTCGTTGAGTGTTAGGTCTTGTATTTTGTATTTTTGAGTTATGTTGAGAGGTCTTAGCTTAGAGGTTCTTAGTTAGTGGGTTTATGTTGAGGAATTTTGCTGGTAATTGTGCTCCTGTTATTTTGTGAGTGTTTGAAGTGGGTTAGGTTTCTTAGTGGGATTGCTGGTTCTGGAGGTGTAGGTGGTGTTCTGGGTCTGGTAGTGGTGTTGGGTTGTTGATTATTCATAGTTGTGTACTCAAAGCTAGTGCTGGTATGTTGAGTATTGTTCCTTTCTATTCCCTAGGTGTTGGAGTGATTGTGGTTTTCTAGGTGATTATGCTGGTTTTTCGTCTGTGGGTCTAGCTAGATCTGCTAGATTTTTTATCTTTTCAGGTTCTAAGTTGGATTTATATTTGTTTTGGAGTTAGGTTATTGAGGTGGAGATGTGGTGTTTGCTGTTGTTCCTTCGGTCGTTATTTATCTTTTGGATGTTGCTGGTGGTAGGGTTGTTGGGTTGAAGAGGGTTCAGAAGCTTATATTTTTGGCACTTTATACGAGGATTGAGGGTGATTATCTTGAGTTGGATCCTGTAGATAGGTCGGTGCTTCGTGAATTTAGGTATGTAATTCATAGGTATGGTCCTTCATCAGCTCCGGTGTATAGGGCTGTTGTGAAGGAGTTACCTAGTAAGGGTTTTGTGGATGCTGTACGTGGTGAGGTTTGTTGGGAGTTTAGGTTGAATGTTGATGAGTTG
Source organism: Thermoprotei archaeon (assembly GCA_003649205.1). Lineage (GTDB taxonomy): Archaea > Thermoproteota > Thermoprotei > Thermoproteales > B15-G16 > B15-G16. The sequence continues at coordinate 287,128 of QMRC01000003.1, forward strand.
TTGTGTAGGGAGGTTGAGGAATTTCTTGAACGTTCATGTCCTGGATTACCCGAGAGGATAAGGCGAATTTCCTCTAGGTTTATTCATTTTAATCCTGATAAGTTGACTGTTATTTCGTTGAGAGTGCTTGGTTTGACGGATTTTACTAAGGAGTTGTACAGGGGTTTTTCTGTTGATGAGCTTATCGATAGGTTGAGGCAAGTTAGGGGTGTTGTGGACGCTGTATTTGTGGAGTTAGCTCCTCAACTCAATGAAGTTGGTAGGGTTATTGAAGAGGTGTTTGGTAGGGATTTCAGTTATAGTGGTGAGAGGCGGAGGAAGTTACGTGAGGAGTTAGATAGGTATTTGATGAAGGGTGAGAAGGAATTGGATATGTAGTTCCATGTATCTTTCAACGTTTGTTTTAGGGTAGTGGGGTTGATGAGTTCGTTTAGGAGAATTGACATAGCTGTAGTTGAAACAGAGTTTCTGTTTGCAATAGTTAACCCAAGGGATAAGCTACATGAGTATTACTTAGCTATGTTGGATGCTGTTGCCATGAATTCCATAGGTAAGGTACTGATAGCACCTACGTCCTTTGTTGAGTTATTTCTGGTTCATTTATCTAGAGGGGCGGTTTCACAGTTTAGGTTAGTGATTAATGCATTGAATAACGTTATTAAGAGGGTTAATGACGTATTGAAGAGGTATAGGTATCAACTTCTCGCTTTTCTGCAGCAGGTAGAGGATGTGATTACTATTGGTAATGTGGATGTTAGGGATTTCATATTTGCTCAAAGTTTTAGAGATAGGTTCCCAAAGGAGTCTCCGTGGGATTTGTTAGTAGCAGGTTTCTATGAGAGGGTGAGACAGGATAATAGTGGGAAGATTGTAGCTATAGTGTCTGGTGATGTTGTGTATAGGAGGTTAGGTTGTTTACATGTATCTGTTAAGGAATTTCGAAGAATTGGGAGGGTTAAGTTAGGTTAGCTGTGGAGGGCGTATCTTCGAAGTATAGTTTTGCATCTTCTAAGTGCTGACGTGGTTGGTGTTTTTAGGTTGCGGTCTCTGGTTGCTCTCTGAGATATTTTATTTTGTGGTTAGTGCTAGATTGTGCGATGTTGTTCTTAATTTACTTCGTGAGTTTGCTCGTAGGAGGGGTAAGTATGTTGATGAGTTTGACCTTGGTCTCATTTGTAGGGAGCTTGATCCTGGGCTGAGGTTGAAGTTATTCTAAGTTTCATGAGAGGTTTCTTAGTGATGCTGAGGAGCTTTATAGGAGGGGTGATTTGGTTGAGGCTGGTGGGAAGTATTGGGGTGCTGTTACTGCGTTGCTTAATGCTGTTGCTTAGTTAAGGGGTTTACCTCACTTTACTCATAGGGATTTGTGGGATGTTGTTGAGTTCCTTGTTGGTAAGACTGGTGATCCTGAGTTTTCGACGTTGTTTAGGTTAGTTGAGGGTTTGCATGCTAATTTCTATCATAATTTCATGAGGAGGGAGTTGTTTGAGAAGCATAGGGAGGGTGAGTTGGGACTCATTGAGGTGCTTAGGGAGTTGATTGATAGGGTGTAGGGTGTTGCTTGGGGAATTGAATCGGGGTAGTTATTTATTGGTGTGTTGTGTTTTCCTGTGGTGGTTTGGGTTGGTTATTGATCTGGTTACCTTGGTTTCAATGCTTGTTGCTCAGCTTCCATTAGTTGCTGTTGTTGTTCTAGTACTTGTTCTGTACATGGAGAGGAGGTTTAGTAATGTTGAGAGGAGATTGGGTGATGTTGTGAGATGTATTGGTGTTCTTGTTGATTTTAATGAGGTTTTGTTAGGTATTCAGGTTTTGAGGGGTTCTGTATCTGATTCTGAGTATAGGGCTTTGGCTGCTTTGTTGTCTAGTGCTAGGCCTGTGCATAGTTCTAGGTACTATACGAAGGAGGTTTATGAGAGGCTTGGTGAGTTACTTAGGAAGGATCCTAATGAGCTTACTTGGGATGATGTTTTTGAGCTTGAGAGGATTTATGAGTTGTTGCTTAAGGAGGCTGAGGTTTCTGGTAGGTCTGATCTCGTGCGTTATGCTGGTAAGTTGAGGGTTCTCATTGCTATGGCTAAGGGTTTTCTGCTTAAGAGAGGTGTGTTACCTCCTCCTGGTAGGGTTGTCTAGGTGTTTGGGCATTGATGTGGGGTTGCGTTGCTATACGCATATTATTCCTACGTACTTGAGTTTTCTCTGTACTAGGTCTATGGTGTGTCCTGTCTTGCTTAGATCTGCTATGCCTATGATTACGTCTTGTCTTGCTCCTAGTTTCTTCAGTGCTTCTTTAATTTCTTTGGATAATTTTACCATTATGACTGATGTTGCTCCTACTGGTCTACCCTCTATCTCCATGTACTTGAGGTTAACTAGCTTTCCTTCAACTGTACAGCATAGACCTACCAGCTTTACTCTTTCTCGTTCTCTCTTTGGTACTGGTTCTACTCCGAGGTAGTTTGCTAGTTCCTCATCTATTACTGTGAAGGTTGCTCCTGTATCTACTAGTGCTTGTCCTGCTACCTGGTTCTTCGTTCCTTGGAGAAGTACTTTAGCTAGAATGTGCTGTGTCATCTATGCTTCATCTCCTCACGGTTTTAACAGTATTGTCGTTATGATGCTGATCCACATTGTTATGAGTATTCCAACTATCCACCATAGTCTTGACTCTACTCTTCTAATCTCCTCTCTTAGGTGTGTGATTTCGTTTTCTACTCTGGTTAATCTCTTGTCCATTTGCTCTAGAATTCCCTCTATTTTCGCTACTCTTGCTTCTAGGTTACTACTCATTTCCGTATCCCATTTCCTCTACTCCTTTGTTTCCTTTATAGGCTTCTTACTTTGTTTAGTCTCCTTACTTCTTCTTTTGCGTGGTGGAGTAGTATTGCTCTTATTCCTGGTTTTCTCTCTATGAGTATTTTGCCTTGTAGTGCTTTTTGTTGGAATGTTGGTGGTGCGTAGTCTAGTAGTTGTATGTCTACTGGTTGTTTGATCTTCTTCTCTAGTTGTTCTCTTAGTTCGTCTATGTACTGTGGTTCTTGTTGTGGTGGTACTGTGTGTTCTGTGTATACTGCTATGTCTATGTCTCTAAATACTTGTGAGGTGAGGAATCCTCCATGTAGTACTGCCAGTACTATCTCCTCTCTCTTATTTAGTTCCTGTACTATCTCCTCGATTATTCTCTGTCTCTCTTCCCATGTCATGGTTTTTGGTTTTCTCCTTTCTTCTTCAAGGGTCCTTAGTTTCGATATATTGCTTCACCTCTTGGATGAATTTCCTAAGTACTTCTACTCCTCCTTTCTTTGCTTCTTCATATATCTTGAGGTCATCCACTGTCCAGTACCTGTGTACGATGATGTTTCTTAGTGATGCTAGTTTTGCCATTTCTCGTGCTGTTGATAGGTTTATCACTGTGTTCTCTGCTAGTTTGATGAATGCTTCTCGATAGGTTTCTGCTACTTGGTTGAAGTCTTTTTCGAGTATTGCCACTGCTATGTCTGCTAGTGCTTCTACTGCTAGCACTATTGAGTACCTTAGACTAAATCTCGCTCTTCTATCTCTGATGAAGGTGCTCTCTTCTGTATTGACTATGCTCTCTATCTCATCTATGGCCTCGAGTGCTTCTTTGAGGAATTCCTCAACTATTTGCTTGTCGACTTTTGTCATGTTGGTCACTTTACTGATTGACTGGATTGGTTATATGGACTGTTCCTCTATGCTTGTTCTCTCCAGTGTATTTTCCTTGGTAGTAGTTCTTATATTGGTGTTCTTGCTCTCTTCGATTGTGTTTGTTTGTGTCTTCTAGGTTGAGGGATGAGTTTCTTAGGTTGCTTAGGGAGGATGTTGAATTTAGGTATGCTGTAATGGGCTTACTAGGTATTGAGGAAATTCTTAGGAAAATTAGTGAGAATACTCAAGCTATTAGGGATTTGCAGAAGCAGGTTAGGGATCTTCAAGAGCAAATTAGAGATCTACAGAGGCAGGTTATTGAACATAAGTAAGGCGATTAGGGACCTTCAGGAGGTTATTAGGAGGCATGGTGAAATTCTCGAGAAGCATACTGTAGCCATTCTTGAGCTTCAGAGGGAGATTAAGCGTCTTGGTGATAGGGTTACTGCTCTTGGTGTTAGGTGGGGTATCTATGCTGAGGAGGTTTCTTCAGGAGTACTTTAAGGTTGCTAGGATTGAGAGGTGGTGTTATGTTGATGAGGAGGGTTTTGTCTATGGTTATCCTGTTGTTATCGATGTTGATTTAGTTGTTAAGGATGGTGAGCATATACTGATTGAGGTTAAGTCTAGTG